>CAYOID010000004.1:0-131527 GCA_964403955.1 uncultured Desulfohalobiaceae bacterium | reverse complement strand
TTCCTCGTTGTACCGGGCGATTCCGGCAGTCGACCCTCTCTTGAGAGACCTCTTCAAGGACCCTGACCTTCAGGCCCTGCCTCAACCGCTGGTCAAGGATCTGGTCAACTCTTTTCTGGATCGGTGCCGGGACAGGATCCGCAAGGGAGAGATCCAGAATCCGGACGAGCTGCGGCCTGAAAAGCTGCGTCCTGAGCTGAAGCGGTTCGTCGAGCTTCAGTCCCGTCCCAAGTTCAGACATGTGATCAACGCCACCGGGGTTGTGGTGCACACCAACCTGGGGCGCTCCATCCTGGCCCAACAAGCGGTGGACGCGGTCCAGCTGGCCTGCAGCGCCTACTCCAACCTGGAGTTTTCCCTGGACACCGGCAAGCGCGGCAGCCGCTACGCCCTGGTGGAAGAGCTCCTGTGCAGGCTGACCGGAGCCGAGGCCGGTCTGGTGGTCAATAACAATGCCGCCGCTGTTCTGCTCATGCTGGACACTCTGGCCAAAGGCAAGGAGGTCGTGGTCTCCAGGGGGCAGCTGGTAGAGATCGGGGGCTCGTTCCGCATTCCCGAAGTCATGGCCAAGAGCGGGGCTGTGCTCAAAGAGGTCGGGGCCACGAACCGGACCCATATCTACGACTATGAAAATGCAATCAATGACGACACCGGGGCCATTCTCAAGGCCCACACGTCCAACTACAAAGTGATCGGGTTCCACAAGGAGGTCGAGCTCAAGGAGCTGGTGGAGCTGGGGCACAGGCACGGCCTGCCGGTGCTCGAAGACCTGGGGAGCGGCAACTTTTTCGCCTTCCCATCCCACACCGGGCTTGATGAGCCTCTCGTCCCCAGTCTGCTCAAGACTGGGGTCTCGGTCCTGACCTTCAGCGGGGACAAGCTCCTGGGCGGGCCTCAGGCCGGAATCATCCTCGGCAAGTCTGAATTCATCGAAAAAATCAAGAAAAATCCCCTGAACCGGGCCCTGCGCATCGACAAGATGACCCTGGCCGGGCTGGAGGCCACGCTGCGTCTCTACCTGGACCCAGACCAGGCTCAGGAGCAGGTCCCTACGTTGCGCATGATTTGCCAGAAGCCTGATTCCCTGCAGTCCAAGGCCGGCCGGCTGGCCGCCAGACTGAAGAAAGAGCTGGGGGACTGGTTCGAGGTGAGCACCAGGCGCGACGCATCCAGGGTGGGCGGCGGGGCCAGCCCGGAGCTCGATCTGCCGACCACTGTGGTCAGTCTGGGACCGAAGCAGGGTATCGATCTGGAGACCCTGCGGGATGCCCTGCTCAAGACGGATCCCCCCCTGGTGGGTCGGGTGGAGCACGACCGGCTGTGCCTGGACCCCAGAACCTTGCAGCGGGGGGAGGTTCGACAGGTCGCTCATGTCCTGCACCAGGCCGTGAGCATGATTGCCAGGGAACAGGGACGGGTATGAAATTTCGGAATCGAGAAAGCACTGCAGCAATGACATGAGGAGACAGCATGCTCGAAGGGCTTGAACATACGCAGAAAAATGGCTGGAATGTCTTTTCCCGGCCCGAGCAGCGGGCCGAGATCCAGGAGCTGGCGGACGACTATCTGGAGTTTCTCTCCAGATGCAAAACGGAACGGGAAACTGTGAAGTGGGTGGAGGAGCGAGCCCGACAGGCCGGCTTCACTGAGGACCTTTCCTCCAGCCGGGTCATGCGCAGCCTGAAGTCCAAAACCATTCTCCTGGCCAGAAAGGGCAGTCGGCCCCTGAGTCAGGGGGTTCGAATTCTGGGGGCCCATGCAGACAGCCCCAGACTGGACTTCAAGCAGCACCCAATCTATGAGACCTGCGACCTGGCCCTGGCCAAAACTCATTATTACGGCGGGATACGCAAACACCAATGGCTCTCCAGGCCCCTGGCCCTGCATGGGGTGGTGGTCAGGGAGGACGGCCAGGTCATTGAGGTCACTCTGGGCGAAGACCCCTCCGATCCGGTCCTGGTCATTGCCGACCTCTTGCCTCACCTGGCTTCCAAGCAGAACGACCAGAAGCTCAGCGCGGCCTTTGAAGCCGAGAAGCTGAATGTGATCATGGGCAACCTTCCTGTTGACGACGGCCGGGAGGATGCCGGCAATGATGAGAATCAGGAGACCAAAAAGGCGGTCAAGAAGAACATCCTTCAGCTGCTGAACACCCACTACAATGTGGTTGAGGAGGACCTCTTCAGTGCCGAGCTGCAGATTGTTCCTGCCGGACCGGCCAGATCGGTCGGCCTGGACGGATCGCTCATTGGAGGTTACGGCCAGGACGATCGGATCTGTGTGTTTGCCGGCTTGCAGGCCTTTCTGGCCGAAGACAGCCCGGAGTTGTCCCAGGTGGTCATCTTCTGGGACAAGGAGGAAATCGGTTCGGAAGGGGCCACCGGAGCCAAGTCCCTGTTTCTGGAGTACGCACTGCAGGACCTGATCCAGGCCTGGGAGCCAGACGCCCTTCTGTCCACCGTGTTTGCCGTCACCAGGGCGATTTCCGCTGATGTCCATGGGGGCATTGATCCGGATTATCAGGATCTGCACGATCAGCTCAACGCCTCGAAGCTTGGAGGCGGACCGGTTTTCTGCAAGTTCACCGGACACAGGGGCAAGGTGGGGGCCAATGATGCCTCGGCAGAGTATGTGGCCTGGCTGCGCCGGAAGCTCAACGCTGAGAGCATTCCCTGGCAGATGGCCGAGATCGGAAAAGTGGACACTGGAGGCGGCGGCACCGTGGCCAAGCATCTGGCCATTTACGGTATGGACATCATCGACTTTGGTCCGAGCATCCTGGGCATGCACAGCCCCTTCGAGCTGAGCAGCAAAGTGGATCTCTATGCCACGACCCTGGCCTACAGGTCCTTTCTCAGAGACTGACCTCACAAAACTGCGGGGGTGAGATGACTGGGAAAAGAAGATCGGTCTCTCGCCCCCTGCACCAACGGACTTTGAGCATGCCTGAAAAAATCGAGCTTGAGCGCCTTGACCCAGAGCTGATCGACTGCTCCGGGGACTGGCTGTTCTGGTCTGAAGAGCCTGACAGCTCCTTTGTTCGGAGCGTGCAGAGCCTGGGACAGCTGGAACCGATTCTGGTCAGCACCGACAATGGTCGATGGGAGCTGATCTCAGGCTATAAAAGGGTCAGGGCCTGCCAGAAGCTCAAGACTGCTGTGACTGTGCTGCACACAAAGATCGAGTCCCAAATGGCAAAGGGGGTTGTCTATGTGCAGCTCAACCGCACACGAGACATCCATCCTGTCGGCCTGGTCAAGGGCATGCGCTTTTTTTATGATCATGTGGAGCCTTCCGAATTCGAGCAGACTGTGAAGCAGGAGCTGGGATCTCTGAGCTCTGCCCGTGAACTCCATGCCCTCCTGGCCTGGGCCGGGCTGGAGGATGACTGGGACAGTCATCTCCAGGCCGGACGATGCCCCCTGGAGCTTGGCCTGGTCCTGACCAGGATGGCTCAGGCCGACCGCCAGGCTGTTGAACCGCTCTTTGGCCATTTGGCCTGGTCCAAAAACAAGGCCCAGCACCTTCTGACCTGGCTGAACGAAGCCGCGGTCATGAAGAAAGTCCAGGTCCAGGCTCTCATCGAGCAAGCAGAGCTCCTGGATTGTGCAGCCTCCGCAATGTCCCCCAAAGACCGTCAGGAGGAGATCCTGGCCAGGGTCAGGGCAGTGCGCTACCCCAGGCTGACCGAGTTGGAGAGGGAATTCGAGGGCCTGGAAAAAAGGGTGCGCACGTCCACCAGATGGCACATCACCCCCCAACAGCACTTTGAGTCCAACGGCTTTGTCCTGCAGGCCAAAGTCAAAAATCTCCAGGATCTGCAGAACCTCTCTGCAGAGCTGCAGTCTTTGGAGCATGACGATCGCGTCCAGGCCTTTTTCGACTGGCAACACAGGGCCCTGGACTGATTTTCAGGGGAGCGAACCAGTCCTTGTCTCGTATGAGACTCACTATTATTCTTTGAGCTTGCTTCGTCGAGTTCCCTCGCTCTGCTCGGGACAGGCCTCGCAATGACGGGGTTGAGTCTCAGCTATGGAGAAGATCTTTGGCTCGTCATTGCGAGCGCAGTGAAGCAATCTCTCTGAGTACGTGACAGAGTTTCTTCCTTGATCAAACTGGACGTCTGCGGCCGGCGGCTGCGCTCTCATCTGTACTCGACCACTGTGAAACCATGCCGGATCTTCCATCCCATCTTGCCAGCATCTCGAGGATAGTGCTGGACCACACTACCCAGGAATCCCCTGTTGCCAGGAGAGTCCTGTCCCGGCTGAGCCATCTCCCAGTCACTGTTCTTGAACCGGGTCAGGATCTGAAGCTTGACTTCCCAGAGGGACAGATTCTCTACCTCAAGGATTACAAAGGCCGCTTCCTGCGCTTTTGCCCTGGAACCAGCCATTATAACTGCTGCGGTTACCGAATCATCCATATTGGGGAAAATTGCCCTCTGAACTGCTCTTACTGCATCCTCAAGGCCTACTTTCAGGACCAGGTCCTCAAGGTCTGGGCCAACCAAAACCGGCTTCAGGAAGAGCTGGCCAGGGAGTTCGAGACTCATCCAGACCGGCTCTACCGGGCCGGGACCGGAGAGTTCACCGATTCCCTGGCCTTGGAAGCCGTTACAGGTGTGACCAGAGAGTTGGTCAGCTTTTTGGAGCCTTACCCCAATGTCTGTCTGGAGCTGAAGAGCAAAATCGTCGACCTGTCATGGATGGAGGGACTGTCCAGGACAGACAGGGTCCTGCCGGCCTGGTCCCTGAATGCTCCCGAGATTGTCGCTCATGAGGAAATCGGTGTGGCCACCCTTGAAGAGCGCCTTCAGGGAGCCAGGGAATGCGCCAGAGCCGGTTTCCGGGTCTGCCTGCATTTCGATCCCATCATTCACTTCCCGGGCTGGCAGTCGGGGTACGCCCGGACTGCGGAGATGGTCGGCGACTATCTTCGCTCTGAAGACATCGCCTATCTCAGTCTGGGATCCTTTCGCTGCATGCCGGATCTCAAGGAGTTCATCTCCAGAAGCTGGCCGAATTCCAGATACATTTACAACGAGTTCATTTCAGGACTTGACGGTAAGCTGCGGCTGCTCAGACCCCTTCGAGTGGAGCAGTTCCGGTTTCTCGTTGATCGACTCAAGGGTATCGGTCTTGGGAGGCAGATGTACTTCTGCATGGAGTCAGACGAAGTCTGGAAGGCAGTTTTCGGATACACTCAGAAGGACCTTGGCGGATTGGCCAACCATCTCCTGCACCAGACTTTTGGGCACGATTCCCTGTGAATGCCCGGGTCACGTCTTGTCTCTCGTTTTTTTTGATGCAAAGGTCCTGGTTCCGGGAATGGACGCCAGGGAAATGGCGGTGGTCGATATGCTCCCACTTGCGTTCCAGGTAGTCGCCTTTTCGAGTTATGACTTTTGAGTCTCTGAACAAGTCAAGTCATGAGGTCAGCCATGAGGAATTGCACTGCTCTGTCCATTGAATCACCTCTGGGGGAGATCACTATCCTGGGTGACGATCAGGGAATCAGCCGTGTCTGGTTTGGATCAGACCCGGACCAGGACCCCGGGCGTGAACCCCATGACCTGATCAGGATCTGCGCCCACCAGCTCCAGGAGTTTTTTCTAGGGCAGCGTAGGAGCTTTACGGTCAAACTGGCTCCTGAAGGGACGGTCTTTCAACGGCAGGTCTGGGATGAGCTGTTGCGGATCCCCTATGGTGAAGTCCGGGCTTACAGCGATGTCGCCAGGAACCTGAACAGGCCCAGGGCGGCCAGGGCGGTGGGAGGGGCGAACAACGCCAACCCTGTGGCCATCATCATCCCCTGCCATCGGGTCATAGGCAAGGACAGGCGATTGGTGGGATACGGCAGTGGCCTGTGGAGAAAAGAGTGGCTGCTCAAACATGAGCAGGCATTGAACCAGCAGGGGTGACGGAGATTCGATGGCACTCTGCCCGTTTCACGAGACACACCTGGATGAGAGGATCCGGCCCAAAAGGAGCCGGATCCTCTAATCCAGCCCCAGCCCCTTCTTGATGCTTGGAAAATCGATGATCGAGTTCAGGAGATGGGCTCCGTGCTTGACCTTGACGGGATCGCGGAGCTTGCTGCTCTCCAGGATGTTTTCCATGGTCTTGGCCACGGTGTAGGTGTCGTCCCGGACAACGATGATCGGAACTTCCAAAACTTCCGAGCGGGTGAGGATGATGTCGTTGGGGTAGAGGTTGCCGGTCAGGATCAGGCAGGAGCATTTGCCTTCCAGGGCGACCAGTTGAAGGTCTGACCTGTCCCCGCCTACAATGACGGCAGAATTTTTTTTCTTCTTGAAGTGGTTCATGAAGTTTTCGACCTGCATGGTCCCGATCAGGAAATTCTCAACCATGAGGTCGCGTTTTGCAGGTACGGAAATGATCTTTCCATTCAGGCGTTGAGCCAGGTCATAGACTCGTATGGCATTGAGGAGGTGATCCTCCGGGATGGCCCCAAGCACATTGATCCCGCGCCGATTCAGGAGAGGTTCGAGCTGGTCTGTGACTTCACCGACCCTGGAGTCCGGGACAGCATTGAAGATGGCCCCGAGCATGGCCTCCCCCAGGAGTTCTTTGGCGCTGATGAGGTAGTCGTAGTAGAATTCCTTGAAGAACCTGTCGATGAGGACAACTTTGGCCTCCAGGGCCTGGGCTACGTCCAGTCCGGCCACATCGCAGTACTTTCCAGCATGGAGAAAGCTTCCGGAGCCGCAGATGATGACGATGTCCTTGTCTTTGCTCAGGACTTCGTAGGCTTTGATGATCTTGCCCATCCAGTCCGGACATCCTTCGGCAAAGGCCTGGATCCTGAGCTCATGGGTCACGAGAACAGGAGTGACCAGTTCCAGGTCGTCTGTCAGGCCAAGCACATCCTGCACAAAAAAGGCGTCTTCATCGCCCATGGTCTTTTCAGGCTGACTGGGCAACGTGCCCACTGGCTTCATGTACCCCACCGAGTATCCCTGCTCTTTGAGCATGACCCCCAGGGCCATGGCCACCAGGTTCTTCCCGGCAAAACCGGATGTGGACCCAATGTACAATCCAGGCATGTTCTCCTCCTTGTCTGGTTCAGCATGGCCGCGAAGGGCGCTGAACCCGCTTTTCGAGAAGCATACAATGAATGTCCTGATATGTCATGTCCTTTTCTGTTGAGCGCATTTCAAGCATGCCCAAAAGAAAAAAGGGGGGCACGTCTTTGCCCCCCTTGTTGATCATCTCCTGTGATGCCCGCGAAATGCATACGCAATGCATGATTCGTGGACCCGACACGAGAACCACTGTCAATAGCGGACTATTTCCCGCTTCGGCCGTCGTCGCAGGCCTCCCCTGAGTCGGGCCGGGCCTGTTCAGGGACGTCTTTGACCTCGCACTGGTCGGAGTCTGACTGATCACCGCCCTTGGGCTGCGACCCCCCAGGTCCCACAATGATGGGTTCTTCTTCGGCCATGCGCCGATAGGTCTCGTATCGGATCAGGATCTCCTGCTCCATCTGGGACCGGAGACGCTTGGACTCTTCGGGAAAGCTCCGTTCCAGCAGCTTGTAGCGGTTCTCGCCGGACAGGAACTCCTGCAGGGTGCCGTCCGGGGCCTTGGAGTCCAGAATGAAGGGGTTCTTGCCCTCCCTGACCAGTTGGGGGTTGTAGCGGTACAGAGGCCAGTAACCGGACTGCACGGCGAGCTTCTCTTCTTCCTGGGTCTTGCCCATGCCTTTCTGGATGCCCTGGTTGATGCACGGGGCATAGCAGAAGATGATGGACGGTCCTGGATAGGCCTCGGCCTCGGTAAAGGCCTTCATCAACTGCTGCTTGTTTGCTCCCATGGCTACTGAGGCCACGTACACGTACCCATAGGTCATGAGCATGCGCCCCATGTCCTTTTTGCTGGTCTTCTTCCCGGAAGCGGCGAACTTGGCGATGGACCCCAGGGGAGTGGCCTTGGACGACTGCCCTCCAGTGTTGGAGTAGACCTCGGTGTCCACGACCAGGATGTTGATGTCCTCGCCTGAGGCCAGCACGTGGTCAACGCCCCCGTAGCCGATGTCATAGGCCCATCCGTCGCCGCCAAAAGACCAGACCGACTTTTTGGTCAGCATGTCCTCTAACCCCCAGATCTGATCCAGAAGGTTGTTCGGCTCATGGGTCATCAAGTGCTGCCGGATCTCCTTTCCGTATTTCTTGGAGCCGTCAGCGTTGTCCTTGTTGTCCAGCCAGCCCTGCAGGGCTTCCTTGAACTCAGCCGAAACATCGCTTTGCAGAGCCTGACCGATGAGGTCGGCCAGCTTCTCACGGCGCTGGTTGACGCCCAGGAGCATGCCGTAGCCGAACTCGGCGGAGTCTTCGAACAGGGAGTTGCCCCAGGTCGGGCCGTGCCCCTCCTTGTTCGTGCAGTAGGGGACCGATGGAGCGGTTCCGCCCCAGATCGAGGTGCATCCCGTGGCATTGGCGATCATCATCCGGTCGCCAAAGAGCTGGGTCAGGAGCTTGACATACGGGGTCTCCCCGCATCCGGCGCAGGCCCCGGAGAACTCCAGCAGGGGCTGTTGCAGCTGCGAGCCTTTGACCGAGTTTTTTGGCAGGACATCCTCTTTGAAAGGCACTGTCGTGGAGAAATCGTAGTTGGGGACTTCCTGTTTGGTCTGGGTGTGCAGGGGGCGCATGACCAGGGCCTTTTCCTTGGCAGGGCAGATGTCGGCGCAGTTGCCGCAGCCCTGGCAGTCCAGGGGGTTGACCTGGATTCTGAGGTGATAGCCCTTGAGCTCTTTGCCCTTGGCCTCAATCGTGGTGAAGGTCTCTGGTGCATCCTGCTTTTCCTCATCGGTCAGCAGGATGGGGATGATGGTCGCGTGCGGGCAGACAAAGGCGCACTGGTTGCACTGGATGCAGTTTTCCGGGATCCATTCCGGGACATTGATGGCCACGCCCCGTTTTTCGTACTTGGTGGTCCCGACCGGAAAGACCCCGTCGGGTTCAAACGCGCTAACCGGGAGCTCGTTGCCTTTGAGGGCCAGAATGGGTTTCATCACCTTCTGAACAAAATCAGGTTCGTCAGCGTGCGACCTGGGCAGGTCTGTGGCATCGATCCATGACTCGGGGTACGTGATCTCCACGATGTTCTCAATGGACTGGTCAACGGCCGAGATGTTCATGTTCACGACCTTGTCGCCCTTCTTGCCGTAGGTCTTTTTGATGGAGTCCTTGAGCAGATCGATGGCCTGGTCGATGGGCAGAACCTTGGAGAGGCTGAAGAAGGCGGTCTGCATGATCATGTTGATCCGGCCGCCCAGCCCGACGTCGGTAGCGATCTTGACGGCATCGATGGTGTAGAATTTGAGCTTCTTCTGGGCGATGCCCCTGCGCAAGCTGGCCGGAAGGTTCTCTTCCATGGCCTCCACCGAAGTCCAGGGCGAGTTCAACAGGAAGGTGCCCTGATCCTTGATCCCTTCCAGAACGTCGTAGAGGTTGACGTAGCTTGGCTGGTGGCAGGCCACAAAGTCGGCTGCCGTGACCAGGTAGGTCGATTGAATGGGATCCTTGCCGAAGCGCAGGTGAGAGACAGTGTACCCGCCCGATTTCTTGGCGTCGTAGGAAAAATATCCCTGGGCGAACATGTCCGTGTTGTCGCCGATGATCTTGATGGCGCTCTTGTTCGCTCCCACGGTCCCGTCCGAGCCAAGTCCCCAGAACTTGCACTGCACCGTGCCCTGGGGGGTGGTGTCTTCAAATTCCTCGTCAACCGGAAGCGAGGTCCGGGTCACGTCGTCCTCGATCCCCACTGTGAAATGCTTTTTCGGACCGTGGACTGTCATGTTGTCAAACACAGCCTTGATCATGGCCGGGGAGAACTCTTTGGAACCCAGGCCGTAACGGCCGCCGCTGAGGACAGGAATCTCTTCCCGCTCCATGAAGGTGGTGCAGATGTCCTGATACAGAGGATCCCCCAGTGCTCCGGGCTCCTTGGTCCGGTCCAGGACAGTGATCCGTTCCGTGGAAGCCGGGAGGACATTGAGGAAGGCTTCGGGCACAAAGGGCCGGTAGAGCCGGACCTTGATCAAGCCGACCTTTTCCTTCTTCTTGTTCAGATGGTTGACCACCTCCTCGATGGTCTCGCAGGATGAGCCCATGGAGACCACAACCCGGTTGGCCTCGGGATGGCCGACGTAGTCAAAGAGCTTGTAGTCCCTTCCGGTGAGCCTGGAGACCTTCTTCATGTTGTCTTCGACAATGCCCGGGAGCTGATCGTAGAATCCATTGGCGGCCTCCCGGTTCTGAAAAAAGATGTCCGGATTCTGGCTGGTACCGCGCAGATGAGGATGATCAGGATTCATGGCCCTGGCCCGGAAGTCCTCTATGGCTTCATGGTTGGCCAGATTGTACATGTCATCGTAAGAGATCATCTCAACTTTCTGGATCTCATGGGAGGTCCGGAACCCGTCAAAAAAATTGATGAAGGGCAGGCTGCCGTCAATGGCTGAGAGATGGGCCACCAGGCCGAGATCCATGACTTCCTGGACTGAGGCGTTGGCCAAGAGTGCGGTGCCGATCTGCCGGCAGGCCATGACGTCGGAATGGTCGCCGAAAATGGACAGGGCATGGGTGGCGATGGCCCTGGCCGAGACGTGAAACACGCCTGGCAGGAGTTCGCCGGCAATCTTGTACAGGTTGGGAACCATGAGCAACAGGCCCTGGGAGGCGGTGAAGGTCGAGGTCAGGGCACCGGCGGCCAGGCTGCCGTGCACGGCCCCGGCCGCCCCGGCCTCGGATTGGAGCTCCCGGATCAGGACCTGCTGGCCGAAGATGTTCTTTCGTCCCTGGGCGGCCCATTCATCAGCCACCTCCCCCATGGACGAGGAGGGCGTGATCGGGTACAGGGCAGCCACATCGCTGAGCCCATAGGCCACATGGGCTGCAGCGGTGTTTCCATCAATAGTTTGGGTGTCTTTGGCCATAGTGTTCTCCTTGGCTGAATCAATGTTCGTTCCTTTGAACTGATGTTTCGGGTTGAGGGATGATAGAACCAATCCTGGCCGAGGTCAAATAAAGCCTCTGTGCACAGGCTTTATTTGAGCTGTCTCGTCAGGGCTTCCACAGTGTGCAGGACCTCCAGGGGTCTTTTCTGTTTTTCGGCCGCCCCCCTGAGCTGCATGATGCATCCCGGACAGTCTGTGACCAGCATTTGAGCCCCGATTTTAGTCACCAGATCGAGCTTGGATGTGACTATGGTGGATGAGAGCTTTGGAAATTTGACTGAATAGGTCCCTCCAAGACCACAGCAGGTCTCCTCTTCCTCGTGCGGGATGTAGTCCAGACCGGCCTGTTTGAGGAGCTCCCTGGGCCCTTCCCTGACATCCAGGCCGCGGCAGAGATGGCACGGAGCGTGATAGGCAAATCGAGGCCCTTCTGGCTTGAACATTGATTTTTCAAGCTTGGCTATCCGGTAGAGAAAAGATGAAAAATCCATGATTCGATCGGAAAACTGCTGCACCTTGACCTGCTGTCCGCTCCGGCCGGACAGCAGATGGGGGTAGTTTTCCTTGAGATGGGAGCCGCATGAGGCGCACAGGGTCAGGATGGCGTCGTACTTTGAAGGGTCGAACACACTGATGTTGTGCACAGCCACGTCCTGGGCCGCCTTTTTTTCCCCCACCATCTGGACCGGGAGCCCGCAGCAGCCCTGCTGCATGGGAAAATCAACCTGAATGCGCTGACCTTTGAGCAATCCCATGGCCTGCTCGAGCTGCTCGGGGTAGACAAAGTCCTGGAGGCAGCCTGCAAAAAGGGCCACCGTAAAGATGGGGTTGTCCACTTGAGGTCTGACTTTGGACCAGCGGTCTCGAAAGGGCTTGCGGGCAATGGCCGGAAGGGACTTAAAATCGTGCTCCTTGATGAAGTAATGGGGCAGGTGGCGCAGATACCGGGAACGGCCGGTCACCGGCGTCTGGGCGTATTTTCCGCTGCGCAGCATGGCGTGAAACAGCCTCCGGTTGGTGAGCAATGCCGACAGGGCCATGTTCAGAGCCGGGCGTCGCTGCTCGGACTGGATCAGGGCCTGAGTCTCCTTGATCAGCCTGGGCAGGTCGATACCAGCTACGCAGACCTCCTTGCAGGCCTGGCAGTTGAGGCAATTCTGGACCAGATTGAGGTCTTTTTGCCGCCCATGGTAAAAATAGGTCAGGATGAGGCCAATGGCCCCAATGTAAATGTGGCCGTAGGTGTGGCCTCCGATCAGGCGGTAGATGGGGCAGACATTGGCGCAGGCCCCGCAGCGGACGCATTTCAGTGCCTCGGAAAAGACAGGGTCCCTGGACATGGCCAGCCGGCCGTTGTCCAGGAACACGATGTGCATGTTCTTGGTGTGATCCGGGGCGGACTGGCACTCATTGGCCCCGGTGATCCAGGTCACATACGAGGTGATGTTCTGGCCCGTGGCGTTTTTGGGCAGGCCTTTGAGCACCCGCAGGGCATCGTGCAAAGTGGGCACGAGCTTGTCGATGCCGGTCAGGGTGACGTGCACTCTGGGCAGGGTGGTCACCAGCCTGGCATTGCCTTCATTGGTCACAATCCCGAGTGTCCCGCTCTCGGCAATGGCGAAGTTGGCCCCGGAAATGCCCATGTCGGCTTGAGTGAATCTTTGCCGCAACTCACGCCTGGCAACTTTGACCAGCTTTTCGATCTCGTTGTCCTGGTGCTGTCCAGTGACCTCGGTGAAGAGCTCGCCGACCTGCTCCTTGGAGAGATGGATGGCCGGCATGACCATGTGGGACGGCCCCTCGTGCCGGAGCTGAATGATCCACTCCCCAAGGTCGGTTTCAGTCACTTCCAGGCCCAGGTCTTCCAGATGGTGGTTGAGCAGGGTCTCTTCAGCAGTCATGGACTTGGATTTGACAATTGCCCGACACTGGTTCTCCTGGGCAATGGAGGCGATGATCCTGTTGGCCTCACGGGCTGATTTGGCCAGGTGAACGGTCACCCCCCTGGCTTCGGCCTGGGCTTTGAAAGTCTTGAACATGCTCTCCAGGTGAGGCAGAGCCTCATCCTTGGCCTGGCTGATCTCCTCAATCAGACCATGCAGATCCATGCCGGAAAAGGCATTGACCCGGCTCTGCCGATAGGCCTTGGCAAAGGTGTCCAGGGCTTTGCGCTGGAAGTCCTGCTCCAGGGCCTTGTGGACATCCTGACGGTATTCGGGAAGATTTTTGGCGGTCTGCATTCCCTTCTCCTTATCACCGCGGCTCTTGGCCGCGCTGATCCGTTGAAATAAGGAGGACACTTGCAGGCCGAACGCCTGCAATTGAAATCACATCTCGGTCAATACAACGATGTGCAGGTCCAGTGGACCGTGCACCCCGAGAGTGAGCACCCGTTCGATGTCCGCAGTCCGGCTTGCGCCGGTGATGAAGGCCGTATAGCTGGCATGTCGTTCAAAGTCGGACTGCAAAGTCTTTTCCAGCTCGTAGGAGTCCCACACCAGCCGGGACAAGGGCAGCAGGGCCACATGGACCTCGCTGATCATGGTTGCCAGGCGGATGTTTTCGTCCCTGGAGTCAAGCACCAGTGTCCCGGTCTCGGCCAGGCCGGAGTCGGCCCAGGTCAGCCCGACATCAATGCCTCCAAGGTGCTCCCGCAGCCCCTTGTTGATGAGCTTGATGTCCCGGTCCCGGCACAGGGGGGTCAGCTTGTCCAGGGTCTCCTGGTCCAGACCAGGGGCGGCCATGAGCCTGCTCCAGTCTTTGAGCTGGCAGAGGTCGGCAGCCTTTTCGGACAGGGGCTGTTCACATCCGGAGACGAGGAGCTGACAGGCCTCTTTGCCGGCACAGACCTCCACCGCGTAGTCAAGGGCCGAGTCAAGAGTCGTCGACCTGGCCACTGTGGCCGAAACCCCCTGGGCCTTGTCCTGAAAAATGCTGAGCATCTCCTTGGGGTCCATAGATGAGTCCTTTCCGAGCTGTCGGCGCCGCCTTTGGCTGCACTGACAGGTCAAGGGTTGAGGGCGGAAAAGAGCGGCCACGTTTCAGATCATGGCGCTCCATGTTGACTCTTCTTCAGGCGGCTGCATGGTCAGTGCGCGCAGCCGGGCCTATGGGCTGTGGTCCAGGGTTTGGGCATAGAGTTCAATGGGGTGCCTGACCTCAATGTCCCGGCCGGCGTGGGAAAGCAGATCTGATATCTGCATCATGCAGGCCGGACATCCGGTGCAGACCACCTCTGCCTGGGAATCGAGTATGGCCTGTCGCTTCTTGTCCCCGACCTGCTTGGACAGGTCGTAGTGCAGAAGGTTGAAGCTGCCGCCCATGCCGCAGCAGCGGTCCGGGTCCTGCATCTCCTGAAAGTCGTAGGCCGGATTGGATTGAACCACAGTCCTTGGCTGTTTGGAGACATCTAGGGATTTCAGCAAGTGACATGGATCGTGATAGGTCACCCTGGTACGGGGCTGGCCATCCGCTTCAGCTGGGCTGATGCGCAGCTTGTCCACCAGAAAGGCGTTCACGTCCATGGTCCTGTCAGCCAGGACATGGATTTTGTTCTGGACTGGACCGGAAAAGGAATCAGCCATCAGGGGCCAGATTTTTTTGATGGTCGAGGTGCAGGTGGCACAGGGGGTGATCAGGACATCGAAGTCCTGGTTGCTGAAGATATCGATGTTTTTTTTGACCAAGGTCTGGAAGGTTTGGCGATCTCCTGAGGAAAGGGCCGGAATGCCGCAGCAAACCTGATGTGTGGGCATGAACAGCCCTACGCCGTGATGCTCCATGACCTTGACCACAGCCCTGGCTATTCTGGGAAAGATCTTGTCCACCAGGCATCCAGGGTAGAAGGCCACTTTGAGCCCGCTTTGCCCCCGAGGGGTGTTCATGGCCGCATGCTCTTTGTGCCATGGCTTTTTGGCCAGGGGAATGAAATGCCGGTCTCCAAGCAGGGGGGACATGAACCGGGCACAGGATGAGCCCAGGGTCTCGTTGACTGGTTTGGCAAAGACCCCCTGCAGCTTGGAAGCCGAAGAGAGCAGGGTGTCCATGAGCCTGGGCCGGGCCAGCATGCCTCTGAAGATGGCCTTTTTGGCCGGGGACAGGCCCAGGTATCCGGCCAGGATGGCCCGGGCCTTGAGAAAGATGTCCAGAACCCTGACTCCGCTGGGGCAGTTGGCAGAGCAGGACCCGCACAACAGACAGCGGTCCAGGCGTTCCTTGACCCCTTTGGGATCTTTGAGCATCTCCGAGGCCAGGTTTTCCACCAGGGCTATCTTGCCCCTGGCCACGTCTGTTTCCCGGCCGGTTTCCGCATACAGAGGGCAGACAGCCTGGCACATGCCGCACTTCATGCAGGCGGCCATCTGATCGTCCAGGTCTTTGAGGAGGCGGGCCAGTTCGTGAAGATCTGCCATTTCAGCCTCCAATGATCTTGCCTGGATTCAGAATGCCGTGGGGGTCCAGGGCCTTGCGCAAGCGTTGGATATAGGCAATCGTGCCCGGGGAGGTCTCCTGCTCCAGGTACTTGGACTTGGCCAGGCCGATGCCGTGTTCTCCGGACAAGGTTCCGTGCAGGGCCAGGGCGGCTTCGAAAATGTCGTCAATGGCCAGCTCCACCCGGTGGAATTCGTCCTGATCGCGCTTGTCAGTCAGGAAGGTCGGGTGCAGGTTGCCGTCGCCGGCATGGCCGAATGTTCCGATGGTCAGATCGTATTTGGCCGCGATGGCCTTGATGGCCCTGATCATGGCCGGGATTTGGCTTCGGGGCACTGTAGCGTCCTCCAGGACCGTGGTCGGGCGCATTCGGGCCAGAGCCGGCAAGGCATCCCGCCTGGCCTGCCAGATGGCGTCTTTTTCAGCCTGGTCCTTGGCCACCTGGACCTTGGACGCCCCGTGTCGGGCGCAGATCTCCTTGACCCGGGCCGCATCCTCCTCGACTTCGGCCGGGTGGCCATCGACCTCGATGAGCAGCAGGGCCTGGGCATCCACAGGCAGGCCCGCCTTGCGAAAGTCTTCAACCGTGCGAATGGTGAAGTTGTCCAGGAACTCCAGGGTGCAGGGGACGATCTTGGCGGCGATGATGGCTGAAACCGTTTCCGAGGCTTTATCCACGGAATCAAAGACGGCCATCATGGCCTGCTGGGCTTTGGGGGGCGGAATGAGCTTGAGGATGATCTCGCTGAAAACGCCCAGGGTCCCTTCGGAGGCCACCATGAGCCCAGGGAGATTCAGGCCGGTGACGCATTTCACGGTTTTGGCCCCTGAGGTCACGAATTCGCCGTTGACGTCGAAAAAATCGACCCCCATGACATAGTCCTTGGTCACCCCGTACTTGAGGCCTCTTAAGCCTCCGGCGTTTTCAGCAACATTGCCTCCCAGGGTGGACACGGTCTGGCTGCCGGGGTCTGGCGGGTAGAAAAGCCCCTGCTTTGCTGCGGCAGCTGCGAACTGGGCCGTGACCACTCCTGGCTCCACCCGGGCATAGAGGTCTTCTGCATTGATCTCCAGGATCCTGTTCAGTCCGCTGGTCAGGATGACCACGCCGTTCTCTCTGGCCGGAATGGTGCCCCCGCTCAAGTTGGTTCCGGCCCCGCGAACAGTCACAGGCAGGAAGTTCTCGTTGCAGAGCCTGACCACCCTGCCCAATTGCTCAACCGCAGTAGGGCGAAGGACGAGCTCGGGCACCACCGGCTGCAGGACAGCCGAGTCATAGGAATAGGCATGGCGGTCCACCTCGTCGGTCATCACGTTCTCGGGACCGAGAAGGTTCTTGAGTTCTTTGATCAAGGCGTTGCTGATCATGGTGTTCTCCAGTCAGCTTTGCCTCTGGCAAAGCTGACGCATGTGTTTTGGTTGACGAGATACCCAAGCCCCTGATGTTCCACCTCGGTACATGATCTTTGGAAACGTTTTTTGACGCAACCAGGCAAACAGCGTGCTGCCCGGTCCTGCTCAAAACAGGTCCGGAAAAAGGACGTAGCTGAACATCAGCCCCATGGTCCCGACAACCATACCATAGAGGACCAGGGGCAGGACAGTTTTTTTCAGGATCAATCCTTCGACCCCGAACAGCCCCACGGTTGCAGATGCGGCCACGATGTTGTGAATGCAGACCATGTTCCCCATGGCCCCGCCCACGGCCTGCAGGGCCACAATGATCTGGTGCGGCAGATCGAGTGTGCTGGCGATGCCGTATTGAAAATCGGCGAAGAGCAGGTCGGAAACAGTGTTGCTGCCGGTGATGAACGAACCCAGGGCCCCGACAAACGGGGCGAAGAAAGGCCAGGACGACCCGGCAGCCTGGGCTACGGCCTCGGCCATGACCAGGGGCATGGAGGACAGCTCAGCCGGGTTGTGGGCTGAGTTCTTGAAGATCTGGACCAGGGCCACGGCAAAGAGCAGGGCGATGGTCGGGTTCTTCATCCGTTTCAGGGCGGTGACCCAGGCAGTGCAGACCTGGCCGGGGCGCATGGCGTGAATGAAGACGGTCAGGACGGCCACCAGCACAAAAGGGATCACCCCGGGGTTGTACAGGGGCTGAAGGGAGTAGTCGACCTGGGTCTGGCCAAGGATGTCGTTCACGGTCAGCTCCAAAGAGGTGACCAGGGATTGAAAGGGAAAGAGCTTGATCCTGGTCAGGACCAGGATAAGGCCGATGAGCACATAGGGCAGCCACGCCCTGAACTGGCTCATTCTGGGGGTGAAGGAAATGGTCTCTGCTGCGGCGATCTCGCCGGTCCATTCCTGCTCCCAGCTGTCCCGTGGTGCGAAATCCCACGGCTTGGCCGGGACAAAGAGCCCCTTTCGGGTCACCACGACCACAAGGGCCAGGCCGACCAGTCCGCCGAGCACTGCCGGAAACTCGACTCCGAAAGCAAAGGCGGAGACCAGAAAGGGAATGACGAAAAGGGTCGAGGCCATCAGGGAGAACTTCCAGACCCCGAGTCCTTCCTTCCAGGAACGATTGGCCCCGAAAAACC
This sequence comes from uncultured Desulfohalobiaceae bacterium, assembly GCA_964403955.1. Classification (GTDB taxonomy): domain Bacteria; phylum Desulfobacterota; class Desulfovibrionia; order Desulfovibrionales; family Desulfothermaceae; genus CAYOID01. Next base: position 113,564 of record CAYOID010000004.1, on the reverse strand, counting down.
TGGTCAGGAAACAGACCACGAACAAGGGCAGGATATAGGCCATGACCGTGTGCAGGAGCGCACTCCACTGGCCGATGAGCTGATTGAACCCGGCCATGGATTCAAACCCGGTCAGGACATCGGGATGGGCAATGGCCGCCTCCACTTTGGCCTCCAGGTTCTTCAGCCCGAACCAGATCGGGGTTCCGGCCGCACCAAAGGTGACGGGGACTGAGTTCAGGATCAGGGCCACGAGCACGGCTGCCATTGGGGGAAAGCCGAGGCCGAGCAGCAAGGGGGCGGCGATGGCGGCCGGGGTCCCGAAACCGGCCGCCCCTTCCAGAAAGGCGGCAAAGACAAAGCCGATGATGATGGTCTGGATGCGCCGATCGGTGGTCAGCCCGTGAAAGCCGTGGTTGATGGTCTCGATCCCGCCGCTTTCGGTCATGGTGTACAGGATCAAAATCGCCCCGAACACGATGAGCAGAACAGTGAAGGCCTGCCCGAACCCCTGCAGGGTCGAGGCCAGGATCAGGCCGAGATCCATGTCCCAGACCAGGGAAGCGCAGATCACGGAAACCAGCCAGGCACAGGGCATGGCCCTGGTGGCCGGCCACCTGAAGCTGATCATGAGCACCAGGGCGGCCAGGATGGGCAGAAAGGCAAAGAGGGCCAGGGTTCCGATAGACATAGGCTCAGGTGCGAGATTTCAGATATGCCCAAGCATCAGGCGATCTCTTCCATTTTGTCTTCCGGGGTGCGGATGGTCAGAACAGGAACTGTCGATCCGTTGACCACCTGACGGGCTGTCGAGCCGATGAGGCCAGTTGGGGAAATCCTGGTCTTTCTGTGGGTTCCCAGAACGATCAGATCGGCATTGTGCTCTTTGGCCTGTTTGAGGATCACCTCCGCGGGTTGGCCTTCGATGACGGCGATGTTCTGGACCAGGTCATTGCCTTCACTTAAGGTGCAGGTCTCTTTTTCACAGAATGTGGACAGCCTGGACTTGATCTGATCAATGACGTATTTTTTGGATTTTTCATGAATTTCTGAAGATTTTTCTTTGGACAGGTACTGCTCCACCAGGTTTCTGGCAAAGGGCCCCAGGGGTTCGATGACATGCAGGACCACGATTTTGGCCTGGTAGTGCTGAGCCTGGCTGACTGCATAACGAAAGACATGCGGGGCCTCTGGGCCGAGGTTCGTGGCGTAAAGGATGGTCTTGATTTCTGGGATCATAACTTGAGCTCCTGCTTGGCTGGGCGTGATACGAGGAGCGGCACGGGATGGAAACCGGTTGTCCTTTTCCCGTGCCGCTTTGCCTTGGATGTCTTCAGTCCTTGACCGGCAGCCGTCCCGGCGGCGGTCGCTCCTTCTTCCCTCTCTGGTTCTTCATGGCTGCATGTACGCCCGCACAAGAGACCTTTGTCCGGCGCATGGTTCGGGATCAGGTCCCGAATGCCAGATGGGGCAGCCAGGTGATGATCGAGGGAAAGGCGATCATGATGCCCACCCCGATTATCTGGAGAATGACAAAGGGAATGATTCCCCGGTAAATGTGCATCATGGTGTAGCCTTCAGGCGCGACCCCGATGAAGTAGAACAGGGCATAGCCGAATGGCGGGGTCAGGAACGAGGTCTGGAGCACGATGCACAGGATCATCGAGAACCACAGGGGATCGAAGTTCAGCTCCAGGGCGATGGGCATGAAGATGGGCACGGTGACCAGCAAAATGGCCGCCCAGTCGATGAACATGCCCATGATGAAGATGATCAGGAGCATGAAGGCCATGGCCGCGGCAGGGCTCATGGTCCCGCCGACCAGAAAATCGGCCACGACGTCGCCGCCCCCTATGGACATGAAGACCGAGCTGAACATTTTTCCCCCGACGAACAGGAGCATGACCATGCAGGTGGTCTTCAGGGTGTTCAGGCTGGCGTCGCGCAGGACCGGCCAGTTGATGGCCCTGTTGGCCAGAGCCAGGAGAAAGGCGCCCACAGCCCCCATTCCAGCAGCTTCGGTTGGGGTGGCAATCCCGAAGAGGATGGTCCCCATGACCACCAGGATGAGAAGGAGGGGTGGGATCATGAAGGCCAGGGTCAGAAAGAGCTTTCGGCCGGTTGAGTACTTGCCGGCTTCCTCCCTGGAGATGGGAGGGCCGAGCTTGGGATTGATGGTGCAGCGGATGAAGATGTAGAGCAGATACAGGCTGGAGAGCACTAAACCGGGCAGGATGGCCCCGGCAAAGAGGTTGCCCACGGAGGTAGCCTGCATGCCTGTCAGGCCGCCGTAGACCACGAGCATGATGGACGGCGGGATCAGGATGCCCAGGGTCCCGGCAGCACAGATGATGCCGCTGACCATTTCCTTTTGGTAGCCCTTTTCGATCAGCGGCGGAGTGGCCAAAAGCCCCATGGCCACGACCGAAGCCCCGATGATTCCTGTTGTGGCCGCAAAAATCGTGCAGACAAGGACTACGGCCAGGCCCAAGCCGCCTCTGATCGGTCCCAGGTCGAGGTAGAGCACGTCAAAGAGCTTTTCGGCCACCTTGGACTTGTCCAGGAGTTGGGCCATGAAGATGAACAAAGGAATGGCCACCAGGACGTAGTTGTTGAACACGCCCCAGCAGTTGTTGGTGAACATGTCGAAGAGAAAACCGAACTCAAAGCCATTGTTGATGAGGCCGAAAAGGGTGGCCACCGCTCCAAGGGTCACAGCCAGGGGGTGGCCCATGGTGATGAAGACAATGAGGGTCAGGAACATGCCGATGGTCAGAGTTTCAGGACTGAAGTACATAGTGCGTCACCTTGTGAAAATTTGAGCGGCGTCCGCTCATGAAGATACAGTTGTCCGGCCCAGCCGCTTCAGGCCTCGATTCCCCGAAGCCTTTGGATGTCCTTGATGATGCTGGAGATGCCCTGAATCAGAAGCATGACGAAGCCAAGAGCCATGAGGGTCTTGAATGGATAGATCGGCGGAGCCCAGCTGGTCCAGCTCTTTTCCAGGCCCTGGATCGAGGTCCAGGCGAACTTGATGGAGCCCCAGCTCAAGAGGGCATAGACTGGGACGAAGAAGACCAGGTGGGTGAACAGGTTGACCAGGATCTGCTTTCGGGTGGACAGGAGGGTGACAAAGATGTCCACCTTGACGTGCCCGTTGTACATCAGGGTGTATCCGAGCCCGAGCATGTAGTGGATTCCGTAGAGGAACGTGGTGGCTTCAAAGCCCCAGGTGGTCGGCTTGTTGAAGGCATAGCGCATCAAGACTTCGAACATGACCACCAGGACCATGGGGAAGATGAGCATTGCGGTCCAGAAGCCGAACACGTCCTGAAATTTGTCAATGCCTTTTGAGAGTTTGGTAGACATGCGGACTGCTCCTTCAAGGGTCGATAAAAGTTCGTCAGGGAGGATGCCCCTCCCTGACGAAAGTTTCGTTTACCAGTCGACGGTAGCGACTGGGCCTATTGATACTGCTTGCCTTGGATGTACTCCTCGTATGGATACGGGGCGATGCCGCTTCTGAGATCGCGCCACAGGGAGAAGTCCTTCTTGAACTCTTCCTGGGAGTCCAGGGCGGCCTTGGCATCAGGATGCTTCTTCTTGACTTCTTCCAGGTAATCGTGAGTGACCTTGGCAAACTCGATCATGGTTGCATCGTCCATCTTTACGAATTCGACACTGTCCTGGAGCTCTTCGACAGCCTTGGCGTTCAGGTTCTCGCTCCAGGCGATGGTCCAGAGCTGAGTTTCCTTGGCCGCCAGCTTGACGATTTCCTTCAGGTCCCGGGGCAGCTTGTTCCAGGCGTCCTGGTTGAAGAAGACCGAACACTGGCAGGAGGGCTGGTGCACGCCGGGCTCGATCACGTAGTCGGTGATCTGGTCAAAGCCCATGGGGTAGGTGATGGCCGGGGAGGAGAACTCGGCTGCGTCGATCACGCCGCGCTCCAGGGCCAGATAGATCTCTCCGCCGGGCAGGGGGCTCACGGAAGCGCCGAGCTTGGTCAGGATGTCCATGTACCAGCCCGGGGTCCGGACCCGAAGGCCCTTGAAGTCTTCCATCTTGGTGGCCCGCTTGTTGGAGAACAGGCCCAGCTCCTGGCCCACGTTTCCGCAGGGCAGGACATGGAGGTCGAACTTGCCGTAGAGGTCCTGCATGAGCTCCAGCCCGCCGCGCTCATAGAGCCAGACATTGTAGCCTTCCACGTCCAGTCCGAAGGGGACTGAGGCATAGGCGGGAAAGGCCTCGTTTTTCCCTTTCCAGTACCCCGGCCAGTCGTGCCCGACCTCGGCCGAGCCCTTGCTCACCGCGTCAAAGGACTGCATGGCCGGAACGAGCTCGCCGGCGGAAAAGGGCTTGATGTCCAGGCGGCCTGCAGAGGCCAGACGCACAGAGTCGCAGAAGTGAACGGCCACATCGTAGAAAAGCAGGCCCTTGGACCAGGGCATGACCATCTTCCATCTGATCTTCTGGTCTGAGGTTTCAAAGTTGACCCGCTTGGCCTCGTCATGACGGGGGTCTTCGCCAAACTTGCCGCGCTTGGCGGCTCCAAAGGATGTGCCTGCAGCCAGGGTCAGAATAAAACACAGGGCAACAGCAATGGTCAGCACTCGACGCATGTGAACCTCCTCACGGTTGTGATTGCGAGTGGAAACAAAAAACTCACGACACCGCACAATGCTTGATGGACATTCGAAAAAGGCGACCTCCTTGTGTTTGAGTGGCTCAATCCGTGACAAACCTCAGCCAAAAATCATATCTCGAAAAACTGTTCAGGATGATGAGCCCGTTTGTGACCTCGGCCCTGTCCTGGATCCACGAGGCTGATCGCTGTTTGGCCGACTGACCAAGAGAAGATGCTCAAATCGTTGTCTTTGCCTATTGGTAACACCTCTTTACATCCCGAACCATTTTTGTGTCAAGGGGGGATCAGGAATTGGAGCAGAATCCAGTGTTTTAAAGTCAAAAATCATATATTTCAGTGTTTTATAATTTGAATGACCGTCTGCGTGATTGGCGTCAGCCTGCTTGGTCTGTGGTGAGCAAAAGGTCTTACCAATTTTCCCTTTACCAGAATATCCAGGCGTGTTAGCCTAACCATCAAAATGGTCAGATCTTGACCTGGCAACCTGAGATCCGGTTATCGGAGACCCACATGAGCTTTCTTCAAGGAATCGAGAAATGAATGTCACTCTGAAGCCCATCAAACCCAAAAGGATCGCCGACCAGGTCTATGAACAGCTCAAGGATCTCATTTTTCGGGGCACTTTAAAGCCTGGTCAACGCCTCCCGCCTGAGAGGGAACTGGCCACCCATTTTGGGGTCAGCCGTCCCTCGGTCAAAGTGGCCATCAACAAGCTTGTGTCCATGGGATTGCTCATCCAGCGCCAGGGGCAGGGGACTTTTGTCCGTTCCACAAAGTCACGTTACCTGCACAATCCCTTGCGGGAAGCCATGGACGAGCAAGGGCTGAGCATCATCGAACTCCTGGAAGTCAGACTGGGGCTTGAAGTCCAGGGTGTGGCCCTGGCTGCTCAACGGGCAACCCGGGAGGACATTCAGGCTTTGGAACAGTGTGTTCATGACATGCTCATCCATGTTGAAGAAGGCCAGGTCGGGTCTGACGAAGACGTGACCTTCCACATGACCATTGCCTATGCCACCAAGAACTCGGCCCAGATCTATCTGATGAAGAACTTTTACGATATGCTCTTTTACGGGATCAGTGAAAGCCGTTTTTACCTCTATGAGGCTGGAAACCTTCCGACCATGGGCAAGCAGCACGCCGAAATCCTGGAGGCCATTCGCAACCGGAATCCTGAGCAGGCCCAGGAGGCCATGAAGAATCATATTCATTTTGTGATGAACTTCTGCCAGTCCAGGAGCATTTAAAAATCAGGCCGAAAGACGGCCTGATTTTTAACCTTTCGATCCCAGCCGCAGGCCGCCGTGAATAAAGAAGACATCCCCGGCCAGGGCTTCGTTGCGATAGAGCTCGCCGATCAGCGAGGCCACTTCCTCAGGCTCGACCAATCGTCCAATGGGCACGTTGGACAGGATTTTGTCCAGGGCCTTCTGGTTCATGTTCTTGACCATTTCAGTGCCCACATACCCGGGGGCCACCGCCACGCAGCGTATCTGCGACCCCAGGCCCCGACGGAAGAACTCGGCTGTCAGCACCTTGGGAAAGACGGACATGGCCGCCTTGGTGGAGGAGTAGTTGAGCTGCCCGGCAGTACCCAGGGAGCCGGTGGAGGAGATGACGCAGATCAACCCTTTGGACGAGGTGTTGACCATCTGCTCGGCACACTCCCGGACTGTGAGAAAGACTCCGGTCAGGTTGATGTCCAGGACCTTTTGAAAGTCCTCCAGGGACATTTTGTTCGTCACCTTTCCAGTTTCCCGGTCAGGGGAGATCATCATGCCGTCCTTGATGATTCCGGCAAAGGGCAGGACAAGGTTGATGGAACCGAACTGGGAGATGGCCAGTTGCGCCAAATCAGCGGCGTCGCCTTCAGAGGTCACGTTGCAGACCTTTGATACCGCCTGGCCGCCCATATCCTTGATCTCCTGCTCCACCTGTCTGAGCCTGTCCTCGACCATGTCTGCCAGGACCACCTTGCCCCCGTTTCGGGCCCAGTACTTGGCGCAGCATTCGCCAATGCCGCTTGCTCCACCAGTGATCACCGCTACTGAATCCTGAATCTCAAGCATGGTGTGTTGCCTCCAACCCGGGCCGTCACATGGCACTTGCCGGACCAGGTTCTGTTGTTGGTTGTCAGCGCAGCCTCTGGCTGCGCTGAATATTTGGGTTTGAACTGAAGACGGAACCTCTCTTTTGCGGTGGGTGTATCACCTTGATGCAGCCAGTTTGATCAGGGTAGAAACTCTGTCACGGACTCTGAGAGATTGCTTCACTACGTTCGCAATGACGAGCCAAGGATATTCTCCGTAGCTGAGGCCCTAGCCGTCATTGCCAGGCCTGTCCCGAGCAGAGCGAGGGAACTCGACGAAGCAATCTCACGGAAGTAGAGTGAGTTTCATACGAGCTGAATCCTGGATTCTGAATTCTTGCGGCTGCATCTTGAGTTTGTGCAGCCGCACCTTAGCTTTTCGAGTGCTGCTCCAGGGCTTCCAGGGCCTGCTTCTGGGTCTCGTAGATATGCGGAGTGACATTGTACCGCTGCAGGGCGTCGCCAAGTTTGGTCCTCAAGAAGGCGCTCGTGGTGTACCGGGTCACGCCGGTGTAATAATTGTCCACCAAATGGCGGACCATCTTGGTGTACTCGTCCAAAACATCCGGATTGATGGTGAAGTTGTCGTAGTTGATGATGGTGTAGACCTTGTGGCCTAAGGGGGCCACGATCTTTTCCACCTGCTCCTTGACCTCCTGGACATCGTCCAGAGTTTTGATGCTGTAGCCCTCGAAATTGACGAAGAAGAGGTTCTGGCCCGGGTCGTAGGTCAGTCGGTCCTCGATGGACAGGGACAGCATGTCCTCTTTGAGGCTCATCGGCTCGGCTTGAAAGATCCGTTCGTCCATGAGCTTCAGGGGCTCCCGGACCAGAGGCTCAAAATCCATCTGGTCCAGGATGTCTTTGTGCAGATCGATGCCGGGAGCGATTTCCACGAGCTCCATCCCATTCTCGGTCAGGGAAAAGACGCACCTCTCGGTGATGTAGAGCACTGGCTGCTGACAGCGCAGGGCATACTCTCCACTGAAGGTGGTATGTTCGACCTGATCCACAAACTTCTTGGCTTTTCCTTCCTGGTTGATCGTCAAGGCCCGGTTCTCAACGGCGACATCGAGGCCTCCGGCAGTGAATGTACCCAGGAAGACCACCTTTTTGGCTTTCTGGCTGATGTTGATGAATCCGCCTGCTCCGGCCAGCCGGGGACCGAACTTGCTGACGTTGAGGTTTCCCGACTTGTCTGCCTGGGCCAGGCCGAGAAAGGCCAGGTCCAGCCCGCCGCCGTCATAGAAATCGAACTGTTCAGGCTGGCTGATCAGGGACTCGGTGTTGGTGGCCGCTCCAAAGCTCAGGCCCCCGGCAGGAATCCCCCCGATCACCCCAGGCTCGGCTGTCAGGGTGATGTAGTCCAGGATCTTTTCCTCATTGGCCACATTGGCCACACCCTCGGGCATGCCTATGCCCAGGTTGACCACGCTGTTGGCCTTGAGCTCAAAGGCCGCCCGCCTGGCGATCACTTTGCGCGCAGAGAGGTCCATCTGGGTGATGGAGGTCACCGGGACCTTGATTTCACAGCTGTAAGAGGGGTTGTACTGTTCTGCAAAGGTCTGCCAGTGGTTTTCAGGGTTGCTGACCACGATGCAGTCGACCATGACCCCTGGGATTTTGACCTCTCTGGCATTGAGCGTTCCCCGTTCAGCGACCCTTTCCACCTGGACGATGACAAAGCCGTTCGAATTCCTGGCCGCGCTGGCCATGGCCAGGGATTCCAGGACCAGGGCCTCTTTTTCCATGGTCACGTTGCCGAAGGAGTCGGCTGTGGTTCCACGCAGGATGGCCACATTGATAGGGAACGTCTTGTAGGCCAGATACTCGATGCCGTCGAACTCAATGAGCTCGACCAGGTCCTCCTGGGTCATGGCGTTGATTTTTCCGCCGCCCTTGCGGGGATCCACAAAGGTTCCCAGACCCACAGAGGTGATGGTCCGGGGCTTGCCTGCGGCGATGTCTCGGTAGAGGTGGGAAATAACGCCCTGGGGCAAGTTGTAGGCCTCAATCTTATTGTCGATGGCCTGCTTTTGCAGTTTGGGTACCAGCCCCCAGTGTCCGCCCACAACCCGTTTGACCATGCCTTGATGACCTAAGTGGTTGAGGCCGCGCTCTTTTCCGTCGCCCTGGCCCGCGGCATAGACCAGGGTCAAATCTTTCGGGGCCTTGTGCTCGAGATAGTATTTCTCCAGAGCTATGGCGATATCTTCGGGAAAACCATTGCCCACGAATCCCCCAGTGGCCACGGTGTCGCCATCGCGAATGATCCGGACAGCTTCTTCGGCCAGGACGATCTTGCCCTTGGTGGCCCATGAAGCAGGTGTGGATTTGAGCAACGGGTGGCTGAATTGCGAATGCGAGTTCGGACTGTGATTGCTCATGGTCTGGTGCTCCTCAAAAAGGGTGATCTGGTGATCTGACCTCTTTCGTCTTTGTGCCGTGACGTCAATCAGGTTGAATTGCAATTTGAATACCGACTCTGGGCCGCAGAGGCCTGATGGGTCTTCAAAAGGCCTGTGGCCAAGCCTGAGACGGTCCCGGACCAGACCCTCGACAACATTTCTGGATTCACGTACACCCAGTCCTGTATCTTTTTTGATACATAGTTTTTCAGGTTCAAGCAATGCCCTCCCATATTTTTTTGGCTTGAAGGCTTCATCGGCCTGAAGGACAGACATTGTCGGAGTTGACAACCAGGAGTGTATCTGAAGTGATACATGCTCCTTTTTTGCTACGGAGGGAGCCGCATGAATGACACGAGCAGGCCCAGTTTTTTCAACACGGCTGCACAAAGCCCGACAAACGAGGACAGCAACCTGGAACAGCTCCAAGACCAGCTTCAGATGTACGAACTGATCATGGACAACATCTACAATGGGGTCATGGTCACGGATTCCCAGGGCTTCATCATCTGTATGAACGCCCCCTATGGTCAGTTCTTGGGTCTTGACCACCGCAGGCAGGTTGGCAGGCACTGTACCCAGGTGGTTGAGAACACCAGGATGCATATTGTGGCCAGGACGGGAAAGCCGGAAATCAACATGACCCAGAGCATCAGGGGCCAGGACATGGTTGTCCAGCGGATCCCGATCCGCAAGGACGGTCAGGTTGTGGCCGTCTTTGGACAGGTCATGTTCAAGAATGTCAAGGACGTGAGCAAGCTGGCCAGAGAGCTGTCCCTGCTGGCCTCCCAGGTCAGGCTCTATGAACAGGAGATCATGAATCTGCGGTCCACGCGCTACACTCTGGAGAGCATAGTCGGGCAGAGCACGGCTATGGAACAGCTCAAGGAGGAGGCTCTGCATGCAGCCGGAAGCGATTCGCCCGTGTTGATCACTGGAGAGAGCGGGACAGGAAAAGAGGTCTTTGCCCAGGCCATTCACCATGCCAGCCTGCGCCGGATTCACCCCTTTGTGCGCATCAACTGTGCGGCCATTCCCAGGGATATGATGGAGTCCGAGCTCTTTGGGTACGCCAAAGGAGCCTTCACCGGGGCCCTGGCCGAGGGGAAGCCTGGAAAATTCGAGCTCGCGGACAAGGGAACGGTGTTTTTGGACGAGATCGGGGAGCTGCCTCTGGAGATGCAGCCCAAGCTGCTGCGGGTTTTGGAGGAAAAGCAGTTTGAGCGGATCGGGGGCACCAGGGTCATTCAATCCGACTTCAGACTCATTGCAGCCACAAATCAAAATCTGCTGGAGATGATAGCGGAGCACCGGTTTCGAAAAGATCTCTATTACCGGCTCAATGTCATGACCATTGCCATTCAGCCCCTCCAGGAAAGGGTCGAGGACATCATCCCTTTGGCCGAGCACATCCTGGAGCAGCTCTCCAGGGATATGGGGCTGATGAACGTCACGTTGAGCCCTGCCGCCCAAGAGTGTCTGCGGGCCTACTCCTGGCCTGGCAACGTGCGCGAGCTGTCCAATGTCCTGGAGCGAACCCTGGCATCACTGCACTCGGAATCTGTGGATGTGGCCGACCTGCCTTTGTATGTTCGGGACAGGCAGAGCGAGCGGACTTGCGACCTCAAGGGGAGCTTGAAGTCCATCCTGGACTCTGCTGAGAAGCAGGCCATCGAACAGGCCCTGCAGCTCTCTGGTCGGAACAAGGCCCAGGCAGCCAGGGAGTTGGGGATTCACCGGACTTTGCTGTACAAGAAGATGACCAAACACGGCCTGGCCTGATTTCATGGACGGCAGAATTTTTTTTCTGCCGCCCATGAAATCAGACAAACATAATGCAGCGCGGTCTCTGCCCGCGCTGCATTATGAGAGCAGGGCCCGGGCAAAATCATCTCCGCTAAAAGGCCGAAGATCTTCCATCTTTTCACCCAGGCCGACAAAGGTGATCGGAAGGCCCTGCTCGATGGCGATGCTGAGCACGACGCCTCCTTTGGCTGTGCCGTCAAGCTTGGTCAGGATGATCTCATCCACGCCCACGCCCTGGTGAAAGAGCTTGGTCTGCGAGATGGCGTTCTGTCCGGTTGTGGCATCCACAACCAGGAACACGGTGTGGGGGGCCCCGGGGTGTTTCTTGTCCAAGACCCGTTTGATTTTCTTCAGCTCATCCATGAGGTCGACCTTGGTGTGCAACCGGCCGGCCGTGTCCACGATCAGCAGGTCGTAGCCGTCTTTCTGGGCCTGATCCAGGGCTTCATAGGCCACAGCAGCCGGGTCTGACTTGGCCTGCTTGGCATAGAACCCGGCACCGACCCGTTGAGACCAGATCTGGAGCTGCTCAATGGCTGCTGCCCTGAAGGTGTCCCCGGCAGCGATCATGACAGATCGGCCCTGCATTTGGGCTCTGTGGGCCAGTTTGGCAATAGTTGTGGTCTTGCCCACGCCGTTGACCCCGACGATCAGCCAGACCTCTGGCGGGGCTGGTTTGATCCGCTTCGGGGGAGTCGGGAAAAGGGCCGACAGCTCGGCCTGGAAGAGGTCCTTGAATCCCTCCGGCTCTTTGAGGCCCTGCTCCCTGACCTGGGCCTTGAGCCTCTTGATCAGTTTGCTGGAGGTCTGATAGCCGATATCGGCCATGATCATGATCTCTTCCAGTTCTTCCCAGAAGGCGTCATCGAACTCGCTGCTGAGACTCAGGAGATGGTCGATGCGCCTGGAGAGCTGCTCCTTGGTCTTGGAAAGGCCCTGGGAAAGTTTGAGGAAGAGCCTGCTCTGCTCGTCTTCTTCATCCTCCAGGTCCAGGGCCAGGGCCAGTCTGTATTGGAGCTCGGAACGGAATTCGACCACCTGTTCGTAGTCCATATCCCTGAGCCATGTCTTGAAGCGGCGGAGAAAGTCGTCAGCCTCCTGAGGCGGGACTTCGAGACTGCGCAGGAGAAAGCCGAGCCTGGTCCACAGGGTCTGGTCAGCTGTGTCCACACCCCGGAGGATGATATCCAGCCAGACGCTCAACCTTGGTTCTGCCTGCTGCAGGGCAGCACTGAGCTCTTTTTCCCAGACTTCCTGAGCGTGGACGTGACGGGCAGGGGTGGCCTGATCCTGTTTTTCAGGGCTGGGAGCAGTTTTTTTGAGAGTTGCCGGCTGATCCTGGGCCGTGCTGGCGTCTTCAGCCGATTTGTCTCCGGTTGTCCACATCTTTTTTATTTTGGAAAAGAAACCCATGCAGTGGTGCTCCTGGTAGGTCGGCTTTGCCTCTGGCAAAACCCGTATGAAACTTCAGTACTCTTCTGTGCTGAATTCGTAGCGTTCCCAGAACACTTTGCCCCGGGATTTCTTGAACTTTCGTAAAAGGACATACAGAGCGCCCGCTCCTCCGTGCTGGGGCTGGGCCGTGCTGAAGGCCAGGACCACCCGCTTTAAGGGATCCCTGGTCAGCCAGGCTTTGACTTCTTCGCGCAGAACACCTTTGCCCTGGGGCGAATTTTTACCCCGGCCAGGGATGATGAGCAGACAACGTTTTCCGCTCAGGTAGTGATCCTTGATGAACAGAATCAGGTGAATAAGGGCTTGATCCGTGGTGAAGCCATGCAGGTCCAGATGAGCTTCGGGGCTGTACTGGCCGGATTTGAGCTTGCGGAATATCCTGGGATCCAATCCCCGGACATTGCCCTGGAGGTATTCCTTGGTCCATTCGATTTCAAACTCGACTCGTCCGTCGATCAGGTCCTGCAGGTAGCGTCGACCGGTTCTGCCCTGCCTGTTGCGGCTGCTGCGGACCGGATCAGGGTTGTTCAGGGGGACTTTGCGTCCCCGTCTGGTCTCTTGCAGGGGTTCAACTCCCTGCATATGCCGTGCAAAGAGTTCGAGCTCGGTATCTGGCTGCTCATTGTCAGCTGTTGAGGGTTCTGATTGACTTTGAGCCTGGTTTTTGTTTCTAATTTTCATTTTGGGAAGCTGTTTGAAGCTCTTGTATCGCATAGCTTCTTCCTGGGCTGAAATCTATACCCTGCTTAACACTCATTTTCAAGGAAGTGTCTCAATGGAAAACAGGAATGAGCGCTCTTTGGCTACAGTTTCAGATAAGTATGGCCGAACAGTCAACTACCTCCGCCTGAGTGTCACCGACAGGTGCAACCTGCGCTGTTTTTACTGCAATACCTGCACCGATTTTTCCGTCATCCCCCATGAGCACATCCTGACCTATGAGGAATGCCTGGAACTGATTCAGGCCGGGGTGGCTTTGGGGGTGAACAAGGTCAGACTGACCGGAGGGGAACCGTTCGTGCGCAAAGATTTTGTCCCCTTTGTCCAAAGAGTGCTGACCGTTTTTCCGGATCTGGATCTTCGAGTGACCACCAACGGGACCCTTTTGTCCGGCATTGTGCCCCATCTGCATGAGATTGGACTGCGAAGGCTGAACATCTCCCTGGACACTCTGGATCGAAAAAAATACGAGGAAATCACCAGACGGGATCTGTTCCCCCAGGTCAAACAGGCTATCGAGGATTGTCTGCAGAGCTCGATTCAGGTCAAAATCAACGTCGTGGCTGTTCGAGGGGTCAATGATACTGAGCTGCATGATTTTGTCCGTTTTGCCCTGGACACCCCCCTTGATGTCAGGTTCATCGAGTTCATGCCCATAGGCGACGATACAGGCTGGGATCAGGGCAAGTACTGGTCAGCCGTTGACATCCTGGAGCAGGTTCAAGAACTGACCCCGATCAGGCCGGTGCTCACCAGACAAAAGAACTGCGGTCCGGCCAGGATGTATGAACTTCCCGAGGGACAGGGCAGGATCGGGATCATTTCTCCCCTGTCCAACCATTTCTGCAGCCAGTGCAACAGGCTGCGGGTCACCCCGGACGGGCGGCTCAGAACCTGTCTGTTTTCAGACAAGGAGTACCGGCTGAGACCCATTCTGAGGCATTCCAGACTGGGAGAGGAGACCCTGAAAAAGGTTTTCATGGCTGCCGGCAGGAAAAAGCCCCTTGGCTACACTCTGCTGGAACGGCAAGGCGACCAGTCGTCCCTGTGCCATCGGGTCATGTCTTCCATCGGGGGGTGAGCCTCGCATGAAACTTCGAAAGAAAGAACCCCTCAGCCTTCGGCAGCTCCCCTGAGTACAGGGGAGCAGTAAGAGGAGCCAGCTTGAAAGTTTCTGCCCTGATCAAACTGGCCGAGTCGAGGCCCTGCACGACACGTCGGGGATTTTTTTCTTCCCTCAACCGTCCACCCTCGACCCTCGACCTGTCAGCGCAGCCAGAGACTGCGCTGACAGGTGGGTGTCATGTTGACCAGAGCGTGCTTCATGCATATTTTCCAATGCAGGGGCAGCCGCATGAATCTTCAGCATGAGCAAGAAGCCCTCACTTTCAAATTCGAATGAATAGAATTCAGACAGGAGGTTTCGTCTTTTTATATGATATCGCCCCTTGCCTATGAAAAGGAGCTCGAGTTTCAGGACAATCACCTGGCCCAGGAGCTGTTCGGCCCTCAGGAAAACAACCTTGAGATACTGCGGACCAAGCTTGGAATCCAGGCTCATGCCAGAGGCACTCAGGTGCACATCACCGCCGATGACGAGCAGGAAATGAACCTGGCCTGCAACTGCTTGATGCAGATGTACGATCTCTTGCAGTCAGGTCATTCCCTCTATGCACAGGACATGGACGACGCTGTCCGCTTTTTGACCCGTGAGCCAGGCGGCGATCTGAAGTCCCTCTTTTCCGACACTGTCTTTGCAGTTTCCGCCAAGAAGTCCATCACTCCCAAGTCCCTGAGTCAACGGGAGTACATTCAAGCCATGCGCACCCACGAACTGGTGTTCGGAATCGGGCCGGCCGGGACGGGCAAGACCTATCTGGCCGTTGCCATGGCAGTGTCTTCACTCCTGCAGGGAAAGATTCAGCGTCTCATCCTGACCAGACCCGCCCTGGAAGCTGGAGAAAAGCTGGGGTTTCTGCCCGGGGACATCATGGAAAAGGTCAATCCTTACCTGAGGCCCCTGTATGACGCCCTGCATGAGATGCTCGATTTCCGCAAGGTCCAGGAAATGCTGGATACTGGAGTGATCGAAGTGGCTCCATTGGCCTTCATGCGCGGCCGGACCCTGAACAAGGCCTTCATCATTCTGG
Organism: uncultured Desulfohalobiaceae bacterium; assembly: GCA_964403955.1. GTDB lineage: Bacteria > Desulfobacterota > Desulfovibrionia > Desulfovibrionales > Desulfothermaceae > CAYOID01. Next base: position 98,312 of record CAYOID010000004.1, on the reverse strand, counting down.
ATGAGGCCCAGAACACCACTCCGGAACAGATGAAAATGTTTTTGACCCGAATGGGCTTTGGCTCCAAAGCTGTGGTTACCGGGGACATCACCCAGATCGATCTTCCGGGCAGGTCTGTCTCGGGCCTGGTCCAGGCCAGGGATGTTCTGGCCGGCCTGGAGGATGCCTCTTTTGTCCATTTCCACAAAAGTGATGTCATCAGGCATGAACTGGTGGGCAAAATTGTCCAGGCCTATGAGCACCATGAGGACAGACAGCCGTGAGTGAAGGGCTGACAGTGCGCACAGAGGTCAAGCCTCCCTACCCCATGACCTGTCGAGAGTATGTCTTTGTCCTGCAGCGCATGCTGGAAATATTGGGTTACAGCGGCCGGAGCGTGGAGCTCTCCGTGACTGATGACGCCCGGATTGCCGTTCTGAATCGCCACTTCATGCATGTCCCCGGACCGACGAATGTGCTCAGCTTCCCCAACGAAGGGTCTTTCAAGCAGGATGCGTTCTTGGGATCGATCTGTCTGTCTGCGGACACTGTCCGCCGGGAGTCGTTTCTCTACAGTCAGGAACCCCGGGAGTATGCCGTTCGCCTGTTGGCCCACGCCATCCTCCATCTGGCAGGATACGATCACGGCGCTGCCATGGACGAGCTGACACAGGAGGTCACCTCGCTGGTCACCCAGGAGCTGGAGCGCTGGCACGAACCATCATGAGGAAGGACCCCTCACCCCTCACTCAGTTTTCGTGAACTGTCACACATGACCTAGAAGCCTGGATTTGGGGCTTGTTACCACACCAGCGGTGGCTTGAAGGAACTGAGTGAGGGGAGCTGTAAGAGGATCAACTTCGAAATTTCCTGCCATCGGATCAAACTGGCTGTATGAAACCGACACTTTCTGCTCAAGAGTGAGGAAATGTGGTTCTTCATTTCAAAACTGATGATTCAGGGCAGCCAGAGGCTGCGCTGAATCATGACGCTTTTTCTTAGGGTCCAACTCTTTGATTTTTCTGACCTCTGTGATCTGTCCTCTGCGCCTGCAATACGGGCTCCTTGCAGGCGCGTCCTTTTCCCCTTTACAAGACCGAATCAAACGAGATATCAACTTCATTTTTTCTGTAACCAGTACCCCAAATGGCGCACCAGAGTCAGAGCAACATGGTCAAACACCTGCTTCAGATTTCAGATGTCCCCTCCCAGGACCTCAAAGGCCTGATTCATCGTGGCCTTGAGTATAAGCGCACCCGCGAGCTGTCCGGCATTCTCGGCGGCAAATGCCTGGTGCTGCTCTTTGAAAAGGCCTCGACCCGGACCAGGATGTCTTTTGAAGTTGCAGTCCAGGAATTGGGGGGGGCCACGATCTTCATGACCCCGTCCGAATCTCAGCTGGGGAGGAGCGAGCCCTTGAAGGACACAGCCAGGGTGGCCTCTGGATACGTGCATGGCCTGATTGTCCGCACGTTTGCCCAGTCAACCCTTGACGAGCTGGCCCAGCAGGGCACGATTCCAATCATCAATGCCCTGTCCGATCGTTTTCACCCCTGCCAGGTCTTGAGCGATCTGCTGACAATATCTGCACACACCCCGGATCTTTCCAGTCTGACCATTGCCTGGGTGGGGGACGGCAACAACATGGTCCACTCCTGGATCAACGCCGCCTGCTTTTTCCCTTTCGAGCTTCGAGTGGCCACTCCAAAAGACTATGCCCCGGACCCGGAGATCATTGCCAGAGCCCTGGATTGCGGGGCCAGGCTGTACCTGGGCCATGACCCTGCCCAGGCCGTGCAAGGCGCCGACTACATCAACACCGATGCCTGGTTTTCCATGGGCCAGGAGGATGAGGAGCAGCATCGTCAGCAGGCCTTTCAAGGTTTCCAGGTCAATGCAGATTTGGTGCGCAAGGCCAAGCCTGAGGCCGGGGTCCTGCACTGCCTGCCTGCGCACAGGGGCCAGGAAATCACCGACGAGGTCATTGAAGGACGGCAGAGCCTGGTCTGGGAACAGGCCGCCAACCGCCTGCCCATGCAAAAAGCCCTTTTGGAGTGGATTTACAGTTCAAATGAACCATCATGAGCAAGAACCTGTAAACGGACATGAGGTGAGTGATGTCAGGTATTGAGCGCGTTGTGCTCGCCTATTCAGGAGGTTTGGACACCTCGGTCATCCTGAAGTGGATCAAGCAGGCCTATCAGTGTGAGGTCATCACCCTGACAGCGGATCTCGGGCAGGAAGAGGAGCTTGAGGGGATTGACGACAAGGCCAGGAATACAGGGGCTGTCAAAGCCTATATCCAGGACGTTCAGGAGGAGTTTGCCAGGGATTTCATCTTTCCGGCTTTCAGGGCCGGGGCGATTTACGAGGGCCGGTACCTCCTGGGGACCTCCCTGGCCAGGCCTCTGATCAGCAAGCAGCTCGTGGAAGTGGCCAGGCTGGAAGGGGCTCAGGCCGTGGCCCATGGGGCAACGGGAAAAGGCAATGATCAGGTCAGGTTCGAGCTGGCGACCATGGCCCTGGCCCCTGATTTGAAGACCATCGCCCCCTGGAGGGAGTGGGATTTGACCTCCAGATCCGATCTGATCCGTTTTGCCAAGGACAATGGAATTCCAGTCCCGGTGACCAAGGACAAACCCTACAGTTGCGACAGGAACCTTCTGCATCTGAGTTTTGAAGGCGGTGAGCTCGAAGACCCATGGTGCGAACCCGGCAAAGGGAGCTGGCATCTCTGTGTGCCTCCTGAAGAGGCCCCGGACAGTCCGGAAGTGATCAGCATTGACTTCGACGCCGGCAATCCGGTGGCCGTCAATGGGCAGCCAGGGTCTCCGGCCGCCATTCTCAAGACGTTGAATGCCCTGGGCGGCAGGCACGGAATCGGCCGCCTGGACATGGTCGAGAATCGATTCGTGGGCATGAAGTCCAGGGGGGTCTATGAAACTCCGGGAGGCACGATTCTGCATATTGCCCACCGTGATCTGGAAGGACTGTGTCTGGACCGGGAAACCATGCATCTCCGGGACAGCTTGATCCCCAAATATTCAGAAATGGTCTACAACGGTTTCTGGTACGCGCCTGAGAGAGAGAGCCTGCAGTTGATGATCGACGATCTGCAGGCCAGGGTATGCGGCACTGTGAGGCTGAAGCTGTACAAAGGAAATGTCATGCCCCTGGGACGGCGGTCCCCCTACTCACTCTATCAGCCGGAACTGGCGACCTTTGAAGCGGATGAGATCTACAATCAGGCCGACGCGGCTGGGTTCATCCGCCTGCAGGGATTGCGCCTCCTGGCCCGGAAGAACCTGGAGCACCAGCGTTCCCTGGACGGGCAGGAAGGAGACCGGTCCTGAACACCAGGGTTGAGGCATTTCTCTTGAGCTTATGGGTATGACCAGCAACAGGAGCCGGGATGACTGAAAAACCGATTTGGGGCGGACGTTTCCGGGATGCACCGGAGGAGCTCGTTCAGGACTATACTGAATCACTGGATATCGATCAGCATTTTTTTCAGGAAGACATCCTTGGTTCCCAGGCCCATGTGGCAATGCTGTCCAAACAGGGGATCCTGTCCGCTGAAGAGGCCCGCGTGCTGCATGACGGCCTTGATCAGGTCCGAAAAGAGATCGAAGCCGGTCAGTTTTCCTGGCGCAGGGACCTGGAAGACGTGCACATGAATATCGAGAAGCGGCTGGGGGAGATTGTGGGCCAGGTGGCTGAAAAGCTGCACACTGGCCGGAGCCGCAACGACCAGGTAGCTCTGGATTTCAGGCTGTTTGTCTCCAAGCGGGTCGCAATCTGGCAGGAAAAACTCTGTGCCCTGATGGCCGTGCTGACGGATCAGGCTGAAAACCATGCCGCAACGATTCTGCCGGGATACACTCATCTCCAGCCGGCCCAGCCGGTTTCTCTGGGCCACCACCTCCTGGCCTATGTCCAGATGTTCAAGCGGGACGCCGAAAGGATCCAGGACAGCCTGAAGAGGATCAGGGTCTCCCCCCTGGGGGCCGCAGCCCTGGCGGGGACCACGTATGAGCTCGACCCCGACTACGTGGCCTTGCAGGTCGGCTTTTCAGAGCGTTTTCAAAACAGCATGGATGCGGTTTCCGATCGGGATTTCATTGCCGAGGGGCTTTTCGCGGCCGGTTTGATCATGACCCACTTGAGCAGGCTGTGTGAGGAGATCATTCTCTGGGCCAACCCGGGCTTTGGTTTTGTCCGTCTTCCCGATGGCTATGCCACTGGCTCCTCGATCATGCCCCAGAAAAAGAACCCTGATGTGGCTGAGCTCATGCGGGGCAAAACGGGCCGGGTCTACGGGCATCTCATGGCCCTGTTTACAGTGCTCAAGGGATTGCCCCTGTCCTATAACCGCGATATGCAGGAAGACAAACCCGGATTCATCGATGCAGACAAGACCGTTTCCATGTCCCTGGAGGTCATGGCCGGGATGATCGAATCTCTGGAGTTCAGACCAGAGAGAATGGCTCAGGCGACCAGAGACGGATTTCTCAATGCCACTGAACTGGCCGATTACCTGGTGAGCAAAGGCTTGCCCTTTCGTCAGGCCCATCACCTGACCGGTCAGCTCGTGGCCTATGCCGAGACCAAAAGTGTCGGGCTTGAGAACCTCGACTTGAAGGAATTTCAGCACTATTCCCCGTTGATTGAGGACGATGTCTACACCTGTCTGGACAATGTCCAGGCTGTAAACAGGCGCAAGACGGTTGGGGGGACAGGCTTTGAGTCGGTCAGAGTGCAGATCGACAGGGCCAGGACCTGGCTGAAAGGCATGAAGTCGGAACTTGGCGGAAGCGTATAGGAGTCGAACCTACCGATGGGGATCAACCCATCCACTGGATTTGAAGTCCAGGCGCCACACCGGTGACGAAACGCTTCCGCTCAGATCGGAGTTGTAACCTACCTGCCTTGCGCGATCAAGTCAAAATTCAGCTTTGCCAATGCAAAGCTGAAGTGCATTTCAGGAGAACTGCTGCAAAGGCCCACGGATTTCCGAGCGGGGTCAAACATGGACAGGGCAGGGGTTGTGTGCTATATTTTATCAAGATTTTCGTTTTAAAAAAATATTTGATTTCGAGGTATTAATCAAAACATACTGGCTGCTGATCTGGATGTCCGGTCAGCTGCCTTCCCGCAAGTCACGGAGGACTGATCTTTGAATAACTTTGTAAAAAACTTGATCATCTGGGCAACCATCTCCCTGGTCATGGTGGCCTTGTTCAACATGTTCAACAAGCCGCAGACCATGCAGAATAAGATCAATTACAGCACATTTTTGACCAAGGTCGAAGAGGGTGAAATCATGGCGGTTCAGATCGAGGGCGACAAGATCACCGGTCGCCTGATGAACAACCAGCCTTTCTACACCTATGCCCCGGACGACCCCAACCTGGTCAAGAACTTGATTGATAAGGACATTCAGGTCGAAGCCAAACCCAAAGAGGAATCGCCCTGGTATGTGACCCTCCTGGTGTCCTGGTTTCCCATGCTCCTGCTGATCGGAGTCTGGATCTTTTTCATGCGGCAGATGCAGGGTGGTGCTGGCGGGGGGAAGGCGTTCTCCTTTGGGCGCTCTAAAGCCAAGATGGTCTCTGAGGAGACGACCAAGGTCACGTTCGAAGATGTGGCCGGAGTGGATGAAGCCAAAGAAGAGCTGACTGAAGTTGTCGATTTTTTGAGCAATCCCAAGAAGTTTACCCGGCTGGGCGGCCGAATACCCAAAGGCGTTCTTCTGGTCGGCCCACCGGGAACGGGAAAAACCCTTCTATCCCGGGCTGTGGCCGGCGAAGCAGGGGTGCCTTTCTTTTCGATCTCGGGTTCGGACTTTGTGGAAATGTTTGTCGGCGTCGGTGCTTCCAGGGTCAGGGATCTCTTTGTGCAGGGCAAAAAGAATGCCCCCTGCCTGATCTTCATTGACGAGCTGGATGCAGTGGGTCGGCAGCGCGGAGCTGGTCTGGGAGGAGGGCATGATGAGCGGGAACAGACCCTGAATCAGCTCCTGGTGGAAATGGACGGGTTTGAGTCCAATGAAGGCGTGATCCTCATCGCCGCCACCAACCGACCAGATGTTTTGGATCCGGCTCTGCTCCGTCCTGGCCGCTTTGACCGTCAGGTGGTGGTCCCCAATCCAGACCTGAACGGCCGCAAGCAGATCCTCAAGGTCTATTCCCGCAAGGTTGCCCTGTCCGACCAGGTCGATCTGAACGTTCTGGCCCGCGGAACCCCGGGCTTTTCCGGGGCAGACCTGGAAAATATGGTCAATGAGGCCGCTTTGATTGCAGCCAAGCTGGACAAGGACCATGTTGAGATGGAGGATCTCGAAGGAGCCAAGGACAAGGTCATGATGGGCAAGGAGCGCCGCAGCGTGATCCTCAGCGAGGAGGAAAAAAAGACCACGGCCTATCACGAAGGCGGCCATGCCCTGGTGGCCAGGCTGCTGCCCAAGGCAGACCCGGTGCACAAGGTCTCCATCATTCCCAGAGGCCAGGCCCTGGGAGTGACCATGCAGCTTCCGGTGGATGACCGGCACAATTATTCCAAGGACTACCTGGAGAGCACCCTGGCTGTTCTGCTTGGAGGCCGGGTGGCAGAACAGCTCTTTCTCAACCAGCTGACCACAGGGGCGAGCAATGATCTGGAGCGGGCCACCAAAATGGCTCGCAAAATGGTCTGCGAATGGGGGATGAGTGAGGCCTTTGGATCGGTGGCCCTGAGCGACAATGGTCAGGAAGTTTTTTTGGGCCGGGAATTGGTCCAACACAAGCAGTACAGCGAAGAAACGGCCAGGATCATCGACTCAGAGGTCAGAGAGATCATCAAAAAAGCCTATGCCATTGCCAAGGAGCTGCTGGAAGGTCATGAAGACATCATGGAAAATCTGGTCAAGGCCCTGCTGGAGCGGGAAACCATCTCCGGGGATGATCTGACCCGGATCATGAATGGTGAAGAGCTCCCGGAGATCAAAAAGCCTGAGGACTTGAAAAAAGATTCCCCGTCAGAGGACAGGGATGACAACCAGGATGATGCCGAGGCCGAACAGGCCGAAAAGCCCGAATCAGAGGCAGAAGCCGAACACGATTCAACTCACGCCGAGGAAGATCCTGATGAAGAGTCGGACTTTCGGCTTGAAGAAGACGATGACCAGCGCTGAGCGGGCAGCACAATCAACTGAACGAAGGCTTCAAGACCCGGTGCGTGAACAGAGGTGCACCCAGTGGGGTCATCATCTCCTGAGCCGGTTCATCTGTTCATGCCGGCCAAGCTGCGTGTCACTTCAAGGCCCCGCACCATTTGAAGCCCAAGAGAAGCGGTTTGGCCTTCCCCAGCAGCTGAGTTTCATACGAGAATAATCAAGGAGTTGCATACAGCAATTGACGCCGGGAAACTGCTGCATGGACTTTTTGCACTGGCGTCTAGAATGTCATTCCGGCAATGCCGTGAATGAAGCGAGTGAGACACTCTGCTGGAGAGCGAGAGACATGAACACGACTCAAGAGTGGCCTGTTGCCGGGGGTCGGGTGTTGGGGCCCGCCCCCTTTTTTGTGATCGGGATCGTCAACGTCACCCCGGACTCCTTTTATGACGGGGGAGTGGCCTTTTCTGAGCATGACTCCATTGCCCATGCGCAGCGTCTGCTCCAGGACGGTGCCGACATCCTCGATATCGGAGGGGAGTCCACCAGACCCTTTTCGCAGCCGGTCAGTGCTCAGGCAGAGATGCAACGCATCGAGCCGGTGTTGGACTCCATCCTGAAGAATCGGCCCGACACGCCTGTTTCTGTGGACACCACCAAGGCCGCAGTGGCCTCCTGGGCCTTGGACAAAGGAGCGGTGATCATCAACGATGTCTCGGCCTGTGATTTTGACCCGGAACTGAAGCATGTGCTGGCTGAGTATCGACCGGGCTATGTGCTCATGCACAGTCAGGGTCGGCCGGAAAACATGCAGCAGAATCCGACCTATACCGATGTCCTGTCAGAAGTCTCAGCCTTTTTTGAATCCAAACTGACCATGCTCACCAAGGCCGGGATCCCCGAAGACCGTATTGTTCTGGATCCGGGTATAGGCTTTGGCAAACGGCTGGAGCACAACCTGACCATCCTGCAGCACATTGACCGTTTTTCATCATTGGGCCGGCCGGTCTACATTGGTCTGTCCAACAAGTCCATGTGGGAAAAATTGCTGGGCCTTGCTGCAGGGCAGAGGCAGACCGCGACCCAGGTGGCCACGGCGTTGCTGGCCCAAAAGGGAGTTCGCTTCCACAGGGTGCATGAGGTCAAGCTCACTGCGCAGACCCTCAAGATTCTTCAGGCCCTCGATCCTCAGCGCGAACCGGTCCATGAGACCGACTGAAAAAGCGCTATTTCAGTGTTCAGTCCACGGCCTGGACCGGGTATCAACGTCCTGCTCATCGGGGTGATGGGCATAAAAATTGCACAGTGACAGTCCGTCAAGGTCGTAAAGAGTCAGTCTGCACACTGTGCAGGCCTTTGCCGTACTTTTCACAGTCATGCGGGGGATCCAAGAATGCCACAGGAACTTTTCGGAACTGACGGCCTGCGGGGACAGGTCAATGAGTACCCGATGCAGCCTGAAATCGTGATCAGGCTGGGTCTGGCTGCCGGGCAATACTTTCGCAACGGGAACAAGCGTCACCGGGTGGTGATCGGCAAGGACACCCGTCTTTCCGGCTATGTTTTTGAAACCGCCCTGACCTCCGGGTTGTGTGCCTCAGGTATGGACGTCTACCTGGTGGGTCCCATGCCCACCCCGGCCATCTCTTTTTTGACCAAGAACATGCGGGCCGATCTGGGAGTGGTCATTTCCGCTTCCCACAATCCTTTCATGGATAACGGCATCAAGTTCTTTGATCACAACGGGTTCAAGCTCAGTGACAGAACAGAGCAGGAGATAGCAGATCTTGTCCTTTCCCAGGACACAGTGTGGCAGACGCCAAAGCCCAACCAGATCGGACGGGCCTCCAAGATCCAGGACAGCCCGGGGCGGTACATCGTGTCCTTGAAGAACAGCTTTCCTTCCCACATGACCCTGGAGGGGATGAAGATTGTTCTGGACTGTGCGCATGGGGCGGCGTACCGGGTGGCCCCGCTCATTTTTCAAGAGCTGGGCGCTGCAGTGATCAAGCTCGGGGTCGAGCCTGACGGGTTGAACATCAACCATGAATGCGGCTCCCTGCACCCTGAGCTGGTCAGATCCAAGGTTTTGGAAAATGGGGCCGACCTGGGCATTGCTCTTGATGGAGACGGGGACCGGGTCATCCTGGTGGACGAGAAAGGCAAGATTCTTGACGGAGATCAGGTGATGGCCATCTGTGCCAATGATTTTCTGACCAAGGACCTGCTCCCGGACCGAAAGCTCGTGGCCACGGTCATGTCCAACATGGCTCTGGAGGTCTTCATGCAGGAGAAACAGGGCCAGCTGATCCGCACCCCAGTGGGGGACCGGAATGTGGTCGAGGCCATGCGCAAGCACAAGTGCATTCTGGGAGGCGAACAGTCCGGCCATTTGATTTTTCTCCAGTACAGCACGACCGGAGATGGCGTCCTGGCCGCTCTTCAGATGCTCAAGATCATGCAGGAGAATCAGAAAACAGCCTCTGAACTGGCCACGCTTCTGGAGCTTTTCCCCCAGAAACTGGTCAATGTTCCTGTGGAAAGAAGGGTGCCTTTTGACAGCGTCCCTGAGATACAGCGCTGCACCCGTGAAGCCGAAGAGTTTCTGGGAGGCCGCGGCCGGGTCCTGCTGCGCTATTCCGGGACAGAGCTCAAGGCCAGGATCATGGTCGAGGGCCAGGACGCGGGGCTTGTGGATCAACTGACGCAGGACCTGGCTCAAACCGTCCAGGATAATCTGGGCTGATCACACCGGCCCTGGAGATGTTCACGCGTTTGGAAAAATACAATGTATTGCATCCTTTTTAACTTCCGTTGCATCAGCCTTGCCAGAGGCTGCGCCGACAAGGGGGGTCTGCATGGACATCAGAAAGGTCGTCATTCCTGTGGCTGGATGGGGAACCAGGTCCCTGCCTGCAACAAAGAATCTTCCCAAGGAGATTCTGCCTGTCTTCAAGAAGCCGTCGATCCAATACATTGTTGAAGAAGCCATGCAGTCGGGGCTCAACGATGTGGTCTTTGTCAACAACCAGAACAAGACCATCATTGAAGATCATTTTGACTACAATCTGGCTCTGGAGACAGTCCTGGAGAGGACTGGAAAGACCGACCTCCTGAAACAGGTCCGCGATGTCGCTGAGATGGTGAACATCATTTCAGTCCGGCAGAAAAAGCAACTCGGCCTGGGGCATGCCGTGCTCTGCGCCCGGGAGGCGGTCAAGAACGAACCTTTTGCGGTCATGGTCGGCGATGATTTGATGTTCAACGTCGAACCCGGCATCCAGCAGCTCATGGAGGTCGCCCGTTCGGAAAACATGGCTGTAGTCGGGGTCATGCCGGTTTCCAAGGAAAAAGTCAGCAGTTACGGGGTGATTCAGGGAGACGAGTTTGGCCCCTACATGTATCGGGTCAGGAATCTCCAGGAAAAGCCCGAGGTCCACAATGCGGTCTCCAGGCTGGCTATTGTGGGGCGATATGTTCTCACTCCGGAAATTTTCGAGCACCTGGAGACATTGATGCAGAAAAGCGGCAACGAAGAAATTCAGCTCACCCATGCCCTGCAGCTCATGGCTCAGAAAAACAGGCTCCTGGCGGTCAAGCTTCGCGGGATGCGCTTTGACATCGGAGACTGGGTGGACTACCTGACTGCAAACATCTATTTCGGCCTGCAAGATGAAGATCTCCGAGACGATCTGGTCCAAAGACTGAGGGAGCTCATGCCGTGTCCGTAATCAGAGTCGCACTTGTCCTGATCAGCATTGTCCTGACCACTTCTTGGTCCGGATTGGCCTTTTTTCCTGAGTCCGGAAAATTTTTTTCCCAGGTTGAGGAGCAGCTCAAAGGCCTGCAGACCTTCCAGGTGGAGATCACCTTCCCTGCGGACCCTTCATTGACCTTGTTTTTATGGCAGAAAGGCAAATCCTGGCGCCAGGAATGGGTTCAGGACAGGGGCGGGCATCAAGCCGTGGTGGGAGCCGGTATAGGTTTTGGTTCCTCCTTGATGGCCTCCTACCCAAGGGTTCAGGATTTTCCCCAACCAGCACTGAACTTCTGGTATCGTCAGCCGCTGCAGGAGTGGTTGCAGGAGATGGGCATAGACCTATCGATTCAGAGCTATCAGTTCCTGGGACATCGGCCCTGCCTGGTTTTTGGGGCCCGGTACGGGGAGTCCAATCGGGCTCAAATCTGGATCGACAATGAGCTCTCTGTGCCCAGGAAAATCACGACCTGGAAGGGAGTTCAGTGGATCTGGTCTGGGTACTACCGGGTGGGCAACTTCCGTTTGCCGCACCGGGCGCGGGTTCAATTCCCGTTTGACACCACTGTGGAGATGACTTTGAACTGGCGGGCGGTGAACAGGGACCTCCCGGAAAAGCTCTTCAGGTCAGACGCCTTCGCGGAAAAATTTTCCTCAGCCGGACTCCCTGAGGTGGATTCCCGGGTCTATGAGCTCTTTTTCACGCAAATACCCCCTGCTCGGCTATAATGTCTTTCTGGGACGTCGTCCTGCTGACCCCTCCTTTTTTGAGGCTCACCTATGCCGCCCCTGCCTATCTGCCTTCATGGTCCTGGCAAATCGGGCTGCGGGTTTGCGTTCCAGTCGGCCGCACGCTGCGCCCGGGGGTCATCTGGGCTGAAACCAGGGACAAGCCTGATAATGCCAAAACCAAGCCCCTTTTCTGGCCTGTGGAGAAAAAACCTCTGCTGTCTCCGGGGTATCTCGAGCTTGTCCAGGCCCTGGCGACCCGTTACCTTGTTCATCCAGGGCAGGTCCTGTCCACAGCCCTTCCATCTCCTCTCAAGACATGCAAGCTCCAGATGGAGGTGACGGGGTCCTCCTGGACCTTGAAGAACAGGCTGACCCTGGATGAAGTCTACCGGCTCAGTGATGAGGACCTGTCATGTCTGGCCGAGCTCTGGAGCGCCGATGCGGCCCGTCTGAAGACGTCGGCATCCCTGCAGAGTGAGAGGGTGTGTGTTCTGAACTGCGACCCGCCCTGGCCCCTGCGCCCCAACGCCTGCCGTCAGATGGAAATTCTTGATTTTGTGTGGAACAAAGGATCTGCCTCACCGCACGTCATCTCCAAGGCGCTTGGATCCTGGGCTTCCGCAGGTGTGCGCTCCTTGCTCAGCAAGGGTTTGATCCGTCTTGAAAATCCGGGTGCAACTGCCGGGGAGGCAGGACAGGGGCAGGGAGCTGGGTCGCTGTTGCGGCCGAACCAGGAACAGGAGAGGGTTCTCAACGCATTGAAGGCTGAGCTCGCGAGCCTTGAATCACGAATTCACCTCGTGCACGGCGTGACCGGAAGCGGCAAGACCCTGGTCTACCTCCATCTGGCCCGAGACTGCCTGGACAAGGGCCGATCAGTCCTGATCCTGGTCCCTGAGGTCGCTCTGGCTCTGCAGGTCTTTGCTCAGGCTAGAGAAGTGTTTCAAGACGGGGAGGTGGCCTTGTACCATGGCTATCTGAGTGCTGCCGAGCGGGGCAGGCTCTTTGCCCGGTCTGCCGGCCCGGAACGTCCCCGGGTGGTTGTGGGCACCCGTTCGGCAGTGTTTCTGCCCTGTCCTGACTGGGGCCTGATCGTTCTGGACGAGGAGCATGACAGCTCCTTCAAGCAGGATGAACGCCTGAGCTATCAGGCCAAGGAAGTGGCCTATTTTTTGAGCCGACAACACCAGGGGCTCCTTGTGCTCGGTTCGGCTACCCCGGACATGCGCAGCTACTCCTCGGCATGCCAGGGAGCCATAGGCCTGAGCCGGCTTGAAAACAGGATCGGTCCCCACCCTTTGCCTGAGGTTCGATTTGTCAATCTGCTGCAGGACAAGACCGAAGAAGGGCCCTTGAGCGCAGAGGCCTTTGAATCTCTGAAGGAGTGCCTGGAGCGGGATGAGCAGGCCATCATCCTCTTGAACAGGCGCGGCTATGCCCCCCTGGTGTACTGCACTTCGTGCGGACAGGTGGTCAAATGCCGGCGCTGCGAGGTGGGTCTGACTTACCACAAGAAAGTGGAACGCCTGATCTGCCACTACTGCGGTTTTTCGCACAGCTTTCCCCTGCCCTGCCCTGAATGCGGCAGTCACCAGTTCATCCCCCTGAGCCACGGAACAGAGCAGGTTGAAGAAGTCCTCCAGTCCCGGCTTGGCGCGGACAACGAGCTCCTGCGCCTTGACCGGGACAGCACCAGGCGGCAGGGAAGCATGGAGGCGATTCTGGATCGATTTTCAGCCGGAGCGGCCAGGGTTTTGATCGGAACCCAGATGTGCAGCAAAGGTCATCATTTTCCCAATGTGACCAGGGTCATCGTGGTTGACGGGGATGTGGGGCTGAATATTCCCGACTACCGGGCCACGGAAAAGACCTTTCAGCTTCTGGTTCAGGTGGCGGGGCGTTCCGGCCGTGGGGACAACCCGGGCAGAGTCCTCATTCAGACCAGGAACCCGGACCATTACTGCTGGCGATATGTTCAGGAGAACGATTACCAGGGATTCTTCGAGCAGGAGATGATCAGGAGGGAGCGGGTGGGCTACCCCCCGTTCGTCAAGCTGGGGTTGCTTCGAATGAGCTTCCCGGAGTCGTGGTCAAAAGGTCTGGATCAGATGCAGCGGGTTGCCGCCTCCCTGCGGCACCAGGCCGGGCTCTGCGGAGCCAGGCTGCTTGGACCGGCCCCTTCTCCCATTCGCAAGCTCAGGGGACGCCAGCGTTACCAGTGTTTGATCAAGGCCGGCAACTGGGCCGATATCAGGACCATCTGCAGGCCGGCCCTGGAGCACAGCTCTGGCAGCTCTGCTTTTCGAATCAGCCTGGACCTCGATCCGATGCAGATGCTGTAAAATTCATCCGGGCAAGGGGAGGGATGAGGTTGCTTGACTGGAAAAGTATTTTGAACTACTGAAATACTCCATTGACAAGAGGTCAGAGCATTGTTTTTTTCACCTCCATGTACGTCAGAATCAAGGAGTGGCCTATGTGCAAGAAGCTTTTTTTGTGTCTCCTGATCGGTGCGTTTTTTGCCTCACCACTGAGTGCTCAAACTCTGAAAATGAATCTCAACGCCATCTATCCGGCCTCCAACTTCCATACTCAGGGTGCAGAAGAGTTTGGTAAGCTGGTGGAGAAGTACACAGACGGTGATATAACGATCACTGTGCATTCCGGAGGAAGTCTGGGCTTCAAGGGCGATGAGCTGCTCAAAGCGGTCAAGGACGCATCAGTGCCCATGTCCGACATTTTGATGGGAGTGGTCTCCGGCAGCGAGGAGATCTTCGGTTTGAGCACCTATCCCCGGATCGTGACCTCGTATGAAGAGGCCCGCGAGCTCTTTGAGGCAGCCCTGCCGTATTACCAAAAGGCCTGCGAAAAGTGGAACCAGAAGCTCCTGTATGCCGCCCCCTGGCCACCCAGTGGATTGTTCACCCAGAAGAAGGTCAGCTCCCTGGAAGACATTGACGGGTTAAAGACCAGAACCTATGACAAGAACGGAGCCAAATTCCTGAGGAAGGCCGGAGGCAGCCCGCAATCCATGCCCTGGGGAGAGGTCTATTCCGCTTTGAACACCGGGCTCATCGACTCGGTGCTCACCTCCGCGACATCCGGGAAGGATGGCAAGTTCTGGGAGGTCCTGGATCATTTCACCGCTATCAATTTTGCCTATCCCTTGAACATGCTGACCATCAACATGGACTATTGGAACGCCATGAGCCAGGAGCAACAGGAGGCCATGCTCAGGGCAGCCGAAGAAACTGAGAAAGCCCAGTGGGAAGCCTCGAGGCAGAGCAACCAGAACTCTCTCCAGGCCATACAGGACAACGGCATCCAGATCACAGAAGTTGATCAAGAGTTCGCAGCAGAGCTGGACAGGATTGCAGAGGAAATCTTCCAGGAATTCAAATCCGAGGCCGGGAAGGATACCATTCAGGCCTTGGAAGCCATCGGGATGTAGCTGTGTCACGCATTCTCGCTTTGATCGAAGGCCTCTGCAAGGCAGGGGCCTTTTTGTCTGCCCTGTGCATGGCCGGGATTGTCCTCTTGATCATTGCGGAGATATTCCTGCGCATAGCCTTTGGTTTTTCAACACTGGTCAGCAGCGAGTTCAGCGGTTATCTCCTGGTGGGCGTGGTTGTTTTGAGCCTTGGATACACCTTGCAGCACAGGGCCCACATCCGGATCACCCTGTTCTGGGACAATCTGTCCCGGAAATGGCAAACCAGGCTGGACATTGCTGTGGCCTGCACCTCGACGTTGATCACCTGTTTTGCCCTGTATCACAGTGTCTTGCTGGTCTTTGACACCTATAGCCTGGGCATCACTGCTGACACCATCGTTGAAACTCCGCTCTGGATGCCTCAAGCTGTGATACCTGTGGGCTTGTTTTTGTTCTTGCTGCAGCTGGTGAATTTTATCCTCCGGGGGATGCGGTCATGATCAGCAGTCCATTGACTCTGGCCCTGGTGCTTCTGGTGGTCATGTTCGCTTTGCTTCTGGCCAGCAAATGGATCGGATTTTCCTTGATCGGCACCGGAATCATAGGAATGCTGCTCTATGACGCCAACCTGCCTCCGATCCTGTCCATCTGGGATAAAACAGGCACCCTGCTGGCCAACTCAATCTGGAACAGTCTGAACTCTTGGGCCCTGAGCGCCTTGCCCCTGTTCATCCTGATGGGGGAGATCCTCTTTCGCACAGCCATCTCGACCAAGCTGCTCAATGGCCTGGTGCCCTGGCTGACCAGAGTTCCGGGCAAGCTCTACCATATCAATGTCCTGGCCTGCTCCTTGTTTGCGGCTGTCTCCGGGTCGAGTGCAGCGACGACAGCAACGGTTGGCAATATCACGCTCAATGAGCTCACCCAGAGAGGCTATCATAAAAAGCTGGCCCTGGGCTCCCTGGCAGGGGCCGGGACTATTGGCTTTCTGATTCCGCCCAGCCTGATCATGATCATTTATGGTGTGCTTTCCGACACCTCGATAGGCAAGCTGTTCATAGGCGGCATCATTCCAGGACTGATGCTGGCCTCTTTCTATTCCCTGTACATCGGCCTGCAATCCATCAGGCATCCGGAATACATTCCCCCTAAAGACGAGCACTTCACCTGGAGCCAGAGGCTGCATGCCCTGAAAGAAATTGTGCCTGTCTTTGCCCTCATCCTTGTCGTCCTGGGGGGCATCTACATGGGTCTGACCACACCTACGGAAGCTGCAGCCATCGGAGTCGTCGGCTCTCTGGTTCTGGCCCTGGGCTTCCGCAATCTGACCCTGCAGAGCCTCAGAGAGTCATTCATGGCCGCAGTGCGGACCACAGCCATGATCTGTTTCATCATTGCCGGGGCTTCATTTCTCTCACAAATGGTCGGTTTCATAGGCATAGCCAATTCCTTGAGCCGCTACATCGTCAACCTGGGGCTCTCTCCGTATATCCTGATCCTGGTCGTGGGGATCATGTACGTCATGCTGGGCATGATCCTGGACGGCATTTCCATTGTGGTCATGACCTTGCCAATCGTGCTGCCCATCGTGGTCACTGCCGGTTTCGACCCCTTGTGGTTTGGCATCTATCTGGTCTTTATGGTCGAGCTGTCACAGATCACTCCGCCGGTTGGGTTCAGCCTTTTCGTGATCAACCACATTTCCAATGAGAGCATGTCCACCATCTTCAGGGCAACCTTTCCCTTTTTCCTGATCCTGATCCTGATGGTCGTCCTGATCACCGCCTTTCCGCAAATCGTCTTCTTTCTTCCAAACACGATTTGACATCTCAAGTTTTTCGGACACCTTCCGATAAGGGTGTCAGCTTTTGCTTTGGACAAAGCTGACCTGTGTGCGATGCGCGGTATGGGTCCACTTTCAGGGCGCATCACCGGCCTGTTGCATCGCAAAACCGCTGCTGTGAGCACAGCAAAAGCCAGCATTCGGGCTTGAATTTCATTCGAGGAGGACATGCATGCTCAATCAGCTCTCTCTGGCCAAGAAGCTCTTCATCGGCACCCTGGCTGTCGTCATCTGCGTCATTTTGATCATGGTCGGGATCTATTCATATCAAGGCCGGCAAAGCGTTGTGGCCCAGAGCAAGCAGAGGATCGAGGACGTCTCCCAAGTCCTGTTGAAAACAGTGAGTCTGTACCATGAGATGACCATGGAAAAGGCGGCCACTGATCTGGGGATCTTTGAGGCCCAGCAGAGCATAGCCGGCACACCGGCCGTTAACGCCATCAAGAAGGCCACCATTCAAACCAGGGAGAGAGCCACAGGCCGGATTCAAAAGATGACCCTGCCCAAGCTCATGTTTGGGGTCGACTTCGCGTCTCTGAATTTTGACGTTGTGGATAAAGTGGCTCATATCAGCGGGGCGACGGCTGAGGTCTATCAACTCCATGAGGGAAAGCTCGTCTGCGTGTCCACCAGCCGTGAAGGCACCGGTGCGGACAGGCCTGTGGGGGATGTCTATCCAGCTGGACATGATATTGTGCAGGCGGTGAGCTCAGGCGAAATCTTTCAGGGCTTCACCGAGCATGGCGGACAACGTTATGTGTCCATGTTCAAACCTTTTCGGGACCGCATGGAGTCAAAAGTCATCGGGGCCCTGCACGTGCGCAGAAAGCTCCTGCATCCTGAGTTCACCGATCTGGTCAGGAGGACCAGCGTCAACGGGAAGGGCAGGACCCTGGCCTTTGATCATCAGGGCAAGGTGCAGATTGCTCCCGATGGACAGACTGTGCAGGGCACCCTGCTCGATCTGTCGTATGGTCAGAAGCTCATGGACAGCGATGATGGCCTTCTCAGCTACGAAAACAACGGAGAAACGACCCTGGCTGCAGTCCAGAGCTTTGCTCCCTGGGACATGCGTTTTGCGGTCACGGTGACCAGGGATGAGCTCATGTCCGGAGTCTCCCGCCAGATTCTGACCAGCGGCGGGGTGAGCACTGTCCTGGCCCTGGCTGTAGCCCTGCTGTTCACCTGGTTTGTCAGTCGCCAGATCATGTCCCCCATGACCCGGCTGGCGGCCATGGTCAAGGAGGTGGCCAAAGGGAACTTCGAGGTCGACTTCGACTACCGGGCCAAAGATGCCATAGGGGAGACCATTGCCGCGGTCAGGGACATGGTGCAGGAGATGAAAAACAAGCTCGGCTTTTCTGAAGGGGTGATCAAGGGGATCTCTCTGGGGTTCGTGGTGGTGGACACCGAGGAAAGGGTGACCTTTGCCAATCAGTTCCTGCTCGATTTCCTCGAAGACCACAGGAGCCCTGATCAGATCAAGGGGCTCAAACTGGCTGATTTCTTCTACGGCGACCCCAGCCGGCAGACCATTGTCGGTCGCTGCATGCAGGAGGGCGCCGCCAAGACCAAGGTCCAGGTTGAAATTCAGACCAAGAAAGGGAACCGGGCCTTTGCCCAGTTCGACTCCTCTCCGCTCTATGATTTGGACGGGAATCTCATCGGCGCCTTCTCCCTGCTCAGCGACCTGACCGACAACAAGCACAATGAAGAACTCATCAAATCTCAGAATGACACGATCCGGCGGGTGGCTGAGCGCGCCAATCAGATTGCCGAACAGGTGTCCTCGGCCTCGGACGAGCTGTCGGCTCAGGTAGAGCAGGCCCATAAAGGGGCGGAGCAGCAAAAGGAGCGGACTGCTGAGACTGCGACCTCCATGGAGGAGATGAACGCCACGGTCCTGGAGGTGGCTCAGAATGCATCCAGTGCGGCTGAGTTGGCTGAATCAGCCAAAGACACCGCCAGCCATGGATCGGAAATGGTCAAGAGCGTGCTCGGCTCCATTTCCACAGTCAAGGACCAGGCCTCCAAACTGCAGACCCACATCAATGAACTCGGGGACAAGGCTGAAAACATCGGAAAAGTCATGTCCGTGATCGAGGACATTGCCGATCAGACCAACCTCCTGGCTTTGAATGCAGCCATTGAGGCGGCCCGGGCTGGAGAAGCCGGTCGGGGCTTTGCTGTGGTGGCCGATGAAGTCCGCAAGCTTGCAGAAAAGACCATGTCCGCGACAACAGAGGTGGGGCAGGCAGTTGCGGACATTCAAAGCGGGACCCGGCAGAGCATTGAAGACACCCAGTCCACAGTTCATGTGGTCGAGGAGAGCACTGGAATGGCTGATCAGGCCGGAGAAGCCCTGCAGAAAATTGTGGATACGGTGGAGGAGACTGCTGCGCAGGTCCGGTCCATTGCCACAGCTTCAGAGCAGCAGTCTGCCGCCAGCGAAGAGATCAGCCATGCCGTTGATGACGTGAACCGGATTTCCAGTGAAACCTCAGAGGTCATGGGCCAGTCTGCGGCTGCAGTCAATGACCTGGCCCAACAGGCCCAGGCCTTGAAGAATTCTATCGAGGAGCTGCAGGAGGGGTGAGAGCCAGGAGGGCATCAGCCCTGCCGCTGGCCTGATCTTTACCCACACATAGGACAGTGAGGCTGAAGAAAGAGTTTCAAGAACTTTTTAACCGCCCGCTCCCGATGGTCGCTTGACAAAGAGGACCAGAGGGACGGGATAAGCCTTTTTGCCCCGGGCGACCCTCCCCGGGGCAAAGATGCCCGCCTGCGGCGCACACCTCAGCGTAATCCCCATGTCGCGTTAGCGAGGTGCCCTTTTGCCCTGATCAGCGTCGAGCAGGACAAAGGATCCTACCCGTCCGCCCCTGGTGTCTGCCTTGTCGTCAAGTGAGCGTAGCGAACGGGTGGTTCAAAACTCTTTTCCCCCTGTGGTAAGTATGTGCCATGCTCAGGCCGCTGGCCTGGATGATGTCAAGCAAGGCAGGTGTTGAGGAGCTTTTCCTGCCTGGAGGCGAGTTCGTGGGCGGTCTGAAGATCCACGGGCTGAAACCTCAGGCTGTTGCCTGGAATAGCCTGGGCCAGCTTCCAGAGATCGCAGGAGATGACGGTCCCGATCTTGGCGTAGCCGCCCACAGTCTGCTCCACCAGAATGACGATGGGCTGTCCGTCGCCCGGAACCTGAATGTTCCCGGGCAGACTGGGCTCGGAAATCACTCCCCCCGGCGAGGCGTGGCTGTGCTCGATGCGCGGTCCTTCCAGCCGGACACCTCTACGGTCGGCCTGGGCAGAGACAGAAAAGGACTGGGCATAGAACTGGGCCTCCGGGTCCTGAAAGAAGTCCTCCTGGGGTCCTGGCAGGCAGCGCAGAATGATGTCCGGGTCATAGGCTGGAATCATGGATTCCGGCAGGGCGGTCTTGGGAAAACCATTCCAG
The DNA here is from genome assembly GCA_964403955.1 of uncultured Desulfohalobiaceae bacterium. GTDB lineage: Bacteria > Desulfobacterota > Desulfovibrionia > Desulfovibrionales > Desulfothermaceae > CAYOID01. The sequence continues at coordinate 77,964 of CAYOID010000004.1, read as the reverse complement.
TCCGAGCCTGCAGCCAGAAAATCCCCCTTGTGCAGAGCCCGCCCCTGGAACCCCCCAAATCCTGCCGAGGTGCATGTTGACCTGCTTCCAAGGACCATGGGGGCATCTATCCCTCCAGCCACAGCCAGGTACATTCGGCATCCCTGCCTGACCTGACCGATCTGAAGCAAATCCCCGGGCTGGACATCGAACCGTTTCCAGGACTCCACGTGCCGGCCGTTGACCTTGAGCACCGCCTCTGCGCCTGTGACCGCCAGGGTGGTTTTTTTCAGAACGGCTATGGTCGGTCCGATCACCGTCATCTCGAGGACAGCGGCTTGCGGGCTGTTTCCAACCAGCTTGTTCGCGATTCTGGAGGCATAGGTGTCCAGAGCCCCGGATTGGGGCACACCGAGTTTCTGATGCCCGAAGCGACCCTGGTCCTGGACCGTGGTCAAGGAGCCCGGAGTGATGATCAACAGGTGTTCATGCATGGTTGAGCAGCCTGGTAAAGTCGTGTTCGGAAATGGAGACGAACTGCAGTCTGTCTCCCGGCCTGTAATAGGGCACAGGGTTGTCCTGGTCTGGGGCAAAGAGCTTCAAAGGGGTCCTGCCGATCAGCTGCCAGCCACCAGGGCTTTGCAGCGGGTAGATCCCGGTCTGGGCATTGGCGATTCCGACCGAGCCGGCCGGGACCAGGCTGCGCGGGGTCTCGAGCCTGGGTGTGTGCAGCCTTTGGTCAAGTCCGCCCAGGTAGGGAAATCCCGGTGCAAAGCCGAGCATGTAAATAGGGTAGCTGCAGGAGGTGTGGATGCTGATGACCTCCTCCACGCTCAAGTCATTGGTCCTGGCCACAGTCTCGATGTCCGGGCCATGCTCGCCTCCGTAGCAGACCGGGATTTCGACGGTCTGGCCTGAAGGGGCGTCATCCGTAAGGTTGTCCTGATCAGTGTGCTCGAGGACAGCCTGTTTCAGGACTTCAAGATTGGTCTGTCCCGGATCATAGATGATCAGTACGGAGCAATAGGCTGGAATGACCTCGATCAGACCTGGAAGGGGCTTGTGCTCCAGCCTGTCGGCCAGCGTCCTGGCCCTGGCGTTGGTCTCTAAATCAATGCTCTGGCCAAGCTCCAGCAGGAGTCCCTGGTCGCCGGAGAGTCTGAAGTGAGGAGATTGAGCTGTATCCAGGGTCATCTTTGGCTCCATGGCCTGGTTGGTTGTGCCCACAGCGATGGGGTGGTCATGATCAATCCTGAACGGACATGGCCTGGAGAGCGACGTTGCCGGCATCAAGGGCTTGGCAGATGGACTTGACCAGCTCCAGGGCTGTGGGTGTATCGCCATGAACGCACAATGTCTGGGCCTGAAGGGAAACTGTTTGGCCATCAACTGAGGTCACTGCCTGCTCGCAGGCCATGTGCACAGCCCGTTCAGCCACCAGTTTCGGTTCGGTGACCACAGCTCCCGGAGTTCCCCGCGGGGCCAATCTGCCGTCAGCAGTGTAAGCCCTGTCAGGGAAGGCCTCCCGAATGACGCGCAAGCCGGTCTGTGCACAGACCTGGTGCATGAGATCGCCTCTGGGGCCGGCCAGGGTCACGCAGAGCAGGGACGGGTCAAGGTCATGCACAGCCTGGGCAACAGCCCGGGCCAGGTCGCGATCGTCCAGGACCATGTGATACAAGGCCCCATGGGGTTTGACGTGGTTCAACCGCCCCTGGTGAGCCTTGGCCATGGACTGCAGAGCGCCGATCTGATAAAGGGTGTCATGATAGACCTCGTCAGGGGTGCAGGCCATCTTTCGACGGCCGAAGCCCACCAGGTCAGGCAGTCCTGGATGGGCCCCCAGGCTGACCCTGCTGCCCATGGCCAGCTCAATCGTTCGCCCCATGACCACAGGGTCTCCGGCATGAAAACCGCAGGCTATGTTGGCCGAGGTGATGTGCTCCATGACCTGGGCATCCAGACCCAGTGTGTAGTTGCCAAAGCTTTCCCCCATGTCGCAGTTGAGATCGATTGAGGCCATTGAAACTCCTTCGGGAATCAGTTCGAGGACAGAAGCTGATCACAGTTGAGATGCGAAAGAGTTTCCATATCAGATCTGCTCAAGCAAGACAAATTGTCAAATGCAGGCAAAAATGCCATTTTTTGTGGTCAAGCTTGACAGACTGTTTGATAACAGTTATCAATAGCGCTGCAGTTTCTTGAAAACAGACCAAACATAAGGAGAAGAAATGATGGCAAAGACAACGGACAACCTGAATGAAGCATTTGCCGGTGAATCCCAGGCCAACCGGAAGTACCTGGCCTTTTCCAAGCAGGCGGAGAAGGAGGGGCATCCCCAGGTGGCCAAGCTTTTCAGGGCTGCGGCCGAGGCGGAGACCGTCCATGCCCATGCCCATCTGCGCGTTCTGGGCGGAATCAACTCCACCGCAGACAACCTCAAGGAGGCCGTTGCCGGCGAGACCCACGAATTCAAGTCCATGTACCCGGACATGATCAAGCAGGCCCAGGAGGAAGGGAACAAGCAGGCCGAGCGCAGCTTCTCCTATGCCAATGAGGTGGAAAAGGTCCACGCCGACCTCTACCAGAAGGCCCTGGACGACATAGACGGGCTGGCTGACGTGGACTACTACGTCTGCTCAGTCTGCGGCTACACCTGCGAGAAAGAGCCGCCAGAGACCTGCCCGGTCTGCAGCGCAAAAGCCAAGGCCTTTTTTGTGGTCAGGTGATGATTTTCTGACCTGGCAGATGGCAAGGACTCTTGCCAGCTCAAAAAATCATGTCATCGCTTTCATAAAGAGCACTGGACACAAGCCCGGCTCCGGAGTTGAGCCGGGCTTTTTCAGTGTTGCTTGCGGGGGTAAATTCTGATATCGGTTTACACCTTGTTTTTTGAGGCCTTGTAGCTTGTGAGCAAAGCCTTCCATGCTTGTGGGGAAAAAGACATGGAGGGATGCTGTGCCTGAACCTTGTCCAATGATCTTTTCAATCTCTTTAAGTTCCACATTTTCCACATTGGAATCATGGGCTTGAGCTTTCCACGGTCAAGATCAATGATCCAGACCTTGTCATGCTCATCCATGAGCACATTGTGGGCGTTGAGGTCGGCGTGAAAGACCTCTGCATCGTGGAGACTCCTGATGCACTTGCCTATTCGCTGCCAGTCAGCCAAGGCAAGGCGTTGATGCATCGCTCTCCAGGCCAGAGATTGTGCCTCTTCAATCTTTTTGGTCATGATCTCTGCCTGGTAGGTGAAACCGAATCGGATGACCTGAGCGGCGACGGGCCGAGGCACAGGAAGGCTTTTTTTCCAAAGCTCGAAGAGCAGAAGCCATTCCTGCCAGGGACGGGTGGAGGATATCCCGGTCCAGACATAGCGTTCCTGGGCGAACCTTTGGGCCGCTCCGCCCCTTTTGTAGCGCCGAAGCACTAGAGTCTCATTGTTGAACGTCAACTCCCAAGCCCCTCCCCGACCGCCAGCAAGCGGGACCCTTGCTGCACCATGGCCGGCGAACAGCTCTGCAGCTTCTTGGAGCTCAAGAACCTCAGGGTCGTGGATGATATAGCGGGCTGTGTTCTTGTGCTCGTAAATGACGTGGGTCCTGTGCATGTGTGACATCCTGAGTGATACGTATTTCAAACTGCAGAGAGGATCATGAGCCGATACCGTGAACTCAGCCTGGAAAAGGTTCAAACCTACTCGGCACTGTCGCGGCAATCCAAGGTCAGCGGCCTGGAGATGGCTTCTGTGTTTGAGCCCGGACAACCGTTTATGGAGTGGATAAGGACCTTGCCCCAGGTACTCAAAGTCAATGAGCTCAAAGCAGTGGTTCAAGCCATAGTCAAAGCCCGCAAGCACTCCAAACCGGTCATTTTTTTGCTTGGCGGCCATGTTGTCAAGTGCGGCTGCATTCCGATCCTCGTTGACCTTGCCAGGAAAGGGTTCATAACCCATTTTGCCGTGAATGGCTCAGTCGCTGTGCACGATACAGAGCTGGCCCTTTTCGGCCATACCTCGGAAGATGTGGCCCAGGCCCTGACTGACGGATCATTCGGGATGGCCAGGGAGACAGCGGGTGTGGTCAATGCTGCAGCCCAAAAGGCCCATAAAGAAAAACTGGGGTTTGGGGAAGCCCTGGGGCACGAGCTGCAAGGCCAGGGCTTGGAACCACCTCAAGCCTCTTTGTTTTCTGCCTGTCTCGATCGTGATATTCCGACAACGGTGCATGTCGCTCTCGGAACGGACATCGTTCATCAGCACCCCTCAGCTGACGGAGCGTCCATTGGGGAAGCTTCCTTGCGGGATTTCCGCATCCTGGCAGCCAGCGTCAGCGGTCTGGGAAATGGTGGGGTGGTGGTCAATGTCGGAAGTGCCGTGATCCTGCCGGAAGTCTTTCTCAAAGCCTTGTCAGTGGCCAGAAACCTCAAGGGAGAGATTGCCGGCTTCACCACAGCAAACTTTGACATGATCCAGCATTACCGTCCAACAGTGAATGTGGTCCAGCGTCCGGTCATGCCGGGTGGAAAGGGGTATGCCATCAGCGGTCACCACGAGATCATGATCCCGCTCCTGGCAGCGCTGGTGCTCGAAGAGCAGGCTCGGTCATGAAGCTGGGCTCGGTGTTTTTGGGTTCTCTTCCGGTGGACGGGTTTTCCAGCGCTTGTGGATCCAGTACCACTGCTCAGGATGAGCCAGGATCATGTCCTCAACGGCTCGGGTATAAAATGAGGTGACATGTGTCACCTTGTCGTTCTTTGTTCCGCTGAGTTGAGCCACATCGAGCGGCGGCCTGGAGATGATCCGATACCCCTTGTTGGGAACCCGGAGGAAAAAGATAGGCCACACCAATGCCTCGGCAAACACGGCAAGCTGAGCCGGCCCCTTGTTGACTGCGGCTTTTTTGTTCAGAAACGGCAGGAACAGTGCTTTCCTCCGACCGCAGTTGTGATCGACCAGAAATGCGCAAAGGCCGTTTCGCTTCAGATTGCGATGCAAGTCGCTGCCGCGCTGTTTGTTGTGAATGATGTCAATCCCTTTGCGGGACCTGAGCCTGGCCTGGTGATCCATCAAGGTCTGATCTTTCAGGTGCTGGATCACAATTTGGGCTTTGCGACCGGCAACATTGAGGCGCAGGATACCGGCAAGGAGCTCCCAGGCTCCAAAATGGGCGGTCGCAGCCACGATCGGGCGAGGTTGTTCCCAAATCCGCCTGAAAAGAGCTGGTTCTGGAAGGTGCACGTGCTCATTCAAGAACCGGTAGTCCACTTTTCGACTGGCAAAGATTTCCATGTAGGAACATCCAATGTGCCGGAAGTTTTTTCGGGCCAGAGCTCTGGCCTTGCTGCTCTCAAGGCCAAGATGAAAGGCGATGGCATCTTGAGCCAGCTTTCGCCGGGTTGGAAGGGCATGCCACATGGCGCTGCCCAGAATTCGTCCCGCAGCGTGAAGCTGGTCTAGGCTTCGGCCTTGGAGACCAGCAGTCAAGCCTTCAAAGACAAGGTTTTTGATCATAGCTTCTTCAATCCCATTGAGATAGTGATATGTCCAGCATTCGCCCCCCAATCTCAGAATCTCCCCATGTGCTCATTATTCTGACTGGTGCCCTTGGGGATGTGGTTCGGGGCATGTGTCTGGTCAAACAGATCAAGGATGCCCGACCCGGATGCACAATCTCATGGCTGGTTTCTGCCAAATGGGCTGGACTTGTCCAGAGGCATCCGCAGCTCGACGAGGTCATTGTCTTTGACCGGGCCCGAGGCGTGAAAGGGATCTATGATGTCTCCAGGCAGCTGTCGAAAAAGTCTTTTGACGTTGCATTGGATCTGCAAAGGATATTCAAAAGCGGTTTTTTTTCAATGCTTTCCAGGGCCACGCACCGAATAGGCTTCCATCGGAAAGATGCCAAGGAAATGAATTGGCTCTTCAACAACGAACAGATCCCTGCCTTTGGCGAGAAACTGCCCAAGATCCAGCACTACTCGCAATTCCTTGTCCATTTAGGCATCAATCCTGCTGATGAGCTCGATTTTGGTCTGGAAGGGCTTGACCTGAAGACTGAGCTCCCCCATGTCAAGCAGCTGCTGTCTGATTCTGCAGTCGCCGTGGTTCTTGGCTCCTCCTGGAGATCCAAGGAATGGCCTTTCGAGCATTACCTGGATCTCATCTCCTCGATGACCCGGAAGCGGGGTCTTCAAGTTGTCTTGGTTGATTCCCCGGCCAAGATATCACAGGCGCACCAGATAACCGAGCGGATAGGTGACGATACGGTCTTGAACCTTGTTGGTCAAACCTCCCTGCCCCAAATGGCTGCCGTCCTGAAATCAGTTGATGCCGCCATTGGTCCGGATTGCGGAGCCGGGCATGTGGCGGCGGCGGTCAAGACTCCCTATATTTCTCTTTTCGGGCCAACATCACCCCAGAGAACCGCCCCGCATGGCAATGAGCATCTTGTGCTGCAGGCAGGCATGGAGTGCATACCCTGTTACAAGCGTTCCTGTCCCGGCCGTCACAGGGAGTGCATGTCCCGGATCTCGCCTGATGACGTCTTGGACGCCCTTGATGCTGTGCTTGAAACACAGGTGCGAGGCCACTGATGCAGAGAGTTTTGGTGTCGTGTCCCAACTGGGTTGGAGATGTGGTCATGGCTACCCCGGTCTTTGACTGTATTCGCCTGAATTATCCCCAGGCTGAAGTGATAGGGCTGATTCGGGAGTACGCCTTTGGGGTCATCAAGGATGGACCATGGTTTGATGAGGTCATCTGCTGTCAAGACAGAACCTTGCGTGGATTTTGCCGGGCGGTCCAGGCAGTGAGAAAGGTAAAGCCTGATCTGGGCTTTGTTTTTTCTCATTCCCAGCGGTCCGTCCTCATTGCCTGGTTAGGCGGGGTGAAAAAGATTGTTGGAGATAAAGGCAACGGACGCTCTCTGTTTCTCCACAAAGGGCCTGACAGGAGCGGACAGGCGCCTGCCCCCATGGTGGACTCCTATCTGGACCTTTGCCGGGCTGCTGATTTGGATGTCGATGTGGATACAAAGCCTCATCTGCATTTCTCCAACCAAGTTCAGGTTCAGGCAGAGCACTACGTGCAGGCTCTGGGGCTCCATCCCCGGGACAGAGTGATCGGAATCAACCCCGGGGCTCAGTTCGGGGCTGCAAAGTGCTGGCCCCCGGAGCATTTTGCCCGTCTGGCTGATCTTCTGGAGGAGCAGACTGGGGCGCGCATCCTCCTTCTGGCCGGGCCGGGAGAAAGGGAGCTTTCCGAACGGATCTGCGCTCTGAGTTCAGCCAAGATTGTCAACACCGGCCAACGACCTGCTGATTTGCATCTCTTGAAGCCTTTGATCAAGAGATGCGAGGTGCTCATCAGCAATGATACCGGTCCCAGGCATTACGCTGTGGCCCTTGATGTGCCGGTTGTCGTGATCATGGGCCCCACAGACCCGATCTATACACACGCGAACCTGGAGAATCAGACTGTCTTGCGTAAGGAGCTCGATTGCGCACCCTGCCATCTCAAAGTCTGCCCCCGAGATCATGGCTGCATGAAGTCCATTCTTCCAGAAGAGGTCCTCAGGGAAACACTCCGGATAATATCTTCAAGGTCAACATGATGAATCTCTCCTTTTCCCATCAATGGGAAAGCTTACAAAAAAAGGATTGCACCTCAAAAGCTGCATTGAGAAAGCTTTCCCGTCAGATCGCCTACTCTTTTCTCGACAGCTACTTGAAGGATTTTTCCCTTCACTGGGACTACATCGACTTGCTGTGCGAGATGTCAACCTCTTTCCAGGACCCGGAGGCCAATGCACAAGCCTCCAAGGCGCTCTTCAGCGTCATTGTCGAGAGCCTGTGCGACGAATTTGAAGAATTGCAGGCTCAGGCCTACTACCAGGTCATGGCTCGAGTGATTTCTTACTGCCGGGGTCTTTCCAATGGTGGGGACTTTGCTGCTCGCCTTGAGGGTTTTGGAATTCGGACAGAGCAGGACCTTCTGGACCGGATTGAGGATATCAGGAAAAACGGCCACTGCATTGACCGGAACCGGGGCCTGGAAAAGATCTTTGTGCTCTCCAGGGTGACTGTTGGCGCGGATGTGGCCATCACCAGCATCATCATTCAAAGACTGGAGCAGATCTTTCCGCATGCCGAGATTGTTCTCGTGGGTCCGGACAAGATGAAGGAGATCTTTGGCGGACACCGGAAGCTTCAATTTCGCTGCCTGCCCTATCCCAGGCACGGAAATCTGCTGAAACGGCTGTCAAGCTGGGAAGGGGTGCTGGCTGTGCTCGAGGATGAAACAGCCTCAACGCCCCGGGACCGGACAGCTGTCTTCGATCCTGATTCAAGGCTCTCCCAGCTGGGTATGCTGCCCCTTTCCTCTGCCAAGCGGTACTTCTACTTTGACAGCCGGACAAATCATGACCAGGAACATGCCCTGTCAATGCCCGAGCTCGTGAATGCCTGGCTGGACCGGGTGCTTGGGGTCAAAGGGTTTGCCTATCCTCGCGTCTGGCTTTCCGCAAGGGTCCAGGACCGGGCTCAAGAATGGCTTCAAGCTGTTCAAGACAGGGCAGGCAGGAAAATCATCTGCGTCAATTTCGGAGTCGGGGACAACCAGCGCAAACGGATAGGCCTGAGGTTTGAAAAAGAATTGTTGCTGACCCTGCTCAGGGAAGAGGATGCCCTTATTTTTCTGGATAAGGGCATCAATCAGGAAATGGAAGACAATAACCTGATTCTGCGGGAGATTGCAAATCTGGGATACGATGTTCGGCATGCAGGGTTTGACAGTGATGTGTCGGTACCGCTTCATAAAGGGGTCATTGGCATTGAGGCGAAAATTGATGAGATTTCATCCCTGATAGCATTGAGCCATGAGTTCATTGGCTATGATTCAGCCTGCCAGCACATAGCTGCAGCTTTGAATGTGCCGTGCACCACGGTCTTTGCCGGGTCAAACAATATGAAGTTCATTCGGCGCTGGTGCGCCTACGGACAAAATACAAGTCAGATCATACATGTCGATACCTTGAACGATCCTGATGCCCTGGATCTGGACGGAGTGATAGAACGGATCATGCATCAGCGTCGCTTCGCAGAATCGACTGCATGACTTTTTTGAGGCCTGAGATGAAAATACTCTTTATTTATCCAAATGTTGATTCCCAGCCCGGCTTCAACTACGGGCTTGCCCACATGGCCGCCGTGCTCAAGGAACACGGACATCAGGTTGAGCTCTGGCATCTTTGCGAGGCCCTGGCGTCTTTACCCGGCAAAGAGCAGTTTCAAGCCCAAGTGGTCAGTTTGCAGCCAGACATCATCGGATTTTCTGTGGTTACCAATCAGTGGGCCTATGCCAGGGAACTGGCCCAGTGGTCCAGGGAAATCACGGATTCGCCCATCGTTTGCGGCGGGGTGCATGTTCTGGCAGAGCCGAAAAATGTTTTGGAGTCCGGGCTGTTTGACTACATTTTTCGGGGCGAGGCCGAGGAGGCCTTCCTTGAGTTCGTTCAAAAGATGGCAAGCCGTCAACCTGTGGATGAGGTGAAAAATTTGGGCTGCATCATCAACGGAGACATCAGGCTCAATCCGATCCGTCCCTTGCCGGACTTGAACGCCCTGCCGCCAAAAGACTATCAGGTCTTTGATTTTCAGAGGCTCATTGATGTCAAGAACGGCTGGGTCGGCCTCATGAGCTCCCGAGGATGCCCTTTTGCCTGCACCTATTGCTTCAATCATCAGATGGTCGAGCACTACCGCAAGGACTTGAACTGCTCTTTTAAGGAACTCAATTACATCCGTCATTTTGACCCTGACAAGGTGCTCTCAGAGATCCAATACCTTTTGAGTCACTATTCCAACATCAAAATGTTCATCCTGGATGACGATCTCTTCACCTATGAAAAGGACTACGTGATCGCTTTCTGCCTCGGCTATAAGAAATTGACCCAGGTCCCCTTTGTGGTCAACGCCCATGTCAATTTCTTTGATGCTGATCGCGCCAGACACCTTGCCGATGCCAACTGTCAGATCGTCAAGTTCGGGGTGGAGAGCGGTAGCAGAAGGGTGAGAAAAGAAGTCCTCAACCGGCACATGAGCAATGAAAGAATCCAAGAGGCGATCGGTCTGGCTAAAGCCTATGGGCTGCACGCTTCGGTCTTTCTGATGATCGGCCTGCCCGGGGAAAGCAGGGAAGAGCTCATGTCGACCATCACCCTCATGGCCGGGTCCCTGCCAGGCAGGTACCGCTGGTCGTTCTTTTATCCCTTTCCCGGGACCAAGGCTTACGAGATCACTGTCCAGATGGGGTGCCTGGATGAGAGCCGAATGGACAGCCTGAGCAATTTTACTGAAGCCTCCTGTCTTGATTTCGGGGAGGAGCACAATCTCTTTCTGGAAAAGGTGGGCAAGATCATGCCCTGGTTTGTCAATGCCTGCTCGGATTTGCCTGTAGCCGAATTTTATCGAAAAAAAGTCCAGGAGATAGAGGCCATGGATCGCGAGGCCTGGACAATGCGGAAAAGCACGCTCCTTGAAGAGGACAGGGAGATCTCAGGCCGTTTTGCCGCTCAAGGCCTCAGTCACTATGCAGTCAAGTACAACCCCTTCATGGGGGTCATCTCAGATTACTTTCTCCAAGAGGGATGAGTCTGTAAGGGTGCAAACCCTACACAAGGAGCAGCATTGAAAGTCAACCCGTACCACTACACAATGATTGAGTCAGTCCAGGAAAAAGTCAGTCCTGGCTCATGGGTGCTGGATGCCGGTTGCGGCGCAGGTGCAATGTCCTTATTACTGGCTGAGGCTGGTTTTAAAGTGGAAGCAGTAGATGCCGCTTGGAATGCTGAAATGGATAAGCTCACTCAAGAGGTTGAAAACGTGCGCTATTCCTTGTTGGACATGTGTTCTGAAAAAATCCCGTTCCCCAGAGGGGGCTTTCAAGCCGTTGTCTGTCTCGAAGTCATGGAGCATCTTCGCAATCCATGGGCTTTCATTGAGGCAGTTTCAGAGGTCTTAGCCAGTGGTGGGTGGTTATTTGTCTCCATTCCGAATTATTGGAATTTGAAGTATCGAATCCGATATTTTTTAACTGGGAATATTCAACAACCTTTCCAAGACTCTGCTGAGTCGATCAATGCCTTTCGTTCAGGAAATATGCCCCATATCAACACTATCCCATGGCCAGTTCTCAAGTATGCATTAAAGGCTTATCATTTTGAGGTAGCTGGAAGCCCTGTATCAGAAAAGCTGTACTCTGTGAAAAGAAATATTCCTTTTTTTCCATTGTTTTGGATGATCAAAAGTGTTCAGTTGCTTCAAAAAAAGAGACAAAAAAAATATTTGACTCAAGAAACAAATTCTCGTTCCATACTCTTAGGTGGACCCCATGCTTTTATATCAGCTTACAAGAAGTCATTTTAAAACAGATCGTTGAGATTTTCAGGTTTGAGCTCATGAACTGAGTGGTTAACCCCTTTTACTTGTTTCATGTAATTGAAGATGATATCGGGATAGTTAATGATCCAGTCTTTAGGGTTCATTCGATCGAGTTTGAAATCAAAGTTTTTTAATTCAAGAATCATTGATTGTATTCTGTTATCGATTTCTTTTTTTTGGTCTTGGGAGTAATTTTTGGATTCCATGAAAAGATTCAAGGAAATTCCATGTACTGGTTTAGTCACAATCAAGCTCTTGTAGTCATTAGATGTTATTTTTTGACGCAAATACAAAAGTTGAATCGGCGTGATTATTCCAACTCTATTCAAAATTGCATTATATTTCCATGCCTTAAAAAGAGGATCTTTTTTAAAAAATAAATTCAGAATGTTAAATGTATTTACGTAACATATACATGATTTTTGAGAGCAAAATTCTTTAGCAACAGATTTAAAAGATTTATTAATGTTTGATTTTTTCGAAAATGAACAGTCATGGTCTAAATGTCGCATGTTATATACACAAAAAAATCCATTTTCTTTTGTGGCTCTGAAAGGATCTCTATTTTTATAAACCTTTCTGGCAAATTTTTTTACATCCTTTTTCCTTTCATGCTGTATTTTTCGAGCAATAATCTTTTTGTATTCAGGTCTTTTTCTCCAGTTACGACTTGTGCAGTAGCTCTCAAGTGAAAAGTCAAGGACATTTTTTTCATACTTCATTATATTCAGAATTAAATTTGAAAGAGAGAAAAGTGAATATCTTTTGAAATGCCGAAAAAATCTACTGAGATTCACTTTGTCTGTATCTATTGAGTATATTATGTCATCTTTAAGCAAAAAGTTGCCCAAATGCAGGTCTTTTTGAAATATTCCTTTGCCATGTTGATCAGCGATATTCTTTATTAATAATGATGTTATATGGTTTTTTCCTTTTTTACTGGATCTGCTTTGCAGTTCCATGTCAATACGAGCAGCATTTTCTACAAATTCAAAAATGATGACGAAAAAGTTATGTTTTATTTTCTCGGAATAGAGTATATCAGGCGTTGCTATGGCGTTTGAGTGAAGAGTCCGTGCATTTGTATGACATCTCGACCATTTTGATCGAGACCATGGTGAGCCATAAAAAAATTTGACAACAACCTTTTTGGTGTTCAAATGTCCTAAACATGTCAACCTTTTACCTGGTATAGATCTCAAGGCTTGTGTGCATTTGAGCTTGCCGTGTCCCTGGATGTCAAGAGCAAGGTTGAGTTGTGTGCTGTTTCTGACGTATTGTTGGTCAATATTTTTCAAATCCGATATAAAAGTCATTTTATGATAAAAATTGTTGTCTTAATTTTTTTAAACGTACTGTTCGAAATACTTTCTTGCATCGTAAGTATAGATTATACCGTTTAATATATTTAAAAACTGAATCGATATCTTTATCATTTATATCAATTTTTCTTGTCTCTGTATAGTACGAACATGCTCTGATCACGTCATTTCTTTTATTCAAATTCGATTTTTGAAATAAGCGAGCCAGAGACTTCAATGTTTTATTTTTGTTGATGCTTTTTGTGTGTTTGCGTATATGATCCCCATCAATAGAAAAGATTTTGTTTTTACTGATCAGATAGTTTCCTGGATTCATGTCTGATTGTAAAATTCCCATTTCATGCTGACATGCAGTGATTTTCATGAGCTCTCTTATTACAATGTGCTTGTCTTGATCATCTAAACAGTTGGTCAAGGCTTTTCCAAGGGTGACAGATTCGGGAAGATACTCAAAAATCATCGCATACAGACCATGATTTTCGATATATCCAGAAAAATGGAGACTTGGTGTTTGAAAGGCATTCTCAGACAAAAGCTTAAAGCCTTGAGCGCTTCGAGTCCAATGTCTGGCAGCTCTTTTGGGGTGAAAAAACATCTTGACAATACAATCTTTCCCGCGACTTTCTGCTAAACAGACCAGTCTTTTCCCCTTCACACCCCGCAATATCTGTTTGCACACGACTTGTCCCAGCCCAGGGACATCCAGATTCAGGTGTATTTCGGCTTTTTTACGAATATCGTGCCGACTGAACTGAGAGATGGTAAAAACTGTACGACTGCTCATTGTCTCATAATCAATACCAAAAAAGTGATCTGCCCAAAATAGATTATCGTCATCTTGAAATTTTCAGTTTGTTATCTCTTCGTAGGTCAGTTCGTACGATTGGGCCATTGATTCAATGCTGTGTTTGTCTTGAAGGAGCTTGAAAGCATTTTTAACGCAAAAATGTTGTAGCTCTTTGTTATCAATCATTTTTAATATCGCTTCAGCAATTTTTTTTGGATTCTGTGGTGCTGCTAACAGACCTGTCTCTTTGTGTTTGACTATCTCAGGTATTCCCCCTGTGCGCGTAGCAATAACCGGAACATGATAATAAAAAGCATCAAGTATAGAAGAGCACAGTCCTTCTTGTTGAGATGTCATTATAAAGTATTCAAATATTTTAAGAAATGAATATGGGTCATCCTGATGTCCAAGTAGTTGAACGTTTTTGAGATTAAGATCATTGATGTGTTTTTGTATTTTCGTTTTTAGAGGGCCGTCTCCCAAAATCAGAAAAAGAACTTGTTTTTTTTCTGATACATATTTTGCTGCTTCAAGGAGTGTTTTGTGATCCTTGGCCTCTACGAGAGAGGCAATATTGCCAATGATGGTCCAACCGGCATATTGGGCTTTGAGCTCTTGCACTCTTTTGGGTTCTGACCTGTCCTCCAGTGGTATAGCGCTCGGAATGGTATGGACCTTTCGATCAGGCAATCCCCAGTCCTTGAGCACGCTGGCAATGCTTTGTGAAATCGTGACAATCGTGTCTGGCTGGTTGTATTTCCAGCGGGTCAGCATATGCTGACCGGGAACAAACATGGCCCTTCGAGTGTACAGAAGAGGCCGTCTGTGCCAAGACTTCCAAAGAGCGGCAAGCAACAGACCTCTGTTCTCATGCACATGAATGAGATCATATTTTTTCAATGTGGAGCCGTATTTCAAGAATGGCTTTCGAATGCCGTAAACCTTGAACCCCATTTCTTTGGCTCGAGCTCCCAGCGGGCTGTCTGCTCTGGTCAAAAGGCAGTTGGAGTGCCCCAGAGCATTCAGCCCTTGCATGAGGAACATGACCTGGCGTTCCCCTCCTCCCCATCGGCGTTCAAAATTGATATGCAATACGTGCATGGCGTGAGAGCTCTTTTCAGTTGTGATCAGGAGCAGACCCTGTCGGCCCTTTTTTTTGCATCTGCAGCTGAAACATTTTTGCTGCCATAACCATCTCAGCAAATGCAGACATGGCCGCTACCAGAACACCGCGCCAACCATCAAGAAAACCTAAGCGCAAAAAAGCGTCTTTGACAAATCGAAAAGGGGGGCGAAAAAAAAGATGGACCAAGGCCGGGAGGCTGCCTTTTTCCACCTTGTCCAGAGCCTTCCAGCTCGTATAGCGGTTGATCTTTTCCATCCAGACTTCGATTGATTTGACAGGGTAGTGCTGCAGGGGCTGCTTCAAGTGACCTGGACGAGAGACTTTGAAATCGGCGTGAACACGTTTTTCTTCCTTACGGCCGACATCTCGCTTGAACAACCGCATGACGACATCTCTGCCCCATCCGGAAAAATGCATGCGCTTCCCGAAAAGGTAGTTGGCTCTTTTGATGTAAAATCCGTCGAAAGGGGTGTCTGTGAGATTCAATGCCCGAACCTCTGCAGCAAGAGGCTTTGGAATACGTTCGTCTGTATCCACTATGAGAACCCAATCATGAGATGCATACGGAATTGTCCAATTGAGTTGATCTGCATGGCTTTTATACTCACGTTGAAATATTCGATTTGTATAACGCCTGGCAATATCCAATGTTTTGTCAGTACTGAAAGAGTCTACAAGCAAAACTTCATCTGCCCACATCACGCTTTCAAGACAAGCCTTGATATTGTCCTCTACATTGAAACATGGTATAATAACACTTATAGGTGTGTATCTCAATTTGAATCCCTTCTTAAATTCTATTAGTAAAATTGTAATGTCTTGGCGATTGGTTGCATTTTTGCTCATCCAAAAAGATTAGTGAGAGATCTTTTTGATGTCGTATTTTTTTCTTGTAATGATATGATATGTGATAATAGAATAGGAATATAAAATCCAAAAAAAAGAATTGTTGTTGATTTTTCAAGTATAGAGTAGGTTAGTGAAAAATGCATGTATCCAGAAGTAATGATAGTGATTAAAAGTGCAGTAATTTGTATTCTGATATCATCTGAGTGTATGAGCCTTATGGCATAAATAAAAATTGATATAATAATAAAAATGTAGACTGATAAGCCAATGATTCCTCTGGTAATAGCCAAGTTAAAATATGTGCTGTGAGGGTTATCGTACTTGGTGATATAGTCGTTGATATTTTTTTCGACGCATACCTGCTCGATGTGTTCTGAAAAGGTGTTCAATCCAGAGCCAATAATTGGATTTTTTTTGAAAATATGCCATGATGCCAGCCACATAGATAGTCTGTCGTGGACCGATCCTCTTTTATCTGTTTTGTTTTCAAAAAACCATACAGCTTCTTCGTAGCCGGTAAATGTACGTTCTTTAATAGTGTTATAATTAGTAAAGAATATACTTGTTGTTAATATTAAAATTGTTATGAATAAAATTTTAAAATTTATTATGTTAGTTATCATTAAGTATAGAAAGTATAAAATGAGCAATGCAGGAATTGATATCCAGGCACCTCTTGTCTGCGAAAGAAAGCTTGCGTTTACACTTAAGATAAAACCAGTAATACCCAAAATAAGAATAAAATTATGTTTTTTCGCCCAATATGTACTACCAGCGAGTGACAAGAATCCAAGAGTCAATGAAATGTAGCCAAAAGACATAGGGCCTTTTACACCTGTCACCCTTTCTAAGGCCCATGGACCTGATGCAGCAATTTGAGCGTAAAGGCCTATAATTATTGCATTTAAAATAAATGAAAATAATAAGTATTCTGATTTGATATCAACTCTGCTGAAAAGAAAAAATATGAAGACAGAAAGGAAGAATTTCGCCGTATCTTCGAAAGAGCTCAGTCCTCCTACTGATGGATTATTCTTCAGGTATGTGAATAAGGTGAGTATCAGAAAGAATGTGAGCAGTGTCATATAGCCTTTTTCAATACTCTCTAATTCTCTCAAAGTTTTATTTTTAAAAACTGAAATGATCGAAATCAGAATAATAAGAAAATAGAGACTGCTTCCTCCGTGTGGAGCTAAAAGCAGAAATGATGGAAATAATAAAATGATGGTATGGATTAATTTTTGTAATAGTTTTTTTTCCATCATCAATGCGGGATCCTGGAGATTACTGCTATAAACTGAACGGACAGGTTTCTGGCGGCTATGGTATGTTGTACTGATCTGCTTATGTTCAATACTTACTTCTTGGGGCTTTCCAAGGAGTTTTTTCAGTCGCATAATCCTGGGGGTCTTTGCGGTAGAAAGGGCTTCTCGGTTGAAGATGGTCTTGATTTCTGGATCTGATCTTCGAAAAATAAACAGGCTCACGACACATGGATGAAGCAGGTGGCAGGCCAAAAGTCATGCTCGAATCCCGTACTTGTCTGGGATATGGGGGCTGAGAACTTCATTCGGGTCTTTGTGTGCGGCCGGGTTTTTGACTTCTATGGGCATATGCATCAAAATCGATCCGGACCGACAGGCCCTGAACGAGACTTTCTTTTATACACAGCCCGACTGTTCGTCAAACAGGTTCTCCCTTGTTCGGGAATGGCCCATTTGGCCTGGCGTCTTGCTGGATGATGACGTTGATGGTGGTCTGTGCAGCCCAGATCTTGAGCTCGGGGTTGGTTTTGAGTTTGAATTTTCAAGATCCTGTCTGACTGGTCATGTCCTGGAGAACACTTGACAGGTCAGGACCGGAGTTGCCCAATGCCCATGCCTGAACTCAGCCCGGACCTCCTTCGGGAGCTCATTGATGACCAGCGCAGTCAGGACCTGGAGAAGCTGCATCAGGAGATCGACCTCCACCCGGCTGACTGGGCCGACCTCCTGGAGCAGCTCTCGCCTGACGAGGTGGCCAGATACATCGAGCTCATCGGGCCTGAAGCCGGGCTGCCGGTCTTTGAGTTCGTCTCTTTTGAGTACAAGAAGCACCTGGTGGAGACCCTGCCCAGGCAGACCCTGCAGCGGCTGATCACCCTGATGAGCCCGGACGACCGGGCCGACCTGATGGAGGACGTGGACGACGCGCTCCAGGAGCGGATCCTGTCCCTTCTGTTTCAGGCCGAGCGCACCAACGTCCTCAAGCTGCTGAGCTATCCCGAGGACAGCGCCGGGGCGTACATGACCACGGAGTACGCCCTGCTGCGCCAGGACGACACGGTCCGGGAGGGCCTGGAACAGGTTCGGCTCCAGGCTCCGCGCAAGGAGAACGTCTACTACATCTACGTGATCGACCCCACATTTCACCTTGTGGGTTTCATCTCTCTGCGCAGGCTGATCATGGCTCAGCCCGGGAGCCGGATCAGGGATGTCATGGACAAGCAGGTCATCTCGGTTCAAGTTGATGAAGACATCGAGGCCGTGGCCCAGAAGGTCATGCACTACGACTTTCTGGCCATGCCTGTCGTGGATGCCGACAACAGGCTTGTGGGTCTGATCACCTTTGACGACCTGTACGATGTCATTCACGAGGAAGCAGCCGAGGACATGTACTACCTGGCCAACCTGGACACTGACGAGACCATCGACTCCCGAGCCTTGCGCTCGGTCAAGCTCAGGGTGCCCTGGCTCATGTTCAATCTGCTCACGGCCCTCCTGGTGGCCACCACGGTGGAGCTTTTTTCCGACGCCATCTCCCAGTTCGTGGCCCTGGCCTCGATGATGCCCATTGTCGCTCTGGTGGGCGGCAATGCAGGCAATCAGTCCCTGACTGTCGTGGTCAGGGCCCTGGCCCTGGGCGAGATTTCCCTCCAGCAAAACTGGAAAGTCCTGATCAAAGAGGTCGGAGTGGGTATGCTCAACGGTTTCCTGGTCGGGGCAGTCATGGCCATCATTGCCTATGTGTGGTATAAGAATCTCTGGCTGAGCCTGATCATCTGGGCCGCAATGACGCTCAATCTGGTCATCGCCGGACTTTTCGGCTCCATGGTCCCGATTTTTCTGCGCAAGATGAAGCTCGACCCTGCCCTTGGCTCGAGCATTTTCGTGACCACGGCCACAGATGTGGGCGGCTTCTTTATCTTTTTAGGGCTGGCAACCGTGTTTTTGCATCATCTGTTAGCTGGTTGATGTCAGAGCTGTCTCGGATCGAAGACTGACCGCGGCTCCCTTGAGATCAGATCAGTCAAACACCACAGGAGGTTCAGACATGTTTTCCGGAGTCATCGTCTTGTTGGGGATCATCATTGTGGCCCTGTTTCTCTTTGATCTGCACCAGGAGCACGGGCCCGGCTCAAAAAAAAGCTGAAGGATGTCAGGCTGTGGCCATGCATGTCTTCTCACTTCCTCCAGAAGATCGGAAGGATCTCCTAAAGGAGATCAGCGGCACCCTCAAGGGGCGTGAAGAAATCATGTACGCCTATGTGTTTGGCTCATTCGTGCACGAGTCCTTCTTCAGGGATGTGGATCTTGTTGTCAGGACCTTCCCTGAGACTCTGCCTGAAGTCTCTTTCGCCTAATGGTTATGATTTCGCCGAATGAAGATTCCTACCGCCAGGCGCGCGAGGCCATGGCTGCCCAGCAGATCGAGGCCAGGGGGGTCAAGAATCCTCTGGTTCTCAAGGCCATGCGCTCGGTGCCCAGGCACGAGTTCATCCCTGCGGACATGCGGGCCATGGCCTATGACGACCGGCCTTTGCCCATAGGCCAGGGGCAAACCATCTCTCAGCCCTACATCGTGGCCTACATGACAGAGCGCCTTCGCCTCACCGGGGGTGAAAAAGTCCTGGAGATCGGGACCGGGTGCGGATACCAGGCCGCGGTTCTGAGCATGATCGCCGCTGAGGTCTATTCTGTGGAGTGTGTTTCCGCCCTGGCTTCCTCAGCTGAAAAGACTCTGAAGCGGTTGGGGTATGACAACGTGGCCATCAAGGTTGGCGATGGCACTCTGGGCTGGGAGGAGCACGGGCCCTTTCACGGCATCCTCGCCACGGCCTCCGGACCCAAAGTGCCTGATCCACTCAAGGCCCAGCTCCGGGTGGGAGGATCCTTGGTCATGCCTGTGGGGGATTATCGCTTCGGGCAATCCATTGTCCGGGTCACCAGAGGGCAGGGGGACCGGTTCCACGAAGAGCGCCTGCTTGATGTGGCCTTTGTCCCTCTGATCGGGCAATATGGCTGGGAAGACTGATAAGATGCGGCTGCAAAAACTCAAGGAGCATGACTCATTTTTTCTGAGTTCCTGTCTTTACGAACCCTCCATTGGTTTCGCAATCCTGATGCACCCCTGATCCCGCCCATCCTGTATGTTCTGCTTTGACCCTCTCCAGTATCCGGCCTGCCCAGGCGTCTACCTGATGAAGGACCATCATTCCCGGCTCCTGTATGTGGGCAAGGCCAACAACCTTCGGCAGCGCTTGAGCTCCTATTTTCGCTCCGCCTCTGGTTTGCCCCCGAAAACCCAGACCCTGGTCAAACAGATTCAGGCCATCGACGTCCTCTGCACCACTACGGAAAAAGAGGCCCTCCTCCTTGAAGCCAGCCTGATCAAGAAGCACAAGCCCAGGTACAACATCGTCCTGCGGGACGACAAAGCCTATGTGCTCTTCAAGCTGGACTCCGGATCAGCATTTCCCAGGCTGACCCTGACCAGGAAAGTCAAGAAGGACGGTTCGCTCTACTTTGGCCCTTTCACCTCGGCTTTGGCCGCCAGGGAGACTTTGAAGGTCGTGAACCGGATCTTTCCCCTGCGCAAGTGCAGGGACGCCACATTCGCCAATCGTACCCGGCCCTGCCTGCAGTTCGATATGAAGCGCTGCCTGGGGCCGTGCATCCGCGAGGTCGAAGTCCATCGCTATCAGACCATGGTCAAGCAGTTGAAGAGATTCCTGAGTGGTCGATCCAAAGAGGTCCTGGCTGAGTTGTCCGCTGAGATGCAAAAGGCGGCCCAGGGGCTGGAGTATGAAAAAGCGGCCCGGATCAGGGATCAGATTAAGGCTATTGAACGGACCGTGGAGCGGCAGACAGTGATCTGGCCGGACGGTGGAGACTGTGATGTCCTTGGCGCTGTGGCCAGTGAAACCGGATTGTCCATGGCCTTGATGTTCATCCGCCAGGGCAAGCTGCTGGACAGCAAGCACTTTCACTGGGAGACAAAGGAACGTTCGTCCCGGGCTGCGCTCCAGACTGCCGAGCACAGCGGACATGACCCCCACCCCGACCCTTCAGTTCAGGACTCGGGTTGTCGGGGCCACCAGCCAGAGGGTGAACCGGCCTGGAACCAAGGCGTAGGGACTGAGCAGATTCAGAGCTTTGTGGTCCAGTTCTACACTGCGGACAAGTTCATTCCAGACCGGATCATCCTCCCGGTCGATCCGGAAAACAAGAGCCTGCAGGAGCTCCTTTCCGAGAGGAAAGGCAGCCCTGTTCGGGTGGTCCAGGCAACCGGAGCCAGGGAAAAGCAGCTCCAGGACATGGCCAGGACCAATGCCAGGGAGGTCAAGAAAGACGACTCTTTCTCCGAGGTGCTGCAAGGTCTTCAGGCCAGGCTCGGTCTGAGCTCATATCCAGAACGGATCGAGGCTGTAGATGCCTCGCATTTCGCAGGCCAGGACATGCTGGTGGGGCAGGTGGTCTTTGAATCCGGCCTGCCCCTGCCCTCAGATTACCGCATCTACGCCTTTCCCGAACTGGAGGGCACTCGGGACGACTATGCCGCTTTGAGACACTGGTGCCGGAGAAGGATTCGTTCCGGTCCTCCATGGCCGGACCTGCTGCTCATCGATGGCGGCCGGGGGCAGCTGGAAGCTGTGCAGCGGAGCCTTGCCGAGGCATCATCCCAAGACCAGAGTGAGACTCGGCAGACTCAGGCAATGAAACCTGACCACAGATCTGCGCCGGCAGAAGCCTTCCTGGAGTGTGTTTCCCTGTCCAAAAACACCCGCCGAAAAGGAGAGCTGGAGGAGACGGTTTTCAGGCCGAACAGGATCAACCCTGTCCCGCTCAAACCAGGCAGCCCAGAGCTTCTCTTCCTGCAGCACATCAGGGACACAGCCCACAGGTTCGTGCTCAGCCGCCAGAAACGCTCCCGGAAAAAAGAACTGACCACAAGTCAGCTCCTGGATATCCCTGGAGTGGGAAACAAGACCGCCAGGCTGCTGTTCGATCATTTTGGGTCAGTTGAGGCGGTCCTCAGGGCTCAAGTGACTGATTTGGCTCAGCTTCCCGGGCTCGGTCCCAAAAGGGCTGAGACCATTGTTCATGCCTTGAAAAACAAATGCCTTCAGGATAGTTTGTGACCCTTCTTCGGACCTGTTCGCAGGGCCCAGGGTTTCAGTCGCAGCCAATCAACAGGGAGGATGGACTACAGCATGGATGTCAAGCTTGCAAAGCCGTTTGTGGATGCCACAGTGAACATCTTGTCCACAATGGCCATGATCACTCCTACTGTCCAGAAACCCTATCTGAAAACGACAAACAAGGCCCTGGGGGATGTGACCGGAATTGTCGGCGTGACCTCGCAGAGCGGGCACAATGGTGTCATCAGCGTCACCTTTACCAAGGCCTGCGCCATTGCCGTGGTCAAAAATCTGGTCGGGGAGATCGAGGACGTGGTCCAGGACGTTCAGGACGCTGTGGGCGAGTTGACCAACATGATTTCCGGCCAGGCCAGGCAGAAGCTCGTGGACATGGGCATCACCCTGTCCTCTGCCACACCGACTGTGGTCATGGGGGATGGTCACTCCATCACTCATGTGACCCGGAACAACATCATGGTTGTCCCTTTTCAGACCGAGTTTGGGCGATTTGTGGTCGAGTTCAGCTTTTCTGATGATTTGCAATCAAAGTGACGAAAGGAGATCCAAGTATGGCCTTGAATAAGAACATGCGCATTCTGGTTGTTGACGATTTTTCCACCATGCGGCGGATTGTGAAAAATATTTTGAAGCAGCTCGAATTCACGAACGTTGTGGATGCCGACGATGGAACTACGGCCTGGGAAGTCCTGAACAAGGACAAGATCGACTTTGTGGTCTCGGACTGGAACATGCCCAAGATGACCGGCCTGGAGCTCTTGAAAAAAGTCAGAAACAGCGAAGAGTTTTCTGACGTCCCTTTTCTCATGGTCACAGCCGAAGGGCAGCAGGAGAACATCATTGAGGCGGTTCAGGCCGGGGTCTCAAATTATATTGTCAAGCCATTCACCCCTGAGACGTTTGAACAGAAAATCAAAAAAATATTCAAAGAGTGATCATGCACAAAAAAAATCGAACCAAAAACACTGACGATGTCTTGAAAATCCTGTGTGATTCCATCCAGGAGACCTTGAGGACCGCCACGCAAACAGAGATCACGTATTCAAGCACCTTTATCAAGACATCCAAGACCTGCCTTCGTCCGGACATCGGCTGCTTTGTCCTCTTTGGAGGAGGAGTGACCGGCCTGGTGGCCATGAATTTTTCCGGACGGGCCGCCCTGGAAATTTACCGCAAGTACCATCAGTTGATGGGCATACCTGATGATGAGCTGGCCGGAGATCACAGCGCCCCTGAAGTCGCTGATTCAATGGGGGAGCTGATGAACCAGAGCGTAGGCCGGTTCCAGACCGTGCTTCGCCAGCAGGTCGGCGTCGGCGTCAGTCAGAATCAACCTAAAATGATCGCTTTGAATCAACCCATGCGCATCTCGCTTGAAGCTGAAGTCGACAAGCCCCAGTTTCGCCGGGTGGAGTTCAGGACCCGGGACAATCAGCTGTTCTATGTTGAGATGACCATGGAAAAGGTCGAGTTTGTCCTCCAGCAAGTCATGGAATCGGAGTCTGGGCAGGAGGCTGCCGTCGGCCGGGACGGCAACCAGGAGGCAGAGGCAGCCAGCGAAGCGGGGCAGAAAAGCAAGAGTCCGGAGGACTTGATGCGTGAGCTCGGACTGTGATGAAGAGTATTCTCTGAAACGAGGGGGACCTGAGCATCACAGTCACCCACAGTGACCTCTGATTCGTGTCTGGGGCGATCAATCCAGGGCTTGGTCATCACTGCTTGGCGCTTCTGATGTGTTCCCTCTGTTCGCGAAAAACAAAATGGACAATCGCTTCCCGGTCTGTCTCCCGTACATTTCGAAATTCGACCACTGCAACCTCGCCCTGATCAAAGGACTCCAGTCTTTGAACCACACCGACCACACCGGCCATGGCTGCCGGAAGCTGCGACAAAATCAAGACCATTTCCAGAGCGTCACCGGTCTGGAGCGGTGGTGAAGGCTGCAGACATTTCAGGCCGGCGCCACTCAGCTCAACGATTTCAGACTTGATGGGATAGTCGGATTCCAGTCTGCGCTGACTCTGCAGGCTGAGCAGCATGTCCAGCTTGGAGTTCATTGCTTCGAGATAGCTCTTGACGCCTTCCGGCAGCACTGCCTCCTTGGGCGGGGCGTGTCCCGAAGCAGTCAGGACGTCTTTGTGAGTCCGAAAGAGCGAAGGAGCTTCAGGGGAGGCAATCTTTCGGGCATAGCCGGTCAGCCGGGTGGCGACCCGGGAGTAGCTGCGGCTTTCAGAATCAGTCATGGTCACGTCCAGGTGTGCCGAAATGATGGTGTCCTGCCAATCTCACTGCTCCTTGAGAAAGATTTTGGCCCGTCTGGCTTCAGCGCTCTCGGGGAACTTTTGAATCAGCTCCTGTAAAATGATCCGTCCAGCCTTGTTCTTGTCCAATTCATAAAAGGACAGCCCCTGCTTGAGCAGGGCGGCAGGATACTTGGAGCTGTCCGAGTGCTTTTCAATGACCTGCTGGTACTTGAGGACAGCCTGGGGGTAGTCTTGGAGTTGATAAAAGCATTCCCCCTGCCAGAAGAAGGCATTGGGCACCAGGCTGTGATCCGGAAAGGTATTGGCGAACTCATCCCAGAGCGACTGGGCCTTGTCATAGGATCTGTCCCGAAAAGCCTTCAAGGCCTGTTCGTAGAGTATATCCGGCGTGGCACGCTCTTCCTCTTGCCCGGTGTCCTTCTTGGTGTCCTGGACCTGAATGCCGGACTCGGTCTCGGTCAGCTTGAGGCCCAGCTGGCTGGCAACGCTCTGGAGCTGTGATTCCAGCCGGGACAGCCTGGCCTGGAGTTGCGGCAGATCCTGGGTGGCGTTCTCGTTGTCCTGCTGGAGCTTCTGCAGCTCGAACTCCAGCTGCTCCTGCCTGCCCTTGATGGTCGCCAGCTGGACCCGCTGTGATTCCACTTCAGACCACAGATTGGCCTGGGTGCTGCGGACATTGTCGGTTCTTTTGGAAACGATATCCGAGGTCTTGTCTTCCACGCTCTTGATGCTCTGCTCCAAGGCCTGAAAGCGCTGCTGATTCTCTTTGCGGGAGGAGTTCTGGGTTTTCTTGATGGAGTAGACCTGATTTTGCAGCTGCTGGAAGTCCTGAGAGGTAACGCAGCCTGCAGACATCAGGAGCAGGATCAGGAAACAGGGCACAATCGGGCATGATTTTTTCAGTGGCCATCGGAGCATTGGTCTTGTCCTTGAAGAGTCTGCTTGGTGCAGAACTGGCTGAGATTCTTTAGAGAGATCAGTATGGATCATACTGTGCCTGATTTCGCGAGTCAACTCCTCCTGGCCGTTGCAATCAGATAACGCGGTGACTGCGACGGTATCCGAGAATCCAGTAGAGCACCCCACCCAGAATGGGGACGAAAATGGCTGCAAAGAGCCAGCCCATTTTTTCAGTGGAGGTTTTGAAGTCAGAATGAAAAATGTGCCAGATGGCCAGGAGGTTGGGAAGAATTGGTATGAGCAGCAACAGACCGATAAGCAGTAGCTTGGACAGTGGCAGGCTGGTCACTTAGGAACTCCTTGCTTTGATGAAAATCGTCAGGCCGATGAGCAAGAGCGCGGCAGCCACCCACTGGGTCACACTCAAAAAGCCCAGGTAGCCCCGAAAATCCCCCCGGAAGAATTCAATGACGAAGCGGAATATGGAGTAGAGCATGAGCAGCAGGGCAAACAGCTGTCCGGGCCTGGGGAGCTTGTTTCGAACAGCGAGCAGGATGATCAGGGTGATCACCCCGGCCAGGGAGTGGTAGACTTGGGTGGGGTGGAGAGGGACATTGATCGGGGCCAGGGAGTTGGGCAGCGTAAAAGTGATGGCCCAGGGCAGAGAACAGGCTTTGCCGTAACAGCAGCCGGCCATGAGGCAGCCGAGCCGTCCCACGGCCTGACCGGCTGCTATGCCCGGGGCGAAAGCATCGGCCCAGGGCCAGAAAGGCTGATTTTTTCTGTGCAGTATGACCAGGCAGGTCACTGCAGCCAGGATTGCCCCTCCCAAAAAGACCAGACCGCCTTTCCAGAATTGAAAGATCTGCAGGGGGTGCTCCAGGAAGTAGGCCGGCTCCAGCAGAATATAGAGCAAACGCGAGCCGACAATAGCGCTCAAAATGATGTAGAAGCCCAGATCCGGGACCAGTTTGTGATCCAGGTTTTTCTGCTTGGCCTGGTGCATGGCCACGCTCAGGCCGAGCAGGAAGCCGGCGGCAATGAAAAAGCCGTAGCTGTGTATGGTGATGGGGCCGAAGTCAATGAGCACGGGATTCATGGCGTTCTTTCCGGTAAAAGGAGATGATCAGGGCAATGGCCCCGAGGGAGATGGCTGTATCGGCCACGTTGAAGGCTGGCCAGTGATAGGGTCCGATAAAAAAATCCAGATAGTCGATGACATGACCGAGCCGAACCCGGTCCACCAGATTGCCGAGGGCCCCGCTGAGAATGGCACTCAAACCAAAGATGAAGAATCTGTCCTGCCTGGGGGTGGTGGCGATGAGATAGATGATGATCAGCACAGTGAGCAGGGTTACAGCGATGAAGAAAGGGGTCTGCCAGCTGATGTCTGTCCTGTTCAAAAGCCCGAACGCCGCACCACGATTATGGATGTGAATCAGATTGAAAAATCCTGGAATGACAGACCTGACCTCATGCACGGCCAGGGCATTCTGGATCAGGAGCTTGACGGCCTGATCCAGGACAAAAATCACACCCGCCATGACAGAGGCGCTCTTCAATGCAGCCTTTTGCTGCCCTGAAGCATTGGATTTGAACTGATGAATGAGAGTCATGATTTTTTCGAAGCGAGCATCCATCTTGTGCTGACTGTTTGATCACGTCCATTGAATCGAGCTTTGCCTGGAACATAAGATGTTCCAGGCAAAGCTCGATCAGGCCTGCAACTCTTCCAGCACTGCGGAGCAGCGCGGGCAGACCTGATCCGGGTCAGCCTTGTCCAGGGTTTCACTGAAGACCCAGCAGCGGGGGCACTTCTGCCCGGCTGCAGGGCTGATTCCGATGCTCAGTCCCGGAACGGCCTCGGAGACATAGACGTCGTCCGGGGCCTGGTCCCTCGGCAGGACTGCGACCTGAGAGAGAATGAAGATCTCCCGCAACGACGTGGCCACATCGGTCATTTGCTGGTACAGGCCGTCTTCCAGGTAAAGCGTCAGGCTGACGTCCAGCGAGTGGCCCACAATTCCCTGCTTGCGCTTGGGTTCGATAGCTTTGGTCACTTCCTGACGGACAAGACAGATCATGTCCCACAAGGCCTTTTCCTCGTCCGAGACTGGGGTCTTCTGGATGCTCGACCGCGAAAAGCCGAACACCGAAGGCGAGGAGTCCCGGATAGTTCCCGGGAGGTGCTGATAGACCTCTTCGGCAGTGAAGCTCAGGATCGGGGCCATATCCTGGACCAGCATGAGCAGAATGTGAAAGAGGGCAGTCTGGGCCGAACGGCGCTCATGGCTGTCCTGGCTTGAGACGTAGAGTCGATCTTTGAGGATGTCCAGGTAGAAGGCGCTGAGCTCATTGACACAGAGATTGTGCAGAGTGTGGAAGACCTTGTGCAGCTCGTAGTGGTCGTACCACTTCAGGATCTGTGCGTGCTTGTCCAGGAATATGTTCAGGACGTACCGGTCGAAAGGGAGCATCTGTTGGATATCCAGGGCGTTGTCTTCGGGGGAGAAGTCCGAGAGATTGCCCAGCATGAACCGGCAGGTGTTGCGGATCCTTCGATAATTGTCCACAAGCTGTTTGAGGATGTCCTCAGAGATCCTGAGATCTTCCTGGTAATTTTCGGATGAGACCCACATTCTCAGGATTTCAGCTCCGTATTTGCTGATGATGTCCTGGGGGGCGATGACGTTGCCGATGGATTTGGACATCTTTTTCCCCTCACCGTCCACCACGAATCCATGGGTCAGGACCGAGGCATAAGGCGGCACATCCCGAGTTCCCATGGCTGCCAGGAGCGAGCTGTGAAACCAGCCCCGGTGCTGGTCCGAGCCTTCCAGGTACATGTCTGCTGGAAAGGAGCATTCCTCCCGCTTTTCCAGAACAGCGGCATAGCTCGTCCCGGAGTCAAACCAGACATCCAGGATGTCAGTCTCTTTTCGCCAGTCTGCACCTTGACAGGAAGGACAGGTGAGCCCCTCCGGGATCACGTCCTGAACCGGGGTTTCAAACCAGTAGTCAGCTCCCCGTTCATGCTGTGCAAAGCGATCCACGATCGAGAAAACCCACTGGGGGTCAGAATAGGCCTCGTTGCATCGGTTGCAGATCAGGGCGATGATCGGAACCCCCCAGGATCGCTGCCTGGAGATGCACCAGTCCGGACGGTGGGCGATCATGTTTCGAATCCTCTGCCGGCCCCAGCTCGGAATCCAGCGGACTTTCCGGTCAATGGCCTCCAGGGTCCTGGTGCGCAGGTCGTTGTGGTCCATGGAAATGAACCACTGGGTTGTGGCCCTGAAGATGACCGGCTTTTTGCACCGCCAGCAGTGAGGATAGGAATGGCTGATCTCTTCGTGGGCCAACAGATGCGCATTGTCTCTGATCTTTTCAATGACCACCGGGTTGGCTTCAAACACGGTCAATCCGGCAAAGAAGTCGACGTCCTCAAGGAACCGACCCTGGTCGTCCAATGGGGCGTAGATATCCAAATCGTATCGAAGCCCGGTCTCATAGTCTTCCTGCCCGTGTCCCGGGGCGGTGTGCACACAGCCGGTTCCAGTCTCCAGGGTCACGTAGTCGGCAAGCACGATCACAGCAGATCTGGAGTAGAAGGGGTGCTCGGCCTCAAATCCTTCCAGCTGACTGCCTTTGAATCTGCTCATGACTTCAGGTTCTGACCATCCGAACTTGGCGCTGCAGTCCTGGAGCAGCTTTTCAGCCAGAATAAAGGCCTCGTCACCGACCCGGACAAGCACATAGTCAAAGTCCGGATGCACGGCCACAGCCTGATTGCTGGGGATGGTCCACGGGGTGGTGGTCCAGATGCAGATGAACAGACTCAGTGCGTCCACTTCAGGAAATCGTTCCGCAATCCTGGGGTCAGGAACAGGGAAGCGAACATAGATGGAGGGCGAGCTGTGGTCTCCGTATTCGACTTCAGCCTCGGCCAGGGCGGTTTCACACGAGGGGCACCAATAGATGGGCTTCTTGTGGCGTTTGACATTGCCCCGCTCCATGAATCGACCCAGTTCTTTGGCCGTGGCCGCCTCATACTCCGGGTGCATGGTCAGATAGGGCTGCTCCCATTTCCCGAGCACTCCCAGACGCCGGAACTCCTCTCTCTGGATGTCCAGGTACTTGAGGGCGTATTCCCGGCATTTTTTCCTGATCTGCAGGGTGTCCGGATCTTTTTCCGAAGCTTGTCTCTCCTGCTCAACCTTGAGCTCAATGGGCAGGCCGTGACAGTCCCATCCCGGGACATATTGAGCTGATTGCCCCTGAAGGTTTCGGGATTTGACAATGATGTCCTTGAGAATTTTATTCATGGCCGTCCCCAGGTGGATATGGCCGTTGGCATAGGGAGGTCCATCATGGAGGACAAAGGATCGTTGTGCTCCTGGGGAGGCGATCATCTGTTCATAGGCACCTGTCTGAGCCCAGAAATCAATCATCTTGGGTTCGTTTTGAGGCAGATTGGCGCGCATTGGGAACGATGTCCGGGGCAGGTTGAGTGTTTTTTTGTAATCGGTCATGGCTTTCGTGTATCCTCCAGGCATGTTTTTTGAATGATTGTATGCCCAATGCAAAATTCGGGTTGGTATATAGCTAAGTATTTGGAAAAAATGAAAAAATTGCTTTGGCCCTGCAGGGCTACAGCCTGTCGGTGTCAAAATTGTTGACATTTTTTGGCTGGTGCCGACCTTGCCTCTGAAAAGCACCAGATACTGAAAGAACAGAAATCTGGAACAACTCACCCAAGAAGTCAAGCATTGCCAGGGTTCAGAGCTCCGGGACAAGGGTGCTCAGAAGCTCGGCCAGGTTCTGGCTGGACAGTTCGGCCTGAGCCACGATGCGCTCAAAAGAGGTTTCCTGCATGCAGTCCGGCAGGTTGAGGTTGGTCAGGCAGGACAGGCCCAGGAGCCTGATGCCCTGATGCCGGGCTGCAATGGCCTCCATCACCGTGGACATGCCGATGGCGTCACCCCCGAGCCTGCGCATGGCCCTTGTTTCAGCCGGAGTTTCCAGGCTTGGTCCAAGCACTCCAACATACACTCCCCGTTCCAGACGCAAGCCCAACGATATTCCGGTTTGCACGGCCTTGTCCTGCAGCCCGGAATCATAAACCTGGCTCATGTCTGGAAAACGCGGCCCCCACTGATCGATATTGGGGCCGATCAGGGGGTTGTGTCCGGTCATGTTCAGATGATCACTGATGACCATCAGAGACCCCTGGGAAAAGAGGGGGTTGAGCGCGCCAGCGGCATTGGTCAGGATCAGGGTTCTGACCCCGAGTTGAGCCAGCACCCGGATCCCGAAGCTGACCTCGGATGGGGAATAGCCCTCGTACAAATGGTGGCGGCCCTGGAGAATGAGGACCGGCCTGGATTGAATGTCCGCCAGGAGGAGGCGTCCGGAGTGGGTGCTCACTGTGGAGCGGGGAAAGCCCTCAATGTCTGCATACTCCAGTGCGGCTGAACAGTGCAGGGAAGAGACCCAATCCCCCAGTCCTGTTCCAAGGACAAGGCCGATTTCCGGCAGGCTGGTTGTGTTCAAAGCCTGCCTTATCTGGTCTTCAGCAGTCTGGACCTTTCGGCTCTCGATGTTCATTGTTGCCATCCTTGTTGTGTGTCACAAAGGCCTTGATTCATGGATATTGCCACTTTTTTAGGGATTCTTGCCGGGTTCACCCTCGTTGTCGGAGCGATCTTTCTTGGCGGGGCTGTTGATGTCTTTGTGAACATTCCAGGCATGATGATTGTCTTTGGGGGGACCTTCTCAGCAGCCTGCATCACTTTTCCGGTCAACGAGGTCTACCAGAGCGTGGTGGCGGCGATCAAGATCTTTTCCAGCCGGAAAGTCAAGGCCAATGAGGTCGTGAACACCATGGTCAGGATTGCCCAGATCAGCAAAAAAGAGGGGCTGCTGGCTTTGGAGGACATCCAGACCGACAACGGGGTGCTGAAAAAAGCCTGCCAGCTCATTGCTGACAATGCAGACCCGGAGATCATCCATGAATCTTTGCGGATCGAAATATCTGCCATGAAACAACGGCATACGATCAGCCAGGACGTGTTCAAGAAAATGGCTGCCTATGCGCCGTCTTTCGGGATGATCGGCACCTTGATCGGGCTGGTGCAGATGCTCAGCCGGCTGGACGACCCAAGTCAGGTCGGCCCCAGCATGGCCGTTGCTCTGCTGACCACGTTTTACGGAGCGGTTCTGGCTTCGCTGGTCTTTCTGCCTGTGGCCGGCAAACTCAGAAGCAGAACCCTGGAAGAAGCCCTGCACCTGGAGATCATCTTTGAAGGGGCCAAGTCCATCCTGGAAAACAACAATCCGCATTTTGTCTACGAAAAGCTGTCCTCTTTTGTCCCTCCCAAGGATAGGCATTATGAAAGGTCCTGACGGAAACAGCCAGGTGGAGCTGCTGATCGAGGAGCATGCCGAAGATTCCCAAAACTCATGGTTGATGACCTTTTCCGATATCTGCCTTCTGCTGCTGGCCTTTTTTGTGCTCCTGTTCTCCATGTCCAGTTTTGACATGCAACGGTTCACCCACTCATTTTACTCGGTCAAACGGGCCCTGGGCAGCCAGAAAGATGGCAACATGGGGCTCAAGGCCAAGACCTTCAAGAGTGAGGGTGTGTTCATGAAAAAAGCCAAGCTCCTCAAGCAGATCAGAGAGTCCCAGAGTCAGGTCTTTGCCGATTTCAACTTCCACTATGCGGATCAGGGCAGGGAAGGTCTGATAGGAGCCAGATTCAATTCCGGAAAAATCACCCTGTCCGTGTCTGGAAACGTCCTTTTTCCCTCCGGGGAGGTGGAACTGTCCGCCAAAGGGACAAGAGTCCTGCAAAAGATCAGAGACTTTGTGATTCTTCATCCGGACCAGAAGATCAACATCAAGGGGCATTCCGACGATGTCCCGCCTACACCGGATTCCCGCTTTGAAGACAACTGGGAAATTTCATCCCTGCGGGCCATCAGCGTCCTCAAGTATCTCCTGGAGGAAGGGATCGAGCCGAATCGTCTCTCTGCCACCGGATTGGCCGATCTGGAACCAGTGGTTCCAAACAGCAGCGAGGAAAACCGCAGCAGAAACAGACGGGTGGAATTCGTCCTGACCAAGCGTTTGCAGAGTGACTGATGACAAGCGACGAACTCTCTTTTTCCTATCCGGAAGGCAACAGCTCCAGACGGGCTTTCCGTGTCCAGACAGCTCAGCTTGAAGTCACGATTTTTGACTCTGAACACAGCTGTAAAGTCAAGGATCTGAGTGCAGTGGGGGTGGCCTTTTTTGCCTGGCCTGGACATGGCCTTTCAGTGGGTGAGGGCATACAGATCGGCCTGCGCTGGTGCGGCCGGAGCTATCTTCAGGGTCTCCCGGGTCGGATCGTCAGGATCGCAGACGATCTTGTGGGTTGTGAGTTTGTCGGGCTGCACAAAGGGCAGGAGTACGCTCTGGACAAGCTCGTGCTCGAGGTGCAAAAAGAGCAGATCGCACTGGAAAAAAAGGACAGCGACACCTGAAATGTCCGTGTTGACAAGAGTGATCACAAAAGCGAAGTTCATGGGGCAGGGTGCTGTGCGTCAGGTGGTGTGATCACAAGGCATCTCTCGACCGCAAGGCAGTCGTACAATGGACACACATTTATGAGGAGGCCTCCATGGCAGGAAGTATGAATAAAGTCCTTCTGGTAGGGCGGCTGGGCCGGGACCCTGAGCTGCGCTACACCCAAAACGGGACTCCGGTGGCCAATTTCCCTCTGGCCACTGATGAATCCTATGTGGACCGGGAAGGCAACAGGCAGGAGAAGACGGAATGGCACAGAATCGTGGTCTGGAACAAGCAGGCTGAAACCACATCCAATTATATGAGCAAGGGGCGTCTGGTTCTGATTGAAGGATCGCTGCAAACCAGGAAATGGCAGGATCAGCAGGGTCAGAATCGCTATACCACTGAAATCAAGGCCCAGAGAGTCGTTTTCCTGGATTCACAGGGTCAGTCAACAGGCTCAGCCTCGGGTTACGGGTCTTCCGGAAGCTCAGGCCAGGGGGATGACCCTTTTGACATGCAGCAGGGCGGCTCTGAAAACCTTGGGCCGGCCTTTCCTTCCGAGGCCAGCGCCATGGACGACGCCCCGTTCTGAATTTTTCGGCTGATAAAAAAAGACCCGGTCATCCCGGGTCTTTTTTTATATCTCGAAGAGCATCTCCAGATCGTTTCTGGTCAGTGATTTCCACTGATCCTGACCCGGAATGATCGAATCAGCCACACCCCGCTTCTGCTCCTGGAGCTGCAGGATCTTCTCCTCCACGCTGTTTTCACAGATCAGCTTGTAGGAAAAGACCTTCTTGGTCTGGCCAATGCGATGGGTGCGGTCCGTAGCCTGATCTTCAACCGCCGGGTTCCACCATGGATCGTAGTGGATGACGTAGTCGGCAGAGGTCAGGTTCAGTCCGGTCCCGCCAGCCTTCAGGGAAATCAGGAAGATGGGGATTGAGGGGTCGTTGTTGAAGCGTTCCACCTGCTCGTAGCGATCCTTGCTGGCTCCATCGAGATAGGTGAACGGAATCTTGTTCATGTTCAGCCAGGAGCGGATGATCTGGAGCATTTGCACAAACTGGGAAAAGACCAGGATCTTGTGCCCGTCTTCAATGATGCTCGTGGTCAGGTCCTTAAAGGCTTCGAACTTGCCTGAAGGCAAATTGGTGTTCACCCCGGGCATGTCCAGCTTCAACAGCCTGGGATGGCAGCAGATCTGCCTGAGCTTGAGCAGGGCGTCCAGGATGGACATCTGGCTCTGGGCCAGCCCTTTTTCGTCCACTTTCTGCAGCACCTGATCCTTGAGCTTTTTGGCCAGGGAGGCATAGAGCTCCTTCTGCTCGTCCACCAGGGCGGCGAAGTAGGTGTTCTCGACCTTGGGCGGAAGATCCTTGGCCACCTCATTCTTGGTTCGCCTGAGAATGAATGGTCGCACCCTGGATCGAAGATAGTTCATGCTCTCCTCATCGCCATCCTTGATGGGCTTGATGAAGCCTTTCTGGAAAGCGTTCTGAGACCCCAAAAAACCTGGCATGAGAAACTCGAACAAGGACCACAGCTCCAGGAGGTTGTTCTCAATGGGCGTTCCAGAGAGGCAGACCCGGAAGGAGGTCTTGAGCTTGCGCACCGACCGGGCGGTGATGGTGTTCGGGTTTTTGATGTTCTGGGCCTCGTCCAGAATAACGGTGTGGTAGTCGTATTTGTTCAGGTCTTCCAGGTCTCTCCTGAGCAGAGCATAGGTGGTCACCACCAGGTCGCAGGACGGAATTTCCTTGAACAGGTTTTCCCGGCGTGAACCATAGATGATCAATTGCTTCATCTCTGGAACGAACTTCTGGGCTTCCCTCTGCCAGTTGGGGAGAACCGAGGTGGGGACGATGATCAGGTGAGGACCGGGCACGCCTTTCTTTTTCAGATACTGAAGCATGGCCAGAGTCTGCAGGGTCTTGCCCAGTCCCATTTCGTCCGCCAGAATGCCTCCAAAGCCGTATTCGTTCAAAAAGTTGAGAAAGCTCAAGCCCTGGACCTGATATGGGCGCAGGGTGGCGTTGACTCCGTTTGGAGTCTCGATCTGCTCAATTTCTTCGAAGCTGTGAATCTTTTCCCGCAGAGTGTTCCAGAAGGAGTCTGTCTGGGCTTCAGGCACATCTTCAAGGATGGAGTCCAAATTTGGGGCTTCGAATTTCTGGAATTTTTTCTTGGGCGGCTTTTCAGTATCCATCCCCATGGCCCTGAGCTTATGGCTGAGTTTCTTCAGCCAGGACTCAGGCAGACTGGTGTATGAACCGTCTTTGAGCTGGACGTAGCGTTTGCCCTGGACCCAGGCCTTCCAGATCTTATCGATGGGGACCTGAATGTTGTCGTATTCAACAGTCAGGTCGAGGTCGAACCAGTTGGAGTCCTCTTCATCCTGCTCCACCTTGGCCACCACGTTGGGCTGAGAGTGCCTGACCTTGTAGCGGCCCAGATTCTTTTCTCCAAAGACACGGTATTTTTCAACAAGCTTGGGATAGGCATCAAGAAGAAAATTGATGGCCTCTTCAGGCTCCAGAAACCAGATGGCATTGTTTCTGGGCTGAAAGTTCATGTTCATGAGCTCGTTGAGCAGGGCCTCTTCCTCCTGTTGTTGCCGGCGCACCAAAAATGATTTGCCCTCGAACTGGTAGCTTCCGGTCTGCAGATCCGGATTGGGGCCCTGGAGGTAGATTTCACCGTGCTCTGTCTGGTAGGTGTTTTGAATCTCCAGGGTCAAAAGACTGCCCTCCTCGTTCAGATAGAGCTTTGGAGCGAACTCGGCCGGAACGAAGATCGGTTTCATCCGTTCCAGAAACTCCTCGTGCCCGTAGAGGTTGGAGGACGGGATTCGGGTCCAGACCCGGTCTAAGAATTCAGAGAGCTCAGCATGGGGGATGAGCGGGGGATCACTCAAGAGTTCCTGGATCAGGGTGGTGTTCAGGCTGGTGAGCACGGGGTAAAAGGTGTTCTTCCAGAGGACCCAGAGCGGGAGCTGGCCGTAGAAATAGACCTGTTCACCGGCGATTGGAAACGGGACCTTTTCCTCCTGACTGAGCATGATATCAAAGGACAGGCCATCCTCAGAGATGTGCGGCTTGAGCTGCAGACGCATGCTCTGGGTCTCGATGCGCACGGGTTGATCCGACTCTCCCCAGAAGAGGTAGTGTTCGTCCTTGATGGACCAGAGAAACCAGTTCAGCAGGCCAGAAGGGATGTCCACCCTGTGGCCGAGATAGTCCAGGTAATGACCTATCTGATGAGCCAGATAAGGCAGAGAAGGAGACAGCTCGGACCAGTCCGGGTTCTGGATGAGCTGTTCCAGGGTGATCGGATTCTGAACCTTGGACAGCCCGGACTTGTTCTGCCTGGCCCGGAAAAGGGCCACCTGCAGCCGCTCCGGTTCTGGAAAGAATCTGAAGATGAGGTAGTTGCTGCCAGGTTCTGGTTCTGGAACCGTGGTGAAGAAAGGGCGAAAGCTTTGCCGCCAGTCGGTTCTGGGCTTTGAGGCCTCTTGCTTGTTTCCGTTTTCCAGTGATTCCAGGAGATGGAGCAGGGTCGCCCCGACATGAGGGCAGACTCCAGTAAACGAGTCCGGGCAGTTGCAGAAAAAATTGACAGTCCCCTCCTGCAGGTTGATTCCGATTTCAGGGTTGTAGACCTGGAAATCCTCGGCCTGGATTCTGCCGTCAATGTCCCAGTAGTTCTGCCTCTTTTTGAGATCTACCTTCTCTACCTCTTGATTGTTCAACAGGGTGCGCGCAGTCTCAAGGATATATTCTGGAATGCTGTCCTGCAAAAAAACGCTGGTGATCTCTTTGACTCGAGTTTGCTCAGTGTTTGACATAAATGCATGCTCCTGCCGGTCATCGCAAAGTCTTAAGGGTTGAAGTTTCGTGATGTCAGTACAAAAAGTCCGACTGGCACATTCGTGAGACGAATGGCAAGTCATAGCTCTTTGAATTTATCAGTCCTGCACAGATGGGCAGAGCGTTCATGCACATATCATGCCCTGCAGGCTGCCTGCCGTCTTCTGGTTGTCCTCAGGTCCCGCCTGAGACGACACAAGGCAAGCAGACTCTATATACCATATTTGAGCCCTTTGGCAAGGGGAGGACTCTTTTTTTGTACTTGGCGTGGGCCAAGTGTGCGTTGACATTTTAAAATGTGGATATTATTAGTAATATATAAGAATACCAGGGATCGCATGAAAGTCCAGCATGAGGAAGAACCCCTCACTCAGTTTTCTTGAATCGTGACGCATGACCTAAAAGCCTGGATTTGGGGCTTGTTGTACCGCCCCGGTGTCTTAAAAGAACTGAGTGAGGGGAGCTCCCCCTACCTCTCAGTCCTTCGGACAGCTCCCCTTGGAAAAGGGGAGCAGCTAGGGGAGCAGTCAGAGGAGCAATCGCCAAAGTTTCTACCCCGATCAAACTGGCTGCATTAAGGTGACAAGCCCTACGCAAAAGAGAGGTTCCTTCTTCAGTCCAAACCCAAATATTCAGCGCAGCCAAAGGCTGCGCTCGTATGAAACTCACTATACCTTCTTGAGATTGCTTCGTCGAAGACTCCTCGCAATGACGGCTAGGGCCTCAGCTACGAAGAATATCCTTGGCTCGTCATTGCGAACGCAGTGAAGCAATCTCTCAGAGTGCGTGACAGAGTTTCTTCCTTGATCAAACTGGGCGTCTGCGTCCAGAGGCTGCGCTGACATCAAACCCAGATTGCTTGGCCAGTGTTTTTGGCGTACGTTCAAATCGTACACAGGGTGCCCCAAATCGGGCCTGCTGCCTTTGCGCACCATAAGTCCGGCTCATGATGGCTGAACCTTGGTTCAGCCCGAGGTGTGAGTCGTGAGGAAACTTTGAGTTTATGACCACAATCAATTCAGAGGTGTTGTCTCCAGACAACGAACAGACAACGATCCGGATCAACGATATCCTGGAAAAGGCTGCCGATTTTCTCAGCGAACCTGATCAGGCACTGATCCAGAAGGCCTATGTCTACTCTGCCTCTGTGCACAGCGGACAGATGCGTCTCTCCGGCGAACCCTACCTGTCCCATCCATTGGCAGTGAGCAACATCTTGGTGGACATGCACCTCGACGCCGCGACCATTGCCGCCGGCTTGCTCCACGATACGGTTGAAGACACCAAGGTTAAGGTTTCTGAAATTTCAGAATATTTTGGAAAGGAAGTCGCTGCGATTGTTGACGGTGTGACCAAGATCGGAAAGGTGACCTTCAATTCCAAGGAAGAGGCCCAGGCTGAGAACATCAGAAAGATGATCCTGGCCATGGCCAAGGACATCCGGGTGATTCTGGTCAAGCTGGCCGACCGGCTGCACAACATGAAGACCCTGGATCACCAGAGCCCGCTCAAGCAGCGCCTCATTTCCCAGGAGACGTTGGACATCTACTCCCCTCTGGCCAACCGGCTGGGGTTGTATCGCATCAAGGTCGCCCTGGACGACATGAGCTTGAAATACATGCGGCCGGACATCTTCAACCAGATTGTTCAGGGCATCAGCAAGCACCGTACCCTGGGCAAGGACTATATTGACCAGGTGATCACTATCCTCAGGCAGATCCTGGACGAGAACGAGATACAAGGCCGCATCAGCGGGCGACAGAAGCACATCTACAGCATTTACAGCAAGATGCAGAAACAGAATCTGAGCCTGGACCAGGTCTACGACCTGATTGCCTTTCGGGTCATCCTCAGATCCGTCAAGGACTGCTATGCCATGCTCGGGCACATCCATTCCACCTGGACCCCGATCCCCGGCCGTTTCAAGGACTATATCTCCATGCCCAAGGGAAACATGTACCAGAGCCTGCACACCACGGTTATCGGTCCGGACGGAGAGCACATCGAGATCCAGATTCGGACCGAAGAGATGCATCAGGTGGCAGAGTATGGTGTGGCCGCACACTGGAAGTACAAAGACGGCACATTGGTGAACTCCAAGGATGAAGAGCAGTTTCACTGGCTCCGGCACATTCTGGACTGGGAGCATGACCTTCAGGATCCACGGGAGTTCATGGCCTCTCTCAAGGTGGATCTCTTTCAGGACGAGGTCTATGTCTTCACCCCCAGAGGGGATGTCCTGGACCTGCCCTTTGGGGCCACTCCAGTTGATTTTGCCTACTTGATACACACTGAAGTGGGCAACCATTGTTCAGGAGCCAAGGTCAACGGCAAGCTCGTTCCTTTGGAGACTCAGCTCAAAAATGGAGATACAATTGAAATCATTACTAATCCTCATCGAATGCCCAGCCGGGACTGGCTCAAATTCGTCAAGACCGCCAAGGCCAGGACCCGGATCAAGCACTGGATCCGGACCAAGGAGAGGGACCGGAGTATCTCTCTGGCCAAAGAAATGCTGGAAAAAGAGGGGAGACGTCTGGGGGTCAACTTCAACCGGGAGCTGAAAAAAGGCAGTCTGGACGACGTGGCCAAGGAGTTTTCCTACAAGTCCGTGGACGATCTCCTTTCTGCTGTGGGCTATGCCAGGGTTACTCCGAAACAGGTCCTGAACAGGTTTGTGCCCAAAAAAGCTGAGGAGGGCAAGACCAAGGGGGCAGCTCAGGAGCAGAAGAGGCAACGGGACAAGGAGGTTGCAGAGCCGGCGGGTACCCACAAGGAAGGGGTGAGTGTCAAGGGTGTGGACGACGTCCTGGTCCGTTTCGCCCAGTGCTGCCAGCCTGTTCCAGGCGATCCAATCGTGGGCTACATCAGCCGCGGACGAGGTGTGATCGTCCATACCGCAGATTGCCCCAATGTGAAGCAGTTCTCCCAGAACAGGCTGCTCAGCGTGTCCTGGGAAGGCGAGGCCGAAGCTGTTTTCCCCGCCACGATCAAGATCCTGTGTCAGAACAAGATGGGTGTTCTGGCTGAAATCACCAATCAGCTGGCCAAGGATGAAGTCAACATCCAGTCAGGCCATTTTCACTCCAATGTCGAGGACAAGACCCTGGTCATCCTCAATATTGAAGTCAAGGACTCCGCTCATCTCTTCCAGGCCCTCGAAAAGCTGAGCGCTTTGGAGAGCGTTCTTGAAGCCATTCGAACCAGCAGCAAGGAAGATGAGCGGGGATGAGGAAAGATCAGCCCCGCCAGATGCTTATCCAGAAAAAAGGGTTACAAGGCCAGTGCCCTGTAACCCCATGCGGTGGTCTTTGTGGTCGGGATGGCAGGATTCGAACCTGCGACTTCAGCGTCCCGAACGCTGCGCTCTAACCAGACTGAGCCACATCCCGATAAAAAAGTTATTCTAAGCTATCTTGGAAACAATTGCAAGCTGTTTGTCGGACCGGGCTTTGATCTTGCGAAAAAAGGGTTCTTCAACTAGGTTGATACCCTTCGTGCGGGATGCTTCTGTCTCTGGTGCCGGCACACAGCCAGAGTATCAGAGAACGTGATCACCTCAATCTTGATGCCCAAAGGTCTGGTTGAATGGAAAGACAGACTCCTACCATTCTGGTTGCAGATGATGAGAGCAGCTTGAGGGAAATCTGCTGCGAAGCCCTGGAAGAGGCCGGATATCGGGTTTTTCAGGCCAAGAATGGGCAGCAGGCCCTTGAGA
The DNA here is from genome assembly GCA_964403955.1 of uncultured Desulfohalobiaceae bacterium. Lineage (GTDB taxonomy): Bacteria > Desulfobacterota > Desulfovibrionia > Desulfovibrionales > Desulfothermaceae > CAYOID01. The sequence continues at coordinate 37,735 of CAYOID010000004.1, read as the reverse complement.
TGCTGCATGAGAACCGGGCTGATCTTGTGCTTTCCGACATGCGCATGCCCGTGCTGGATGGCATGCAGCTCCTGGAGAGGATCGTTCAGGAAAAGCTGGATGTTGACTTTCTGGTCATGACCGGGTTCGGAACGATTGAAACCGCTGTGGAAATCATGAAAAAAGGGGCCCTGGACTATCTGCCCAAGCCTTTTGACATCAATCATCTCATGCTCAAGGTCAATAAGGCCCTCAACTTTCGAAAACAGAGAAAAGAAAGGGAAAATTTGAACAACCTGGTTCGAGTCCTGAAGCTGAGCAAGGACTTGAACAACAACCTGGAGCTCTCCAAGTTGCTCAACGAGTTCATTTTTCATCTTGAACGCAATTTCAAGCCCAAGTGTGCCGGGATTTACCTGAACAATGAAAATGATGCCGATGTGCAGCTGGTCAGGGTCAAAGGAAACGAGCTGCGCAATAATCCAAGGATTGCAGCTCTCTCTCGGCACATCTGTGATCTGGTCATGGAAGAGAAGACCCCGAAGCTCATTGACCCCTTTGTCCTTGAAGCAGACAGCAAGCTCAAATCTCTGGGGCAGGGGCATGATTTCACCTATTCCATCCTGGCTGCTCCAATGTTCAACCAGGACCGTTCAATCGGAGTGGTCCTTCTGCTTCGGGACGGCGAGCAGGAGATGTACGTTTCCGACGACCTGCAATTGTTATCGGTCTTTGGTTCCCAAACCGCATCTGCCATTGAAAATGCCCGGCTCTACGGCCAGATGCGGGAGATGAACAACGAGATCATCCGTTCATTCGCCCAGGCTGTGGAGGCCAAAGACATTTACACGCGCGGCCATTCAGACCAGGTGGCCTACTATGCCACCAGGCTGGGCCGGGAGATTGGCCTGAGCAACACCGAGCTGGACAAGCTCTACCTTTCCGGGATTGTCCATGACATTGGAAAGATTGGCATTCCTGATCATATTTTGAACAAACCGGACAAGCTCAGTCAGGACGAGTTTTCGATCATGATGAAGCATCCTGAGGTCGGCCGAAACATCCTGGCCCAGGTTGGCAGCCTTCAGGACATCCTGCCCATCATCTATCACCATCATGAAAGGATTGACGGCAGAGGGTATCCCACCGGTCTGAAAGGAAAACAGATTCCTTTTCTGGCCAGATTGGTCACTGTGGTGGACGCCTTTGAGGCCATGACCTCAGACCGTGCTTACAGAAACGCCCTGCCCCTGACCAAGGTCAAGGAGATCATGAAAGAAGGCGCCGGCACTCAATGGGAACCAGAGCTCGTCGAGGCCTGGTTGGCAATCATTGAGCAGGAGAAGGTCTTGAGTGGCTTTGATGGGACCCACTGAATCCTTGCCCGGTTTGTCCATACCCATCCTCTTGGCATATCCTCGTAGAGTCAGCTTTGCCAGAGGCAAAGCCGACTTCTTCGGCCGCAGGAGAACTTAGCGATCATGACGACCCAGGGACGACGGACAACTGTCCTGGTGGTGGACGATTCAGCGTTCATGCGCAAGGCTGTGAGCTCGATGCTTGAAAAGGATGCTGAAATCGAAGTGATCGGGACGGCCAGGAACGGCGAGGAGGCGCTGAGCAAAATCAGGGAGCTCGATCCTGAGGTGATCACTCTGGATATTGAAATGCCGGTCATGGACGGCTTGACCGCCCTGAGACACATCATGATGCAGTTTCCCAGGCCGGTGCTCATGCTCAGCTCACTGACCACAGATGGAGCTGAAGCTACCCTCAAGGCCCTTGAACTGGGAGCTGTGGACTTCATTCCCAAACAGCTCTCCCATGTCTCTCTGGACATCATCAAGATCGAAAAGGATCTCCAGGCCAAAGTCAAAAATATTGCCAGGCGGAAGATCAGGCGGTTCAAGGTCGATAAAAGAGAGGTTTCCGGACCGAGGCGGGAAACCATTCAGAAGCTGCAATCCCAACGTCTGCAAAGGGACCTGGTGGGGATAGGAGTCTCCACAGGGGGCCCCCCTGCAGTGCAAAAGATTCTGGCCTCATTACCGGCCCAGTTTCCGGCCTCTATCCTCATAGCGCAACACATGCCCGGCACGTTCACCAAGGCCTTTGCCAAAAGGCTCAATCAGAACAGTCCGCTTGAAGTCAAAGAGGCGGAGCAGGGCGATACCCTGGAAAAGGGCAAAGTCTATATTGCTCCGGGTGGCTTCCATCTCAAAATACAGCAGCGTGTCCGGTCCATTGACCTGGACATCACCCAGGAGCCACGCGATGCGCTGTACAAACCTTCGGTCAATGTCCTGCTTTCCTCTATAGCCGAGGGGGTCGGGAAAAGAGGGCTGGGAGTGATCCTGACAGGCATGGGGAATGACGGTCTGGAAGGGGTTCGAGCCTTGAAACGCAGGGGAGGGTATGCCATAGCCCAGGACAATGCCAGCTGTGTGGTCTACGGAATGCCCAGGGCCATTGTTGAAGCTGGATTGGCCGATGTTGTGGTTCATATCGAGTCCATGCCCGATTCAATTCTGGAGCATCTCTATTGAGGCTGCAACTCCCGGCCGTCCTCATCTCCGGCACCAGTGAACACCACGCAGTGCCTGGCGTGTTTCGGTTGACCACAACTTGAAGGTGAATGCACGAACTATGGATTCCTGCCGAGAAGTCATTGACAGTTTTCAGTCGGACGATCCTGAGGTCCTGCGCGAAGCCGCATTTCGGGCTGGGGAAGAGAATTGCCTGGAGGCCGTCCCTGCGCTCTCCAGGCTCCTCTTGTTCAGCAATATCGGGGTTCAGGAAGCTGCAGAACTGACCCTGCGCAAGCTTGGGGGCAAACAGACCATAGAAGCCCTGTTGCCTTTGCTCTGGTCAGAAGACCCGCCTGTGCGCAACGTGACCATGGACATTCTCAGAGACATCTGCTCGCACGACATAGACGCCATTGCCGAGCTCCTCAGGGAGGACGATTCCGATATCCGAATTTTTGCTGCCGATATCCTGGGCTACGCCAGCAGCATCATGGCGGTGCGCCCCTTGTGCGAAGCCCTGCTCAGAGACCGGGAGATCAATGTCAGATATCAGGCTGCGGTCAGTCTCGGTCAACTGGGGCATTACGAAGCGGCTAAATGCCTGAATCTCAGCTTGAACGACGATGAGTGGGTGCAGTTTGCCAGTATCGAGGCCCTGAAAAAGATCAAGGACGCCTCGTCAGTCGATGCTCTGCTCCAGGCCCTGGACAAGGCTTCTGACCTGGTTGCCGTGGTGATCATCGAGACCCTGGGGGATATGGCCCACATCAAAGCTGTCCCAAAGCTGCTTCAGAAAATGGAAACCAGCTCCCAGCCCCTTCAGAATAAAATCGTCCAGGCCCTGGTGTCCATTCTTGGCAACAACGCTTTTTCCCTGCTCAACAGTGCGGAGCAGGAACGCCTCTACCCGGCCCTGCTGGCGGCCCTGGAGGATGAAGACCCTGACGTCCAGGATGCCGCAGTCACCGGCTTGAACACCTTTGGGGGCGAAGAAGCCTCGAGTTCCATCTTCAAGGTCCTGCTTGGACTTGATGAAGACAAAGAACCAGACAGGATCGAGGCCCTCATCTCCACACTGCAGAATCTCGGCCTGAGTCAGGAGCTGCGCTCAGCATTGCTGGCAGAGGATCCTGTCGTCTCCGGGCTGGCGATCCGCGTGCTGAATGGGATTGATTCACCAGAGAGCAGGGAGATCCTGCGCTCCATCTTTTGGAGCAGAGACCGGGATGAACAGCGGGCTATAAGCACAAGCCTGAGCCGTATACCGGATCAGTCCAGCATAGATTTCTTTTTTCAGGTCCTGGCAACTCATGAGGATGGGTCCATCCTCAAAAACGGGATCTCTTTTTTGGGCCAAACCATGCGGGTTCAGGAGGCTTCTGACACGATACTCAGCTTTTTGACCCACCCTTACGACGATGTCAAGGAAAGGGCCCTTGAAGCTTGCATTGCGCTGGACACCGAATCGATTCGGGAAAGATTCAGGCAGATGCTGGGCATGGACGACCCAATTCACCGATTCATGTCCGTCCATGCACTTGGTCGGCTGAGCGACCATCAGTCCCTGCCTGAACTACGACAGGCCCTGCGCGACGTTGAGGCTGATGTGCGCAAGGTGGCCCTTGAGGCCCTGTTTTCCATGGGCAGCGACCAGGAAGAGAGGTTGATCTACGCTCTCCAGGCGCTTGAAGATGACAATCCTGAAGTCAGGAAAGTCGCAGCGGGTCTGCTGGGCCAGTCCGGCTTGCCTGCCGCTGAAGATCATCTTCGCCAGGCCCTGCATGACAGGGATGAATGGGTCTGCATCCGGGCTCTGGACAGTTTGATTCACCGCGCCAGTCTGAGCGATAGGGACGTTGATCAGTTGATGACCCTGTTCTCAAAGGGGCAAACTATTCTCAAACTGAAGATCATCGATATTTTAGGGCAGATTGGAGGAAAGGCCTCTTTCAAGGCTCTCTTCGCCATTCTGGAGAATGAAGACTGGGCAATTCAGGAAGCGGCAGACCGGGCCCTGACCCAGCTCAAGACTGCTTAAGGACTGTCATGACCGGGCTCTTCTCCAAAGCCTCCACCCTGAAAAAATCTCTGCCCATCAGTGATGCTGAGTTCCTCCAGCTTCGGGACTTCATTTTTCAGCTGACCGGAATCTTTATCCCGGACAACCGCAAGTATCTCCTGGAGAACCGTCTGGCCAACAGGCTCAAGGAACACGGTCTGAATTCTTTCCAGGACTACTACTACTACCTGAAATTCGATCCTCAGCGCCGCAAGGAGCTGGAACGCCTCTATGCGGTGATCACCACCAATGAAACCAGCTTCTATCGCAATCCTCCGCAGTTGAAAGTCTTTCAGGAAACCATTCTGCCCCAGGTCCTGAAAGCGAAACGCAAAGCCGGGGCAAAAAGACTCAGGATCTGGTCTGCCGGGTGCTCAACCGGAGAAGAGCCTTACACCCTGGCCATTATCCTCACAGAGGTCCTGGGGCCTGAACTCAACTCCTGGGACATAAGGATCACCGGCAACGATCTGTCCAAAGATGTTCTGGAGCGAGCCCGCAGCGGCATCTACACCAAGTACACCCTACGTTCTACCCCAGAGGCTATCCTGCAGCGCTACTTCTCGCCGACAGACAAAGGCACCTTTGCAATCAACCCGGCGGTCAAAAAGCTCACCTCGTTCAGTCCCATCAATTTGAGCGACCGCTTCCAGCTCAAGACAGTCGAAGCATCAGATATCGTTTTTTGCCGGAATGTGATCATTTACTTTGACGAAGCCGTCAAAAAGCTGGTCATCAACGCCATCTACGACAACCTCGTGCCTGGGGGACATCTTTTTGTCGGCCACTCCGAATCCCTGCACAACATCACCAGGGCTTTTCGCCCCCAGCACTATCCTGGCGGGATTGTCTACACCAAGGAGGGCTCATGAACGAGCACCAGGACAGACGCCAATATGGCCGGATCCCCAAACAGTTCAAAGTTGAGGTGTCTGGTCTGACTTTTTCAGAGTCCACGTCGCCGCCTGTTGAAGCCAGATGTGTGAACATCAGTGCTGGTGGTCTGCTCTTGGACTCTCCTCAGTCCTTCCAAATCGGGGACAAGCTCCAGGTCAGACTCTTTATTCCGCGCCTGAACAAGTTTCATCCCAGCTACTTTAAGGTCTTTGAGAGCTCAACCGGGCAAAATGTGCTGGCTGTGGCTGAAGTTGTCAGAACGGAAAGCGGTCAGGCAGGCATGACCACAACCGGGATCAAATTTCTGGATGTGTATGAGGATGACTGGCAGGCCTTGTATCGACTGCTTCAAAGCCTGACACCCCAGGAGTGAACAACGATCTGAAGACATCCGGTAGAGGGCGCATCAAGCTGATCGTTTTTTCAGTCTTTCTTTTGGACTCAAAATTGCAAGCACATCCTGGAGGTGACTGGATTTTGACCTCGTAAGGGGAACATTCGACAAGCTGCTATGGATTCTGAAAAGGCCGATATCATAGCCGTGGCCAATCAGAAGGGCGGAGTGGGCAAGACGACCACGGCCCTGTCCCTGGGGGCCGCTTTTGCCAGCCTGGACCTGAAGGTGCTGATCGTCGATCTTGACCCTCATGGCTCAGCCACGATTCACCTGGCCTTCTACCCGGAAGAGGTGACTCAGAGTGCCCTGGCGCTGTTCGAGCCGTCCACGGGTCCAGGCCATTGGTCCGAGCTGATCCAGAAAGGCCGTGACCACCCGTTCGACTTTATCCCAGGCAACCCCAGGCTTGCAGAGCTGGATTCAAAGCTGGGATCTCTGCAGGGGAAGGGGATCCTTCTGCATCGCTCCCTCAAGGACTGTCTCGATGTTTACGATGTGATCATCCTGGATTGCCCTCCCCAACAGGGCGTCATTCTGGTCAACGCACTGGTGGCAGCCGATCTGACCCTTATTCCGACTCAGACCGAATTTCTGGCCATGCATGGTTTGCGACTCATTTTCGACACCATACGCATGTTGAACAAAGCCCTGCCACAACCCATCACCTATCGAGTCCTGGCCACCATGTTCGACCGCAGGGTCAGTGCCTGCCAGCGGGTCTACAATGCCCTGCGCAAAAAAATGGGGAGCCATCTCTTGAAGACCGTGATTCATATTGATACCAAATTCCGTGAAGCCAGCGCCAAAGGCAGCGTGATCACGCAAGTGGCCCCTGGGTCCAGGGGAAGCCGGGAGTACCTCCAGTTGGCCAGAGAACTTCAGACGTTATGAAGACTCCGGAAGAGTATCTCCAGGAGCAGATCCTGCTCCCAGAACACGAGGTTCAGGAAGACATCCGTTCCTATGAAGCCGAGTTCCTCGAATCGTTTCTGAAGCAGGGGCAACTCACTGAGCCTGAACCTGAATCAGAAGTTGAATCAGAAGCTGAACCTGAAAAGGCTTGTGGCTCGGCTTTGGACACAGCCGCTGCAGGAGCTGGGGACTCAGATCAGAACAAGCCGGGGCCTGACAGGTCCAGGCCGTTCACTGAGGGTCACGATAGACCTTCAGAACTGGAGAAAGAGAAGGGGGTTCAGGGCAGGCACCAGTTTGTCGGCTGTCACCTTTGCGGACAGGAGTACGCTCTGCCTTTGAGTGAAGTCCAGGAGGTTCTCAGGCGTATCGAGCCCACCCGGTTGCCCAATCATCCGCCATACCTGGCCGGAGTCATCAACTTGCGCAACTGCCTGGTCCCGTTGCTTTGTCTGGGCCAACTCCTTGAAAAGGCTGGATCAGAGCACAGGGTACCTCAGTTCATCATTGTCTGCCGTTACAGGGACACCCAGTTCGGTCTGCTGGTCGACCGGATAACGACCATGTACACCTTTTTGGATCACGATGTGGAGTGGAGCATTGATGCCCAGCTGGGTGGGGAATCAGGGTTTCTGTCCGGTTTGATCAAAGACCAGACCCAGCTGGTCGGGATTGTCTCTGTCAAGCGAATCGCTGAACAGGTGCTCCTTTCTCTGGAGCAGTGAGGTTTTTCAACAAAGACAACATGTCAGCGCTGCCAGAGGCTGCGCTGACATGTAAGGACATGACATGCAGAAACGCGTCCTGATCATTGATGATTCCAAAACAGTGCGTAACCTTGTTGCTTTTATCATGAAAAAGGAAGGGTTTCGGGTCCTCAGTGCAGAAGACGGATTTGACGGTCTTGAGAAACTCTATGCCGCCGAATGGGTCGATCTGATCATCTGTGATGTGAACATGCCCAGGATGGACGGCTTTACCTTTATTCAAAACGTCCGTGAACAGGAGCTTTACAGAGATCTGCCCATCATTGTGCTCAGCACTGAGGGCCAGGAAAAAGATATCCAGACTGGCATCAAGCTTGGGGCCAACATGTATATGGTCAAACCAGCCCAGCCGGAAAAGCTTGTGCGCAACGTGCGGATGCTCCTTGGGGTATAGGGTCCGGTCCCGACCATGAATGTGCAGTTGGACACAGTGTGGACCTGACACAGCAGAAGAGGCGATGTGATGCAGAGGAAGCGGACATGATGTTGGATCAAGAGCTACTGAGCGATTTCATCTCTGAAGCCAGAGAGCACCTGGAAACCATCGAACCTAATCTCCTGGAGCTGGAAAAGAATCCTTCCAACTCGGCCTTGTTGAACGATATTTTTCGGCCGATCCATTCCCTGAAAGGGGCGTCGGGCTTTTTGAACCTCTCCAAGATGAATCATCTGGCCCATCGGGCCGAGAATGTCCTGGATGAGCTGCGAAAGGGTACGCTTCACAATTCTGCGGATATCATGGATACCATCCTCAGCTCTACCGATGTCCTTCGACAGCTCCTGGACAATCTCGAACAGCAGGGCCAAGAGGGTGACATCGATGTTCAGGATATCATCACCTCCCTTGACCTCCTGCTCAAGCCGGATGGGGCCTCAGCTCCAGCCAGCAGCCCAGAGCCTGATCAGGTCTCCAAACCCACTCCCGAACCGGAACAGCCAGACATGATCTCTGCCTGGACAGAAGAAAGTCAGGGCTACGCCCTGACCGTGAACAGTCCTGAGCATCTGTCCGATTTTCTTGAAGAAGCTTCAGAAACTGTTTCCCAGCTCAATGCAGCCCTCCTGAAGATGGAAAAGGGTGCCCAGGGTGACTTGGACCTGGTCAATGACACTTTCAGATTCTTTCACAATCTGAAAGGCAACAGTGCCCTGATCGGGTATCGAGAGCTCAATGAGTTGACGCATGAAGCCGAGAGTCTGCTCAATCATTTTCGAAATCAGGAGGCCATGCCGGATGAGCAGACCGTCGACCTGCTGCTCAACGTCACTGATGCTGTGGAAAATCTGGTCAAGGCAATAGATGGAGACACGGCTTCAGTCATACCGCAGGATACCGATTGGCTGCTCACTGAGCTCAGGGCTCTCCAGGCCGGGGGTCGGGATGATCAGGGCTCTGGCTGCACAGCAGGGCAGGAAGTGCCTTTTAACCCGGACAAGGTCCAGGAACTGCAGGCCGATCAGGAAGATCTGCAGGTCTTTCAGAATGCCGTTCACCAGCAATTTGACAACATCCGACTGGCCTTCAAGCACCTGGAGGCCGACCCTGATCACCAGGACTGCATTGACAGCCTGTACCGCTCTTTTGACAGTCTGAGCAATGCCTGCGGCTACATGGGATTTGATGATGCCGGCGACTATGCCAAAAGGACCGCCAGTCTGGTGGATCAGGGGCGTCGTTCTGGTCAGAGCTTTGAACTCATGCTGCCCATCCTGGACCAGGAGTCCGATATCCTTCAAGACATGGTCACACAGCACCTGAGCGTCTTTCAGGACAGCCCGGAATCAGGCCCTGAAAAGCCTTGGTCAGAAGATGCGGTCCAGATTCCGGAGGACGGCCCTGTCCAGGTTGATGAGGCTCAGGCCATGGGCGTTGCGGAAGATGTCCAGCCTTCTGAGGAGTCAGCCCCTCCCCGCGAATCAACTCCAGAGGCAGCAGCCCCAGACCGGCAGTCCTGCCCTCCGGCCGCCTCGTCCCAGACCAAAGTGACCTCGACCATCAGAGTCGACCATGAACGTCTGGATCATCTCATGAACTTGATCGGAGAGTTGATCATCAATCGCAACCGTTACAGCCTGTTGACCAGAGAGCTGGAAGAAGGGCGGGATATCGGGCAGATTGTTCAGCACCTGTCAGAAACCACAGATGCCATGGCCAGAATTTCCGATGACCTGCAGGATACGATCATGCAGGTTCGGATGGTCCCGGTCAAGACGGTTTTTTCCAAATTTCCGCGGCTGGTACGGGACCTGAGTCGAAAGAGCGGCAAGCGGGTTGAGTTGATCACGGAAGGGGAAGAGACTGAGCTGGACAAGAGTGTGGTCGAGGCCATCGGCGACCCCCTGGTGCATCTGATCCGCAACGCCATGGACCATGGTCTGGAGGACGCCGAGGCCCGAAAGCGGGCCGGCAAGGACGAAACCGGTCACATCTGGCTGCGAGCCTCTCATGAGGGCAATGCCGTGGTTATCGAGGTACAGGACGACGGCAAGGGGATTGACCCTGACGTGGTCAAGAACAAGGCCATGGAAAAGAACATCTTGAGCCAGGAAGAAGCGGACAAGCTCGATGACCGGGAGGCCATAGAGCTCATTTTCGCTCCAGGCTTTTCCACCGCCGGGCAGGTCACCGATATTTCCGGCCGAGGGGTGGGCATGGATGTGGTCAGAAACAACATCAAGAACCTGAACGGCAACGTGACTGTGTCCTCCTCTCCTGGGCAGGGATCCACCTTCACCCTGTCCCTGCCCTTGACCCTGGCCATCATCGAAGCCCTGCTGGTCAAAGTTGCCGGACAGACCTACGCCATTCCCCTGGACGCTGTGTCCGAAACCACCAAGATTTCAGCTCATCAGGTCAGTGAGATCAATAAGCGGCAGGCCACCACTCTTCGCGGTCAGGTGCTCGGCCTGGTGGAGCTGTCCGAACTCCTGGGGCTGAACTCAGAATCCCCCAGACGGGACATTCTGCCCCTGGTGATCATCTCGGTCAATGACAAGCGGCTGGGGTTGATCGTGGACAGCCTCCTGCATCGCCAGGAAATCGTGATCAAGTCCATGGGGCAGTACCTTGGCGACCTTCAGGGGCTCTCTGGAGCGACTATCATGGGCGATGGGAGTGTGATCCTCATCCTGGACCCCAATGAGATCTTCCAGCAGGCGGCCATCCGGGCCGCCTGAGGGCGCACTCAGCGCTGCCGAGGCAGCGCTGAATCCTAGCCGAGACGGTCGATGTTCAGCTCCAGACCGCAGTGCGGACAGCGCTGGATCCTGGGGCACTGCCTGTGCTCAGGATGAAAGATGGTCACCCAGTCCTTGTCAAAGACATACTCCACCCAGACGCTCCTCCCACAGAGACAGAACCGCTTTTGCATGCCGACCTCCTGTTTCTTTGAGTTCATTTTTGTTGCATAAAATAAACAAATTTGACAAAAAAAATCCGGATCAGACCAGTTCACGGCAGGTCCAGATCAGAGTGCCGATGATTCTGACAGTGTCCAGCTCTTCGCCCTGCAGAGAGAGGGGGGAGTAGTGCTGGTTGGCGCTGTGCAGGACGAGCTTGCCGGGATGTTTTTCCACGCGTTTGACCAGGACGGTGTCCTCCACGCCCAGGGCGTAAATCCGCCCGGAAATTAAAGTGTTCTGGGATTGATCGATGAGGACCGTGTCCCCCTGCTCGAGCAGGGGCTCCATGCTGTCGCCCACCACGTCCATGAGGACCATGTGGCCGGGGTTCCCTTTGCGCCGGAGCCAGTCCCAGCGGAAGGCATAGTATTCAGACACCTGGCCGTCCACTTCAAAGGAACCGCCTCCGGCCCCCAACCTGGCCATGACCTTGGGAATCTTCTGGAATTCGCTTCGTCCGGTATCCATCTCGTTGTTCGGCTCTCCCTGACCTTTTTCCAGCCATTCAGGATCGAGCTGGAACATGCGGGCCAGTTTGAAGATCCAGCTTACCGGGACCATGCCCCGGTGTTTGGCCTGGGTGACGGCAGAGCGGTGCACGCTCAAAGCCCGGGCCAACTCGATCTGCGAGTTGATCGGGGTCTTGGTTTTCAGACGCAGGAAAAAGCTGTCGAATGCTGTTTCAGGCACGGTTTGCCTTCCTTCTGGCTCCGATGTAGAATCCTGACATTCCATTGATCGGTCTTTGCCGGGACCGGCCAGTGGAATGTTCGTGTTGAGAAACATAAACAAAAGTTCTCTTGAAGGCAAGGATTTTTTTGGGCAGAGTCTGAGTCAGCGCAGCCTCTGGCTGCGCTGAAAAAAATAACGGAGGAGTGGCATGCTGGAAACTTCCATCCCTGACTTCGGGACCTTGCGTCTGGGACACCTGGTCATGGACTACAACGGCACGCTGGCCTGTGACGGCGAACTGGAACCCGGGGTGGTCCAGGCCCTGGAAGTCCTTGAGCAGAATCTGCAGATCCACATCGTGACTGCAGATACTTTTGGTCAGGTTCGGGCCGCGTTCGCCCATACCTCGTATCAGGTCACTGTCCTGCCCCAGGATGATCAGGCCCAGGCAAAACTGGGCTATGTCCGACATCTCGGGCCTCAGAAGTGCGTGTGCATGGGCAACGGGCGAAACGACAGGTTCATGCTGGCTGAGGCGGCCCTGGGAGTGGCCGTGGTTCTGGACGAAGGCGTTTCCCGGGAGGCCCTCATGGCTGCAGATGTGACCGTCAAAGGAATCGTTTCAGCCCTGGAGCTCCTTCAAAAGCCCCTGCGCTTGACGGCCACCTTACGTTCATGAGGAGGCGCAAGGCTTGATCATCAAACTGGCAGCTTAAATTTTAAATCAAACAGAGAGAAGTCAGGTCTGCCAGAGGCAGGGCTGACCCGGGGCTGACAATCGATCATGCGCGAACACACCTATGATGTCATTATTGTTGGCGGAGGGCCTGCCGGTCTGTTTGCCGCCTATTATCTGGCTGAGAATTCGGATTTGAAGATTCTGCTTCTGGAAAAGGGGCGGTACCCTGACAGGCGCTCCTGTCCCATTTCCGAAAACGAGCATTGTCTCAAGTGCAAACCATGCAATATCCTCTGCGGTCTTGGAGGGGCGGGGCTCTTTTCAGATGGCAAGCTGAACTACATCCACAAACTGGGCAAGACAGACCTGACCCAGTTTGTGAGTGTGAGCGAAGCCAAGAAGCTGATCGATGAAACCGAGAAGATCTTCAATCGCTTCGGCATGGACGGTCAGGTGTATCCAACAGACATGGACAAGGCCAAAGCGATTCGCAAAGAGGCTCGAAAAGAGGGAATCGAACTGCTGCTCATCAAGCAGAAGCACCTGGGCAGCGACTGCCTCCCGGCCCATATCGCCGGGATGGTTGCATCGATTCAGGAGCTGGGAGTGGACATCATGCCCTCCACTGAGGTCCAGGACATCCTTGTTTCCGGGGAAAAGGTCCAGGGAGTGGTGACCAGGGATGGAGACCGTTATCTGTCCCCGCGGGTGATCCTCTCGCCGGGCCGGGTAGGGGCGGAATGGATGAACGTCCTGGCCAACGGGTACGACCTGGGTAAAACTCAGCGGGGGATCGAGGTCGGGGTCCGTGTCGAGGTCCATAACGATATCATGCAGGATCTGACCGATGTGATCTATGACCCCACCTTTTTCATTCAGACCAGCAAGTACGACGACCAGACCCGGACCTTCTGCACCAACTGGGGAGGGTTTGTCTCCCAGGAGAATTACCAGGAGTTCGTCTGCGTCAATGGACATGCCTATCTGGACAGCAAGTCGGAAAACACCAACTTCGCCTTTCTCTCCAAAGTGGTGCTCACGGAACCGATCACAGACAACCAGGCCTATGGCGAGTCCATAGGCAAGCTGGCTTCACTGATCGGAGGAGGGCGGCCCATTCTGCAGCGGTTCGGTGATCTCAAGCAGGGCAGACGGAGTACCTGGCACAGGATTGGCAAAGGGTACATCAAGCCTACCCTGACCTCTGTGGTCTGTGGAGACATTGCCATGGCCCTGCCGGAGAGGATCGTGAGCAACATTGTTGATGGCTTGGAAAAATTGAATAAAGTCATTCCTGGAGTTGCGAACAGCGAGACTTTGCTTTATGCTCCAGAAATCAAATTCTTTGCACTTCAGGTCAAGACCGACAGCCGGCTGCAAACCAGGATAAAGGGGCTCTATGTAGCTGGTGACGGGGCGGGCGTGGCCGGAAACATCGTTTCCGCCAGCGCCACTGGCATTCTTGCCGCGAAGGGGTTGTTGGGTGACGCTTCTGGCAGGGACGACCAGCATCAATCCGGGTCAGCTCCGGCCTGATCGTTGTCCGTGATCAGTGGCAGAAAGAGCTGGAAGCCTGATGTGTCGTCAGTCTCGCAGTGCCACGAGCAGCCCACGCATTGAAAACTCTTGTGCTGATGGTGAACATACCAGCACCCTTTGTGGGGGTGAGGGCACTCAAAGAAGTGATACACCGAGCCCCGAACTTCTCCCCGGTATTTTGTGTACCCGGCTTGGCGCAAGTAATCCAGAAAACCCATGTTAACTCTTTGTGAAGGAGGCCATTGATGGTCAAGAGCTTACATTGCTTGGTGTCCGGAAAAGTTCAAGGCGTCAATTATCGTTCATGGACCAAGAATCAAGCGGACAATCTGGGTATCAAGGGCTGGGTGCGCAACCTCAATGACGGGCGGGTTGAGGTTCTGGCCCAGGGCGGCGCTGAGGCCCTGCACGCCTTCAAAGGCAAGCTGGCCCAGGGGTCGACCATGGCCCGGGTTGAGGATGTCCAGTGCAGCGAGAAGGACTATGAAAAAGACTACACCACATTTGAACTGCGCCTGTGAGGGCTCCTTTCCGGCCCTTTCCTGACCAATGGGCCGTCATCCACAAAAACGGGCTGGATGACGGCCTTTGAACTGACCGTTCAGTGGTCGAAGCGTTCTTCAATCCGCTTGATCTGCCTACCCGTCAGGGTGTCCTGCCTGATCTCTCTTTCAGTATTGGTGATCCCTTTGAGCACAGTCGAGTGCCTGCGGTTGAAGTGAAACCCGATGTCTTTCAAGGGCATCTCAGTATACTTTCGGGCCAGATAGAAGGCCGTGTTTCGAGCCATCACGGCCTGCTTCTTCCGGGTCTTGGAACGCAGCTTTTCCAAAGGCATGGTAAAGGCGTCACACACGCATTCGATGATGGTCTGCATGTCGGGCGAGGCCCCTGCCCGGGAATAGTTCTTGAGGATTTCTCTGGCCATCTCGACCGAGACCGGCTGGCTCAGGAGCCGGGCTTTGAGGGCCATGTTATGGATGCAGCTCTCGAGCTGACGAATATCGGAGTGGATCTCCGAGGCGATGATGGTCCTGATGTTTTTGGGGATATCAACCTGAAAGCGCTGAGCCTTGTTCTTGACCAGCCGCAGCCGGAGCTCGAAGTCCGGCTTGGTGATCGGGGCCATGAAGCCGCTGGAGAGGTACGAAGCAAGGTGGTGGTCCACCTTGTTGAGTTCCTGGGGCATGAATGTACTGGTGAAGACCACTTTGCGGTTTTTGTCCTGCAGGCTCTTGATCAGGGATAGAAGCTCCTCTTGCATCTTTTCTTTGCCTTGAAAAAAGTGGACATCCTCCAGGAGCAGAAGGTCCAGCCCCCGGAAGCGCTCCTTGAAGCCATCGATCTGTTTCGATTTTAAGGCCTGTACCATCTGATTGGCAAACTGCTCTGAGGACAGGTAGGCCACCTTGAGCCCGTTCCGAGCGGAATGGTGAAAGATATCATGGCCTATGGCCTGGAGAAGATGGGTCTTGCCCAGCCCCGGGGCTGCACACAAAAAGATGAAGTCAGCCGGGAGATCTTTATTGCACAGGCTGGTGCAGGCGGCATAAGCCAACTGGTTGCAATGACCGACCTCAAAGTCGGCAAAACTGAACTTCCAGGTGAACCGCGACTCTTCCTCCCTGGCATAAGACACAGGCAATTGGCCGGCAATTGCCTGGGAATGCGACATGGCGGGCAGGGATGCCTTGGCATTGGTGCTCTTCTGGCCACAAATGCTGATGTGGGGAACAAAGCCGAGCAGGTCCGCCCCCACCTCTTGAAAGTCCTGGCTGAGCCTGTCTCTGACCCAGGAGGCAACGAACTCGTTGGGAGCAGTGATGAACAGGGTTTCATCCTGGAGCTCCCCCTGCAGGGGCTTGACCCAGACTTGAAAAATCCCAGTTTTGAGTCGTTTTTCAAGGTTTGTTTGAATTTTTGACCAGATCTGTTCCATAGGTTCGGAACCATAGTCCTGTTACGATTTTTTGACAATCGAATCTGCCCAGCAAAATTCCCTGTATGAAGCGATTCGCCAACTCTTATTTAATAATCTGAAAATATTTTATTTTTTTTAAAAATGCCGTCCAGGCTTGGGCTCTCGACCTGAGTTGAAGAAAGCTCGTCTCCCGGGTATTCAATCCTGATCACCTGAGGTTGTCGACAGATGTTCAAAAAAAAATCGACAGGAGATGAGTATGCTTTTGCTTGATTTCTTTATTTTGCTTCAAATTACTTAAGATCAATGATCAGTAAAGAGCTGGCGGCATCGTTCCGGGTTTGAAGAGGCAGTGTTTTTTTCGGGTTCATGATTTCAAAAAGTGACGGAACAAGGGTTGATACCATCTCTGTCTTTGTGGTACCTGCTGTATAAGATTTGTTACCCTGGGAGGCTGGGAAATTCTTCTTCTACCTGTTGAAAAAATTTGGAATATGTTTTGACAGCCTTTCTGGGATCTTTTATAGACAGATCAGCACCCTTGCCTTCAGGGACGTTCAGCTGAGGTTATGACAATCAAGGACTCAGAAAGGTGCCCAGGTCGTTTTTGAGCACATCCGAAGCATGATCTTTTTTTTCTGCAGGTCAAACCCAATTATTCAGCGCAGCCGGAGTCTGGGCTGACAGGCATCAGTCCGGAACAGCAACCGCACCCAAGTTCGGAATGGAAGTTTTTGACTTCCTCGGTACTAACACTAAACGAAAGGAGTGAGGTCCATGGCTTACGATGCAACCAAAATGCAGGACTGGCAGATTTCCGAGGCGGCTGAGGAAAACATGCCCATGCCGGATGAGTGGCGCGAAAAGCTTGGCCTGGAAAAGGACGAAATGCTGGCCATGGGCCGGCTGTCCAAGCTCGACTTCCTGAAGATCATGGATCGCTACAAGGACAAGCCTGACGGGAAATACGTCGAAGTCACAGCCATCACGCCCACTCCTCTTGGGGAGGGCAAGAGCACGACTTCAGTCGGGCTCATGGAAGGTCTGGGCAAAAGGGGCAAAAATGTCGGAGGGGCTCTGCGCCAGCCCTCAGGCGGTCCGACCATGAATGTCAAAGGCACAGCTGCTGGCGGCGGCAATGCCATCCTCATCCCCATGACCGAATTTTCCCTTGGACTGACAGGGGACATCAACGACATCATGAACGCCCACAACCTGGCCATGGTCGCCATGACCTCCAGGATGCAGCATGAAAGAAACTACAGCCCTGAAAAAATTGAAAAGCTGTCCGGAATCCCGGCCCTGAACATCGATCCCAAACGGGTTGAAATGGGCTGGATCATCGACTACTGCGCCCAGTCTCTCCGGAACATCATCATCGGACTCGGCGGCCGGATGGACGGCTTTACCATGGAATCCAAGTTCGGCATCGCGGTCAGCTCCGAGTGCATGGCCGTATTGTCCATTGCCAAGGATCTGGCGGACATGAAGAAACGCCTCAATGAAATCACGGTGGCCTTTGATAAAAACGGTCAACCGGTGACCACCGGCGACTTGAAAGTGGGCAACGCCATGACCGCCTGGATGCGGAACACCATCAACCCCACCCTGATGTGCACGGCCGAATATCAGCCCTGCATGGTCCACGCCGGGCCTTTTGCCAATATCGCGGTCGGCCAGTCCTCAATCGTGTCCGACAGGGTCGGTCTGAAGCTCTTTGACTACCATGTCACAGAATCCGGATTCGCAGCCGACATCGGTTTTGAGAAGTTCTGGAACGTGAAGTGCAGAAACAGCGGCCTCAAGCCCCATGTCTCGGTTTTGACCACGACCATCCGGGCCCTGAAGATGCACGGCGGCGGACCCAGGGTTGTTCCCGGGCTGCCCCTGCCCGAGGAGTACACCAAGGAAAACGTCGGTCTGGTGGAGAATGGCATTGAAAACATGGTCCACTTGATCAAGGTCATCCGCAAGTCCGGCATGAACCCTGTGGTCTGCATCAACTGCTTCCATACTGACACAGATGCCGAGATCGAGACCGTTCGCAAGGCAGCCGAGGCCGCAGGAGCCAGGTGCGCCAAGTCCACTCACTGGGCCGACGGCGGCGACGGGGCACTGGAGCTCGCCGATGCAGTCATCGATGCCTGCGAGGACGAGTCCAACTTTGAATTCCTCTATCCACTGGAAATGAAGCTCAGGGACAGGGTGGACAAGATCGCCCAGGAAGTCTACGGGGCTGACGGCGTGTCCTGGACTCCGGACGCTGAAAAGAAGGCCAAAATGCTTGAAGACGACCCCAAGTACGCTGACTTTGCGACCATGATGGTCAAGACCCATCTGAGCCTGAGCCATGACCCGACCCTCAAGGGCGTGCCCAAGGGCTGGACCCTGCCGATTCGGGACGTGCTCATCTACTCCGGAGCCAAGTTCCTGTGCCCCTGTGCCGGGACCATCAGCCTCATGCCCGGTACCGGCTCCAATCCGGCCTACACCAAAGTCGATGTGGACACGGAGACTGGAAAGGTTTCAGGCCTGTTCTAGCCCAGGCCAGTACCCGATTGAAAAAGAAAAGCCCGCAGCTCTCTCGAGCTGCGGGCTTTCTCCATTTTAAGACCGGATCTTCTCGAGCAGGGCCTGGACAGCCGTTTCGGCGCAGGTGCTGACTGGGTCATCTGTTCGAACCTGGACCAGGCTGGCCTCGTCCATGTCGGTCAGAGGCTCAAAAACACTCTCCTGACTCTGGTAGACCTCCCACCTTCCATCTGAGATCACCCCGGAAACCTGCTCCCTCTGGACCATCCTTTTCCTGACGACCTCTCTTTGGCACAGACACTGGACGCACACAAAGTGAGCCTGGTGCTTGTCCGCTGTCTCTCTGGCCTGACGACGATGCTCTCTTTTCAGAAAGGAGGCATCCAGGAGAACAGGTTGGCCGTCCTGGAGTTCGCTGGCCCCCTTTTCAAGCAGAGAGGCATACGTTTTCTCAGTCCAGTCCCGGGTATAGAGCCCCTGCCCGAAAGGGTCTTCGTGGTGCTCAGTCCTGTCGATGCCAGCCAGATCCTTGCGAATCGCATCGCTTTTGAAAATCCTTGCTTTGATGCTGGAGGCCATGGCCTCGGCCAGGGAGCTCTTGCCTGTACCGGTCAAACCGCACATGATGATCAGAACAGGCTGTTCAACCCGGACGGCATAGGCATAGGCCAGCTCAAAATAGGCCAGAGCCGTGTTCAGGGCCTGACTTCGTTCCTCCTGACTGAATTCTTCCTCCGCGCTCTTGATGGCCAAGACCTTGGATCTGGTCATGGCGTAGTAACATTTGAAGAAGGTGAGCAAGGCAGGCATATCCGAATCACGGGCCCTGTCCTGGTAGCTTTGAAGGAGAAGAGCCGCCTCCTCCCAATAGCTGTTGAACTCCATGTCCATGAGCAGAAAAGCCAGATCTTCGGCAGTGTCGATGCAGCGGAAACGGGTATTGAACTCTATGCAGTCAAAGATGATGATGGAATCATCTTCAAAGCAGACATGCTCCATTCTCAGATCCCCATGGCACTCCCGGATCCTGTTTTTGGCCGCTCGCTGCTCAAAGAGGGCTCTGTTTGACCCTGAAAACCATGCAGCGTATGTTCGGATGGTCTTGAGCCTGGCCTTATCCAGTTGATGGCCTATCAACTCCCAGATCTGGGTAAAGTTTTCCTCGAAGTTCCTGCGCACGAGCTCAAAGGCGTCCTGGGTCAACTCAGGAGAGGCCGGGGGCGCTGAATCATGGAACTCGGCCAGTCTGTGCCCCAGGGCAGCAATCATCCTCCGGGGAACATCATTTGCCTGAAGCAGGGACGGGAGCATGGTGTCTTCTGACAGTCGTCGCATTTTGACTGCATATTCAAGAGGTTGATCCCCTGATGAAGGCGTCAGGGTCACGCCGCGGGGACCGCCTGCATAGATTGGCACCACGTCCAGGTAGACATCTGGAGCAAGGCGGCGATTGAGCCGTACCTCCTCGCGGCACATGACCTGTCTCTTGTCCAGCGTGGAAAAATCCAGAAATCCAAGCTCAAGCGGTTTCTTGATCTTGTAGACATAGGATCCTGCCATCAGGACATAGGAGATATGGGTCTGGATCAGCTCGACCTTGTTCACCGCATGGGGGTAGAGCTCTGGGTTGAGCATGGCCGTGATGAGTTTGGGCAGGGTCATTGCTTTCTCCTGTCAGCGCTGCCTCTGGCAGGGCTGAATTACTGGTTTGTATGAAATCGACTCAAGAAAATTGAGAGAGAGGTGCTATGCCGTCCAGAATCATCGATGCCCATGCCCATTGCGGGATCCAGGACACGTCAATGGCTCAATCCTTTGCGGATTATTGCCGGCACATCAAAGACAGCCCGATTGAAGCCGCGGTCATGTTTCCACCTGTCCAGGAAATCTATGACCGTACAGATCCCAGGTTCGAAGACACACCAGAATGGATTGAGCGCCGCAACCGGGCCAACGAGTATATCTTGACCTTGTCAACCAGGGATTTCCAGGTCATTCCCTACCTTTTCATCTGGAACGATTTTGCCGTAGAACGCCTCAAACCGGAACATCAGGGCATCAAATGGCATCGACACCCAGACGAGCCGGCCTATCGCTATGATCATCCCAGGTGCCGCAAAGCCATCAGGCATATCGCCAAAAGAAACCTGCCTGTGGTCCTGGAGGAAGAGTTTGCCCACACATTGCGTTTCATCCGCGAGCTGGCCCCGGATGTCAGGGTGATCATTCCGCATCTCGGGGCCCTCAACGGAGGGTATGCGCGCTTGAAGAGCGAAGGGGTCTGGGGAGAGGAGCTGGTGTTCGCCGACACGAGCCTGGCCTCCCGGAAGTCCATTGAGGACTATGTGCACAGCTTTGGCCCGGATAAGCTCCTGTTCGGGTCTGATTTTCCCTTCGGCCACCCCAGGCATGAGCTGGAGAAGCTCGAAGCTCTCGATATGCAGCCTGGCCACAGGGAAAAGATTCAGGGTTTGAACCTGCTCCAGTTGCTTTCCACAGTGAAACCTGAGGCCAATTGAAATTTCAATTGAAGCCCAGGTGATGGGGCAGCCAGAGCACTACTTCCGGGACATAGGTCAAAAACAGGAGCACTGCAATCTGAATGAGCAAAAAGGGCAGAACAGCCTTGGAAATGTAAAGGATGTCCCGCCTGGCCATGGAGCCGGTGATGAACAGGCTGACTCCCATAGGGGGAGTGCAGTATCCAATGGCCAGGTTGACGGTCATGATCAGGCCAAAATGCATGGGGTCGATATCAAAGGCTGCAAGCATGGGCAGAAAGACCGGACCAAGGATCAGGGTGGCTGAGATGATGTCCATGAACATGCCGATGCCCAGAAGGATTGCGTTCATGGCCAGCAGGAAGAAGATCGGGGAGTTGACATTGGTCAGAACCATTTCGGTCAGTCTTCCAGGGATGTTCTCCAGGGTCAGAAATCGTCCGAAGCAGGTGGCTCCGGCCACAATGATCAAGAGGGTGGCTGAGGTGATGGCTGACTCGACAGTGATCTTTTTCACATCCTTGAGGGTCATTGATTTGTGGATCAGCAGCTCCACGGCAAAGGCATAGACACAGGCCACAACAGCGGCCTCATTGGCAGTGAAGACGCCGGAAAAGATTCCGCCGAAGATGATGACCGGCAAGAGCAGGGCCCAGATACCTTCCCTGAGGGCTGAAGTCACTTCTTCGGCCGAGGATCTTTTTGCAGTCAGAACAGGCGCGTTTTTCGAACGATAGACCAGCCAGGTATAGCCGCAGACCCCAAGGATGATCAGGAGTCCAGGCAGGAATCCGGTCAGGAAGAGACCTTCCAGGGAGACGTTGCTGATCATGGAGTACAGGATCATGCTGATGGATGGAGGGATGATGACCCCGAGATTGGGGGAGGTGGCCATCAGGCCCAGGGTGTACCGTTCGTGATAGCCGTTTTCCATCAGGGCGGGGATCATGAACCCCCCGATGGCCACCACAGTGGCCACTGTCGAGCCTGAAATGGCCCCGAAGAGACCGCAGGCGAGGACACCGGCCATGCCCAGCCCGCCAGGAAGCCAGCCCACCAGGGCGTTGGCCACTCGAACCAGCTTGGCCACAATCTGGCCCGAGGTCATCACGTTGCCGCAGAGAATGAAGAACAGGACCACCACCAGGGCAAAATTGTCCAGGCTGCGGAAAAGTGTCTGGGTCACGAGCATGACCGGCATGGAGGTGAAGAGCAGAAAACCGAGCATGGCGCTGAAGAAGAGGCACATGAAGACTGGAATGTAGGTGGCCATGCAGCCCAGGAGGATAAGCAGGATGATCAGGTCGCTGGATTCCATAGTTGTTCAACAGGGAGAGTGGAGTGTTGCTGGATGAGTCTGTGTCTGTTTCTTTGATGGGCGGCACCGGGTCAGGTCAAAGGGCTTCCGGGGCACATGGAACTCGCTTTCCTTCCGGCAAGCAGTCACGGGCGCTGCAGGTCTTCAGCCATGACCTGCAGGGTTCTGATGAACATCATGATCCCGCTGACCGGTAGAATGGCATAGAGCCAGACCAGGGGGATCTGCAGAATGATGGTTTTTTGACCCGTTGTCACCATGAGCAGGGCCATTTTCAGCCCGTAATAGGTCAGCAGAAGGGCGAAGACCATGGTGGCCAGGTTGCTGAACAGGGTCAGAGGGCCTTTGAGGATCTGAAAAATCTGCACCGAGGCATCGATCTTGATCATCGAGCGTCTCTTGATGGCCGCGCTGCAGCCCACGAACGTGGTGTAGATGATCACCTCTCTGACCAGTTCCTCGGACCAGGCCAGGGAGTAGTTGAAGCCGTATCGCAAAACAACGTTGGCGAACAGGCAGATCAGGGCCACGGTGACTGTGCCGAAGAGGGTCCATTCCTCAAAGGCGCTCAGGAATGTGTCCAGTCTGCGCAGAGTCCCTTGAACCATGGGTCGCGTCGCTCCATCAGGGGCTTATCCGGATTTCACCCGGAGCTCCGGGTGAAATCCCGAATTTTTAAAGGGCGTCCTGCATCAATCTCACTCGCTGGTGACCGCGTATTCCATGTACTCGTGCACTTCCTGCAGGTAATTGTCGGGTCTGTAGGTGTCTGAAGGGTAGAGCTTGTTGATCTCTCCGGCGTACTTTTCATGCACGGCATGGCCCTGCTCCCGCAGGAGGGCCATCTCGTCCTCAGGCAGGGTGTGAAAAGAAACACCGCTGTCCTTGGCACTCTGAATCTGCTCCAGCTCCTGGATTTTGGTCTGTTCCCTCATTTCCGCACATGTTTCGTGGACCACCTGTTCAAATGTCGCCTGCAGGTCATCTGGCAGGGAGTTGAACCAGGCCTGGTTGAAGATCCAGATAAACAGCCCCTGGGCATAGTTGATCTGGGTATAGTGCTTGGCCACTTCAAACTTTTTTGTCAAGTTGCAGACAATGGGGGTATGATCCAGGCCGGTGATCACCCCTTGCTTCAGGGCCACTGGTACGTCAGGCCAGGGCATGACCACAGGATTGAAGCCCCACTGAGAGTAGAGGAGCTGGTTGACTGCTGCTTCGGCGATTCTGAACTTGACCTTTTTGGCTTCCGCAATGGTGGTCACCGGTGAGGTTGTGGCCCAGCCATAGTTGCCGTATCCAGTGATGTCCAGGCCGATGATGCCCTGATGCTCCATGGCCCGCATGAAGTGCTCGAAGAGGGGACCGCTGTTTACAAATTTATCCAGTTTTTCAAATGAGTTGACCAAGAAAGGCAGGTTGATCAGTCCAAATCGCGGCCCGAGATTGGTGGCGGCCACGGAGCTGACCCCCATGCCTTGAATGGCGCCCATTTTCAAGAGGTTCAGGACTTCCACCTCTCCTCCAAGCATGGAAAAAGGCTTGAAATCCAGATAGATCTGTCCTTCTGTCTCTTCCCACAACCGGTCGCGCATGGCGATTCCGGCATAGACCCCTTTGATCGCCGGATGAGACACATTGGACACGATACAGGTGTATCTGGCTCCGGAAGGGTCAAAATCCGGCTGCCACTTGTCTGTTGAAGCCCCGAAAGCCCGGCTGCCGGATGCCAGGGCTGCCAGAAGGGTGCACAGACAAAGCAGAGTGAGGGACATCATGCGCGTTTTCATGCCATCTCCTTTGAAGTCTGAGGGTTTGTATCCATACAGTGGTTGGCCAGTATCAGGAAGGCCCACCTGAGATCCGCTTTGGTCAAGACCTTGGTCTCCAAGGCCTGCTGGATCAGGAAGCCTTCAAACAGGGCTGTCACCAACGCCCCGAGCTTGTGCATCCCCTGGATGTTATCCGTAAAAGGAGCAAACATCTGGGCAAAGAGGTCAGTGGACAGGCGATAACTGCTCCGGTTCAATTTCGACTTCAGCTCCTGGTTGCCGAAGGCATGAATGGTGAATTCAAGAAAAACCCTGGACCAGTTTTCATCATCGATGATGGTTTCCAGGAAATCAACCACCACCTGCATGACGTCGTCAACATTCTTGGCCTTGGCCAGGCCTTCCCTTCTCGAGGCCCGATACTCTCTGAGTCGCCTCTCCATGATGTTCAGAAAGATGTCGTCCTTGCTGGACCAATACCGGTAGAAATTTCCCTTGGCATAGCCGGCATTGTCTGTGATCTCAGAAATGGTGGTAGCTGAAAACCCTTTGGTCCCTATGATCTGGACCGCAGACTCCATGAGTTCGTCCTTGGTCTGCTGGGATTTTTCCTGTTGCTTTCTGGCCATGGGCAATTCCTTTTCTTCCATCGTAAGTCATTTTTTGACCGACGGTCAATTTATGCCATATTCAAGCTGGAGTTGTCAATCCTATCAAGGGGTTGATGGCAACATTTGGCAACAAATTGCAGTTTGTCTTGGATTGATTTAGAAGGGGGCAACAGCAATTCCCGATCTGGCAAGGATCTTCGAGCATGCTCCCATCCCCGTTTTCCTCTGTGCTGACTCTCGGGGTCTGCCTCTGGAGTGCAACTCTCAGGTACACCCGAGTAGGCTTCCAGCCTTTTCAGGCTGTCCGCCAACAGGGGCCGGTCGTCATCTCATTGTGGCACGACGAGCTCTTCACCCCCTGTTATCTGCACAGAAAGGAAGGGATCATTGCCGTGGTCAGCCAGAGCAGGGACGGGGAAATCCTGGCTCAGGTCCTGCAAAGGCTTGGGTATCATCTGGCCAGGGGATCGAGTTCCCGGGGGGGATTGCGAGCGGTCAGACAGGCCCTGGACCTGTTGCAGAAGACAGGCAACGATGTGGTCTTGACCGTGGACGGGCCAAAAGGTCCGCGCCACGTGGCCAAGGAGGGAGCGGTCTATCTGGCCCACAAAGCCAGAGCCCCCCTGGTTCCGGTTCGGATTGCCGTGTCCCGGGCCAAACGCTTCAACAGGGCCTGGGACCGGTTTCAGCTGCCTTTGCCTGGAGCCAGGTGCGAAATCAGGTACGGTCAGCCCTACACCATCCATGCCCAGGATCTGAATGCAGGCCTGCTCAAGACGGAACAGGCCAGGCTGCAGCACAAGATGGAAATTCTCGGACCGGGCTCGTAATCTTAAAAGAGATAACCCGGCTGGTCAGTCCGGGGCGAGCTCTCAGCCATCCGATTTTCAATGCCTTTGATTCTCTGTCTGGCCGCCTCTTTCTGGCTTTTGCGATCCGCTCTCTCCACCACAGTGGTCAGCATTTTCTTGGCCACACCATAATCCCTTCGTTGTTCGTAGATCAGGGCCGCCCTGTACAGGGCGGTCACAGCCCAGATATGCTCTTCAGGGAACTCCCAGTACACCCGGAGATAGTGGCGTAAGGCCTGAACCTGCTGCCCCTGCTTCTGGGCCCCTTCTGCAATCCAGAAGAGGATTTCAGCCTGAAGGGAAGACTTCAAGTTGTCCCGAGATTCCCAGAGCTGGGTGAGCATGGATTGGGCCCGTTCCCAGTCTCCCTGTCTCTGGGCCACAAGAGCCAGCTTCAGTTTTTTCTCTTCCGGAATGGCCTGGGGGGCTGTTTCCAAAAGGGTTTGATAGGTCTGCATGGAATCGGCTTCGCGGCCGATCTCCATCTCCAGCCCGGCCTTGGCCAGGAGGTAGTCTTCCCTGTCCTTTTGGGTCAGAATCTCTGGCTGAATTTTTTGCAGGTATTGCCAGGCCAGTTGGCTGTTCGACTCCTTATGGGCTCTTTGGGCCAGAAAAAACAAACCCTGGTTGGCCAGGGCAGACCCTGGGAAGAGCAGACCGATTGTTCTGGCCAGCTCAGGAGTCTGTTTTTCAGACCAGCGCTGTCGGTCAGCCGCATAGTTCAACAGCAGGTCCAAAGGATACCGGCTGGCCAGCTGCACGAGATCCTGCGGGTCAGTGTTCTTGATCCAGAAGGGGAGCTTCAGGCTTTCAGGGGGCAAGACTCCGGCAGCAGAGGCCAGGGTAGAGAGCAGCGTGACCGGGCATGGGGCCACAGGGTCTTCTTTGAGGCAGTCCAGCCTGGATGAAAGCCCCAGGATGTTCGCGGCCAGCCTGAGGGACAGTGGTTTGATTGTAGAGTGATGCGTGTCCCAGATCTTTTGGGCCGCTTCCCGATCCTGGGCCAGGATGGCATAGGAAAGGGCCATACTGACCAGGGCCTGCTTGGAGTCCGGACTCAAGAGAGACGAACTCAGCTCCTGAAAAGTCTTGGACAGGGCCTCCTGGACCGGCAGGACAGCCAGCTCTTCCTGAAATCCTTTCCAGGCTGATGTCGAAGGCACAGACACAGCCCATCCCAGAGGGCCATGACCTGTAAGACGGTTCAGAACCATTTCCTGGAGTCCAGCCATCTTGGGATAAGCCCCCAGCCCTTTGAGGTCTGGATCGTTTTCCGGTCCGGCCGTGAGGCTCTTGCATATCAAGGCCCAGACCTTCCGAACCTCAGGCTGTGAAATGGTCTCCAAATAATCTGGGACCCTGGATGATTGCCCCAGAGAAACAGCGGCCAGGCATTGCGCAATGCTGAACCTGGTCTGATCCTGGATCCTCAGCTGAGGAAAGCCTGCACTCATGCGCTCCGTGTCCTGGTCTTCAGGCGCTCTGGAGAGAAACCCGGTTGCAGTCTTCCAGAAAGGATTGTCCGGCCAGACCCGCTGGGCCTGACTCAGGGCCTGGATCATGATCATGGTCTGGCCGGAGTCGGCCAGGTATCGACTCCCCCCAGTGGTCCAGATCCACATGGTGGACACGTTTTGCCAGTAGGTCTGCAGCTCAGGCTCGTTTGCGAAAGCAGCCTGCATGGCCCGGTCTCCCATGAGTCTGGCAGCCTGACTGAAGTGGACCAAAGCCTGGACATGGTCCAGCTGCAAGCGCAGGGCCTGGGCCTTGGTCCACAGGCGCTGGGCTTCCTCTTCGGGGTTGGAAAAGGAGCCGTGGGCCTGCAAAAGGGACAGAGCCCTGTCCCCCTTGCCCATCTGAAGATGGAGTCTGGCCCGTTTTAAAATCATGTCCGGAGAGGGGGGTCGGTGCTCGAGTTCCTGGTCCAGGACCTCAATCGCATTGTACTCCTGAAGAAATTCAGAAAAAGACTGCGGGCCGGCCAGGGCCCTGCTCGATGCCCAGGCCAGGACAAAAACAAGGCACATGACGACTCGACGGACAAAGAGAGTATTTTTCATGGCTAGCCATCCTTATTGGCTGAGATGCCAGGCAACTGATCCCGGTACAGGCCTCTGCAAAGGAATGTATCAAAGGATGGACACCAGGCCAACTGTTTACTAAAATTAAACACAAGCGGATAACTAAACTTGTACACCTGAGCTAAACTTGAGCTCCAGCGCCTGAATTTACCAAAGAGTGACACAGAGTAACACACGAGGCTGATGGCTGGCCTGGAGCTCGAACTTGAAGTTTTGGCTGGCCAGGTGCAAGTCCAGGAGTACAGGCCGGTCCAATGTTTTCAGACACCGACTTTCAGCTTTGATGCGAGCATGATGTGTCACCTGGGTGCAGGCAGCTGGATCAAGGCAGAAACTGACATTGCCGGGCCTGACTCGAGATTGTGCCGGGGAAGGCCGGGCCGCTGAACGCAGGCTTCAAGGCCCGATGAATGATCAGAGATGCCCCTAGCGGGGTCATCATTTTCAGAGTCGGTTCATTTCTTTGTGCTGGCCAAGCTGCGTGTCGCTTCAAGGCTCGGTGTCCTTCAGGAGTTGCTTGCTGACGAGAGAGGACTCAGGAAACTGAGGCAGCCTCAGTGCATGCTTCTGTATTAAAGTTTACATAATTTACATTATGAGACATACAGGCGGCAAAGCTCGGGGAGGGCTTGAACCACTGGGCTGGCTCAGGTCACAGGCGCACCCTTGAGGCGGTGTTTGAATCAGTGAAGAAAATTTCACGAGATCACGTGCTGTGACCAGAGCCATGGCTGGGAGTTTCGAAAAGGGGCTTGGCTCTGGGACAGAGCCGCCTTGCTGGAGAGAATCTGAGGCTGTCTTCGCTGACAGAAGGCTGCGAACAGAAGAAAAACACTTTTAAAAGAGAGGTTCCTTCTTCAGTCCAAACCCAAATATTCAGCGCAGCCAGAGGCTGCGCTGACATCTGTGTTGTCGATGACCTGAATGTCCTCCGGCGGGGAATAGATGAAGCGATCGTCGGATATGTTCACGTTCAACTTGAGGTCTTTGAAGGCCAGCTCATTGCCGTTGCCGAAAAAGTCCACCAGGAGGATCTTTTTCAGGGTCAACTCTTCCGGGTCGAGCCACAAATAGGCCAGGACCAGGTTGGGCTCCGGGTTTTTCGGGACCAGCCTGACTTTGTGCAATCCGTCTTCAAGGCCCTGATCCAGGACTTGAAAGTCCGTCTCCAGGCTGACCTCGCCGGTCAGGAACTCGAGCATGGTCTTGGAGGAAAATTTGCCCTGCAGAGAGTACTTGTAGGCCACCCCTTCAGACGGGAAAACATCCCAGACCAGGTTGTCCCTGACCACCAGGAGCTCCTTTTCCGGGCGCAGGGTTTCCCAGCGAATATCCCGGGGTTTCCGAAACAGGATTGTCCCGGTCCTCTTCTGGACCTCGCCGCTGGCAGCATTGGTCAGTTTTTGCGTGAACTCGGTCTTGAAGCTCTGGATTGAAGTAGTGGTGTCCTGAATTTTCTGGCTCAAGTCCTCAGCCATGATCGATTGGGGCAAAAACAGACCACAACCACTGAGCAACACAATCACCATCAGCCATAATCGCATGCCGTCATCTCCTTTTGACAACTCCGAGCACATTGGGAACTCTGACAAAAGACATTGACCTCTCGGACCACAGAGAGGTGTTCGCAGTTCCATGCCACCCCTGATCCACTTCCCCTGCCCGGACATACATCCCGGCTGTGCTCCCCCCTTCCACAAACATGCACATCTTGAGCTGGACCGGCAATTCGAGCAGGAGCTCGTTCAGCTCGTGAATCATCCTGGGCACAAAGCTCATGATGAAAAGGATGTCGCTGTTCTTGGTCATGCCCACTGCTGCCACACTGAACGACTTGGATTCTTCTTCCCAGACATTGTCCTGCCGATTGCTGATCATGCGGTAATTCTGGATCACTGTGTGGTAATTGTCCAGGATGTCCTCCCAGTTCCTGGTGTTGATCCGGTCGACCATCCTGACTGCAGGCAGTTCCGGAGACTTGGGGTTGAACACCAGAAAGGCGTTGTACTGGGGATGGATGTTCGTGTTGTTGATGTGCTCGAAGTTCTTCATAAACCCGGTGCTGGTCCTCTGGTCGGTCCAGAACATGCTGGCATTGATCGCGGCCAGGAGGCCGTGTTCGTGGACCCAGTCATGCATGGTCAGTCTCTGACTGTCCTGCTCCGAAGCTGACAGCAGGCTCAGCTCGTAGCGGTCCTGGTCGATCCTCAGCATGACCAGGTCTTCGTGAGCAGAGTCGGGCGAGGTCTTGATCTTGGCCAGCTCCAGGCCCGGCTCGAGCCCCTGCCAGGTGATCCCGGCCGCCTGGAGGCTTCCTGATCTGAACAGCAGGACCATCAATCCAAGCAACAGCAGCGATCTCGCTATGGACCAGGCTCGGGTGATGTGAGCATTTTCTTCATTTTTCACGGCAGCGGCCTTGCCCTGCTCTCTTCTCATTGCATGCATACGGGGAGAGTTCATACGAGGAAGCTTCCTGCAGGCCTTGGTGTCTATCAAAGGACAATCCAGGCCCCTCAAACCTCTTGGGCTGCATCAGCAAACACGTCCGCCATGGAGTAGATCTTGCCCGGACTCTGCCTGCTGAGCCATTTGGCTGCCCGCAGGGCACCTTTGGCAAATGTCTCTCTGGAATAGGCCCGATGCGTGACATCGATCCGCTCCCCGGGTCCAAAAAAGTGGACGGTGTGCTCTCCAACCACATCCCCTCCCCTCAAGGTCTGGACACCGATTTCCTGTTCCGGGCGAGCTCCGATCATCCCTTCCCGGCACATGCGCAGGGAGTCTTCGGGCTCCCACCCCTTGGCCTGGGCCAGGGCCTGGCCCAGCTTGACTGCTGTGCCGCTCGGGGCGTCTTTTTTGTGCTTATGATGAATCTCGGAAATTTCCACATCATAGTCCAGTCCCAGAACTCTGGCCAGCTGGGGCAAGAACTCCAGAAGGAGATTGATGCCCACGCTCATGTTCGGGGCCCAGAACAAGGGGATCTCGCCGGCAGCTTCGGCCAGCTCCTGCTGCTGAGAATCACTGAGCCCTGTGGTTCCGATGACCACAGGGTTGCCGTGCCTCGCAGCTGCAGCAGCAGTCTGGACAGTGGCTTCCGGATGGGTGAAGTCCACGATCACGGCCCTGGCGCACTCGGACAGGATCTCATCCGGGCTGGAGGCGGTCCGGCAGGTCAACCCATTCAGGCTTCCCAGCAGCTCCGGCCTCTCCAGGGCAGCAACCAGGCTGAGATCCGGATCAGCATTCGTCATTTGAACCAAAGTGGCTCCCATCCTCCCCCCTGCCCCCATGATGATCACGTCAGTACCGGGCATTTCGCGCTCCTTGTCAGCTTTGCCTCTGGCGAAGCTGAATATTTGGGTTAAGCTTGAAAATGGTCAAGCCATCACTGCCGGGCATCAGCCAGAAGGCCGGCAAAGCCCTCTTCACTCAGGACCTCAAGCCCCAGCTTTTGCGCTCTGTCCAGCTTGCTCCCGGGATCAGCTCCGGCAACAACATAGTCCACATTTTTGGAAATCGAGTCCCCCACCTCCCCTCCAGCCTCTCGAACCTGCGCCCTGGCCTCCTGACGGGTCATGGACTGCAGCTTGCCGGTGAACACGAACCGCAGACCGGCCAGCGGGGTCTGGGCCGGTTTTTCTTTGCGGCTGGCCCTGGGCCAGAGCCCTACCTCCTTGAAGTCCTGCAGGAGTTGCTGGTTCTGGGGGTTGGCGAAAAAGGTCCGGATGGAGGCAGCGATCTCGGGCCCGATGTCCTTGATCTGGACGAGACGTGCCTGGTCTGCATCAGCAAGGTCTTGGAGGTCTGAAAAGTGCTGACTCAAAATTGATGCTGTCTGTCTGCCCACAAGCAAAATCCCCAGGGCAGCGATCAGGGACTCCAGGGTTGTCTTTTGCCTGGCCTCTTCAATGGCCTCCAGGATGTTTTGGGCCAGCTTGTCCCCCATGCGCTCCAGGCCCAGGAGGTCCTCCTTGCGAAGCCGGAAAATATCAGCCGGGCTGGTGACCAGGCCCTGCTCCACCAGGGTCTGAATCCATTTTTTCCCCAGCCCCTCGATGTCCAGTCCGGCCTTGGACACGAAATAGATCAGACCCTGAACCAATTTGGCCGGACAGGACAGGTTCATGCACCTGATGGCCGCTTCACCGGGGAGCCTGGCCACTTCAGAGCTGCAGACCGGGCAGTGATCCGGAAAGTGGAACTCGGTCTCTGCTCCGGACCGCTTTTCCGCCAGCGGCCGGACCACCTCCGGGATGACATCCCCGGCCCGCTGGACCAGGACCGGATCGCCGATCCTGAGGTCCTTGGCCCGGATCTCGTCCTCATTGTGCAGTGTGGCCCGGGAGACTGTCACCCCGCCGACGCTGACCGGCTTGAGCCTGGCCACCGGGGTCAGCACCCCGGTCCGGCCGACCTGGACTTCAATGTCCTCCAGGACGGTCTCGGCTTGAGCTGCCTTGAATTTCAGGGCAATGGCCCACCTGGGGGTCCTGGCCGTGGCCCCGAGCTGCTGCTGCTGGGCAAGGCTGTTGACCTTGGCCACGATCCCGTCGATCTCAAAAGGCAGGGAGGTCCGTTTGGCGGAAAGCTCATGAAAGTACTCCAAAACCTGATCCGGGTCCTGAAAGAGGTCCGCTTCAGGGGCAATGGACAGCCCAAGGCTGCTTAGCCCATGCATGACTTCAGACTGCCGTGTCCACCCCTGGTTGCGGGAGGATGGCCACTGGACCTCCCCGATGCCGTAGGCAAAGAACCGCAACGGCCTTTGGGCTGTGATTTTTGGGTCCAGCTGGCGGATCGACCCCGCAGCTGCATTTCTGGGATTGGCAAACAGCCTTTGGCCTTGTTCAGCCTGGGCGCGATTCAAGCGTTCAAAATCTTTCAAGGCCATGACCACCTCGCCCCTGACTTCCAGGTAGGTAGGCCGGGGGCCGGCCCCCATGAGCTGCAAAGGGAGGTTGCGCACCGTGAGCATATTCTGGCTCACATCTTCGCCTGTTTTCCCGTCCCCCCGGGTGGCAGCCGCAGCATAGACCCCATCCTGAAAGATGACTTCCACAGCCAGCCCGTCCAGCTTGGGATCCACCCAGAACTGGACCTCCTCCTGCGGCAAAAGGCGGTGCACCCTTTGCAGATAGGCCTGCCACTCAGCTGGTTCAAAGATGTTGTCCAGACTGTACATGGGCAGCCGATGCTCTCTGGGGGTAAAAGCCTCTGAGGGCCGCCCGCCCACCCGCTGGGTCGGAGAATGAGGCACCCGCAGTTCAGGGTGCTGCTCCTCCAGGTGGAGCAGTTCCTGAAAGAGGGCATCGTACTCAGCATCAGTGATTTCAGGCTGATCAAGCACATAGTACCGATAGTTGTGATACTCGATCTGTTCTCTGAGCTGAGCAGCCCTGTGATGCGGGTCTGTGGTCATACCCGTAAATCCTTTAATCCACATTCTCCATCGAGGAGCCGAAGAAACTCCCCTTTGAACTCCTTCCCGGGCTGCTCCCCTTGACTCAGACGAGCTTCCTCATGGAGATGCATTCGAGGTCAGTGTCAGCATGATATCTCTCAGGGATGCGATTCTGTCCCTGAGCTCAGCAGCCTTTTCAAACTCCAGATCAGCAGCCAGGGAGCGCATCTTTTTTTCCAGCGAGCTGATCCGCTGGGCGATCTGCTTGGGGTCATGAGCATACAAAGCATCGTCTTCAGCTGCAAGGAGCGGGGCTTCGGTTTTGCCGGCTCCGCTGATGGCGTAGAGTGGGTTGTCCCAGTCCTTGGAGATAGTCTGGGGAGTGATCCCATGCTTCAGGTTGTGCTCCATCTGGAGCTCCCGGCGTCTCTCTGTCTCCTCAATGGCCTGCTGCATGGACCGGGTTACCCTGTCCGCATACATGACCACTTCACCGGCCGTGTTGCGGGCCGCCCGGCCGAATGTCTGGATCAGGGACCGGGTCGAGCGCAAAAAACCTTCTTTGTCCGCGTCCAGGATGGCCACCAGGGCCACTTCAGGTATGTCCAGCCCCTCCCGAAGCAGATTGATGCCCACCAGGACTGAAAACTCACCCTGCCGCAGGGACTGAATGATGGACACCCGCTCCAGGGTATCGATGTCGGAATGGAGGTAACGGGTCTTGACCCCCATACTCTGGATGTATTCGGTCAGGTCCTCAGCCAGCCTTTTGGTCAGAGTGGTCACCAGGACCCGCTGGTCCCTGTTTTCCCTCTCTTTGCACCTGGCAAGCAGATCATCCACCTGCCCTTTGGTTTTCTGGACTGTGATCCTGGGATCCACCAGGCCGGTCGGCCTGATGATCTGCTCGACCACCAGCCCCTGGGAGCGGTCCAGTTCCCAGTCACCCGGGGTGGCCGAGACATAGACGGTCTGATTCAGCCGGTTCAGGAACTCCTCAAAACACAGGGGCCTGTTGTCCAGGGCCGAAGGCAGCCGGAATCCGAACTCCACCAGGGTCTGCTTGCGTGAACGGTCCCCGTTGTACATCCCTCCGACCTGGGAGACCGAGACATGGGATTCGTCCATGAAGAGCAGAAAGTCATCCGGAAAGTAGTCCAAAAGGCAGGAGGGGGGAGTATCCGGTGCCCTGCCGTCCAGGTGCCGGGAATAATTTTCAATCCCGTTGCAGAATCCCAGCTCCTCGATCATCTCCAAATCCAGCATGGTCCGCTGCTCCAGACGCTGGGCCTCCAGGAGCTTTCCCTGGTCCTGAAAAGACTGCAGCCTGAGCTGAAGTTCCTCTCGGATGTCGTTCATGGCCCGGTGCAGGTTGTCCCGATCAGACACATAGTGGCTGCCGGGAAAGATGAGGATCTTGTCCTGGCTGGACAGGACCTCTCCGGTCAGGGGGTCGATTTCATGAATGGCCTCCACCTCGTCCCCAAAGAACTCGATCCGCAAGGCCTGCTCCCTGCGGTAGGCCGGAATGATCTCCAGGACATCCCCCCGGACCCTGAAGGTCCCGCGGTGAAAGTCGTAGTCGTTGCGTTCGTAGTAGATCTCCACCAGCCGTTCCATGAGGTTTTCCAGGGACTGTTCCTGGCCCACTCCCAGAGGGATGACCATTTCCCGGTAGTAGTCCGGCGACCCCAGTCCGTAAATGCAGGAGACAGAGGCCACAATGATCACGTCCCTCCTGGTCAGCAGGGAATACGTGGCTGCGTGCCGGAGCTTGTCGATGTTGTCGTTCATTGAGGAGTCTTTCTCAATGAAGGTGTCGGAATGAGGCAGGTAGGCTTCGGGCTGGTAGTAATCGTAGTAGGAGACGAAGTACTCCACGGCATTGTTGGGGAAGAGATGCTTGAACTCATTGTAGAGCTGGGCGGCCAGGGTCTTGTTCGGGGCCATGACCAGGGTTGGCCGTCCTGTCCTGGCAATGACGTGAGCCATGGTGAAGGTCTTGCCCGATCCGGTCACTCCGAGCAAAACCTGATTCCGGACCCCCTGCTCGACATTCGTGCTCAGCTCGTGAATGGCTTTGGGCTGATCCCCTGTCGGGGCATAATCGCTGATGAGTTCAAACACTGGCTCGGCCATGTCGTGTGTTCTCCTTACCACCAGGAGGTTGTAAATCAAGTTGATCCAAACGGCAACGCGGCCGCAGGTCTTTGCATCACAACGGCAAATCTTGACAAGTCCCTCCATCACAGGCACAACATGCCTGCCCTTTGTCCCGGAAGATCTGGTTTTTACTTCTTCCCGAGAGGGACGAAAAGCGGTGACTTATAAGGAGATCGGCAATGATTCAGGAGATTTCCAAAGACGGCTTCATCGGCGGATATGGGGGGCAATACGTGCCCGAACACATCAAGCCTGTCCTGGACGAATTGACCAGGGGCTTTGAAGACGCGATTCAAGATTCAGACTTCATTTCAGAGCTCACGTTCACGCTGCACGCCTATGCCGGCCGACCCTCTCCCCTGTATTTCTGCGGCAATTTGAGCGCCAAGCTCAAAGGGGCCAAAGTCTATCTCAAAAGGGAAGACCTGAATCACCTTGGGGCCCATAAGATCAACAACACAGTTGGGCAGATCCTTTTGGCCAAGAAGATGGGCAAAAAAAAGATCATTGCCGAAACCGGGGCCGGACAGCACGGCGTGGCCACAGCAGCCACGGCAGCCCGCATGGGCATGGAGTGCACGATTCACATGGGGTCTGAAGACATCAAGCGCCAGGAGCTCAATGTCTTCCGCATGGAAATGATGGGGGCCAGGGTCGTTCCGGCCACCAGCGGCCAGCAGACCTTAAAGGAGGCGGTTGACGAGGCCATTGAGGCCTGGGTCGCAGATGCCGATCAGACGTTCTATCTCCTCGGCTCGGCAGTCGGACCCCACCCCTACCCGAAAATGGTCAAGTTCTTTCAGTCCGTGATCGGCGAAGAGGTCAGGGAGCAGGCTCTGGAAATCGAGGGCAGGCTGCCTGATGTTCTGGTGGCCTGCGTCGGGGGTGGTTCCAACGCTCTTGGAATCTTCAGCTCTTTCCTTGAGGATGACACGGTGCGCATGATAGGGGTCGAGCCCTCCGGCCGGGGGCTTGAGCCCGGGCAGCACGCAGCCACCCTCAACCTGGGAAAACCCGGCATTCTGCATGGTTTCAACTCCTATATGCTCCAGGACGGCGACGGCCAGGCCGCAGAAGTCTACTCCATCTCGGCCGGATTGGACTACCCCAGCGTGGGTCCGGAGCACAGCTTCCTCAAGGACACCCGTCGGGTGGAATACACCATGGCCAGCGATGAAGAGGCCCTGGAGGCATTTTTTCTCCTCTCCAGGACTGAGGGGATCATCCCGGCCCTGGAATCGGCCCATGCCCTGGCTCAGGCTGTCAAAACAGCACCTGAGCTTGATCCGGACGCTTTTCTGGTGGTCAATCTCTCCGGCCGCGGGGACAAGGATGTGGACCAGGTCAGACGCCTGTACAGGCCCCGGCAGGAGGGTGCTTGAGACGCCTGCACCTTAAGCAGTGCAGGCGCAGAGGATGGGTGAAAGAAAGCAAAGAAATGAAAAATCAACGACGTGAAGTCTTCATGTCGTTTGCAACGGCTCAACAAATCACCATGAGCACTGCCCGCACGTCTGGAGCTTGTCATGTTTGCTTTGAAAATTTCGTTTCAACGAAATTGAGACTTGATTTTTTGTTGCAAACAGGCTAGATTTATTGTTTGCACACGGTCGGTGGCGAGGTAGCTCAGTCGGTCAGAGCATGCGGCTCATATCCGCAGTGTCGGGGGTTCAATTCCCTCCCTCGCTACCACTTTCATTTTCTCCTCAAGATTTCGATCTCTCCAGCTGATGCCCAGTCCGGCCATTCTTCACGGCCCTCTTGTCAAACTTTTGAACAAGTGTTATATTCATAACAAATCGATCCATCACCATGGGGGCGAAACGGCTTCGACGGGGATAGTGAAGCTCAAGTTGCAGGCCGAGGTGCCGTGAGGCCTCGTAAAACACACGGCAAAGCATTAATTGCCAACGATTACGATTACGCACTGGCTGCTTAAGACAGCCAGCGCTTTCTCAGCTGATGTCTGATAGGCTGAAGAAAGCGACGACCTTATCAGGCCCCCTTTGATGCTTGCCTTTCGGCATCAAAGTTAGACCGCAGAAAGGCTCGTTGCTGGAGGCCTTGGTCAGGAGGCCCACAGCAACTAAAACCCAAACCTGACCTAAGCCTGTAGAAGCTTGTGTGGATTGTCTTCGGACGCGGGTTCGACTCCCGCCGCCTCCACCAAATTAAAAAATGACAGCCCGTCTCTCCAGAGTGGCTCTCTGGAGTGACGGGTTTTCTTTTTCCTCATGTATTCAAATGGCTTGTGTGTTTTCGCATCGACGACAGAGCCTTCTCCACCCAACCTCGTTTCCACCTTTCTTCAGCCTTTCATTATGCATTTTATTTTATAAAGAGGTACTAAGGTAAAATAACCGGGATCGCTCTTTGAGCCAAATCGCTTGACTCCTCTTTCAAGCTCCTTTATTTTAGAATATATCATTAAATTAAAATAACAGAGAACCTTATTTTAGGATACGGTCAAACGATGGTACGAAAGCTCCAGGGACAATACGTTACGATATCAACTGTGGGCGAGAAGGCAAAAGCCTTTGTCCCCGCATCACTGCCACCGAATCCGTCCATTGACTGGACGCCGGAGTTGCGCTGCAAGTTCGACCAGGCGCTGCTTGCTCTCGGAAGGCTGGACAGCATATCGACTTTCCTTCCGGATATTTCTTTGTTCCTTTACATGTATGTTCGCAAGGAGGCGGTGCTCTCCTCCATGATCGAGGGCACACAGTCATCGCTTTCCGACCTCC
>CAYOID010000003.1:0-160737 GCA_964403955.1 uncultured Desulfohalobiaceae bacterium | reverse complement strand
AGTCATCGCTTTCCGACCTCCTGTTATTTGAACTGGATATGGAGCCCGGTGTGCCCAACTTGTTGATCTTGCCAATGAAGACCGTGATCGAATCAGTGATCTTGGCCGGGCGGCGGCGTCAGCATTGCGGGTGCACCGGGCTCTGATGGGTCGTCCAATCACGGCTTCCAACTGGTTGGTTGAAAAAACAGGTATCACGCCGGCCACGGTCAACAAGTGCCTGGGGCATCTGGAGCGGTTGGGGATTGTCCGTGAACTGACTTCCCGCAAGCGCAACCGGGTTTTCAGCTATGCAGGATACCTAAAAATCATGAACCAGGGGACGGAGCTGCCAGGCTGACAGCCCTCGGATTTTTCATGTCAACACATCAAGAGGTATGCGGATGGGAATCGAACCCGCGTCCATTTTCTGTTTGGGGAAAAATGGTGAATTTCATGAGATCGAATGATTCGAAGTATACATTTCACTCTCGTACCACTGGTTTGTGTGGCCAGAGTTTTACATGAATGAGAAGGAACCAGCCAAACAACAATCCCCCAGCAAGATTTCTCTTGCCGGGGGATATCTGAGTCCAAACAAACTCATCCTTCAAGCTTTTCGTCTCTTCCAAAGCTGCATTTCCTGCATCTTCTGTTTTCTCTGTCTGGCCAACGCTTTGGCGACCAAGGCTTGATTCTTCTTGAAGCCCCATTTTTCACGATACTCATCTGGGGTCAGGCCATGAGTTTCTAAGTGTCTCTTGGTCAGGACCTTCATCGACTTCCCGCATTCCAGGCAAATGACAGACTTTTCCCGAATGGCCTTTTTAGGATCGACAGGTGGTTCCTGCTTGCCTGCAGGATCAGTACCAGCCTCACCACCCTCGGCTATGGCTTTGATGCTCTCAGAAACTGACTTGACCATCGAAGCCATCTCATTCTGGTCCATGTTCCTGACCTGTGCCTGAGCTTTCACGATTTCCAGTGCTTCTTGTACGTACTCGTCCATCATATGCTCCTTGGTTTTGATTGCGAAAGGGAGAATTGTAAGCACCTTTCACTCGAATGTAAAGTCTCTATGAGATTACTTCAGCTTGCTGAGACATGAGACAAGATCTTTAACCATTATAAAAATCAGATGCTCCAGAGTTTCAGCCCTGCTTGGTCGTCATCGATACATTCCCTGCAATAACTCCATCCTTTCTTCTTGCTCTTTTTTCAGGGGCTGCACTTCCTGGCCGGCATAGATGAAGATATCTAGATCTGAATGACACAGTTCAAACCCAAATATTCAGCGTAGCCAGAGGCTGCGCTGACGGAAGGCCGGTTTCACGTTGATCAGGAAGACCATACGTCGGTGCGGCTCCAAAAACTCAAGATGCAGCCGAGAAGTCAGAAGCCAGAAGCCAGAAGACAGAATAATCAAAGAGTTACAGACAGCACTTGACGCCGGTAAGCCGATCCTTGGACTTTTTGCACTGGCAACTACGTATATTTCCCCGGGACCGACCATCTGATCTGCCTTGGTTTTTATTATGGACATTCTTTTCTTGATCATTAAAATAGAATTGATGCAGAGGCGTATTTCCCTGTTGCTGTGAAAACAAGTGAGGCTGCGTCACCCCT
This sequence comes from uncultured Desulfohalobiaceae bacterium, assembly GCA_964403955.1. Classification (GTDB taxonomy): domain Bacteria; phylum Desulfobacterota; class Desulfovibrionia; order Desulfovibrionales; family Desulfothermaceae; genus CAYOID01. The sequence continues at coordinate 159,132 of CAYOID010000003.1, read as the reverse complement.
CTCAGTGAAGAGCTCTGTGCTGATGCAGGTTTCTTCTGAGCCGGGGCCGGGGCATGATGGATTCCGCAACGAACATTCAAGGAGGCGACGATGTCCTGGTTGCAAAAAAAATGTGTTCTCGTGCCCATAGATTTTTCAGAAGAAAGTTTTCAGGCCATAGCGGTGGCCAAGGAGTTTGTTGATGAGGTGGCTCATCTGCATCTCATTCATGTCACCCAGCCATGGAGCGAGCACGAGATCGGCGGGACCTGGGGGCAGGAGACAGAAGAGGAGCGTTTGCAGTCGATCAAGAAGGCTATCCAAGACAGGCTGAAAGATGCTGATGACCAGGATGCACAAATAGCGGTTCGCATCGGCAGCCCTCCAGTGGAAATCACCAGTTACGCAGGTGAAGCCGGAGCTGAACTCATAGTCATGCCATCTCATGGGAGAACAGGCTTGAAGCATTTTGCCCTTGGTTCAGTCGCGGAAAGAGTCCTGCGAAAGGCCGATTGCCCGGTTTTGGTTTTGAGAAAGGAAGGGGAACAAAAGCAGGAAAGCAAAAAGATCATTGCCTATGATTGAGGAACTCGCCTGCTGGGGCCGGATTCTTGAGTCACTGTTCGTCAACCCGCTCGTTTTTGTCATTTGAGACCCAAAAACTGCTCCAGAGGGGCTGGCCATGCCCTTGCGCCATCACTGTCAGCCCTGATTGGACAGTTTTTGTCGTTGTGAATGCCCAAAAATGTCTCCTGCCATGCCTGCCTCACAGATGCGCTTTGGTAACAATCTAAAATAGCAATACAATCAATAAATGTATGATTTTTATCATGTTTTCTTGAAGTGCGCGACATGATACCTTGTCTGGGCCTGTCTCTCCGCCCTTCTTTCTTTGTTTTGGCAAGCATGACAATTTTGGCATGTGATTTGCCATTTTGTGTACAATCCAATCGCTAAAGGCAAACCTCTCGTAAGGGAGGGGCGCAAAGGCACCGGCCTCAGACCTGACATGGCTGTGGCAGCGGGCCTGCCGAGCGGATGCAAGACCTTCTGGTGCTTGACATCCGGCTCATCAAGCACACAAGGAGGGTACGCCAATGTCCGCATCTCGCTATGCCAAATCCTTTTCACTCTTCTCAGCTCTTCTGCTTGGTGCGTTTTTCGCAGCCCATTTGGGCAGTTCGGCTCCCTGTCATGCTGAAGAGGCACAATGGCCTGTAAGCGACGATGTCCAGCTGGTGAGTTCGCTGACCAGAATCAGCGCCTATCCCCTGCAGTCTCAAGAGCTGCGATACCTGGTGAATGACAGTCCAACTCTTGAAAGTTCAAAGGGCCAAGAGATTCAGGAACAGATTCAGCAGCATCACGAGCCCCTTGAGAATCCTGTCAGACTGATTGCCGGTGGAACGGCTCTCCCTCTGGCCGGCTCTGCAGAATCAGATGATGCCAATTCCTGTCCTGACCAGGAATTGGCCACCGTGCATCCAGGCTTGTCGTTTTCAGAAATCCTGAGGGCAAAAGTCAACAACCTGACTCAGATCAGCCGGATAGTGCCGTATGCTGGGGGGAACGCCATTGTGGCCATGTTCGACAGCCTGACCAGCAACTACTACCGGGCCCAAAAAGCAAGCCCTGTCCAGGCCCACGTCCACTTTTTGAAGAGCTCGCCCAAAGGGATCGAATCCAAGCTCCACCATCTGAACAACGAGAGGGATGTCTTCCAGTCTGAACTGGTCTTTGAGTTCAGCTACTGACTTCAGGGGGCATGATCCATGCACACCCTGGCACAAAGGACCGTGCCAGGGTGTTTTATTTCACAGGAGGGGAAAAAGCTCAGAACAGGGTAAGCTGAGCCGAACCAACCGGAGTGTTCAGGAGGCAGGCAACATGGGCATCAAAGTGCTCAGTCTTGTCAGTGATGATCTCTGCAGCGGCACTGCTGACCTGTCTTTCCTTGAGATTGAGCTGCCTGAGAATCGAGGCATTCTGATCTCTGATCAATGAGAGCAGGGTTTCATTCGTGCGGAGCTGATTGACGGTCTCTCTCCCGAGCAGGCAGTAAATCAAGGAATGCTGAAAAATCTTGTTCATTTCCATCACGTAACCGCTTCTCTGGCCCTGCTCAAAGACAAACTCCGAAAAAATCACCTTGCTGATCGGTTGTTCAGAATGAATCTGTTCTTGGCTGATCAGCTCAATTTTGACCTGACCATTGAAAATCCTGGACAGAAAGCGATTCATTGTTTTCAGAATGCAGTGATGGAATTCCCCTTGCCCCAGTTTCCGGACAGCGCTCAGGCACTCCTCTTCCAATTCGTCATTCTGGGCCTCAAACTCTGCCAGGACGGGTACAAGCTGTTCTAAGGTCAAGACTCCCTGAGCCACCAGGACTTCACCGAAGCGGACATGGTTCTCTGCCTGGACTGCAAGCAACTGGTCCAGCTTTTCCTCTTGAAGGAACCCGTTTTCAATGGCGATCTGGCCAAAGACCCGATCTGTTCTGCGTTGCTCATCCAGAATCCACTGGACATCCTTGGTCGACAAGAGCCCGGAATGCAGAGCCAGCAGTCCCAAGGGCTGGTTGAATTTCTTCTGGGCATCCAGTCCATGATGCAGCTGAGTCCGGGTGATCATCCGTTTTTGAAACAAAAATTGGCCTAAAAATCGACCGAGCATGGCTCAGCTCCACTTTCAGTTCTGATCCGGAGTGTTTTTTCATTGCCAACCAGAATATTCAGCCCAGCCCGAGGCTGCGCCGACCATTGACGACCATGTGCTGAGTCCGTATGCTCAGGCAGCATTGCTGTAACCTATGCAAATATTGAACCATATGATGTTCAACAGCCTCGAGCACATCGTCACCGGGTCTACCCTGGGTCTTTTTGCCGGCCTGGCCCCTGGTCCAATGCTGACCCTTGTTCTGTCCCAGACCCTGCAGTACAGTGCACGTGAAGGCATCAAGGTGGCAGCGGCCCCTCTTGTCACCGATCCGCCGATCATTGCCGCAGCCTGGCTCCTCTTCAGCCAGGTTTCAGATATCCAGCCCCTGCTGGGGCTCATTTCATGTGCCGGAGCGGTGTATCTGGGTTTTCTGGGCCTGGAGGCCTTTCAGGCTTCCCCCGAGGACATCAGCACGGATGATCAGCTTCCCAAATCGCTTTTCAAAGGGATCTTGACCAATCTCCTCAATCCCCATCCCTACATGTTCTGGTTCAGTGTGGGGATTCCCATGTTGGCAAGCGCGGACAATCAGGTCTGTTCTGCAGCCATCTTTCTGACCTGCTTCTATGTCTTCCTTGTAGGGAGCAAAATGAGCCTGGCGCTGATTGTCGGCCGAGGGAAATCACTGATCCGATCCCGGACCTATCCCTGGGTGATGAAAATTCTGGGAGGCGCACTCTGGATCTTTGGGCTTCTCTTTCTGTTCAAAGGGGTGCGCATCCTGACCGGACTGTGACTATTCCTTCGGCGGGACGTCCCCTTCTTTGGGTACGATGCACACAAAGACAAAAGGTTCGTCGCTGGTCTTGACAAAACCGTGCTCGCAGTGAGGGGGCACAAAAGCATAGGATAAAGGGGTCAGATTGTGGCTCTGTCCGTCGATGTCCAGCCGGGCCTTTCCTTGGAGCGTGATCACGTAGTGGGGCCATTCGTGATTGTGCAAAGGAACCCGAGCCTCCCCCTCCAGGGTGAAGCAGCGCATGACATAGTCTTCCCAGTTGTTCCCCGGACCGAAGACGATCTGTTTGGTGACACCTTCCAGACCCGGCACCTTACCTCCTGGAACATCTTGCAGCTGACCAACAGACATGGCTTGTTCATTCATGCACATCTCCCTTGTTTTTCAATGAGTTAGACATCGTTGAATTTTTATCCCCGCCCAGCTGGCGGGGATAAAAATTCAATTGAACATTTTTTTCAGAGAGTCCTGGAGCCCTTTGACCCCCTCTTCAATGGCCTTGGTCCCTTCTTCCACAGGGCTTGACTTCTGTTCTGATTCCGCTGGAGCCTGAGTGGATGAAGATGCTGGGGCCTGCTTGCCTTCCAGGACCTCAAGAGCCGACAGACAGGGATCCTGCTCCTCCTCGCCCCCGGTGGCCAGAGAGCCTGCCAGGCCTGCCGGACCAAAGAGGGCGGCCCCGCCCAGCCCTTTGGCGATGGTGGATACGGTTTGGCTGGGGTCAAGGGCCAGCTTGGGGTTGGCCATCGTCCCGCCCAGCTTGAAGTTCTTGGTCAACTCCCCCAGGCTGAAACTCAGTTTTCCAGCTACGCCGGTGCTCAACCCCTCCTTGGGCTGAGGATCCAGGGCCACGTTCAAGGCTTCTGTCTGGAGGTTGATGTCCCCATCCCCCCTGACGGTCATGACCGGGGTATCAAAAACCATAACCGCGATATCCGCAAGACCGCTCCGGATGTCGAGCATCGTGATCAGGCAGTTCACCTTGACCTGTTCCCTCTTTTCCTTGATTGGGTTGAGCAGCCGGATCATGCCCGCACGCAGGTCCGAACCAAGCATGTCCAGGTACTTGTTGTCCACTGTGCCGTTGGATACAGCCAGCTTGATCTTGCCGTCAAGCCCGGCCATGATGCCGGCCACACTTTTGCCCTGGCCCTGAAGGCTGATATCAGTTTTCAGCTGGCCGGAAAAACGGCTCTTGCCCTTCTGCTCTCCAACCAGACTTCCCAGGTCCACCTTGTCCACGTTCATATTCAGGGCGGTTTTCAAGCCGGACTTCAAGGCCTGAGCCTGGACGGCTCCCTTGAGGGTCCCCCCGCCGGCTGAGGCCTGGAGGGGATCCACTGCCAGGCGTCCGTTTTTCAGCTCCAGCTTCATTCGGATATCCTTGACTGTCGTCGAAGGCAGAATGACCTCCCCGGCCTGAAAGGAGATGACAGCGTCGACGCTCTGCAGCCCTTCCACTGGCAAGGGATCCGAAGGAAAGACTCTGTCTTTTTTCGAACCGGCTGTGTCCGTCTCTGAGGGTTTTGCCTGGGAGGCCTTTGAAGCGCTTTGCTTGTTGAGCCAGGCCAAATCGATGGTTTCAGACTGGAGATCCAGGGTCACTGCAGGCTTGGTCCCGGCCAGGCTGACAGTGCAGGACCCCTTGAGATCGCTCTGGCCATGCACCACGGCGATGTCTGTGAGTGCATAGACCTTGGCCGAGGGGTCAGAGGCCCTGGCTTTGACTGTGAGCGGGGTCTGGAAAGGCACTTTCTGGCCCAGGGCGTCATTCAGCTTGCCCGGGTCAGTGACCTCTGCAGCCAGGTTCAGGGCGATGCCCTTTGGTGTCAAGGGATCCTGGATGTCCCCCTGAAGGGCGACACTGCTTCCGGGTCCTTTGAGAGTGATGTCAATGGGCCAGGGCATGGCCGGGTCGGTCAAGGCTTTGATCGAGCCCAGGTTGCCGCTGAGGCCGAAATCAATGCCATTCACGCTGCCTTTCAGGTCCATCTCTATGGGGCTCTGGCCCGAAGTGCTCGAGGCCTGAAATCTGGCAATGGACAGGGAGGAGGCCTGGCCGGTCTGACCGTCTTTGTAGGTCAGGCTGGCATCCCGGACCTGGAGATCATAGACTGTGACCACTGGGAGCTCTGCTCCTTGGCCTTCAGGTTCAGACGGAGCCTTTTTCCCGGCCTGCCCTTTCGGCTTCATGACCAGATTGCTCTGGCCGCTGGAGCTGGTTTCCACAAGGATATCCGGACGCACAGCCACAAGCCTCTTGACCTCCACGTCTCCGCTGATCAGAGGGAGCAGAGCCACCTGGATTTCAAAGCGCTCTATCGAGGCCATGTCTTCCCTGGAGCCCCACTCGGCATTGGCAAAGCGAACGTCTTGCACCACCAGAGCCGGGCTCAAGCCTATTTTGAGGTCAATGTCCCCGCCCAGAACCAATTCTCGACCGGTAGCATCCAGCGCGGCCTCCTCAATTCTGGGCTTGAAGGAGTTGAAGTCGTAACTGTTCAGGATCACAAACAGGGCAATGACTGCCGCCAGCAGCAGTCCAGCCAGAATTCCCACAATCCATAAAACTGTTTTACCTGTCTTTCCCATGAGCGATTCCTCCTGTGTTGCGTGCTGCAAGGACTCAATTCCGGCGACGCTTGACCCAACCGGCCACGTATTCCCTGGCCTCGGGTGTTGCCCGATAACGTATGTCCTTGAACACTGCCTGGCATTGTTCATACGTGAGGGAGCCAGCCAGGCTGATGGCTGCGATCTCATCCCTCAAATGCGGGGCGGCCCCCTGGTCTGCCTGTTCCTCCTTGTGCACGATCTTGTTGTAGATCAGGCTCTGAGCCGCAAGGAGGTCGGCCTTCGCCCCCTGAGCGTCCGGACGGAACGTGTAGAGAAAAGTCAGGACATCCCCTGGAGCAAGGATTTGCCGTCGACCAGTTTTGGATCTGACCAGCTCCTCCATCAGATAAAGGGGTTTGACCCGGACAGTATTGCTGCCCTGCCTGCGCAGCTCCCGGATCATGGCCACATGAATGAATCCGGACTCCACATAGAGACTCTGGGTGTTCGGGAGCAGGTGCAGGACTTCGGAAGCCCGCATGGTATCCCGGAGCAGTCCTTTTTCAGCGTCGGCCCGGCTGAAGGCCTGGACCGCGGAAACCAGAGGGGCAAACGCAGGCCGTCGCGAAGCTTCGTAGAACTCGAGCAGTCGCCCGGTCCATTTTTTCTCTGCGGCATAGACAGCTCCGGTCAGCGATTGAAGGTCGAGCTGCTCAGGGCTTCCGCCGCTGATAAAGAACTCATGGATGCGAATGAGCTCATCCATGAAAGGGTCGACCTGCAGGATGCTTTTGCCCTGAGCATGCAATCTCCTGAGCATCTGACAGGACTTGCGGGTATACAAAGGAAACTCATAATCAGTGTACTCCAGATAGGCCTCGATTTCCATATCCGACTGGAGCATCTCTTGAAAGCCTGGAGTGTGGGGCTCTTCGAGCACAATGGTTTCAAAGGGCTGCATGGCTTTTTCAGCATAGGCCAGAGACTCGGGGCGGTAGGTGGTCATCCCCACGTGTATGACCTTGGACAGAGGGGCATGCTCTTTCAGAAGAGAGTTGGGCCCTGTTTGAACGTCGTTTTCCATGTGGTTCGCTTTCCTGTTCTGAACCATGTTTCCCAGATCAGCTCAGAAGCTGGGCATATTCAGGCACCACATCCTGGACGAAACCATGCATTCCCTCCATGGTCTTCTCATGGACCAGGAGCTTGGAAATGACCTCAAAAGGCAGCGTGGCGATGTGGGCGCCCGACAGCGCAGCCTCACGAGTCTGTCGGGAATTGCGGATTGAGGCTGCAAGGACTTCGGCCGGAAGATTGAATGTCTTCATGATTTCAACACACTGGATCACAAGATCGATCCCGGACACAATGCCGTTGTCATTGGTCGCCTCTCCTTGTTCCAACCCATAGGCCGGAAAATAATCTGTCTTGTCAAAATCCATCCCGTTGCGGGTTCGCAAAAGATCGTCAATCCGACCGGCAAACGGGCTGACCATCCTGGCACCAGCTTTGGCTGCCAGCAGGGCCTGTTCTGGAGTGAAGATCAGCGTGCAGTTGACCGGGATTCCGTCGTCAGCCAGGGCCTTGATGGTCTCGATGCCATGGTAGTGAGTGTCGTCGTTGTCGGAAAAGGCGGGATTGACAGGGATTTTGACATAGACGTTTCCGGCAACGGGGTTGAAGGTCTCATACAGGAACCGCCCTTCTCTTTCCATCTGGTTCCGATCGGTGCCGATCACTTCCAGACTGACCGGGACATCATGGGCCATTTCCAGGATGGACCTGATGTAGGACCGCATGTCCACGTCCTCTCCTTTGTTTTGGCGACTGGTGACCGCTTTTTTGATCAAGGAGGGGTTGGTGGTCACGCCGTCCAGGATTCCGTAAAAACGGGCTTTTTCAATGTGTTCCAGGTCCGCGCTGTCGATGAAAATTTTCATTGGTCCTACTCCTCGTGAATTGACTCCGGCTGTGATGCAGGCACTACCTCTTCAAATATTGAAAATAATTCTCATTCAAATCGAAGTCAATTCACGCTGCCTCTTTGTTCATCTCAGCAGCGATTTCCTGCAGAGTTCAGGCCGGTCCGGTGCCCCCGGTCTTCAGGCCAGAAGAACTGCCAGGATCCCGGCCAGGAAAATCCCGTCAAAGGTTCCGGCCCCGCCGATGGAGAGCATGGGCGCCTGAAGATCCTTCAGCGTCCTGGGGTCCAGGAGCTTGAACACATCTGCTCCAAGAAGGGTTCCGACGCTTCCTGCAATGTAGGCCACATGGGCGGTCTGGTCCTGGGGGGCCAGCAGCCAGGAAGCCAGGACGGCCAGCAATGGGGGGATCAAAAACGGAATGCCGATCCCGACCCCAGGGATCGGCCTGGCCAGCTTGTAGGTGGCCCCCGCAATCAGGATGACGCTCAGGACCAGACCCGGCGAGAGCCCGATCTGGGAGATGAAGTGCACTGACAGCAGGCAGGGAATGAGGCAGCCCCCAATGTTCACGGCCACGGTTTGCCGGGTGAACCGGGCGATGCGCTGATAGCGGTCGAGGTGATAGTGACGCCACATCCCCTTCAGAGGTGACTGGATGTCCTTCAGCGGATTTTCCATGGGCTTGGAGTAAATCGGAAGATTGATCATTGACCCGAATAAGGTGCCGAAAAGGACAAGAAAGACCTGGTTCGAAGTCAGACCGAGCTTGGTGAAGGCCACTGTGATGGCTCCGACCTGAACCAGGGCAAAAAGGAAGATGACAAAGACGAAAAGAATCCCGAAAATCAGGGCCAGAAACGGAAAAAACATGAATGGGGAGCGCATCGGAGAACCTCGGGCGTTTGAATGTGTGCATGAAAGTACGCCTTGACCTCAGTCCTGACAAAAATATAAAATCCGAACGTTTTTAAGTCAAAAACATCTGAAATATCGGGGGATGGCCTGCTTGTCCTTCCCTGTTTTCCAGTCCTCGGTGTTTTACTTTCAACACCAATTCAAGTAGCATTCCCGACTATGTCAGAGCATTATTTCTTCAACCGCATCCTGGGCCTGGTCTGCAGCGTTTTTGACGCCTATTCAGCTGTCCTCTTCCTTCCGGACAGCAAAGGCCGGTTTCATCTGGTTTCATCCTTCAGCCTGGGAGACAACATCCTGACCAATTCATGCCTGCAGCCGGGCCAGGGCCTTGTTGGGTGGATCCTGAAAAACAACGAACCCCTTCTGCTCAACTCCTTTGATCGCCAGGGAGACAGCCTGGGATACTACAGCCCTGAAGCTGAATCCAAGATCAAGGCCTTTATGGGCTGCCCTTTGAGCCAGGGCAAGGGGGCCCTCTGCCTGGACAGCAAAAACACCTATTCTTTCAGCGGTAAAGATCAGAAAATCCTGCATCAGTTCGTCCAGCTCATTGAAGCCCTGCGGGACGACGTTTACCAGCAGCACTTCAAAGAGCAGGAACACAATTTCTACACCTGTCTGAAGCTGATTCGGGCCTTGAAGAGCAAGACTCCCAAGTGGTCGGCCTTTCTGGACAATCTCCTCAAGCTGCTCAGCGAGTACACCCAGTTTTCCTTTACCTTCTTTGCGTCCAGGGATGAGAGAGGTCAAGGTTTCTATCTCGAGGGGTGGAATCGCCCACTCTTCGCATCTCCTGATAACCACAAACAGAAGTTCAATATCAGCAGCGGCATGATCGGCTGGGTCTTTCGCAATCACACCCCCATCAGCACGGCGGACAAAGACACGTCGACCGAAGGCACTCCGGTCTTTGACAAGCGCTACAAGGCTCCCCATTTTCAGAGCGTGATCTGCCTGCCTTTGGTGGTACGTATGAAGACCAGGGGGGTGCTGGTCATTGCCGATGAATCTAAGAAGCCGATTTCCAAAGAACTCAAAAACTTTTTGCTTATTGTAGCTGATCAGCTGGCTCTGTTTCTGGAAAACCTCTATCTGAGGAACAAGGTTCACCAGCTTGAAGACCACTAGACTGGGATTGGCCTGACATTCTGTCCCGCATCACTATCACACAAAAGGTCGCTCACATGCTTTTCACCCGTCTGTTCAGCTTCCTGGGAAAAAACCTGGCCATGGACCTGGGAACAGCCAATACCCTGCTCTACACCCCCAAAGACGGTATCGTGCTCAATGAACCCTCGGTGGTGGCCCTGGACAGCAGGTCCGGAAAGGTCATTGCCGTAGGCAAGGAGGCCAAGGAGTTTTTGGGGCGGACCCCGGAGAAGATTCGAGCCATCCGGCCTCTCAAGGATGGGGTCATTGCTGATTTCGAGGTCACCAGGGCCATGATCGCCTTTTTTATCGGCAAGGTGATCAAAGGGCTGCAGCTGGTCAAACCCAAAATAGTGATCTGTGTGCCCACTGGGATCACCCAGGTGGAAAAACGGGCTGTTGTGGAATCCGCCCAGCAGGCCGGTGCCCGGGAAGTCAAGCTCATTGAAGAGCCCATGGCTGCCGCCATTGGAGCCAAGCTGCCCATCGACAAGCCCATGGGCAACATGGTGGTGGACATCGGCGGAGGCACCACCGAGGTGGCTGTGATATCCCTGTCCGCAGTGGCCTATGCCGAATCGGTCCGCGTGGCCGGGGACGAGATGAATGAAGCCATTCAGCGCTATGTCCGGGACGAGTTCAAAATGCTCATTGGGGAAAACGTGGCTGAAAAGATCAAAATCAAGATCGGGACCGTGATCCCCTTCAAGGAGGCCAAGACCATGCGCGTGGCCGGCAAGGACATGGTCGACGGCAGGCCCAAGACGATCACCATCAATGACGGTCAGGTCCGGGAGAGCATCAAGGAACCGGTCAACGCCATTCTCATGGCTGTTCGAAAGGCCCTTGAAAAGACCCCTCCTGAGCTGGTGACTGATGTGGCCAACAACGGCCTGCTCCTGGCCGGAGGCGGGGCTCTGCTTCGCGGGCTGGACAGACTGATCAGCAAAAATTCCGAGATCCACGTCCTGGTGGACGATGACCCGCTGACTACAGTCCTTCGCGGCACCGGCAGCGCCCTGGTCAATGAGAAGTCCATGCAAGGCGTCTTCATCAATTAAGCCAAAGCACGATCGCCATGTCCGAACTGGATTATCCATTCCTTCTCCAGCAACTCCTGCAGCCGGTTCGACAGGCAGGAGAGTTGGTCCGCCACGGTTGGCACTCAGCTAAAGAGATTCGCTTCAAGGGCCGCATCGACCTGGTGACCGAAACAGACCTCGAGGTGGAGAACTTTCTCCGGGCCGAACTCTCGCATATTCTGCCTGAAGCCGGTTTTCTGGCTGAAGAAACAGCCAGCCAGTCCGAATTGGGACGTGCAACCTGGATTGTCGACCCCCTGGACGGAACCGTGAACTTCGCGCACCAGCTTCAACATGTCGCCATATCCATCGCCCTGTGGCATCAGGAGGCCGTTCAGATCGGGGTGGTTTCCCTGCCCATACTCGGGGAGACTTTCACAGCGGTCAGAGGGCAAGGGGCTTGGCTGAACCAGAGCCCCATCCAGACCACAGCCACTGCAAACCTTGAGCACGCCCTTCTGGCTACAGGTTTTCCATACAACATCCGGGAAGAGCTCGATCAGGTCATACCCTGCCTGAAGGCTGTCCTGTCCAGGTGTCGCGGAGTCCGCAGACTGGGAGCGGCTGCCGTGGATTTGGCCTACACTGCCTGCGGCAGGCTGGACGGTTTTTACGAAATGGGGCTCAAGCCCTGGGATACTGCTGCAGGCTGGCTGCTGGTGGAAGAGGCCGGGGGGGCCGTGACCCGTTTGAAAGCCCTTGAGCCCTACAGCCTGTTCTCAAAGACGATCCTGGCCACCAATGGTGCTCTGCATGCAGATGTTTCCAGACTCCTTGACAGGGCCCTTGCTGAAACCCACAGTGCATCACAAGGAAGAGATTCCTGAAAACAGGCGCCCCAAACGCCAGTACATGAGAAGGGCCGGAGTGAGCAGGTGTTCAAAAGCCTCGACCAGGTAGTCCAGCTCGTGCTTTTCCACAAACATGCCTTGTGACACCTCTGCGGGGTTCGGAGCCGGGATCTGTTCACACAGCCCTGTTGAGTAAAGGGTCACGAATTCATTCCCGGTCTCTGGACCGGGATGAAGCCGGCAGACAACCTGAAGCCGGTTCAGGGTCACCCCGATATCGTCTCGAAGGTTGCGCAAAGCGGCATCAAGGCAGGATTCGCCTGCCTGGACATGACCGCTGACAGACACATCCCAGCATCCGGGGTGGGCTTTTTGGTTGGAGCTCCGTTTTTGCAGATAGAGCTTCTTTTTCTTCGTGTAGAGTAAGACCGTCACCCGCCTGTGCAGCAGTTTCTGTTGATGCACCAGGCTGCGCGAAAAAACAGCCATGGGCTTGTTGGCCTGGTCCACCACTTCAAGGCGGGCTTCATTCCTGGGCGATCTTCGTTTCCGGGGCATGATACCCTCTGTATGCTGTGGTGGAGTCTGCGGCAGAAGTATTTGTAGCATGGCCAGTCCCCGATGTCAGCAGGGCCGCCGGCTCTCATGAGCCGGTTTGATCATGGCAGAAACTTTCGAGCATGCTCCTCTTACTGCTCCCCTAGCTGCTCCCCTTTTCCAAGGGGAGCTGTCCGCAGGACTGAGGGGTAGTGGGAGCTGCCCGGAGGGCTGAGGGGTTCTTTCTTCCGAGTTGTCATACGAGCTGGGTCCTTGAATCCATACCCAGCCCTGCCGCTGGCCGCGGACCCCAGCTCGATTCATGAAGCCCATCCGAGGCTAAGGATCAGTCATCTCAAGCTGTGAAGGAGAAAATCCATGCCATTCATTGATCAAATTGAGCTGCAGGGAAAACGTATTCTGGGGCGGTTCGACTTCAACGTTCCGATCAAAGACGGTCAAATCTCGGATGACAGCCGAATTCGGGCCGCCCTGCCGACAATACACTACATCATCGAGCACGGCGGCTCCCTTGTGGCCTGCTCTCATCTCGGCAAACCCAAAGGGAAAAAAGATGCCAGTCTGTCGCTCAAACCTGTTGCCGAACGTCTGAGCCAGCTCCTGGAGCGGGACGTTCAATTGGCCAGCGACTGCATTGGTCCAGAGGTCAAGTCAGAGGCCCAATCAATGCAGCCCGGGCAGGTTCTTCTCCTGGAAAACCTGCGCTTTCATGAGGGCGAGACTGCCAACGACCCGGATATGAGCCAGGAACTGGCTGAGCTGGCCGACGTGTACATGAACGACGCCTTCGGAGTGGTGCACCGCAAGCATGCCTCTGTTTTTGGCGTTGTTGAGCACATGGGCACCTCCTGCGGCGGGCTGCTGCTGAAGAAAGAGATCGAGTACCTGGGTAAGGCTCTGGCCAACCCAGACCGCCCTTTTGTCCTTATCGCCGGAGGGGCCAAAGTGTCCTCAAAGCTGGGCATCCTGACCAATCTTCTGGACAAGGTCAACCGGGTCATCATCGGCGGTGCCATGGCCAATACCTTTCGCTGGGCCCAAGGCTACCAGGTGGGGCGTTCCAAGATAGAGGACGACCTCAAGGACGAAGCCCTGGATGTTCTGGACAAGGCCCGGCAGCAGCAGGTCAGCCTCTACCTCCCTGTGGACTATGTCCTGGGCCAAGACGTTGATGCAGCCAGGCTGAGCAAGGTCACTCCCTACCAGGACGTCCAGGAGGACCTGATGATCCTGGATACTGGGCCTGCCACCCATGCCCTGTTTTCAGAAGTGCTCAAGGATGCCTCAACAGTCGTTTGGAACGGGCCCATGGGCGCCTTTGAAAATCCGACATTCTCCCAGGGATCTGTAGGCCTGGCCCACACAGTGGCCAACCTGTCGGCTACCACGATTATCGGAGGCGGCGACACTGACGCTTTGATTCACAAATGCAAGCTGGAATCCCAGGTGTCCTTCATCTCCACCGGAGGCGGCTCTTTTCTTGAATTTCTGGAAGGCAAGGAACTGCCCGGACTGAGCGCACTCAAGATTCAGAAGGAGATGGGGCAATGAAACTCCTTATGGCTGCCAATTGGAAGATGCACAAAACCCTGTCCGAGGCCGGCAAAACAGCCCGGGAACTGGTCAGCCTGACCGAGTCCGTACTGCCCCGGGATCGGGAAGTGCTGCTCATCCCCCCTTTCACGTGCCTGGACACAGTGTCCAGGGAGCTCACCGGGCATTCCGGGTTCGGCCTGGGGGCCCAGAACTTCTACCCGGCCGAGCAGGGAGCCTTTACCGGCGAGATTTCTCCGGAGATGCTCAAGGATGCGGGGTGTTCCACGGCACTGGTCGGGCACTCGGAGCGCAGGCATGTCTTAGGGGAACAGGACGATTTTCTGGCCCACAAGGTTCATTTCGGCTTGGATCAGGGCTTGAACATCATCCTCTGCATCGGTGAAACCCTGGATCAAAGAAAGGACGGGCAGTTGGCGGAAGTGCTCAATCTTCAGCTGAACACCGCTTTGACAGGACTGCAGGCTGCAGATCTCGACAACAGGCTCAGCATCGCCTATGAGCCAGTCTGGGCCATTGGGACCGGGGAAGTGGCCAAGACTGGCGATATTGCCCAGGCCCACGCCCTGATCCGGGACAGGCTGACCGACCTCTTCGGCCCCTTGGGCCAGAGGATCAGAATCCTCTATGGTGGCAGCGTCAAACCGGAGAACACGTCGGAAATAATTTCTATTGACAATGTCGAGGGAGTGCTGGTAGGTGGTGCAGGCCTGCACGCCGAGAGCTTCAGCCGGATAGTGCTGGCCGAACATCAATAGCATACGGAGGCCGTGTCCCGTGAACTCATTAGTTCTGACCATACATGTCATAGCCTGTATTTCCCTGGTCATTCTGGTTCTGCTGCAGTCAGGCCATGAAGGCATGGGCGTCATTTTCGGCGGATCCAGCTCCACCTTTTTCGGAAGCACTGGAGCCGGAGGCTTGCTGTCCAAGCTGACCATCACCATGGCCGTTCTGTTCTTTGTCACCTCGCTCACGTTCACCTACATTGACGCCCAGAAGCACACCAAGGCCCCGGAGTCGGTCATCCTGGAAGACACCGGGACCGCCCCCAAAGCCCAGCAGCCGACGGCACCTGCAGAGACGAATACTGGCTCGGAAACAGACAGCAGCACCGAATGAGCTGGACAAGCCAGGGTCGATTGTTTATACTTTTTTTGTCATACATTGCCGAGGTGGTGGAAATGGTAGACACGCAGTGTTGAGGGCGCTGTGGGCAAACGCCCGTGGGGGTTCGATTCCCCCCCTCGGCACCACCAAAAGTTCAAGCGGTTGAAGGACTTACTTTCAGCCGCTTTTCTCGTTTTGAAAATTTGTCCCATCATAGTCCCACCAAAGACAAAAAGACTGAAATGAATGCCTCCTGAAGATCACGATTAATGTTTTTGTAGAATGTGCCGAAAAGGTTTTGTAAGAAAATATGATAGTTCATGATCAGGCCCTTGAGGATTGGTTGTTTTTTTGCTAAAAGTGAACAGAAAATCATTTAGTTTAAAAAATATACATGACAATCTGCCGAACATTTAAAAATAAATTAATTTCAAATGTTTTTTGACTTGCTCTAAATTTATTTGATGATGGAGGCCAATATGGCTGATAATTTGCAGATCGTCTTCGAAAAGGATCCAGACTACAAATTGATACCAGTCAGTGGATGTTGGGGAGGAGTGACCCCTCAACGATATGTTCAAATGGATATGTACTTTGAATATAGGAATTCACCTGAAAAAATTGTTTTTGAAAATGTGAAAACAATCTTAAATATTGAACAAGGGCGGACTGAGGGCAGTCAAGATATTATAAGAAAAGCATATTGTGGTTGTGTGATGTCCCCTGAAATTGCTTATTCAATAAGTGTTTGGTTGAAACAAAAAGCGAAGGAAGCTGGTTATTCTCCACCGGAGGAAGAATAAAATGAATCTATATGAAGATAGTCAAAACTTAGGATTCTTTTTTATCCAAAACTTTATATATACTGATGATACTGATAAAAAAATAGAATCTTTTTCTAATATTCCTGATGGATGGAATACAGGCCAAGAGATTCGACCTTCTAGCAATGTCATCCAGTATGCTTTAAATATAAATGCATTAATAAAATTGAAAGGTTTTAATTATAAAAAAACAGCTTTTCCTGGTGACTACAATTCTATAATTCTTGGATGGATAAGAAATGATATCTATATTAACATATTAGTAACTGACAAAGGGATTGAAGATTTAACATTAGAAAAAGGTCTTGGATATTCTTTTGATGTTGAAATGGTCAGTGAAAATCCAACTCTAGAAATGCTTATTAAATTGTTGAGTAATTACTCAACACATAACGAATGCTGTTATAACAATATGCAATTTGAAGAGAGAGGAAAATGCGACTCATCAGAATTCTTGATAACTACAAATACAACCATGACTTGGGGAGGTTCGAAAGTAGATGCTTTACAAATATACGCAATGGGATAAGTGTAATAGAAAAGGTTTGTGCTGAAGAGAGATCAGAGTCTCTCTGTGTGCATTTGAAGAAATATTATAAAAAAATTGTAGGAGAACCACCAATATTTTGGGAATTTGAGTCAAGTATTTTGCCAGAATGTAACATTAAGCAAAAAAAGTCACTTTCAGGAGATGAGTGCCACCATGATATAGAGGGCTTATCTGATCATAAAGCAAAACAATTTTTCTCAAAGAATGTTAATCCTAATAGCATTTTTTTATGCGTAAAGAATGAACATAAACAGTTTGATGCTAATTTAATATAAAAAGATATAGTTTGTTCCCATCACCTCAGCTAGAAGGGCCAGCCCCGAAGGACCGGCCCCTGGTTGATCCTATCTGCATTCCTTCTCTGCCTCTCTCACAATCTCCGCCCTGGCCGCCCTGATGTCCGCCCTGATCTCTTGCAAGACGTGCCTGAAGCCATCCACAGCCTCTTGAGAGAGTGTCAGGTGCTCGGCCTCGGGGTTGAGTCCTTGGGCCAGAAAAAGGCACTTGTTCGCCGCTCCATCCAATTTCTGAACTTCATCGCTGTACTTCATGATCGTCTCCTCAAATTTGTTTTGATAGCCACTCGAGCTGCTCATTGATCTCATCAATGACATTGGTAAAGCCAAAGAATTGCCTTTGAGTCAAAGTAATTTCGTCCGGACAGTCTCCCCCCAGAGCTTTCATGAGCTCCAGCTTTGATTGTATCTCGTCAATGATGTCACCTACCCTCAATCGTACGTCTCTCATCCCTCATCCCTCCTGTTTTGATCTATCCCTGCTCCGGGCCCTGAGCCACTCCACCAGGGGCTGGATCGGATACATGGCCAGCCGCCCCTGATGATAGAACTCCGGGCCCTCTCCCCTGGTTGCCATGGCCGCGAAGTACGAGCTCTTGTATCCGGTCGCGTTTGGCAGATCCTGCCGAGGAATGGCTCCTGCAGGATACTTGTCCAGCAATCGATTCCGGATCTCCGTCCAGTTCTGCTGCATTCATGTCCTCCCTGGTGGAGAGGGCCAGCCTTGACTGCTGACCCTCCCGGTCCTACTGTTGGGGTTCTCCGCGCCGGGGCTGTGGGCTCGATCTCTTGGCCGGAGTCGTCCACAGTCCTGGCCTTCTTGCCAACGCCTCAAGAGTGCGCTGCAGACTACCTGGCCGCACCTGGTGCAGCTGTCCCTGAGCTCGAAAGGTCACGGTCTGCATCTAGGCCTCCTCAAGATCATCACCAAAAAACGTCTCAATCACTTCTGGATCGAGATGAGACTCAGCCCACTCCAGGGTCTCTTCTCTGCTCATGGGAATGATCCCTGAGCCACCGATACTTGCATTTTGCCCAGCTGGCTCTGAGAACATGGTCATGGGACCACCCTCTCCTGCCAGGAAAAAACGGCCCTTCTTTGTTTGGTAGAGGGTTGCCTCCCAATACTGAAAATCGGTCACGCTGGATGCGCTGCGCCCCAGGCTGTCCGCACTCCCTACCTCCTTTGCCGTCCGGGTGTCGTACACCTTTCCATTGATCACTCTCCGCATGTCTGCCTCCTTGGTTAAGGTTTTTGGTTTGCATCACTTAACTACACTTTGGTTTACTTTAGTGATGCAGACAGTGTCAAGCAAAAAGTGTAAAAAAATACACCAAGCCAAGTTGGAGGCAATTATGAAAAGCAAGGTCAAGAACCTCATGAAGGACAAGGGCATCACCTTGAGAGAACTCATGCAGCTCACTGGGCTGGCCAATAAGACTGTACTGGCTGCCCGCTCGGACAGGGATATCCGCTCTTGCCGCCTTGTGACCCTGGAGAAGATAGCTCAAGGGCTTGACTGCAGGATCAAGGACCTGTTCGAGGAGGAGAAGGACGTATGACCACCAGGACCCTTTTGCCACTCGATGTGCTCACCGCATTCTCGAAGCGATACCCTGGCTGCTGGAAGGCTCTGGAGGGTTTCAGGGCAGACAAGGGGCAAGGCCTCCCTGACTGGCCTGAGTGGTGCTTCGTGCCTGTTGCTGCATCCTATGCTGTCGTGTCTGGTGGGGGCATGAATCAGGTCCCTCCTGATCAGATCCAGGACGTGGCCCTCATGCACAACCTGACCGCTTGGAGGGTCTCTCAGGGCATCTACCGGTTTGACCCTGATATTTACCAGGAGATCACAAGGACCCCGATCACAGGAGACCTTCCGGTTAATTTGTTCCTGCAGCTGCCTGAGTGGGGGGTGTACGTTGAGCTCCAAGACCATGGACCCGCTGGTGTCTTTGTGGCCCTGGAACAGGACCAGAACGATGGCCACTCAGAGATCCGCCTGGTATTCGTCAATCAGGATCAGACCACCTTCTTCCTTCCGGTCCACCTCTATCAGGAGACCCTCGAGACGTGCCTGGCCAGAACAATGGAGTATGCTGCACAGCAGGCTGCAGCTGCCAAGATAGGAGCCACCACCCTGCCTTATGTCGCCGTTCCCGACCTGGCCCCTGAGCTGCTCTCGCATACCCTGAGCCTCGTCCTCTACCTCTGCTCGGCCAGGGCCGATGTGCAGGACGACCTGGGCAATGGATCCGAGAGGCCAAAGCCAGTGAAGACCAAGAAGGGCTTGAAGCTCTTTCCACCCAAGAAGCCGAGGATCTTTGAGACCGGTTACAGGCTGGGTGATTTCATCCGCCGGCAAAGGGTCCAGTCTGATCCAGGAGGTGGAGCTCATGCCTCTCCTACACCCCATGTCCGCGCTGCTCACTGGCATACGTTCTGGACTGGCCCGAGATCCGAGCCAGAGAAGAGAAAGCAGGTGGTAAAGTGGTTGCCGCCGATCCCGGTAGGGTTCAAGTGGAAAGATGTTGAAGAGGAGATCATGCCCACGGTGAAGAAGGTCAGGAAGAACTGAAATCGAACTAAGAGGTGCTTATGAGTAAAGAGCAGCATCAATCACAATTCCTTTCCTACCTCAGAATATCACTTGATACTCTGGTTGATTACTTCAGCTCAAACGCCTGGCTGCATGAACAATCAAACGTCAAGACTTTAGCGTCATTTATCAATTCTGCAGCTTGGTTTTATCCCGAAGAGGAAGGACAAGTCATTTTCAATGATCCTGCCAGAGCTCACTTTCAGCCACGGTCAATCTGGACAGCGTATGGAAGACGACTTGTTGAAGTTGCATCAAGCATCCAGGGCAGAAAAAGTCCAGGAGCCAATGATGGAGCAATGTGTCACCGCGCCCTGAAAACTCTTCGAGCTTTGAGGAGCACTGTCCCAGACAACTGGCCTGGAGAATTTCCAGACATACCTGAAAAGGTGAGTGTGATTTTGGACAGAGGGGCAAGCTATTACAAGGAAGGAAAAGGTTAAAAATTGTTGCCCGCCCCGTTCGCGCTGCCAGGGCGGGCCATCCAATGCAGAACGCCTGCAATGGAAATCTTGACTTTGCCTTTGCCGGTGTTCGACCTGGCCCCGAAAATTTCCGGGGCCAGACCAGACACCGCCCGAAGGGACATGAACGCCCGCCGCGAGAGGCCCCCTCTCCGCAGGCTCTGGCCGGGTCACGCCACCAGCCAGCTATATGAAAAGGTCAACGACCTATTCACCTTCACCCGGATTTTTGAAAAAACCGCGATAGTCCATGACTCCGCAGCCGAAGTCGTGCCGAACTTTGAAGGACAGGCCGTCCTTAGTGAATTCGGACCTTTCTTCAACGTAGGGTTCATCGTTGCCGCCCAAGTAAGCCACCTCGATGGTGTCGATCTGGTTTGGATCAGCCACGAGGTACCAGGCCAGGGTGGAGTCAGCATCAAGCCTTGGTTCGGCGATGGGCAGCAATGTCGACCAGGGATTGTAGGTCGCGGATGAATAGTTGACTTCCGGATTGGCCCGCGACCTGACCAGAACTTCGGCAGCCGTTTCCTGAGCCACAGGGACAAGCAGATATCTTGCTTCCAGGTCCAGGGTTGCACCACCAGGCCCGGTTTGCTGCCGCATGTCGGCCCTGGCTGCAGACAGCTTTGATGAGTCCACCGCGCCCAAGTCTCCGGCGTCGGTCTCAACATTTCCGTGTGTGGAGTCGAACAGCGAGGTGCTGTCTTCGCTCATGGTCGGGTTGCCGGTTATCTTGGCCCAGACCAGGTCAGATTCTTTCCGGGCCGCAGCCGCACCCAAGAGTTGGGGGGTCCTGAACAGGGACCTGGCATCATCGTTAATGATCAGTCGGCGGGTCAAATAAATGATCTTGCCGTAAGTCGCAATGCTGTAGGATTCTTGCTTGTCGGACAATGTCCCGGCCTTGTATTCGCCGTGCTCGTCGATCAGGTCCAGGTCCGGGGCGTCGGACAAATTCACGCCGTAGATAGTTTTGAAATCCTGGGCGGAAACCACGCGGACAAAAGGTTGAAAGGTGCGCGGGCTTTCCCGGTAAGCCTGTTGCAAGGTCTTGTGCATGGCATCGACCAGGATTGACGAAAAGTCATCTGTGCCCATGGCCATCCTGGCCTGGCCCACGATAGAGTCCGCAATCTGGGCCGGAGAAGCCGTTTTGTGCCCCTGCCCTGCCCGGTCCAGGCAAACCCTGGCCAGGTCCTGCAGGCTGATCCCGCGAAAGTCCTCTGCCCCCAGGGCAGGCGTTTTGATTCTGTGGCCCATGGCCATCCGGAAACCGTCACGGGCTGCCGCCCTGAATTTGTCCGTATCATGTGCAATTACTTGAAAAGGCATCGTCTGCTCCTTCATGATCGCCTGTTGAACAGGTGTTGGTGCTTGTCGGTCAATTTCTGGATCTTTTGGGCCAGTTGACCGGGTTCTGAACCGTCCCGAAATTCAAGCAGCTGGTACTGCTTGAACTCGATTTTCAAATCATCGCAAAGGCTCTTGACCGCCTCGTCCCAGCCCTGGACAATGTCAACAACATCGCGCAGGGCCTGCAGGAAAGCTTCACTCTGGGTCTGCAGGGCTTTTGATCCTCTGATTCTCTCGTGAACAGCGTTGTAGAGCTGGCTTTTCAGGGTCCGGATCTGGGCCTTTTCTTCCTTGTCCGGATCCGCACCGGTCATGACTTCGGCCAGTTGCTCCGCCTCTTCCTTGGCCTTTGCGGCCTGGCTCAGGATCGGCCTGGGGTCGCCGCCCCTTCCCAGCTCGTTTCTGGCTTCGTTTTTAAGTTGTTCAGCCTCTGCGCTTTTGGCCGCCACCTCTTGCTGTAAGCCCTGGACGGTTTGCCGCTTCTGCGCGGCCCGGTCTTCCAGGTCCTTGATCTGGTCAAGGTAGGGCTTAACCGTTTGAGCAAGTTCTTTGTCGAGTGCCTTTCTCACGTCCATTCTAAACCCTCCGGGAGATGATGATTTTTTGCTGGAGAGCTTCCAGCTTTTTGGCCTGCTCCTTAGTGGGCTTTCTGTACCCATTCAAAAGGTGGCTTGCCGTGCCAAGAGATACACCGAGTAGGGCAGCAAATTGAGCCTGTGTGATACCATTGTCCCTCAGAAGTTTTTTCATTGGATGCTCTGACAATTTTGGAAACATATTTTGAATCATGGTGTACCTCCTCGAATGAGGTACAATAATAACAATAAATAATTTTTTTGCATTATAAAGTTGTTCAAAGTGTTCACGCTGAACAAGAATTATCTGAGCTTTTGATATATTCACGAAGAGAATCGCCATAGATTCGCCACTGAGAGCCTACTTTGAATCCTCTGAGCTGGCCTTCTCGCAGTAGTCTGCAGACAAATGACCTTGAACATGCAAGCAGCTTCTCAACCTGATGTGCTCTTAGGATCTCCTGGTGCATATCGGCTACCTCCTTGATGAGTCAAACCAGCCGGGCTTTTGCCTGAAGTATTCACCCTCTACTTGATTCGTGTAGGGGTTTACCCTTGGTTGCTTTGGCTTTTTCTGCTCTTGCTGTGATCCACTTGGAGACTTCCAGAACCTGACCCCGATCACGTCTGCTGCTGCCAAGGCGTAGACCTCACAGTCCCAGAGATCGCACCTTTTGTGCTTGGGCTGCCTCCAGATCCCCTTTTCGTCGCGATACTCGGATGTCAGGTGCTTGATGTAGTTCTGAGAGACTTCACTATGGAGGTGGAAGGCCCCGGGCTGGCTGGGCTCCACATTGAGCTTGCCGGCCAGAAGGTCCTTATAGTGATTGGTGTCGATCCGGAAGAGCTGCAGGCCTCCAGGGATCGGGTACTGCTTGCCATCCCGGCCCTGGACCTTCTCCATGACAGAAACTTTCCAGGGCTGGCCATGAAGCCGCTGCTCCCCCTTGATCGGTCTTACTTTGGGGTTTTGCCTGCAGAAGTTGTAGACCTCCTCTGTCCTGTGCCCTGAGGAGTCGATGAAGGCTCCGGAGACCACAAGAGTCTTGTCCTGCAGCTTGTATTCGCTCCCCAAGAGCAGCCGGGCCAGGGTCTGCAGATCCGGAGCAAAACCCTCCAGGATCAGCCAGGAGGTGAGCTCCTCCCCCCAGGCCCTGATCACATACCAGAAGCCATTGTCCTGAGTGTCCACCCCGGCTGTCAGGGCCAGGACCCCCTCTTCAGGTACTTCTCCGGCCTTACGTCCATCACAAAGCCCCTCGATGAGCTCCGGCGGTCTGGTCTCCCTGTGATCCTCCTCGAGCCAAGGTTCTGCCAGTGAGGAGTTGATGAAGTTGTGCAGCGGGCCCACGTTGCCGGTCTTGCTCTCGGCCTGGGCCTGCAGGAACTTGAGAGCCAGGTCTCCCCACTTGGTCAATGGGCTGTAGAGCTCATTCAAGTGGAAACCTCTGTGAGCTCGGCTTGCCTGCTCATTCTGGGCCACCCACTCACCGTTCTGCAGCATCCTCATCTTGTCCTTCTCAGACAGAGACCCATGACAGTGTGGGCACTCCAGCCAGGTCTCCGCCGCGATCTCTTCCTTGTCTGTCGTCTCGGGCCACTTGAGCTGACTCCACTCAAAGGCAAAGTATGACTCGCAGATCGGACAGGGCATGAAGAACCGCTCCTGTGATCCGGCCAGGTAAGACTGCCAGATTGGCCCGGACTCAACCGTGGGGGTGCTGGCCAGGACTTGCTTGCAGTTTCGGTAGCTCTTGGTCCTCTCCAGGGCCAGGCTCAGTGCGTCCGCCTCTTTGTCCGAGTCGTCAATCCATTTGTCGATCTCGTCCGCGAAGAGATACTTGATCGGTCTCATGGCCAGCTGTGAAGGACTGCCCGCCCCCTGGAGATAAATCGTCATCCTGGCCAGGAGCATCTCCAGGGCGTTGAAGTCGTGCTTCTTGCCACTCATGTGCCTGGACAGGACAGGACTGTCCTGGATCAGGGGCTGCAGCCTGTTCTTGGAGAAAGACCTGGCCGCACTCTCGCTTGACTGGACGATCAGGGCAGGCCCTGGGTCCTGGTCGATGCAGTAGGCCAGGGCCACCATCAGGACAGTGGTTTTCGCGCTCTGTGCGCTCCAGCAGAGAGTGGCCCTCCGGACAGCAGGGTCCCTGAAGGCTTCGAGAGGGCCTCTGATGTAAGGTGTGATTGAGGATCTGAATTTGCCGGGAAAAGGGCTCGACCTGGCCGAGAACTCCAGGTGCTCTTCCGCCCACTGCCATGGGTTGACCCTGGCCGGCGGAGCCCAGGCATCAGACCACCACCTACTCAATAGATTCTGAAAGTTTGCTGAGTGCATGTCTTACCTCGTCTTCAAGGGCTTTTTGGATCTCGGTCCATGGTAGGTTCTCCAGGCTGGGGGCCAGCTTGCCAGGCATATCCAGGAGGGTGCTTTTTGCGGTCTCTATTTGCCTGGACAGCCAGACCCTGACCTCATCAGCTGGCAGGAGCTCACGTCTGCGCTCCAGGAGCTCCAGGAGATTGCCTTCGGCCTTGCGGAGCAGATCCATCGCCCGCTGCCAGTTCTGGAAGTGGGTTGCTGAATCCGGATCTTTATTCTCAAGCCCCTGCATCCATCGATGGTAGGTTGCAGACTCTGCCTGCCTGAGTCTGGTCAAGGCAGCCTCGAGGCCGAGAGCATCTTGAGGGAGCTCAGTAGCTGGAGGGAGAGAGACCGGCTCTTCTGGCTCAGGTGGTCTCTCATGCTCCCGGATCACTTGAGCTGCCTTCTGCCGGGTCTCTGGCTTCTCCTGGGGGTGGACAGGCTGATTGACGATCCACCTGGCGACGGCCAGAATATCCCAGGTGGCATTTCGCCCCTTGCCGCTGGCTCCAGGGCAGCCTTTGCGCTGCAGCTTCTTGAGCTTGCCCTCGGAGAGCTCCAGGGTGCTCAGCAGCTCGGCCTTTGTGATCTGGGCCCCCCGGCCCTCATTTTCGCCCATATCTAGATACCCCGATTTTTCGGTTGAGAATTTGGAGAAGTATCGCGCCTCGTGTGACCCTTGTCCTTTTTTCTTTCCAAGAAGGACCCAAGTTGACCTTTGGCACACATATTGCTAAGCATGTTGCCTTGCCCACCAGGCGATCAGGAGTGCATCGGATCTGCCGCTGTGTGCCTTCTTGGTGAGGTCGCACTCGACGCGAGGGAACAGTCGCCTAGCCGCTGCGAGTGATCGAGTCTTGGGGCATGAGCCATCAGACTTGCGGACCAGGCCGGCCTGCCACTCTCTGGGTGTTGGCTGCAGGAGGGGGATGCCGAGGGTTGCAATGATCCCCTCCCACTGGCCGAGGTTCTGACCGAATCGAAACATGCTGGTCACACCTTGGCCTGGCCGAGCTGCTACTCGTTCCATCCCTGCGAGCTCAATGTCGTACACCATGCTCCAGCTCCGGAGGAGCTCCGCTGCGAGGTTCACGTCTTTGGGCCAGTCCTCAACCAGATGTAGACCTTCAGCTGGGATCAGAGCAGCTGCACCTGTTTGCCCAGGATCTATGCCGAGCCATGCTTTCTGTTTGGTCATCAGTTCCTCCTATGCTTCCATGACCGCAGTGATCCGTGAGTCGCTATCAAAGCCGTCTTCCTTCAAGCGTTTCTTGGCAGCTGCCAAAGCCTCTTGAATGTTCTCGGCCCTAATGAGCAGCTCATCGAGCCACTCGTCATTGTGATCAGCTCCCCCGCGTACCGTGACCTCAAAAATCTTGGTTGTCATGAGGCTCTGACCTCCGTGCATGTGATAACTCGGTAAACTTCCCTGGTGAGGTCAACGTCATGCTCGCAGTATTGACGGATCGTCTCGAGCTCCCCGGCCTGCCAGAGATCGAAAACCAGAGAGCCGTCCAGGCCATCAGTCTTACTGCCGACCCCCAGGTATTGGGCTATGTCGTTCAGGGAAACGTGATCCCGGAAGTCTGCTGCCCAGAGTTGGCAAGTGTCCTGGATCTCTCGCGAGTACCGGTGTCGAGGGATCGAGTTCGCCAGATGGATGACCCTGTGCTTCAAGCATTTCCGCCACAGCCAAGTCAGATCGAAGCCTGCATTGTGGCAGATCCAGTTTGACGGTTGTGTATGGCTGAACGCTGCGTTGCCTAGAGTCCGGAAGAACTCGGCCTGGAACCGAAAGAGAAGGTCACGTTCAGTCTCGATTCCATCCCGGCCCACGATCAGGGATTGGGCGGGCTCATCATCGAAAGCCCACCCGATGCAGAGGATGCGGCCCTTCATGCTGTTCAGGGCCTGGGCCCTGTAGACCTCCTCAACCTTCTCCTCCTGGTAGGCCTGGATCTTGGCCGGGTCCTTGTAGTTCTTCGGGGGCTCGATGTCCTCGGGAGAGGGCCGCTCAACTCCGGGCAGTGTTTCGATGTCAAGGTAAATCTCGCTCATGGTTCTTCCCCTTATCTTCTTGAAATACCTGTGGATAAAAGGCCTTCATATTTCGCTTGTGGTGTTTCCTGTGACCTAAACCCCTTGGAAGCCCCTGAAAGTCGCTTAGAAGCCAAATTTGAGCATCATCAGAAGGGGGCATCTCCTGTTTGAGTTGCTGATTGCCGGGAATTGAGGTGCTCGATGACCAAGCTGGCCTCTTTCGAGCTGAGGTCATTCAGGCTGCCCACTGTCCGCCCCAGGAGCTCACCGGCCACCTGTTTGGGGTCGAGCTGCTTCTGCTTGGAGATGGCGAAAATGGCCTTGCGCTGCTTCTCGCTTGCCGGCCACTGCTGCCCCTGTCCTTGACCCTGAGACTGTGCTCCCTGGCTCTGAGGAGGGCTCTGTGGTGGTCGCTGCTGCTGTCCCTGGTTCGGGGTCGGCTGAGACTGTCCACGCGGTTGTGCGGGCTGTGAGGAGCGATTCATGGCTTGCTCACCGTCATCATCTCCACTGGCCAGGCCAAGGACAGCGGCCAGGCTGTATCTTCTGCCGTAGGAGATTGCGCTGCCCAGGCTCTGAGGATCTGCCTTGACCGGGTGGACATCGAGGACACCTCGCGTCCATTCCCCACTCGTGTGTGCCAGGGTGGTGGCAACGTGAACTGATCCATTCGTGCCTGGCTCCATGGTTTGGATCACGGCCAGGCCGTTGCTGGTCAGGAGAGCCCGGACAGCCTCCCAGCATTCGGCCAGGCTGGCATACCGAGTGCCGAGATAGTCATTCGTGGACTCACGCTTGACCGGCTTGAGTTCCGCCTGAACCTGGACCAGGGCCTTTGTCAGATTGGCAATGCTTTCACTTTGCTGCATGGAGGGCTCCTCCTATGGTTTCGGCCTGGCCGCCTGGGAGACGGTCTTGCCAGTGGTTTCTGTCCATTCAAAACGAATGGCTCCATCCTCATCGATCTGGATCTGGACCTCAGGCCTGAGCCAGTTGTTTGACCAGGCCGGGCCCCAACTGCCGTGTGGATATGAAAACTGATCTGCCCGGAGCAGCCGCCGGCGGGTCCAGCCCTTGGTCTCGAGCTCGGGGAGCCGATCCAGGAGCCAGGGGCGGGCAGTCCTCCAGGCTCGGAGCATGTCGGGGGTGATATGTTTTCGAGTTCTGGGCCTTGCCATGAGCTCAAGAGGTCGAGGTGTCGCTTGCTCGGGTTCTTGGACTTGAGCCTCCTGAAAACGGTCGCTCAATACCTTGCTGGCCAGCTCTTTGATCGTGCTCATGGTCTTGCTGTCTCGCTAGTTGTCTCGCTGACTGTCTCGCAATCTGAGCCAATTCAGCCGCCTGTCTCGCTGTCTCACCCCCCTAGAGCGAGACAGCGAGACAGTTTGACTTATCCCGCGTATGATGGGGCTTAAGCCTGTCTCGCTGGGTAGGGAGGACCGAGACACTTTTTCAGCTTGCTGTCTCGCTTGCTGTCTCGCTTGCTGTCTCATTTTTTTATCCTGTTCGGCTCTGCAGCTTCTTCTTGATCCTTGCGACCTTGGAGCGGTGCATGCCAGTTTCATCGCGGATATCCCGGATGCTCAAACCCTCATCAAGGAGCCGCTGCACCATGTCCTCCTCGACCTGAGCCAGGTCCCGAGTGGTCCACTTGAGGGCATGGCCGTCCTGGACCAGCTGGGCCTCGAATGGTCGCGCCTGGTCACCAACTATCCCCCTGGCCTTGTCGAGGTGGATTTCAACGCGAGCTCCTTGATCAGCTTCGTAGTCCTTGGGCCGGCGAAGGGAGATCACGGTGTCCAGCACGTCCTCGCGCCTGGAGGTCCCTCTCTGCTGCCCTGACTTGCCGGCATGGTGGACCAGCAGGACAGACTTGCCCTGTCGCCTGAGCTCCAAGATCCAGCCCTGGACTGGCAGCCAGGCCTCGCCTTCATTCTCTTTGCCGTGCCGGCAGAGGGTTGAAAGGTTGTCGATGACCACCAAGTCCGCGTCCTTGATCAGGGGAGCCACTGCAGCCTGCCCTGCTGGGGTGGCCAGGTCTGGCATGGCCAGCTCTTGAAGGTCAGGGGTGATTATACGAAAGTAATCTGGGGAGGGCGGGTCTTGTTCCAGCCCTAAGGAAAGGGCGGCCAGTCGTTCCTGCATGGTCACGGCTGGCATCTCGCCATCAAGATAGAGAACGCGCCTGGGCTCTGGAGCTGCCCATCGCAAGGCCTGACCTCCAGTTGAAACGGCCAGGCCGATGTCGAGGGCCACATACGTTTTGCCAATACCCCGGGGGGCATACAGCTGAACCAGGCCCTGGGTCGGGATGATTGGCTCGGCCACATAGGACCTGGGCGGGATCTCGCGGCTTAGGATGTCCTCGATACTGTGGGCCTGCAGCTTTGGCTTGTCCTGGGGCTTTGCTTGCTGCAGCTGGTAGAGCTCCGCGATCCTGGCCGGGTCTTTGGCCCTGAGGGCCTTATCCATCTCGGCCTTGTTCCAGGCTTCGGCCAGCCATGAGAGGGCAGTGTCGGTGCTGACCGGGACCTCAACGTCCATGGTTGAGGTAGCCAGCTCAGTCGCCTTATCTGTGGGCAAAACCTTGAGGGGCTCTTCAGTCCCAGGAGGGAGCTCCTGTAGGGCCCTGAACATTCGGGCATGGGAGGAGTGGACCCAATTGAACTCCAGCCGGTCCCTGACTCGCTCGAGCTGCCCAGGCCTGGTGAGCATGGCCAAGAGGATCTTGCTCGCCTGCTGGTGGTCATGGTTGAGCTGGCTGGTAGAAGAACCCTGAGCATTGACAAGTGCGGGGTTTTGTGGCATAAGATTACTACCTTTTTATAGAGCCGCTTCCCCACGGCCCTTTTCCTTCAAAGCCTCCAGTCATCAGCTGGGGGCTTTTCTTATTTAGACAAGGGCCTTTGTCCGCTGCTCAAGCCAGTGAATGAGGTCGTCAACTGGATAAGCGATCTTCCTGCCGATTTTCATTCGGCCTGGAGGGCCTTCTCCGATTGCATCAAGGTTGGCAATCCTGCCGGGAGAGATAGCACCGCCGGTGAATTCTCGGATCTTCTCGCGAGCGACGATGGTGCTGGGCCAGTGCTTGGCCAGGTGGGAAAGATCAATGGTTTTGTCGGACATAAAAAACTCCCCTTGTATTCGTGTGAACTCAAGGGGAGTTTAGCGCCGCCCTCAGAGCTTGAGGTGACACTTTATTTTTTTTTTAAGTGTTAGCTCTCTTTCATGGTCAGGACCTTTGCCTGATAAATACATGCACTAGTTCGTCTGAGTAACCGATCAAGGGTTGCATCAGCCATCAGTTCGTTATTTTTTCTGAGCAAAGGGTTACGCTCCGTTCCATGATTCCAAAAGTTGAAACAGGCCGCCCTGGCATCCCCTGGAGCGCACCGATAATTTCTTATATAATCCCAGAGCCAAAGTCCTAGTGCACGATTTAGTGGCTGAGTTACTTTCTCGACTTCATCATCTGATTTGTATGCATAGGCATCAAAAATACGCCCTTCTTGAGACATCATGAACTTGATTTTCCAATCTGGATATTTTTCATCCATTGGGCTTGGTTTTTCAAGATCAAGGGAGTGGCCCTCTTTTCTTCGCTTTCGATGAAAATCTCTATCTTCCAGAGCTACAGATTTCCAAAAATCAAAGTGAGGCTTCTTCAAAATTGCTTGCTCTTGAATCTTTCCTAATTGCCTGGCCGAAGACAGATTCTCAATGGGTTCAATTTTGAGCGAGCCATCATCGGTGTATTCATTTACAAATATAACAGGATTTCCAGCTGGATTATAATGACTGAATCTATGGGGTAGGTCACCAAAGTGCCAATGAATCAGATGCTTTTTGCCACCATAAAACTCCCTCGGCAAGAGGCCTTGATTTAGTTCCTTCTTGTCAAGTAACAGCTCAACAATATATTTCGAGGTCAAGGGTTCTTTATCAAGAACTTCAAAAATTTCTTCAAAGAAGGCTTTGTACTCATGGTTCCTTCTTTGATATTCAACCTTCCAAAAAAGATATGGATTCTCAGACTTTTCCAGCCTAGTTGCATCCCTCAAATCCGTCTGCCTGTCCATGCTCAAGCCCTCTCTCGCTTGCTCTCTGATTGAACCCCGGCCAGGGCGGTGAGAGTTGCCGCCTTTTCGGGAGCTACCCTAGGCCGGGGAAAAGTCGTCAACCTGTCTTTCGCTGCCGGGCCTCTTCCATGCTCACAACCTTCCCATTGGACCGCTGCCCCAACTTATCCACAGCTGCCCTTTTCTGGTCCGGAATCAGGTGGGCATATCTCATTGTCATTTCAATCGTCTTGTGGCCCATGAGTTCCTTGATCGTCAAAAGGGCCTCTCCCTGGAGCGCAAGCCATGAAGCGAACGTATGCCTCAAGGAGTGGAAGCAAACTTGTTGCCGGGGATCTTCCACGCCCTCATTGAACTTGAGGGCCTTGACTGTCCTCCTGAACGTGTCGCTGATGTCCCGGTGCTGGCCGCCCACCCTGGACTCGAAGATCAAGCCCTTTTGCTTGTCCTGGTATCTCCGGAGGAGCATTCCCTCTACCCGCTCAGTCATGTAGGCCTGGCGGGAAAAGCCGCTTTTCGTTTCGCCCTCACGGCTGCCCAGGATATTGATGATATTATTCTCAAAATCCACATGGTCCCAGCGGAGAGCAAATATCTCCCCTGCCCTGAGACCGGTATGAAGAGAGAGCAAGGCCTGGTCGTGGACATCGAGGCTTCGTTCCCACAGGGCATCAAGCAGGAGCTCTGATTCATCAAAGGTCAAAAAGCGCAGCCGCCGGTTGTCCTTCTGGGGCATCTTCACATTTTTGGTAGGGTTCGTGCCCTGGAAGAGGTCCAGCCTGATGCAGTGGTTATAGATCGCTCTGATCAAAGTCAGGCAATGCTTGACAGATGCAGGGGAAAGGCCCTTCTCCTGGCAATGAGTCTTGACCTGTTCGATGTCGGCGGTAGTAATCTCGGTCAGGAGTTTGTCATTGATCAGGTGAGAGTAATGTTTGAGCCTTGACTCGTCATGGCACCAGTCCCGCTTGTTCAGCTTGGCCCAGCTCAGAAAGATTTCAGAGGCCTTTTTGAAAGTAATCTTTTTCTTTTCGGCCTCCTGCTGCTCCTGCTGCTTCTTGTTGGCTATTCCCCGCTTCTGCTCAAGGCTGGTCGGTCCTTCTCCCCTTCTTTGATTCTCAAGGAGCTCACCACGCAAATTTGAGGCTTTGAGTGGATTCCATCCGTCACTCGCCCAGCCCAGGCCCTCTTCCTTCGGCTTCCCTGCTATCTTGTACCTGATGGCGAAATAACGATCAGGGACCCGGTTGTGCTTCCGGGTAGGATGCTCTCGGTATCTCACCCCTGCATATTGTGTCTTGATCCAGTCCCTCTTCTGAGCCATAATTCACCACCCCCACGGTCAAAAGGTGTCCCACTGGTCCCACCATAGTCCCACCCAAAACAGGAAGTCAAGGGCACTTATGTGAAAATAGCGAAACAAAAAAGTCAGATTTTTCGGGGAGTATGAAGTAAAGTGGAATTGTGTGAAGGAGGTTCCGTGGGGGTTCGATTCCCCCCCCTCGGCACCACCAGCTTACAAGGGGAAATGGTTAACTAACTATTTCCCCTTATTTTTTGGTCCCGCCAAAACTCTTCAGGGAAGCGAAAATCCCCTTCAGCCCCAGGAAAACCGCCACTGCTCCAAAGTGATGCTACAAAGCTGGCGGTCAACCCTCCCAACAACCTGGGGCTGACAATGACTTCCAAAGCTACAAGCAGCTCGAAACCCACAAGCTATCTTGTCCTTCGTGGGGGCACCTACAACTTCAGATACTCCATCCCTCAAAAATTCAGAGACCTGCTCCAGAGGGACGAAATCCACAAATCCCTGAGGACTGGCTTCTTGAAAATTGCCAGGCTAAAGGCTAGTTTCCTTGCTGCCAGAATCAATACGCTCATCTTGAGTCTGGAGAACATGGACATGGGGAAAGAGATGAAGCAACCCATCGTATATATCATAGCCGGTCCAAACGGAGCTGGGAAAATTATGGAACAAGGTGGTCATAACATTCCGACATCTGTTATTCAACGACGATATGCATCTGGACTGAAGAACCTCTTTCAACTGTACAGACCCTTGGCGAATGTACTACGTTTATACGATGCTGCGTTCCTTCCCCCCCAGGTAGTGTCCCATGAGGAAAAAGGCGATTTGAAGATCTACGAGACAGATGCTTATGAACTAATAAGCGCGTGGGGTCAAAAATGAAAGAAAACCATGAAAATACAGAATCTTTGGCCTGGCAAGCTGATGCCGCCTTCCGTAAATCAGCCTGGAGGGTAATCAAGCGGGCTAAATTCTATGGAACTCCCATTGTTATCTGGGAAGATGGACAAGTGAAAGAGGTGCCTGCTGAGGAGATGGAAGCGAGGCTGAGAAAGAAATTTGAGGCTGAAGGATGGGAGGCTGAAGGGATGAATTCGTAACATATGCTCTTGGGGCTCCGGCCCCTTCTTCATAATCAGGCTTGAGCCCAAGACCAGGAAAAGAAAAAAGAGGATGGCCGGAGCCATAAGAAAAAGACGTCCCCAGGGAGGATCCCAGTGAAATGGAAGAAATTTCACGGGATAAACCCTGGGAACGAAGAAAAGAAAAAAAGGCAATGACAGCTGTATGCTACCAAAGCCTCCATCTTTTTGCTATTATGATTTGAAAAGGTTCCAGCCTGTCAGGTAGATATCGAGAAACTAAAAGAATTCATATAGGTTATATTGACATGCTTTTATTTGAATGGGATGAGGAAAAAGACAAAACAAATGAAAAGAAACATGGCATTTCTTTTCATGAAGCAACAAATACTTTTTCAGATAGTTATTCTTTGACCATTCATGATCCGTTACATTCAGAAAATGAAGATAGGTTTATCATTATTGGATATTCAATGAAAAACAGATTAGTCGTAGTTGTTCATTCTGAACGCGGAAACAAAATACGTATCATAAGCGCGCGAAAAGCAACGCAAAAAGAGAGGTTACAATATGAAAATCATGTCAAATGATCCAGAAATGTTAGAAGAATATGATTTTAGTAATGGAGAAAGAGGGAAATACACTCAAAGATATGCTGAAGGCACTAATATTATTCTACTTGATCCCGATGTTGCCAAATATTTTCCTGATCAAGAATCAGTTAATGAGGCATTGCGTTCTCTGGTCCCAATAATAAAAAGGCATACAAAGCAAGAGCAGGCTGAAAGCGAATAAATCCCGGGCATGACTGTAGAGGACATGAAGCAAGGTATCTCCAAAATCCGCAACCACGTCATTGCCCGGGTCTTCCGGGAGCTGAACCTGATTGAGCAATGGGGCAGCGGCATGCCCCGTATCTTCCGGGAAGCCCGAGAATTGGGTCTGCCGGAACTGGAGATCGTGGAGATCGGCACCCGTGTTCGGGTAGTTGTGCATCTGGCTGAGCAGGTTACAGTAGGGAAAACTGTCTCCCAAGGGGAAGCACCGACCCAGTCACCGACCCAGTCACCGACCCAGTCACCGACCCAGTCACCGACCCAGTCAACAACCGACCAGGCTGATCAAATGCATGTATTCCTCAAGGCCTTGGAAGACCAGGACATGTCCACATCAGAGCTTATGGAACATATGGGGCTGAAACATCGAGCATCTTTTCGGGAAAACTATCTCCATCCAGCCTTTGAACAAGGATACATCCAACGTACAATCCCGGATAAACCAAGCAGTCGCAGACAGAAGTACCGCCTAACGGATAAGGGAAGAAGACTGCTGTCTGAATAAAAGGTCACATGCAAGGAAAACGCAGATCTCCAACCAGTAGAAAAAGCACTTTTCTCGTTACGGGGGTCCTCCCTCGTAACGTCTCCCTCTTAGGGCTCCGGCCCCTTCTACATAATCAGACTGGAGACAGAGACCAGGAAAAGAAAAAAGAGGATGGCTGGAGCCATAAGAAAAAGACGTCCCAAGGGAAGATCCCAGTGAAATGGCAGAAATTTCACGGGATAAACCCTTGGAACGAAGAAGAAAGAGCCCTCTGTGCTCTCTGTGCCCTCAGTGGTAAATGTTTTTTTTCTTCAGTCGTCAGCCTTCAGCCTTAATTTTTCAACCTTCAGCCTTCTTCATACATCATGAACACAGCACCGGTTCATCGTCAACAGCTTAAACGGCTCTCATGTGCTGGTCACGGCCGATCACGGATTTTTGTATCAGGATGCGCCCCCGGGAGCTCTGGAAAAGAGCGACTTGGGCTCCAAACCCGGAGGTGTGGTCAAGGCCAAGAAGCGATATGTCCTTGGACATGACCTTGGGGAATCGAGCAATACCTGGCACGGATATACCTCCACCACAGCCGGGACCCAGGACGATATGGAGTTCTGGATACCCAAGGGCGTGAATCGATTTCATTTCTCTGGCGGAGCCAAGTTCATCCACGGCGGGGCCTTGCCTCAGGAAGTGGTTGTCCCAATACTCCAGGTCAAGGAGCTGGATTCCAAGGCGGCTGAAAAAGAGGCTGTCAAAAAGGTCGGGGTGTCCCTGTTGGGCTCCAACCGCAGGCTGATGAACACCATCTGCAAGTTTGAGTTCATTCAGACCGAGAAGGTCCCTGACCGCATGTTGCCCAGGACCCTGGTCATTTCCATCCGGGACGGGGACGTATTGGTCAGCAGTGAAGAGACCGTGACCTTTGACAGCGAGTCCGACTCCATGAATGAACCACCCTTCTTAGCGTTCACAAGAAGTTGGTATGTCCAACTGGACTTGCTGAAGCATGCTCCATCATTCAGCCATCCCTGGCCGTCTGCAAGGTCTGGCACGTTATGTCCTCTCGGTTCCAGAAATCTTGTCATTGTGACCAAAATCAATTGACTTTTGAATGCCAAATCCAGATAAATAAATTGAAAAAGCCAACCCATGGGTGATCAAGGTTGGGAGCGTCTGGTCGGGAAAAATCCGTGCGGCTTACAAATAGCAGCGTTGAGTGTCGAATATCTCCTCAAAATTCATACACAGGAGAAGTTCATGGGCACGATCATCGATACAATCTTCAACGTGGGTCAAAAGCTTTTCGGCTTACGAAACGAGCTTGCAAAAGCTCGTCAATCCAGAAAGCAAACAGTCGCTGATTTTCTGGCTACCATTGCCCAAACAATTGAAGACGCTAGCGCTCAACTGAAACAAGGCACCTATCCTCATGGCAAGTGCCAGGAGCTTCTGACTCATTCTCAACACATGGAAGCGGCCATTGGAGACTTGATCGGCGAAGCTCAAGCAAAGGATCTTGGCGCACAGCTTGCTGAGGTCTACGAGATTGAGCGACTGCACGCCGAACTAAGCGGAGATACTGATTCCGAGCGCCATCGCCAGCTCAGTGTTCTAGACCAAGCGGCTGGTCAGTTTCGAGCCACCGCTGCGTTCGTTCGTGTCAGCCCGTGAGGACCTTATTATGAAATATCAATCCTCGCTCTGCTTTTCGCCGCCGGTGATTTGAGTCGTTGGGCAGTCCGGCTTTTTTATGGGCTCGAAATAGCTTCTCAGGCTCTGCATCCGCGACTGGAGAAGAAGCCCACAGTGAGTGCAAAGGGATTGCCCGAGTCCCCGGCATCATACATGGAGGTGATGGAGATGTTTGAACCTGTGGCTATAGGTTTACTCACGTACATCGGCAAGAAAACCATCGACGCCTTCTGGTCGAACAGGCAATCGTCCAATTCCCTTGTTGTCAACCATACAGGTCAGATCACCTTCTCGCACAGAGATGCTTACGGAAGGACTGTGATTGGAAGTGATCTGACCGGTTCAGCAGTGCAAGATCATGAAACCCTTTTCGGAGATTTGTACCTACCTGACACGCTTCAGGATTTTTTCCTGGGGGATGAAATTGTCCTTATCCTGGTCGTAGGGGAGGACAGCCAACAGGTCATCCTGTTTGAAGCCGATATCGACACAGGCTATGAAATTGAGCTCCAGCATGGCCTCTACTCCATATTTGTCTTTGTCATGGACCCTGAAGATCCGGATCTCTTGAATGCAACGATTTTTGCCGTAGGGCTCCCCTGCGCAGAGGGTATCGATCTATCCGGAATCGACAGCTTTTACCTTGATGAAGACGAGGACATCTGGAATCTTGTGGACCTGAGTTATGTGGAGATCACCAGGGGAGGCCCTTTCTACCTGGATTTCATCCTGTTTGACACTGAACAGGAACCTGAATTCCCTCTCTCTTTATCCGAACTGCTCTGAACCCGGTCACCGAGATCCGCACCTGGATCATTTTCCTGCCTCGAAAACAAGGATTTTGCACTCATCAGCGGCAGGGCTGAAGGGAGGCTTTGCGAACCGTCTCTGGATCGGCAGCGAAGCCGAACCCCAGACCGTCTTGTTGACAGCCCCACTTTTTTGTATTCTGGAAGCAATTTCTGCAACGTTGCATTGCTGAGCGAGGCTTTTTGATGACTTCCGACAAGCTCACTCCCCAAGAACTCAGGCAAAAGCTCAGGGAGGTGGAACAAGAAAACAAGGAGCTCAAGCAGAACAAAGAGGATTTGCTGAACAACACAAAGTTGCTGGAGCACAGAGTTCACTATTTAGAGTCTGTGCTGGACAGCATTCCTGATCTTGCGGAGCGACGAAGAAAGGCGGAAAAAACGATATTTGCTATGAACAAGAGCCTGCGGACCATCCTGGACAGCATACCTGCAGATATTTATGTTGCTGACATGCAAACCTCTGAAGTCCTGTTCATGAATGCCCAGATGCAAAAATCCTTTGGCAGGGATTGTGTTGGGGAGATTTGTTGGCAGGCTTTTCGCGAAACGACTGGACCCTGTTACCATTGCACGAATCCAGAGCTCCTTGACGATCAGGGGGAACCGACTGGAGTCATCACCTGGGAAGGCTACAACCCGGTGAATCAAAAATGGTACATCAACTATGATCGCGCCGTTACCTGGATAGATGGACGGTATGTCCGCATTCAGATTGCCATGGACATCTCAGCTCGTATCCGAGCCGAAGACGCCCTGCGGGAGAGCGAGGAGAAATATCGGAGCATATTTGAAAACACTGGGACAGCCACCATCATTGTTGAAGACGATACCACGATTTCTCTTGCCAACAGGGAATTTGAAGTCCTTTCAGGATATAGGAAAGAAGACATTGAAGGTCATAAAAGTTGGACTGATTTTGTGGCCCATGAACACCAGCTGACAAGGATGCTTGAGTATCATTACCAGCGGCGGGTCGATCCGGACAGTGTCCCTAAAAGGTATGAGTTCCGCTTCCAAGACAGACACGGCCAAAAGAAATATGTCTCTCAAACCATTGACATCATACCAGGTACTGCCAAGAGCGTGGCCTCTCTCCTGGATATTTCCCAGTTGAAGCAGATCCAGGAATCTCTGTTGGAGCAAAAGGAAAAATACCGTCTTCTGGCTGAAAACACAGCAGACATTATCTGGAGCGCTGATTCAGATCTGCGGTTCACGTATGTCAGTCCTTCAGTTGAGCGGATCTTGGGCTACAGCCAGAAGGAGGTCTATGCGATCAACTTCGAGGATCTGTTCACGTCGTCGACCTATGCCATGCTGATGAATACATACCATGCTGTCAAAGCTGGACAGATTACAAATACCTCGACCCTCGAACTGGAGCAAATCCGAAAAGACGGCTCTCCAGTCTCGGTTGAAGTCAGCCTGACCCCGCTCTTTGACCAAAAAAGAAGTTTCCTTGGCGTGCAGGGCATCACCAGGGACATTACTGAACGCAAGGCTGCCGAGCAACTCAGGGTCAAGCAGGGAAAAAGGCTCCGCCAGCTGGCGGCAAAGCTGGCTTCAGCCCAAGATCAGGAGCAGCGGCGCATAGCTGAAGGACTGCACGATGACGTAGCCCAACTGCTCACGGCGTGCAGCGTGAAGCTGACTGTGGCTCGCGGGTGCACCTCCCAACAGGAAGCAGAGCGCATTCTTGAAGATGTCGATTTTCTGCTGCGGGAGTCGAACGAAAAGGTTCGTCTGCTCAGTTTTGAGCTCGGTTCTTCCACTTTGTACAGATTGGGTCTGCTGGAAGCGGTTCAGGAGCTCTGTGAAGGCATGGCCCAACGCTACGGTTTCCATTTCACCGTCAAGGGCGATGAAAGTTCAAAGCACCTTGACCAAGCCTCTGCCACAGCGCTCTTCAAGTCTGTCCGCGAACTCCTGTTCAACGTGGTCAAGCACACTTGCGCCAAGGAAGCCACTGTCACCATCTGTCAGGATGATACCATGCTCAAGCTTGCTGTGGAGGATCAGGGCATAGGCTTCCCTGGAAATGCCAGGCATGACCTTCAGGATACAGACAAGGGCCTTGGACTTTTTGGCATTCGGGAGCGCCTGAGAGATTTTGGGGGCAAAATGAGCATCGAGTCAGAGCCCAATGTGTGTACACGAGTCACGCTTTGGGTTCCGCTCGGTCAGGGATGAGCTCAGACCATGACAAAGGCCGGGTCAGCATCATCCGGCCTTAAACTCTTTTTCTCTTCTCCCCCGGGCAGAGCTTTTGCTGCTGGCCTGACCTTACCTGGTCCCAGATGGGTTGGGTTCTGCGTGCCTGGTATGGAAGGCGGGTCAGATCAAGTAAAAGCCCAGCTCTTTGTCGTATTCCGGGGGGTTGATGAATTCGGCTCCGATGTCGTTGGCCTGCACGTGCTTGGCCATGACTTTTCTCTTGATCACGCTTTGCTTGGAGTTGTCCAGGATAAAGGACACCTGGAGCCGGTCCCCGGGCTGAGTACCGTGGGGCCCTATAGTTGTGAACTTCAAGCCCTTGAAAGATACGTCGGCGACAAGGATGCTCCCGATGGAGCCTGTGCGAGGATTGCGATACTCACCGTTCAGGTTCACCTGCTTGCGGTAGTACCGCCGTTCAGCCATGTTTCGAACTGATCCGGGAGATGTTGAGGGAGCTCTTTCAGAGCCTGAGTGCTGCCTCGGGGAGCAGGGTTTGAGATCCTTGCCCTGATAATAGGCCAGAATGTCCTCCAGGGAAGAGAGGCTTCCCAGCTTGATCAAGCTCTCTTTGTTCAAATTGCCCTGCCCTGCGTTCTGAAACAGGAGCCATTCCCGGTCACTCACCTTTTTGGCCACCATGACCAACTTTCCCTGATCAACGCCTGCGACCAGATTCAGCTTTTCATGCTCCTGCCTGGGGATCTTCTTGATATCGACAAGCTTCATATGTTCATTGACCTCGGTTGTGGGCTGTGCATCCAGGACTGCCTTAGTGGGTCCCTGGGCCTATGTCAAGATCCTTGCAATGGGCGCTCACCCGCCCTTGAGCGTGAGAGTTGGTCACACTTGCCGAGCTTGAAAAGTTCAGCAGCATTGCCGCAGAGCAGTTGTTCCAGGACGTCTCTGGGCAGCTTCGCATTGGCCAGACGCTTCAGCTCCCTGTCCCAGGCATAGGGGATGTTGGGGAAGTCAGAGCCGTACATGATACGGTCTGGTCTGTATCGACTGAGGTTGATCTCCTCTTGAATCGGGAAGTAACCTGCCAAGACCATGGTGGTGTCCAGCCAGAGATTGTCGTGTTTTTCAACAAGCTTTCTGTGGGCCGACATCTCGTCGAAGCCCAGGTGCGGCACACAGAGCTGGAGATCGGGAAAATTTTTCAAAACGTGCTCCACCCTGTCCGCACTGCAGATCTGGTGCGGGTCGCAACGGTAGGCAGTGCTTGTGGGCTCCCGTCCGGCATGGATGACCAGTGGTTTTGCATGCTGCTGACAGCACTCATACACCGTCTGCATGTCCTCTGAGACCATGTCACAGCACTGCACGTGGGCGTGCAGCTTGACCCCGGCCAGTCCGGCACCAAAGGCCTGCTGAAGGATTTCTTTTTCGCCTTCTTCTCCTGGGAAGATTGTGGCCAGTCCAGTGACTTGGGAGTCAAACTCCGTGCATTTTTGGGCCATGTACCTGTTCAGTGCAGCCGCGATGCCCGGTTTGTGGGCGTACTGCAGGGCCACGATCCGGCTGACGCCCCGCGACAGCAGGAAATCAAAGACCTGGGACGAGGTCATCTGATATCTGATATGCCAGGCGTGATCATCAAACCATTTCCAGACTGCGGAGAAAATTCTGGAGGGGAAAATATGGACATGAGCATCAATGACTGGAGGAAGGCCGTCAGGGATGTGTGAGCCTTCCCGGTCATAGACCACAGACTGGACCTGCCTGAGCATGGGGCACCTCACAAATCTCGAAAGTGTTCATACAGATCCAGAAAATAAGATGCGACTGCATCGAGGGTTTTTGCAGCCGCACCGAGACTTGTCATGTCTCGAGTGTCTCAGATAAAGAACCCACCCCTGCCTCCCGCCTGAAGACAGGCGGCAAGGAGGGGAGCCAGAAAAGGCGTTGAGACAATGCAAACTTGACGTGACAGCAAGTCCCTGGATCAGGTCTCATCCCTCTTCCTCTTTTCCCTCTGTCGCATGGGCATGGCATCGATGCGATCAAAAATGGCCTGCAAGTCAAATTCGTCCACCTGACGGAGCTTTTCCCCGCCATCTTTGCCGATCAGGACCACGGTCAAAGATACATCCCTGATGTCATACTCCCGGTAAAGAGAGCGGACCGAGTCTTCACTGATCACAGTCCCATCCACCCATCCATTTTTTTCAGCAAACAGGTGCAAGACAAGAAGATCACGGTCAACAAGCTCCCTGGTTGATGTCTGGAGCTGCTCTTTGAGCTTTTGATAGACTCCGTCCTGATCAGAGGGAGCAAAGACGAGCATGAGGCGGTTTTTCCACTGGTACTGCTCAAGAGCAGCCTTTGACTGGGCACATGCAGGACCGGCCGCCAAACCGGACAGGAGCATTGCCAAAAGCACATATTTCATGATTCATGACCTCCGTGATGATGAGTATTCCCAGATGGGCAGCTCCGTCTTTGAAGAGATTGCAAAGCGCAATCACATTGGCTACTTTGCAGCTCGACTTTTGAGCTTTGATACCAACTCGTCTTCAGAATCCTTTCAATTATGGAACATTTCCTGACCTCCCTGGCTGCCGGCCTCTCCATGCCCCTGCTCCTGGGGTTGATCGCAGTGTGCATCGCGGTCCTGTCCAAAGGTGCGGACTGGATGATCGATGGTGTGGTGGATCTGGCCCAGCGCACCGGGATGCCCAGGATCATCATCGGGGCGACGATCGTCTCCCTGGGCACCACTTTGCCCGAGGCTTTTGTCTCGGTCACCGCGGCCTGGATGGGCACTCCAGGGCTGGCCCTGGGCAACGGTGTGGGATCGATCATCGCCGACACCGGGCTGGTCCTCGGGGTGGCCTGCCTCTTGACCAGGGTCCCCATGAACACCTTCATCCTGAACAGGACTGGATGGATTCAGGTCGGCTCAGCCACCCTGCTGGTCATCCTGGCCCTGGCGGCCAAATGGTACAACCCGGACATGCCGGTCCTGGGTCGGAAAACCGGAGTCTTCTTCCTGATTCTCCTGGTTGGCTACATCTATATCAGCTATTTTTGGGCCAAAGCCGGAGGGGAACAGATCCTGCTGGGCGAACAAGAGGTCCCTTCCCGGCCTCTGCCCATGAGTCTGGTGCAGATCGCTGTCGGCCTGACCCTGGTCATCGCTGGAGCCAGGGTCCTTGTCCCGGCCGCCTCGGAAATTGCCCTGCGCCTGGGGGTGCCCGAGGACATCATTGCCGCCACCATGGTCGCCCTGGGCACCTCCTTGCCGGAACTGGTGACCGGCATCACAGCCGTGCGCAAAGGGCACCCCGAGGTCATGGTCGGCAATGTGGTCGGGGCTGACGTCTTGAACTGCCTGTTCGTGGTCGGGGCAGCAGCTACTGCCCGCCCCCTGGTCATCCAGGAGACATTTTTCACCTTTCACTTTCCGGCTATGCTGCTCATCCTTTTTTCTTTCCGGGTCTTCATCAGCCAGAACCAGGACGGATACTTCAAGCGCTGGCAGGGGGGGTGGCTCCTGGCCGTGTATGCAGGGTACATCATTGTCCAGTACAGCTTGAACATGGGAGGTTGAGAACACTCAAGAACCTTCAAGGATGATGGATCAAAGAACTGCTCCCCCGATGCTCGTATGAAACTCAGCTAGAATCCAGCTTTGCCTCTGGCAAAGCTGGATTCTCCTTCGACCTCACTCATCTTCTTCGTCTTCATCGTCAAATTCAGAAGACAGAAAACAGTCCATGCAGATCCAGCCCCCGCCCTGCTCGTCCCTGAGGACCATGCCCTTGTCCGCGAGCTCTGAAAATGAAGCATCCTTGTGCTGTCCGCAGATGATGCAGCCCTGCTTTTTCTGCAACAGGGCCTCATCCAGGCTGGTGCCGTGTTTTTGACGCATCTCCTCCCGGTGAGCGATCTCCTGCCTGATCTCCTGAATCAAGGGGGCGAATTTGTCATGGTCAACCTGCTTGAGGATGTCGATGATCTGGCGGGTTTCCCGGGTTGGATATCCGGCAAAGAGAATGTCCCGCAGGAGCTCATGCTCGGCATGCAGGAGTTCGATCTCCTTTTTGAGGTCATCCAGCTCATGCTCCAGTTCGATGTAGCGCTCTGCAACTTCGAGGATTTTCTTGGAGGACAGTTCCATAGGGATCCCAATCAGGGCTGCTGCAGGACTTCAGTGATTTTGTGAGCCAGGCTCTGAATGCTGAAAGGCTTTTGCAGGAATCCATTGCATCCCTGGGAAAAAATCTTGTCGGTCTGGCTGTTCAGGCTGTACCCGGAGGTCAGGATGACTTTGACACCGGGGTCGAGGTCCTTGAGCCGGTCGTAGGTTTCTGCCCCGTTCATGTCGGGCATGATCATGTCCAGCAGGACAATGTCGATCTCATGACCGTGCTTTCGGAAGACTTCGACAGCCTGATGCCCGCTTCTGGCTGTCAGGACCTGATAGCCGATGCTGGTCAAAAGTTCCTCGGTAATCTCCAGGATCATGTCCTCGTCGTCAACCAGGAGGACGGTTTCCCCTCCCGGATTGACAAGGTCTGATTGCTCAGCATCCATTGGTGATCCCTCGTGCTCCAGGGAAGAGGCCGGCAAAAAGAGGTCAAAGGTCGATCCTTTGCCAGGTTCACTGCTGACCTCGATAAAACCCTGATGGTTGTTGATGATCCCATAGACTGAAGCCAAGCCCAGCCCGCTGCCCCGGCCGATTTCCTTGGTGGTGAAAAAGGGGTCGAATATTTTTTTCTGGGTCTGTGGATCCATGCCCAGGCCAGTGTCGCTGACCGAAATCCGGACGTACCTGCCCGGAAGCACATTCTGGGATTGAAGATCCTCCTCCTTGATCTCCACATTGGCTGTTGCCAGGGTCAGGACTCCGCCCTTGGGCATGGCCTGCCAGGCATTGATGTACAGGTTCAAAAGGACCTGCTCCATCTGCCCGGGATCAGCTTCCAGAGCCCAGGTGTCTTCCTGAATCCGGGTAACGATGGTCAAATCCTTCCTGGTGCGGCCGAACATCCGGGAGCTTTGCTCCACCAGCTTTCCCGGGTCGATGGCTCGGGACTCGAACTTTCCTCCTCTGGCAAAGCCCAGGAGCTGCTGGGTCAGCTCGGCTCCATCCCGGACATACTGCTCTATAGCTTTGAGCCGGTCATGATCCCAGTCACCTGGATTCTTTTTCAGCAAAAGCATCGAGATCCCGCCCTGGATGGCCATAAGCAGGTTATTGAAGTCATGAGCGATTCCCCCGGCCAGGGTGCCGATTGACTCCAGGCGCTGGACCCTCTGGTGCTGCTCCTCCCGCCGGTGCTGGCGGGTCATGTCCCGGAGGGTGTTCAGGGTCGCCGGCCTGTCCTGCCAGGAAATGAGCACCGCACTCAAGTCTATGAGCAGGTTCTCCCCGTACTTGGTGACGACCCAGAAGGAATAGGACTCAGGAACTGGCTTGCCGGCCAATCTCTTGAGGTGAACATCCCGGACTTTGTCCCTGTCGCTGGGATGGATGAAA
This sequence comes from uncultured Desulfohalobiaceae bacterium, assembly GCA_964403955.1. Classification (GTDB taxonomy): domain Bacteria; phylum Desulfobacterota; class Desulfovibrionia; order Desulfovibrionales; family Desulfothermaceae; genus CAYOID01. Next base: position 114,981 of record CAYOID010000003.1, on the reverse strand, counting down.
TCCGTGAACAGGCTCTGCTCCAGTTCCTGCTGCGTATACCCCAGGATCTTGAGCATCCTCGGGTTGGGCAGCTTGACTCTCCAGTCCTGGACGATAAAGATCCCGTCAGTGGTGTTCTCCACGATGAACTTGTACTTTTCTTCTGACTCCCGCAGGGCCTGCTCGGCCTTTTTGCGCTTGGTGATGTCCCGAATGCTCTCGATGGCTCCGATGACCTGCCCCTGATCGTCATAGAGCACTGTGGCTGTCCCCCAGAGATAGTGTTCCGGCCTGCCCTGCTGCGGAGGCAGATAGGTTTCAGCAGTGATTGAGTCGCCCTCCCGGAACAGTGTGGAGTACCTGGCTTCAATTTCCGGCCTGGACTCCAGGACCAGATCGATGAGCAGGGGCCTGCGCTGGCCATAGATCGGGATGGCGTACTCATGGTCGCCTTTTCCGATCATATCCTGGGCGGATACGGCCGTCAGCTCCTCCATGGCCCTGTTCCAGGCGATGATCTTGCCCTGGGTGTCGATGACAAAGGTGGCATCCGGGAGGAAGTTGAACAGGTTGTAGTAATTGTGTCCGCTCTGCAGCAGGGTCTGGTGAACTTTATAATTGAGGTTTTCCAGGTTCCTGCCTGAACTGCAGCCATGGCCCCCTTCCCTGGATGCGGACAGCTTCTGCTCAAGCCTGGCCCGGGCTTCCCTGAGCTGGTCCAGTTCCTGGATCAATTCAGCCTTTGACTTGTCATGATCTCGGGTCATGGTTCATGCTCCACAGCGACTGTGGGTTGTGAGTCCGGTCTCAGGCCTGAATTGCTGGTCGATGGTTGAAGGATGAAGACATTTCCGAATTTCGTGCCCTGAGGATCAACTGAGCCGGTTCGCCCCAAAGAGCCTGGTTCCGAAATGATGCCCCCTCAATCCTTTTGGCTCAGGTGAGCATAATCCATCAGGCCTGATTCATCAAATCCCCTGCTTCAGCGTAGCCCCTGAAGCGTGGGATGTGATGCCCGGGCTGAATGCAGGCCCTCTCCTTTGGTCAGACTTCAAGTCCGTGCTTTCCAACCAGTGAGATTTGTATTAAAAAATGAACAGAAATTCATTTTCAAGGAGACATCATGAGCCCAAGAGCAGAGGTCCTGCAGATCATCGGCCAGGCCAGTCAGGCATCCAGGCGATTTCTGAATGAGAGTGAGTCCAAGCGCATTTTGACAGCCTTTCATATTCCCTGCGTAGCTGAAATCACAGCTCAGAACTCCCGGGAGTGTTTGCAGGCCGCCAAAGAGCTCGGGTTTCCCCTGGTCCTCAAGGGCCTTGGCTCCAATCTGACCCACAAGACCGAACGCGGTCTGGTCCGTCTGAATCTGAACTCCGAGGAAGAGGTCGCTTCAGCCTGTGAAGCCCTTGTCAAGAGCGGGGGCGACGATCTGGAAGGTCTGCTGGTCCAGCCTCAGCTGTCGGGCAAGAGGGAGTTTGTGGCTGGAATGTTCAGAGACCCCCAGTTCGGTCCGGTGATCATGTTTGGGCTGGGGGGGATCTATACTGAAGCCCTGGCCGACATCTCTTTTCGGTTGGCCCCGCTGTCCAGGGCCGATGCCCTGGACATGATCCAGGAGATCAGATCCAAAACCCTCCTGAAACGTTTCCGGAATGAAGCCCCGGCTGACACCGACGAACTGGTCCGGATCCTGACCGGGCTGTCTGAAATCAGCTGTCAGTTGGCGGATGTTGCCGAAATCGACATCAATCCCCTGCTCATTTCTCCCCAGGGAGACTGCACGGCTGTGGACGCCCTCATTGTGCTCAAAGACAGCTCAGAGGATGTTCCTTCACCTTTGAAAAATACTCCCGAGGCCATCAACCCCCTGTTCTACCCCAAATCTGTAGTCTTTGTCGGGGCATCAGGGCAGATGGGCAAATGGGGCCACATGCTGGTGACCAACACCAAGAGCGGCGGCTACAAAGGGGCCATCCACCTGGTCAATCCCAAGGGGGGGACCATTGCCGGCCAGGAGGCTCTGGCATCCATCCGGGAGGTTCCCGGGCCTGTGGATTTGGCTGTGATCACTGTGCCTGCAGCAAAGGTGCCGGACGTGATCCCGGAATTGAAGGACAAAGGGGTCAAGGCCGTCATCCTGATCACATCCGGGTTTTCAGAAACCGGGGCCCAGGGGCGGCAAGCGGAGCACGACCTGGTCCGCCAGGTTCGGGATGCCGGCATGATCATGCTTGGACCGAACACCATGGGCCTGTGCAATCCGCACATCAATTTCCACTGCACCGGGACCATCGTCCACCCCCGGCCGGGAAGCACAGCCATGGTTTCCCAATCCGGGAACATGGGGGTGCAACTGCTCTCATTCGCAGCCAAGCAGGGGATCGGCATCCGGGCCTTCTGCGGTTCAGGGAACGAAGCCATGCTCAACATCGAAGACTTTCTGGACTGTTTTGCTGTGGATTCCCTGACCAAAACAGTCATGCTCTATGTGGAGAGCGTCAATGACGGCCCCCGGTTCTTTCAGAGCGCCAGCCGGCTGACCCAGAAGAAGCCGGTCATCCTGCTCAAGGGCGGGGAGTCCCAGGCCGGGAACAAGGCGGCCGCAAGCCACACCGGGGCCATGAGCTCGGACAGCAAGGTCTTCAATGCCCTCTGCAGCCAGGCCGGGATCATCAAGGTCGACGGTCCCATGGATCTCTTGGACCTGGCCGCTGCCTTCGATGCCGTCCCCCTGCCCAAGGGCAACCGGGTGGCCATCATGACCCTTGGAGGGGGCTGGGGGGTCATCACAGCAGATCTCTGTTCCAAGTACGGCCTGGACGTTCCCGAGCTCTCGCCGGAGCTGGTCGAGTACATGGACAGCATGCTGCCTCCCTACTGGAGCCGGTCCAATCCCATAGATCTGGTGGGTGAACGCGACCTCTCCCTGCCGGTCAAGGCTTTGGAGGCCCTGCTCAGCTGGGATGGCTGCGATGCGGTCATCAACCTGGGGGTCATGGGGCGGCGGATCTTTGTCCGGCGGTATGCAGAGGCCATTCTGAAAATCGACCCGGCCTACGACGAGGAAACCATAGCCCAGGCCAATGCGGTCCTGGAGGATTTTGAAAAGGACTACACCACGACCATCGCCAGCTTGATGACCCAGTACAACAAGCCTGTCTACGGCGTCAGTCTGGAGTTTGATGCCCAGGACAAGACCGTGATCGAAGTCAAGAACGCCCCCTACAAGACAATCTTTTACCAGACCCCTGAAAACGCCGTTAAAGTCTGCTCAAAAATGTACAACTACTACACCATGCTCAAAAGTCATTGATGTTGCGGCTGCAAAAACTCAAGATGCAGCCAGTTTGATCAAGAAAGAAACTGATTGAAGCCGAAGAGGTTCGGTTTGGCCTTTTCCAGCAGCTGAGTCTCATACGAGAATTGAACCATGAGGATGGTATATGACCAATTTTTCTTTTGAACAGGGTCCGATCAGACCTCCCAGTGAGGCCGGAAGCCTGCTCATTCGCTTCACCCGGAACTGTCCCTGGAACAAGTGCGCTTTTTGCCCGGTCTATAAGCAGAGTGATTTCAGCAGACGGTCTCTTGAGGAGATCAAGGCTGACATTGAAGCCATTCGCAACATCTATGAGGAGCTTGTGTCCCTGTCCAGGCAACAGGGGCATCATGGAGACATCAACCGAACGGTCCTGAACCAGGTCCTGAGCGATGCGCAGCGCAGCGAGACCTTCAAGCGGGTTGCAGCCTGGTACGCTCGAGGACAGGGTACGGTGTTCATTCAGGATGCCAACAGCCTGATCATGCGCACCAGCGACCTGGTTGAGGCCCTTAGCACCATTCGAGAGCGCATTCCAGGCGTTTCCCGGATCACCTCCTATGCCCGGAGCAACACAGTGGCCCGCAAGGGGCTCGACGAGCTCAAAGCCCTGCATGAGGCCGGCCTGGACCGGGTCCATGTCGGCATGGAAAGCGGTTCAGATCAGGTCCTGAAGCTGATGCGCAAGGGCTGTACTGCTGAGCAGCACGTCCAGGCCGGGCAGGCCATTGTCCAGGCCGGGATGACCCTGTCCGAGTACATCATGCCCGGACTCGGCGGTCGGGACCTGTCTCGGGATCACGCCCTGGAGACGGCCAGGGTGCTCAATGAGATCAATCCCCACTTCATTCGCCTCCGTTCCCTGAACATCCTCGCTTCCACCCCCCTGGCGGACATGGTGCACAGAGGCGAATTCCAGCCTCTGGATGATGACTCCGTGGTCAGGGAGATCAGGTTGCTCATCGCCAGCCTGGATTCTATCCAGTCCACCCTGACTTCGGATCACATCATGAACCTTTTGGAAGAGGTCAACGGCACCCTGCCCCAGGACCAGGAGGCCATGCTCGAGACAATCGATCAGTACCTGAACATGCCTGAGGACGACCGGCTCCTGTTCAGGCTCGGTCGTCGAGGGGGCGGGCTGAGATCCCCTTATGACCTCTCAGATCCAGGGATCAAGTCCAGACTGGAGCGGGCCAGAGCTGAACTGGAACACCGGGAAGGCCGGGATCTGGAAAGCATCCTCTCAGGCATGAGCCTGCAGTCTCTTTAAAAATCTCATGGCCTTGCCTGGCCCGAGCCACTCCTGGACCCTTTTGCCATCAGGCTTTACAATGGACGATTTAGTTATTACTATGAACTAAATTTGCGCCAGCCAGGTCGCCTGCGCATGAGTTCACCTGGGACCTTTTCGGATGAACAGCAATTCATAGAGCTTTGATTTCTTTGAGTTCCTGCGGCTGCTTCCAAAGCTTTGCAGCCGCATCAACCAGGTTTTTCCAGACAGAGCCGTAACTTTGGTGAGGTGCCTCGTATGTTTGAACTGGCCTCCGGGCTTGAAACCGCCCTGAACTCATCACTGCTCATGTCCATCACTCTCTGTTTCATGGGCGGTGTTCTGGCCAGCCTGTCGCCCTGCGTCTATCCCCTGATTCCAGTGGTGGCCTCATTTGTCGGGTCCAGAAGCGTTGAAGATCCCAGACGGGCCACGGCTTTCTTCCTGTCTGTGTCCTATGTCATCGGGATGGCTCTTGTCTATTCCCTGCTGGGCATGGTGGCCGCCTTGACCGGGACCCTGTTCGGGAGCCTGAGCTCAAGCCCCATGGCCCAGTTCATTGTGGCCAATATTTTTATCCTCTTTGGACTGAACATCCTTGAGGTCATCCCCCTGCCGCTGCTCTCGGTTCAGGCTGACCACAGCCACAAAGGCAAAGGTCTGGCCGGGTCCTTTGTCCTTGGAGCGGCCTCCGGCCTTGTGGCTTCGCCGTGCACTGCTCCTGTCCTGGGTGTGGTTTTGACCTATGTGGCCACTGAACAGAATGTCCTCCTGGGAGCGGTCCTGCTGTTCATTTTTTCCATCGGTATGGGCCTGATTCTGATCGGCGTGGGAACCTTTTCCGGACTCCTGTCCTCCCTGCCCAAACCCGGGAACTGGATGATCTGGATCAAAAAAGGACTCGGCCTGGCCATGATCGGATTGGGGGAATACTTTCTGATCCAGGCCGGAAAATTGATGTTCTGATTTTTGGCAGCCCCGGCCGTCATCGGCCGGGGCTGCCAAAAATCACTGTCCCAGATGTTATTCACTGTCAAAGACAAGGATTGAGGAGCATGAAAAAACATACCGCTTTAGTATTGATTTTGCTGGTTGGTCTCATGGTCGCCAGCCCCGGGCAAGCCTTTCAGATCGGCATGGAAGCGCCGGACTTCGAGCTTTCCTCTTTGGACAACAATCCGATCCATCTCTCCAGGCTCCTGGATGAGGACAAACACCTGCTCCTGGTCTTCTGGACCACCTGGTGCCCGTACTGCAAAAAGGAAATGGAGGCCGTCAACACTCTGTACACTGAATCTGAGTCCAAAAACATGACCATTGTCGGGATCAATGCGGGCTGGAACGACTCCGTGTCCAGGGCCAGGGCTTTTCAGGACCGCTTGGACATTGAGTTTCCACTGGCCTTTGATCATGAAAATGTGGTCAGTCAGGATTATATGATTCGCGGCGTCCCCAGCCTGATCCTGGTGGACAGGGAAGGGACCATCGCCTATCGCGGGCATGCCCTGACCCCTGAGCTGAAGGACATGCTCGCCAAGCTCCTTGAAAATTGAAACCTTTCGGATTAGAACACCTGAAAAGGGATGAAACTCAGCTGTTGGGGAAGGCCAGACCGCTTCTCTTCGGCTTCGATCAGTTTCTTTCTTGATCAAACTGGCTGTAAGAAGGCGACACGCTCTGCTCAAAAGCAAGGAAATTTCTTCAGGTCAAACCCAAATATGTCAGCTTTGCCACAGGCAAAGCTGACATGAGACAGCAGTATGAGCTTTCCCAAAGATCTCCCCTGTATCTCAATCCTGGACAGCATTGCCGATGGCGTGTTCACCGTGGACCTGGACTGGAACATCACCTCTTTCAATCAGGCTGCGGAAAAAATCACGACCATCTCCAGGGATGAGGCTATCGGGCAGAAGTGCTGGGAGATTTTCCACTCCAGCCTGTGCGATGGGTCATGCGCCCTGGATCACTGCCTGGAAAACACCACCGCAGTCAGCCACAAATCGATCTTCATCATCCGGCCTGACGGCCAGAAGATTCCGGTCAGCATCAGCGCTGCTCCCCTCTATTCCGAATCCGGGGCTCTCATCGGCGGAGTGGAGACCTTCCGCGACTTGAGCGTGATCCAGCACCTGCGGCAGAAAATGGAGGAGCTCTACACCTTTGAGGACATCATAGGCAAGAGCGACGGCTTGAAGCGGATTTACCGCATCCTGCCTCAGGTGGCTCAAAGCCCCTCATCTGTCCTTTTGAGCGGTGAGTCCGGCACGGGCAAAGAGCTTTTTGCCCGGGCCATTCACAACCTGAGCCCTCGAAAAGACAACCCTTTGGTTGTCGTCAACTGCGGGACGCTGCCCGAACACCTTTTGGAGTCTGAGCTCTTCGGATACAAGGCCGGTGCATTCACTGACGCCAAAAAGGACAAGCCGGGGCGCTTCCGTTTGGCCCACTCCGGAACCCTGTTCCTGGATGAGATAGGCGAACTGCCCTTTTCCCTCCAGGTCAAGCTCCTCAGGGTCCTCCAGGACAAGACCATCGAACCGCTTGGCGGAGTGGCTCCGGAAAAGGTGGATGTTCGGATCATTGCCGCCACCAATAAGGACCTGGCCCAGTGCGTGGAACAGAAGACCTTTCGCCAGGATCTCTACTACCGCCTCAATGTGGTCCAGCTTCACCTGCCTCCGCTCCGGGAGAGGACCGAGGACATCCCTCTGTTGGTCAATCACTTCATCCGCAACTTCAACCACCTCCAGGGAAAGGATGTTCAGGGCATTTCCGAGGACGCCCTGGCCATGATCATGGCTCATCCCTTTCCAGGCAACGTCAGGGAGCTAGAAAACATCATCGAGTACTGCTTCATCCTTTGCTCTGGAGGCTTTGTTCAGGCCGAGCATCTGCCCCCGTCCTTCCAGCCCCCGACAGAGCATCATCCTGGCCCAAACCAGCCCAGGACCCTTGAACAGATCAAATGCGAAGCGGTCTTCAAAGCCCTGGAAAGGAATATGGGTAAAAAAATGGCCACCTGCCGCGAACTGGGAATTTCCAAAGACACTCTGCGACGGATGCTCAAGCGGTGCGCCCAAATGGATCAAAATAAGTCTTTGGATGACCATGATGGCGCATGATAAGCCCAGGCATCCCTAGGCACCCCACCTCTTTTCAGGTAAGACCCTGTTCTGACTGAAAATCAAATTTTGGCAAACTCTTTGCAGAACATTGCTCCGGGTATGCATGTTTTCCGAGTGTGCGAAAGGAAAGACCCTTGAGCGGTGTATGAAGATTTGTCTGGCAGCATACGGCCACCGTTTGGCCTCTCTCTTCGACAATTCCCCTGAACTCAAGATGTATATGTTTCAGGATGGACACTTGTACGAGGCAGGACAAGTCATGATACCGCAGGAAGGGGTCAGCTCCAGGCTTGCAACTCTGTCTGCCTGCGGTGTGGACGTTTTGATCTGTGGAGCTGTCAGCGGGTGCACCAAACAGATGCTCCATCAGTCCGGCATCCACGTCTGGGACTGGATCCGGGGCGATCTGGACAAGGTGATCCAGGCCTGGCAGGAGGGAACGCTTTCTGAGTGCGCCATGCCCGGCTGCAGGAAAAAGGGCTGCTGCCAAAAGCATGAGTCGTCGGACCGGACACCTTCAGCCCAAAACAGTGTCGTCAAAAAATCTCGAAGGAGACGTGAATGAAAATTGCTATCAGTGCCCAAGGTCAAGACATGAATTCAGAACTGGACCCCAGATTCGGGAGGACGTCCGGTTTCATTATCTACGATACACAGACCCGGGAGTCCTCTTTTCTGGCCAATACCCAAAACATGCAGGCCATGCAGGGTGCCGGCATTCAGACAGCTCAAAACGTGGCTCAGGCTGGAGCAGAAGCTGTGATCACAGGCCATGTCGGCCCAAAGGCCTTTGCCGCCCTGCAATCCGGCGGCATAGGCATCTATCTCTGTCAGGAGCCCACTGTTCAGGCTGCGGTCAAGGCCTTTATGGACGATCGTCTGAGCCCCGCTGACAGTGCGGACAAGCCGGGGCACTGGTGAGCAGATAAAGGAGATGACAGCAATGCTTCTGGCAATAGCAAGCGGCAAGGGCGGAACTGGAAAGACGACTGTGGCTTCGAACCTGGCTGCCTATCTGCAGTCCACAGGGGAAGAGGTCACCATGGTGGACTGCGATGTGGAAGAGCCGAACTCGCATTACTTCCTCCAGACGTCCTGGGAACAAGAAATCGAACAGACCGTGCCTGTACCCAAGATCGACGAGCAGACCTGCCTGGGTGAATCCTGTCAGAAGTGTGCCCAGGAATGCCGTTTCAATGCTTTGATCTGGATGGTCAACTCCATCCTGGTCTTTCCCGAGCTCTGCCACAGCTGTGGGCTGTGCGCCACGATCTGTCCGGTCCAGGCCGTTTCGGAAACGACCAGGACCATTGGCGTTCTCCGCTGGGGAGACTCCAAAGGCATCAAGCTCTATGGGGGACTGCTGCGCATCGGCGAAGCCATGGCTCCGCCCCTGATCAAGCGGGTCAAGGCAGCGGCTCCCCAAGGGACGGTCCAGATCATCGACGCCCCGCCCGGGACCTCATGCCCGGTCATCGAAGCCCTTTCAGGTGCGGACATGGTCGTGCTCGTGGCTGAACCGACTCCTTTTGGACTCCACGACCTCAAGCTCACTGTTGATCTCATGCTCAAGCTCAAGTTTCCCTTTGGGGTGGTCATCAACAGGGACGGCATGGGTGATGACCGGCTGGAAGCCTTTCTGACCGAAAAAAAGATCCCGATTCTGGCCAAGCTGCCGCATCTCAAAGAGGCTGCCTCTGCCTACTCCAAAGGTCAGCTGCTGATCGATGTCTTCCCTGAGTTCCGGGAGGAGTTCTCCAGGATGTGGTCCAACGTTCTGGATCTTGCTCAAGGTGAAGATCGGCTGGTTGCCAGCCGCGGCTGAGCTTCTCGTGAGCTGTCCGCGAAATTTTTATGAACTCATTTCGCGGAAGATCGCTTCGCTGAAAAGCGCGGTTTTCAGCTCGCTTTTGCCGCCAATGGCGGCGTGGAAAGCAGGAAAAGAAAACACAACACTGCGCGAACACACTGTGAGTGAACTATGAAAGAACTCGTTGTCATCAGCGGTAAAGGGGGAACCGGCAAAACCACGGTCACAGCCGCCCTGGCCGGCCTGGGCCCCCCAAAAGTGGTTGCTGACTGTGATGTGGATGCGGCTGATCTGCATCTCATCCTCCAGCCAGAGGTTCAGCAGAGCCATGAATTTTTCAGCGGCGAGCTGGCTGACATCGATCCAGAACTGTGCACCAGCTGCGGACTGTGCCAGGAGCACTGCCGCTTCCAGGCCATCTCGGACTCCTTTCAGGTTCTGCCGGAGCACTGCGAGGGCTGCGCTCTGTGCTACCATGTCTGTCCGGTTGAGGCCGTCAGCATGAAGACCCGGATGTGCGGCCACTGGTATCAGTCTGAAACAAGGTTCGGCCCCATGGTGCATGCCAGCCTGGGCATCGGCGAGGAAAACTCGGGCAAGCTGGTGACCAATGTCCGGCACGCCTCGCATGAATTGGCCAAAGCAAAAAACCTCAATTTCGTTCTTGTTGATGGCTCACCAGGCATCGGCTGTCCGGTCATCGCCTCGCTGACCAATGCCGATGTGGCCCTGGTGGTTGCTGAGCCTACAGTCTCAGCCATCAGCGACCTCAAAAGGGTCTGCGAACTGACCGGTCACTTCAAGATTCCGACCTTGATCCTGATCAACAAAGCGGATATCAATCCTGACTGCGTTCAGGAGATCACGGCCTTTGCCGCAGAGAAGCATTTTGAGCTTGTCGGCGAGCTCCCCTATGATTCAGGATTCACCAAGGCTCAGCTCCAGGAAAAGACGGTCGTGGAGTACGATCCCCACGGCTTGGGGCAGCGCGTCCGCTCAGTCTGGACAAAGATTGAATCATGGTTATAACTCCATCCGGTGTTGACCGATGTGCTTCAGCTGAACCCTGGCTGTGCATGAGACGCAGTGTGTACAATCACCTTTAACCCTCTTCTCCAAAAGAGAGAGCACATTCATGAGCGTGGAGGTCATATATGAGCGACAAGACATGTTCCAGTTGTTCGAGTCAGTCCGGTTGCCAGCAGCAGGACAACAAGGATGAAAAGCTGAAAGGCAGTCTGGGCCGAATCAAGAACAAGATCGTTATCCTCTCGGGCAAAGGCGGTGTCGGCAAGAGCAGCGTGGCGACAAACATTGCCGTGGGCCTTTCCCTGGCTGGGAAAAAAGTCGGGCTTCTTGATGTGGACGTGCACGGGCCGAGTGTCCCCCGCCTGCTCAGCTTGACCGACAAGAAGCCTGAAACCGTCGGCGATTGCCTGCAGCCGATCCAATGGAGCCAGAACCTGTCGGTCATGTCCCTGGGCTTTCTGCTGCCCAACCGGGATGATTCCGTGATCTGGAGGGGACCGATCAAAATGAGCCTGATCAGGCAGTTTCTGGAGGACGTAGCCTGGGGGGATCTGGACTACCTTGTGGTCGACTGCCCTCCGGGAACCGGGGACGAGCCCATTTCAGTCATGCAACTCATCGGCAAGGACGCCAAGGCCGTGATCGTGACCACGCCCCAGGTCCTGGCCATCGACGATGTCCGCCGTTCAGTCAACTTCTGCCGGCATACCGAAAACCCGGTCCTGGGCATTGTTGAAAACATGAGCGGGTTTGTCTGCCCTCATTGCAATCAGACAGTTGATATCTTCAATACCGGCGGGGGGGAAAAACTGGCCGCGGAAACAGGGGTCCCCTTTCTTGGCCGCATCCCTCTGGACCCAGAGATGGTCAGGTCGGCGGACATGGGCTACTCCCTGCTGAAAACAAGCCATGACAGCCCCACTGCCCAGGCCATCAATGCCATTGTCAAGCCCATGCTGGCCATGACCGGAGCCCTGCAGGAGAACACCAAGCCGGAAGGGAGTGTCCAGGCTGCAGCTTCAGGCAACGGCTCCCTGAAGATCGCCGTGCCGGTGGTCAACGGGCAGCTGTGCATGCATTTCGGACACAGCGATAAGTTCGCCCTGGTCAGCGTGGATCCGGAAAAGAAGGTCATCCAGAATGTGGACCTTTTGACTCCCCCCCCGCATGAACCTGGCGTCCTGCCCAAGTGGCTCTCAGAACAGCAGGCCACCATGGTCATCGCCGGCGGGATGGGATCCAGGGCCCAAAGCCTGTTTACGGAATACGGGATTCAGGTCGTGACCGGGGCCTCTGCAGGGACCCCGGAAGACGTTGTCCAGGCCTACCTGGAAGGGACCCTGGTCACCGGGGAGAACATCTGCGACCATTGATGTTTTTTCATCTGGAAAGGTCCCTTTCCAGATGAAAAAACATATCCTTTCAATGCATGAGGATTGAAATGAAGGGTCCCTGTTGAGATGCGACATACTATCTCTGCAGGGACCTCTTTTCTGCAACATGCATAAGGTGCGTCCTTCGATTTTCAGCTTTGCCATCATTCGCCTGCTTCAGCCTGGTTTGCCAACACGCTCCTGCTGTGGTAGTGACCGGATATCAGTCCTTGCCCTCAAACCACCCCAGGCAGGAGCTCATGTCCGACAGGTCCAAATCTTCCGCAATTGAGGAGTTCCTTCGTTCTTCAGGCTGGGTCAGAGGCCCCTTTTCGGTCTCTTTCCTGGCGGCTGGAGAGTACAACGAGAATCACCTCGTGGAGGACAGGAGCGGAAAGTCTGTCCTGCGCATCAATCACGGCAGCCAGCTCGGCCTTGGCCCCAGACAGATCGAATACGAATTTCAGGTTCTCAAGGCCCTGGAGCCCTCCGGTGTGACTCCCAGGGGATATTTCTGCGATCCCGCCCCGGGACATTTCGACGGCGGCGTTCTGCTCATGGAGCACATTCAGGGCCGGCCCCTGGATTACCGCCAGGACATGTCTGCAGCAGCCGAGATCTTTGCCAGGGTACATGCCCAGCCGGTTCCAGAAGGGCTGATCCTTCAAGCCAATCCGATCCAGGACATTTCCAGGGAATGTTGGGAACTCTTGCACCGCTACCCTGACCATCCCCTGGTGGAGGAGAAGCGGCAGATCTTGAGCTACTTCAAAACAGTCCAGCAGCTGGCTGAAGAGACCAAAGACCTGTTTGCCACTGAAAGACTCTGCATCGTCAACACCGAGGTCAATTCAAACAACTTCCTGATCGGTCCGAATCGGGCCTGCCTTGTGGATTGGGAAAAAGCCGTCGTCTCCCAGCCCTATCAGGATCTGGGCCACTTCCTGGTCCCGACCACCACCCTGTGGAAGAGCGAGACGCTCTATACCCCTGAAGACAAGAAGACCTTCCTGCAGCTCTATCGCCAGGCTGCAGGTCTGGATCTGCCCATTGAAGAGCTGGTCTTCAAAACCGCTGTTTTGGAAAAGACCATTCTTTTGCGGGCCCTGTCCTGGTCTTTCATGGCCTATTACGAGTACACCCAAACCGACCGCCCCATACAGAACCAGGACACCTTTGCCAGGATCAAGCACTATCTGGGCGATATCCAATGGATCTTGAGCTCAGTGGAATAACCAAACGCTTCGGGGCCCAGACAGTCCTGGACCAAATCAGCTTCAGGCTCCAGCAGCCTGAACTCGTTTCGATCATCGGTCCCTCCGGGGTTGGCAAGACCACCCTGCTGAAGATCATCGCCCAGCTGGACCGGCAGGACAGCGGCCAGGTTTCCTTTTCCAGGCCGGTGAACAAAAAGAACCCGGTTATTCTCGTTTTCCAGGATTATGTGCTCTTTCCGAACATGACTGTCTGGGACAATGTGGCTTTCGGCCTCCGGGCCCGGAAGGTCGGCAGGCGGGACATCCGGAACCGCGTCCAGCGGATGCTGGACTATTTTCACCTCCAGGCCCAGTCAGGGCACTATCCTGCTCAGCTCTCGGCTGGACAAAGGCAACGGGTGGCCATAGCCAGGGCCATGGTGGTCAATCCAGCCGTTCTTCTCCTGGACGAGCCGTTTGCCAATCTGGACCGCAATCTGAAGATGGAGACCGCCCGATTCATCCGCAGGACCCAGAAGGAATTCGGAATCCCGACCATCAGCGTGACCCATGACCTGGAAGAGGCCTTTGCCATGTCGGACAAGATCGGAATCCTCCTGAATGGGGCGTTGAAGCAGTTCGACACACCGAGACAGATCTACTTTTCCCCCAATTCCTATGAAGTGGCCAGCTTTCTGGGGCCGGTGAACACCATTCCCAAATCGCTGTACCCCTCCCTGGGCCTGGGCAATTCTGTCCAATTACGAGACGAGATTTTCGCCCGTCCAGAAACCCTGTCCCTGACGGCCGACGACCATGGTCCAGGCAGGGTGGTCGAGGTTACCTTTGCCGGGCACTACATTGTGGTCGCCGTCCAGCTTGAGGACACGGTCCTGACTGTCTATTGCCAGAATGAATCCTTCCCGGTTGGTCAGAGGGTCAGTTTGAACCTCAAAACTCTGAACAGAGACGATCAGGCCCGGACATGGACTCCTTCTTCCATGCTGGCCATGGGCGGCGATGAAAATACCTCGGCTGAGAAATCCTAGGCCTGAGACCCTGAGTGTGCAGGATCTTTCAGGGTCACTCGCGTAAAACTGAGGGACAGATGGTCAGAACCGGGATGCGGCTCAGCCCCCTGCTGATACCTTTCGGGTGCCTCTTCTGCGGGGGGATTTTCCTCACAGTCTGCCAATCCTTGGGGCTGCTCACACCATTGCCCCACCAGGGCAGCCTTTTTTCCGCCTACGGGGCTCTGTTGTCGAGGCCCTTTTTCTACGCCTCCTTTCTCTTTTCCACCTGGGTGGCCGGGGTCTCTGCCCTGGCTGCTGTCAGCGCCGGGACCATCCTGGCCTACTGGATCTGGAAGCTGCCTGCCCGGCTGCACAATGCAGCCCTGATCTACAAGATCCCGCTCATCCTGCCCCACATTTCCGTGGCCTTCGTGATCCTCGTCTTTTGGGGCCAGTCCGGGATTGTGGCTTCCCTGGCCCATTCCCTGGGGCTCATCGAGTCACCGCAGCAGTTTCCGAACATCCTGTACTCCGGTCTTGGATTGGGCATGATCCTGGCCTACGCATTCAAGGGCACCCCTTTTGCCATGCTCCTGGTCTTGACCATGCTCATCAGGTTCGACCGCCGCATCATTCAGACCGCAGTCATGCTTGGGGCTTCCAGAACCAGAACGTTCATCTCCATAGTTCTGCCCCGAGTTTTCCCGGCTGTGCACACCTCTTTCATCATCCTTTTTCTTTACAGCTTTGGGGCCTTCGACATCCCGGCTCTGCTCAGTGAGAGCCGACCCGGCATGTTGAGCATCAATGTCTTCAACCTTTACTTCAAGAAAGAGCTGACCGACAGGCCTGAGGCCATGGCTGTCCTGGTGATCATGTTCCTCTTTGCCGTGCTGTTCATCCTGATGTACACCAAGGTGGTCACCAGGCTGGAGAGCGGGGAGCGGAAAGTATGAGAAGCGCACTCTTGATCTGCCTGCTGGCAGTACTTTTTGCCCTTCCGGTTTGTGTCCTTGTCCTGTACAGCCTGGCTCCAGGCTGGAGCTTTCCCCACCTCTGGCCGCAGGACATGAGCTTCAAAGCGTATTCCCTCGCCTCCAGCCAGTCCGGTCAGATCATTCGAGCCATAGGTTCTTCAATGGCTTTTTCCCTGTCCACAGCCCTGGTCACACTGCTGATGTGCTTTGTTCCAGCCTCCACCTTTGCCCGGGCCGATTTCAGGGGCAAGCACCTTCTGGAAGGCCTGCTGCTGACTCCAGCCCTGGTCCCGCCCATGACCTTTGCCATGGGTCTGCACTTCCTGTTCATCAAGATCGGGCTGGCCGACACCTTTTGCGGTGTCGTCCTGGTTCTGGCCATATTCAGCTACCCTTACATGCTTCGGTCTCTGGTGACCGGTTTTTCCGTCCTGGGACAGGAGCACAGGGTTTGCGCCCGCAATCTCGGGGCTGGGTGGTGGATGATCACCTGGGGAATCGAACTGCCGCTGCTCCTGCCCTCGATCGTCGCCGGGGGCAGTGTGGTCTTTCTGGTGGCCTTTTCTGAATACTTTCTCGTCTTTCTTATTGGCGGAGGCACTGTTCCCTCCTTTACCGGAACCCTCTTTCCTTTGCTGAACTCCTCCAACAGGGCTCTGGCCTCGATTCTGACTCTGATTTTCCTGACCTTGCCCATCCTGCTCTTCATGCTGGTGGATCTGTCTCTGAACCGGATCTACCGGAAAAAAGGCCTGCTTTCAGACGACCCTCTTTTGAATTGAATATCCGGCCCTGATCTGCTAAGTTTCCGCCGACAAAGTCTGTTTGAATCTCTTGTCAGCGCAGCCTCTGGCAGGGCTGACAGGTCGAGGGTTGAGGGTGGATGGTGGAGGGCAGAAAAGACCCCCGACTTGTCGCGAGATGACACTCAACTTGGCCACTTTGATCAGGGCAGAAACTTTCGGTTTGGCTCCTCTTACTGCTCCCCTTTTCCAAGGGGAGCTGCCCGCAGGGCTGAGGGGTTCTTCCTCATGAAGTTTCATACGAGGACAACCAAGAATGCAGAAAATAACGGAAACTTCAAATATCATCATCAGCATAGCCAGTGGAAAAGGCGGGGTGGGCAAGACCAATCTCTCTCTGAATCTGGGCCTGACCCTGGCCAGACGCTGTCCTTCCACCTGCCTGCTTGACGCGGACATGGGGGTAGCCAATGCCGAGGTTCTGCTGGGCGAGTCCCCGGAGTATTCGCTCGCCGATGTACTGGACGGGCGGCGCAGCCTGGATCAGGCCCTTCACCAGGCTCCTGAAGGACTCAAGCTCCTGTCCGGAGGGACAGCCCTGGACAACGTGCCTGATCTGTCCTTTGAAAAAAAACATGGGCTTGAAGCTGTGCTCAAAGACCTTTGCGCATTCGAGCTCCTGCTCATTGATGTGGGGGCAGGCATCTCTGCTGAGGTCATGAACTGGCTTCAGGCGGCCAGCATCCCTGTCCTTGTGGTCACCCCGGAACCCACATCCCTGACCGATGCCTATGCCTTGATCAAACTCTCCTATGAACAGGGAAGGCAAACCGGGCCTTTCTATATCTGGATCAATCAAGCCAGGTCCACGCACCATGCCTCGACCATCTTCAAACGTCTCGCCTCGGCCACTGAAAAGCATCTCCAGGTCCCCCTCAAGTTCATGGGCCACATCCCGCTGGACACCAAAGTCCAGCAGGCTGTGGCCATGCAGAGCCCTTTTGTGCTCAGCTTTCCGGACTGCCAGGCGGCTCTGTCCATTGACAACACGGCTGCCGTGATGTGGGACAACCGGCATAAGATCACCAGGAGAGACGGTCTGCAGGCGCTCTTGACGAGCATTGACCCATCCCTTCAAGGGCCTGAGCCTGAAAAGGCCGAAGTCAGGCAGTCCGGTCATGCCGCGGTTGGGCCCGAGAACGGCCGGCGTACCCAGGACGAACCTAAAATCGGTCACGACCTGGTTCAGGAAGGGATGCTCACCCGCGACCAGCTGGAAAAAGGCTTGCACACACAGCAGAGTCTCCGGGAAAGGCCGATCGGGGAGATCCTGGTCGGACAGGGCATGGTCAACCCTTCAGATGTGTCTGATGCCCTCAAGAGACAGGAAAACTGGGTCAATCAAAAAATCGGCGAGATCTTGAGCGCCGTTGGGCTGCTGAGCCCGGAACAACTGGAACAGGCCCTGCAGGAACAGCAAAAAGACCGCACCAAGCGTCTGGGGCAGGTTCTGGTGGAGATGAAGCTCATTTCCGAAGAGCAGCTGGCTCTGGCTCTGGCTTTGCGATTCGGACTGCCTTATGTGGATTTGAGCACCTACCAGGTGGACCCCTTTGCCGCCCAGCACGTCGCCCCAGATACCTGCAAGAAATACAACATCTTTCCCTTTGAAATTCACAAAAACGAACTCAGGGTTGCCTTTCCAGAACCGGCGGTGACCAATGCCAAGGAGGAGCTCCAGTTCATCACTGGACTGAACGTCAAGGAGTACATCGCCTCCCAGAAGTCCATCAACGAAGCCCTTGAGGAGTACATTGCCCAGGAGACAGGTGACCAGTCTGAAGGGTTCGAAGACCTGATGCTCAGCGAGACCGACCTGGAGGAGATCGTCCAGTCCGACGATGACGAGTACGACATCACTGAAAGCTCAGGCAAGGAAGAAACCATCATCGCCCTGGTCAACCACATCCTCAAGACCGGGGTCAAGAAAAAGGCCAGTGATATCCACATCAATCCTGAGCCAAGGAAAGTGAACGTTGATTACCGCATCGACGGCAAGCTGCACCGGGAGCTGAACCTGCCCAAGGACAGGTTGTCCTCGCTGGTGGCCAGAATGAAGATCCTCTCCAACATGAACATTGCCGAGCGGAGGCTCCCCCAGGATGGCCGGGCCAAGATCAAGGTCGGCAACAAGGGTGTTGACCTGCGGTTTTCCTGCATGCCCACCGTTTTCGGGGAATCGGTGGTCATCCGTATCCTGGACAAGGACAAGGGAATCATGAAGCTGGATGACATCGGCCTGTATGAAAAGGATGTGGACGATATCAGGCGGACCATCTCCAAGCCCTACGGCATGATCCTCATCACCGGCCCCACTGGAAGCGGCAAGAGCTCGACCATCTATTCCTGCCTTCAGGAGCCGGTCTTTCTGGGCAAGAACATCATCACCCTGGAAGATCCGGTGGAGTATGAAATGCCTGGAGTCTGCCAAGTGCAGATCAGGGAATCCATCGGTTTCACCTTTGCCAGGGGGTTGCGGCAGATCCTGCGCCACGATCCGGATGTGATCAGCGTGGGTGAGATACGGGACAGCGAGACAGCCCAGATCGGAATCCAGGCCGCCCTGACCGGCCACCTCCTGGTCAGCACCCTGCACACCAACTCAGCGGCCGAGGTCTTTGTCCGCCTGGCAGACATGGGCATCGAGCCCTACCTGATCAGTGCAAGCATTATCGGGGCCATGTCCCAGCGCTTGATCAGACGGCTGTGCGACAAATGCAAACAGCCCGACCCTGAGGCTGAAATCAAGCTCAAGGCCGGGCATTACGGGGTCATGCCCGAGAACGGGTCGCGCATCTTCAAGGCCGTGGGATGCAAGGCCTGCAACTCCACCGGGTACAGAGGCCGGATCATGATTTACGAATACCTGACCCCGAATGAAGACATCAAGAGGGCTGTCCTGCGGAGCGAATCCTCGTCGACCCTCAAGGAGCTGGCCGTGAAAAACGGCATGCAAAGCCTGGAACGGGTCGCCCTGACCAAGGCTGAAGAAGGCCTGACCTCCATCGAGGAGATTCTGCCTCTGGCGGTGGAGTAAGCTGACAGGTCGAGGGTGGAGAGCGGATGGTTGAGGGACGTTAGCGCTGCTGCTGGCCTGGTCTTTACTTACATGTGGCACAGGGGGAAACCGGCCAGAAGCAGGAGCACAAAGAAAAGAGTTATCTCACGCCCGCTCGCGGACTCGCTCGAGGCACAGAGCCCGCAGAGCTCAGAGGGAGGAGGAAGAGTTTTCTGCGGGCAAACCCCCGAGCCGGGGTTTTGCCCGCCCAGCTCCACTCGCTCCCGCTCGTGAGGTCAAACCTTTGCCCGCAGGGCAAGCCCCTGTCTCTTCCTCCTCCTCTTCATTTTCTCCGTGCCTCCGCGGCTCTAGTGAGGAGCGGCAGCGACGAGCGGGCGAGAGACCAATCTTTTCTTCTTCTCCAACCTCCCCAGCTGTGCTCTGTGTGTGCGAAGCACATGCCAGAGGTCGGGCTGCAATGCATCCTCACCCCTGCCGCTCCGCCAGAATCTGGGCCTGTTCCATGAGCAGGGACTTGAACCGGTCCAGGCTGACCGGACACGGCTGAATGGGGATCCCCATCCAGTCCGAGTACTCCAGGAACTCTTCCGGTTTTTCTGTCATGACCTGATCCACGAATCCGATGCCGTCCAGAACAATGGCCCCGCCGGTGTGCCGGGGGAAGTTCTCGTTGGCCAGTCCCTTGTCCCAGCCTTTGAAAACCTGATGCCGGAACTTGATCCAGCCCGGGGTCATCCACCAAACCTTTTCACCCCCGGCCATGTCCTGGGCGATTTTTTCCCGCTCCCCCTCGGAGGCGATCATGTCCATGCAGTGGGTGGCCTTGATCCGGACCACGCTTGGACCGAGCTCGCCGATGATCGTCTGCATGGTCCTGGTCGGCTGGTCGGCATTGATGTAGCAGAACTTGCCGCCATAGACCACGATCACCTTGCCAGCCAGGGTTTGTGCCTTTTCCACCTTCTTGACCAGCTGGCGCTCCAGTTCCTTGACATCTTCGTGCAGCCCGGGCGTGGTGAAAAGGATTTGAGCACCATTCAGGAAACCCTCGTCTTTGAGCGCGTTCAGCTCCAGGCTGAGCGTGCCGCAGGAGACAATGGCCGTATCCGCAAAGCTGACTTCGGGCATGGATCCCTCCTTTGCATTGACAATGCTTTTGGATGTGTGCGAAATACAATACAGAAAGATTATTTGTTAACCATTCGAATTAGTTGAAGGAGGTGGATTATGGCCGGCATGCTCTTTCTCTTGAGCAGGGACGACAACGAAGCTGCCACCAGGTGCTTCCAGTTCGCCAAGGTGGCCAAGGACAAGGGGCATCAGGTGGAGATGTTTTTGATTGACGGCGGCGTCATGTGGGCGGACAAGAACCGCGACCTCTCCATCAAGACCATCACAGGCGACAGTCCGGGAGACTACCTCCCTGAGCTGGTGGACAAGGAAGTTCCCTGCGGGGTTTGAATTCCCTGCGCCAAGTCTCGTCAGGTTGACGAGGGCTCATTTTACGCCAACATGTATCTGGGGGGCGCCCCCAAAATCATCGACCTGGCTGCCGAGGCCAGGGTCTTCAACTTCTGATGTGTGCCGGGGAAGGCCGGGCCGCTGAACGAAGGTTTCAAGACCCGATGCGTGAACAGAGGTGCACCCAGTGGGGGCATCATCTCCAGAGCCGGTTCATCTCACCAGGCTGGCCAAGCTGCGTGTCACTTCAAGGCCCCGCATCATTTGAAGCCGAAGAGATGCGGTTCAACCCGGCCCCGCTGTCTCCTGATCCTCTGACACGGTGCTGTTGCAGGACACCCCGTACCTGCGCATCCTGTTCCAGACCGTGGTCCTTGAAATCCCGAGCAGCTTGGCGGCCTCGGACCTGTTTCCACCGGTCCTTTTCAAGGCCTGCACCAGCTCCTGTTTCTTCTTTTCCGCAGTGGTCAGGGTGTGAAGAGGAATCAGAGGCTCTTTGGAATGTCCGGCCTGCTGCTGGACAGACGGCAGAAGATGCACCGGTTGAATAAAGGGCTGGTCGCAGACCACAAAGGCGTATTCGAAAACGCTCTTCAGCTCCCGGATGTTGCCCGGCCAGGAGTGAGCATAGAGGATGTTCATGGCCTTGTGGCTGATCCCCTGGATTTTTTTGCCTGTCTTGGCTTTCAAGCGTTGGAAAAAAGTCTCGGCCAACAGGGGGAGGTCGTCCAGCCGCTCCCTGAGGGCCGGGAGATGGATGGGAATGACATTGACCCGATAGTAGAAGTCCTCCCTGAACGCACCGGCCTGGACCAGCTCGCGAAGGTCCTTGTTCGTTGCCGTGATGATGCGCACATCGACAGGGATGGGTCGATGATCACCCACCCTTTCAATGGCCCTCTCTTCCAAAACCCGCAGGAGCTTGACCTGTGTGGAGAGCGGAATGTCCCCGATCTCGTCCAGGAAGATATACCCCCCCTGGGCAGCCTCGAATCGACCTTCCCGATTGGTCACAGCCCCGGTGAAGGCGCCTTTGACATGGCCGAAGAGCTCACTTTCCAGGAGAGACTCCGGCAGGGCCGCACAATTGACCTTGATCAGCGGTCTGTCCTTTCTTTGGCTGGAGGAGTGAATGGCCTGGGCCACGAGTTCCTTGCCGGTCCCGCTCTCACCGGTGATGATCACCGGGGCATCTGACTGGGCGGCGTTGGGAATCACATCGAAAATTCGCTGTATTGAGGCTGAATGACCCAGAATACCGAAAGGGGCGCTGGTCGTGTCGAGCTCCTGTCGGCAGGCTTCCAGCTGCTGCTCCTTTTCGACCACCTCGGAGAGGTCGGTCAGGGTCTCCACTGCACCCATCATTGTCCCATCCTGGCCTGTCAGGACTGAGGCGTTCTTCAAAACAGGAATGTAGCGGCCGTCTTTGTGCTGAATATTGCATTGCCGCATCCGGACCTTCCGGGTCCGAAACAGAGAGCACCAGAATTCCTTCTCCTCTTTCCTGACCTCCCTGCACATGTCGCAATTGAAAATCAGGCATGAGTTCCCAAGGAGCTCCTGGCGGGAATAGCCTGTCAACCGCTCCATCCCTTGATTGACGGACACGATCTTGCCGTTTGGACTGACGACCACCACTCCTTCATGGATCGTGTCCACCACAGTCTTCCAATACATGTTCAAGTCTTGTTCAAACATTTTTCATCTCATGCATATCGATCCTGAGAGCATCAACGACCTGATGGCCATTCTGAAGCACTACCCTCTTGAACTGGGCGAGCTTCAGGAACAAGACGGATCATTTGTCTTGCAACTCACAAAAACATCGAAAAATACAACGTAAAATTGGAGGAGATCAAGGTCTTTTTCACCGGACGTTCGGTCATGCTGACCCAAAAAGACGATTTCAGGCAGCTTGTGGGCAAGGTCAAAAACATTCACGTCGGGGACATCATGACCACTGACGTGGTGACCATCCATCCGAATAACCACGTCCTGCTCATCGTGGATCTGATGCTCAAGAAGCACATCCGTCATCTGCCTGTGGTGGAGGGAGACAACGTGGTGGGCATCGTCTATGTCTCCGATATCTTCTATCAGCTCATGGGCAGGATCGTGGAGCCCGATTCCGCGAACCAGCCAGGCCTTTGACCAGGCTGACCGAGGGTTGGTAGTATTTTTTCCTGCAAGCACTCTTTGTGTTCTGTTCACATGCTGTCGACCAGGCATTCAACACGAACAACTGTTCAACTTTTCGTTCAACTTCCGTCTGCCTGCCTTGAGCGCTCAGGCCCGTCCTGCCGGCTGAGCAGCCTGCTTGGTCTTTTTTTTGCATTCAGAGCAGCCTCTGGCTGCGCTGAATCATCATTCCTGAAAATGCGGTTGACAGCGGAAAAGAACGACCAGACAAAGCTCTATGAAAAGATCACCCTGTTCATCAGCTTGCCGGCCGGGTTCCCGGACAAGTATGTCCGGGCTGTCCAGAAAGTGGCCGGGTTGTGTACGGTCAAGAGGAGCTTGGCCGCCCCCCCGGAGTTTGAAACTGTGATTCAAAACGGTCAGTCAGTGTGATAGTGTATGCACCTGGCGGGAATGCATGTTTCGCGAAGCTGAGTGCCGGGCGAAAAAAGTGAACACCTTTGTGCCCTCATGCGTCATTGAGATAAAGCGGGCGATCCACAACTCAAACAGGAGGTTTGCGACTCATGTCCAAGATGTATTTTGTCATCTCCAAAGGATTTGAAAAATCCGGCGGGGCCACCAGGGCTATGCAGTTTGCCGCATTCGCGGCCGAGCAGGAGAATGAGGTTGAAGTGGCTTTGATCGACGACGCCATCCACTGGGCTCAAATCGGGATGGCCGAGGGTATCAGGGCCTCAACCGGAGAACACATGCTGGAAATGGTCGAAAAGCTGGCAGCCGCCAAAGGCAGGCTCCTGGTTTGCAAAGCCTGTGCAGACAAGCGGTACGTAGGACCGGACGAGCTCATCGACAATGCCGTCATTGCCGGTGCCGGCGAAATCGTTGAAAAAATGTGCGATCCGGACACAAAAGTGGTCACTTTTTAAGACTGGCCTGCCTCTGCCTTTCCTGAACAGGCCGTCCACCGCGGACGGCCTGTTCTCAGCCCCTGCCCGGGGCGGGTTTGAGCGGAATGTCCCACTTCTTCATGTACTTCCAGACCGCTGTCCGACTGACGCCCAGCTGTCTGGCTACCTCGGCCTTGTTCCAGCCGCAGTCCTGCAGCAGCTCCAGAAGGCGTGTCCGATCCAGGTCCTGAGCGATTGACTTCTTCGGTCCTGTTCTTTTTTCAAGCTGATCATCAGGCCAGGCAAGCCCCTCCTGGGGAGCAACGACCTCCCTGGGCAGGTCGTTGACCCGAATCATGTCCTTTTCTGTGGCCAGAACAAAGGCATGCTCCACAGCGTTCTCAAGCTCCCGGACGTTTCCGGGCCAGCCGTAGTCCAGGATCAAGCGCATGGCCTGGGGCTCCATGCCCTGAATCCCTTTTCCGGTCTGTTCGTTGTGTTTGGCGATGAAGTGGCTGACCAGGAGCGGAAGGTCCTCCCGTCGCTGACGCAGAGGAGGCAGGAGGATGGGAAAGACCTTCAGCCGGTAGTACAGGTCCTGGCGGAAGATACCCTGGGCAACCAGCGATTCCACATTGCGGTGGGTGGCCACGATGACCCGGATATCGATCTTTCGGGGCCTGGACTCCCCCACCCGCTCCACTTCCCGCTCTTGCAGGACTCTCAGCAGCTTGACCTGAATGGGTTGGCTGAGCTCTCCAATTTCATCCAGGAAGATCGACCCGCCATGGGCTTCCTCGAAACGTCCGCGCCTGTCTTTGAGCGCACCGGTGAAGGCCCCCTTGACGTGTCCAAAGAGTTCGCTCTCCAGAAGTGATTCGGTCAGAGCGGAGCAGTTCACGGTCACAAATGGCTGATCAGCCTGGTCGCTGTTGTAATGAATGGCGCTGGCCACGAGCTCCTTGCCCGTCCCGCTCTCCCCCTGAATGAGGACCGTGGCTTTGCTTGCTGCCGCCGCCTTGACCCAAGAAAAAACATCCTGCATGACGTCGCTCTTTCCCAGGATGTTGGCAAAGCTGTAATGCTCAGAAAGGAGCCGGCTGGCTTCCTCAGCTTTGTGCCGGGCCTTGTGCAGCTCGGTCATGTCTGTCACGGTCTCTACAATGCCGATCACCTGGCCCTGGTCGTCCTTGACCACCCTGGCCTGTTTGATCACCGGGATATCCCGGCCCTCCCGATGGCGAAGCACGCACTCCTTTGCTTCAGGAGTCTCGTGCTCCAGGATGCCGCACTGCTGAACATCGGCCGGGCAGTGTCTGCCCAGGCAGCGGCTGAAACCAAGGATCCCACAGGACCGGCCCAGGGCTTCGGTGGAGCCAAATCCGGTGATCCGCTCCATGGTCCTGTTCCAGGAGGTGATCCGTCCTTTGGTGTCCAGCGTGAAGACCCCCTCGGCCATGGAATCCATGATCTGGTTCAGGAACTTGACATTCCAGATTGCGTGTGTCTTTTCGGTCATGCTGGCAAAAGGGTGAAGATTTCAGAGACTGTCGTTACCATACCGTTACCGCAATTCTGTGCAACGCTTTCTGGCCTGTCAAGGCCAAAACAGGACCGGGATCAGTGCTGAAAAGCGCTCATGATTTGATAACATCAGCCTGGAACTTGACAACAGGGGCGGCAGCATGAAAATTCATAGCATGAACAGTCAACACGGCCAGGGGGCACCTGATTCCGGTAAACCGATGCTCTCCTATCAAGCCTCCAAAATGCAGACCCTGATCGACGAGATGGTCAAGTGCTGCGACGAAAGGAAGCTCTACGAAAACCAGAAGTTCGGCCTGCCTTTTTCCGAGATCAAATGCCTGCTCCTGTTCAAGGATGAGAGATACTTGACTGTGAAGGGCATTGCTCGAAAACTCGATGTCGCCAAGAGCAGGGTGACCAAGCTGGTGAACGGTCTCCTTGAAAAAAAGATGGTTCAACGCTTTGAGGACCCCCAGGACAGCCGGGTCAAGCTGATCAGCCTCACCCCGAGGGGAAAGAAAAAGATTCAAGAAGTCCAGGCCTTCCATGCATCAGTCTTTGAGGACCTCCTGGGGCACATCAACCCAGAGGATCGGAACCACGCCCTCTTTTACCTGGAAAAAATTCGCGACTGCATGGAAGCTGTGAAGCAAAGCCTGGTGTAACTGTTCGCAATTTTTTGTTCATGCCGTAAACAAAGCCGCATGGCCCAATAACTGCATGGCATCCTGACCTGTCTGGAAAAAAAATACCCGAAAAAAGGACACGCAGTCATGACACTGGCCAACCGCACCAGCCAATTCTGCACCCACCATCCCAAAACCGTGTTTTCGATTGTGGGAGCTGCCACCTTCATTCTCTTTGCCCTGGCCCTGTTGCCCACTTTCTGGCCTAACCAGCTCTCCGCCCTCCAGGGAGTGCAGGTGGACACCGATCCGGAAAACATGCTCAGCCGGGATGAACCGGTCAGGGTCTTCCACAACCAAATGAAGGAAGCCTTCAGCCTGAACGACATCATCGTGGTCGGCGTGGTCAACGAAACCCATCCCCAGGGGGTGTTCAACAAGGACTCCCTGACCAGGGTCCATGAGCTCACTGAGTTTGCCAAGACCTTGCAGGGCCAGGCGGTGGGCAGTGAGGACTCCGGAGAAGGCGTGGTCAGGGCGGACATCATTGCCCCGTCCACAGTGGACAACATCGAGCAGGGGGGGGTGGGCACGGTGCGTTTTGAATGGCTCATGCCCCAGCCCCCCTCCAGCGAGGAGCAGGCCCTGGCTGTCAGGGACAAGGCCCAAGACATCCCGTTTCTCAACGACACCCTGGTCTCGGCGGACGGCAAGGCCCTGGCCCTGTATCTGCCCATCACCTCCAAAGACTTGAGCTACAACATCTGGACCAAGCTCAAGGACAAGATCGCCACCTTTGAAGGTCAAGACCAGTGGCACATCACCGGCCTGCCAGTGGCCAACGACGTCTTCGGCGTCCAGATGTTCAAGCAGATGGGCATTTCAGCCCCGCTGGCCATGCTGGTCATATTTCTGCTCATGTTCTTCTTTTTCCGCAAGCTGGTCCTGATCATCTCCCCGATGATCGTGGCCATGGTCTCGGTGCTCTTTACCATGTCCCTGCTGGTGATCACCGGGAACACCATCCACATCATGAGCTCCATGATCCCGATCTTCATCATGCCCATCGCGGTCCTGGACTCGGTGCACATCCTGTCCGAGTTTTTCGACTGCTATCAGGGCACCAGGGACAGGGTGTACACCATCCGCCACACCATCGAGACCCTGTTTCTGCCCATGCTCTTCACCTCGGTGACCTCGGCAGCCGGGTTTGCCTCTCTGGCCCTGACCCCCATCCCGCCGGTTCAGGTCTTCGGAATCTTCGTGGCCCTGGGGATCCTGGCTGCCTGGCTTCTGACCATCACCCTGATCCCGGCCTACATCATGTTCATTCCTGACTCGAGCCTGAAAAACTTCGGCATGCAGGCCAAGGAGGTTGAGGAGTACTCGCGCTCCACAGTGCTGGGACGGCTGCTGGGATTCATCGGCAGCTCCACCTATCGCTGGAGCAAAGTCTACCTGGCCGTGACCGTGATCCTGGTGGTCATTTCCGGGTACGGGATTTCCCGGATCGTGATCAACGACAACCCCACCAAGTGGTTCAAGAAAGACCACCCCATCCGCATTGCCGACCGGGTCCTGAATGACCACTTCGGGGGGACCTACATGGCCTACCTCCATCTGGAACCTGGAGAAAGAGAGGTCTCCCTGGAAAGCGCTCTGGCCGGGTTTGAGTCCAGGCTGAAGGCCTTTGTGGCTGAAGAGGCCTTTGAAGAGAAGACTCCTGAAATGGCGGACAGGCTCGAGACCCGGGCCGAGGAACTGAGTCAGGAGGCTCTGGGCATGCCGGCCGTCCTGGAGGAGCTCAATCACTTTGCCCGTCGGAAACTGGATGAATCCACCGGCTCAACTGCCTATGCCTGGGAGGAGCTGCTCCTCTTTCTGGACCAGGAGGCCAACCGCAGCCATGTCTTCAAAGACCCCAAGGTCCTGCAGTATATTTCCAGACTGGAACAGGCCCTCCTGGAAACGGGAGTGGTGGGCAAGAGCAACTCCCTGGCAGACATTGTCAAAACCGTGCACCGCGAGCTGTTCCAGGGCAAGGAGGAGGCCTTCAAGGTCCCGGATACGCCCAGTGCTGTGGCCCAGACCCTGACCACCTATCAGTCCAGTCATCGGCCCCAGGATCTCTGGCACTTCGTGACCCCGGACTATCGGCAGTCCAGCCTCTGGGTCCAGCTCAAGAGCGGTGACAACAGAGACATGAGCCGGGTGGTCAAGGCTCTTGACCGCTTCATGGCCGAAAACCCCGGACCATTCAACCTGGAGGCCAATTGGTTCGGCCTGACCTACATCAACGTCATCTGGCAGGGCAAAATGGTCAGCGGGATGCTCAAGGCCTTTCTGGGCAGCTTCCTGGTGGTCCTGCTGATGATGACCCTCCTCTTCAGGTCCGCCCTGTGGGGAATTCTGTCCATGATCCCGCTCACGGTGACCATCGCCCTGATCTACGGGGCCATCGGCATTGTGGGCAAGAACTACGACATGCCGGTAGCGGTCCTGTCCTCCCTGACCATAGGGCTGGCTGTGGACTTCGCCATCCATTTCCTGGTCCGTTCCAGGAGCATTTATGGAGATCACTGCCAGTGGACCAGGGCCATCCCCCATGTCTTCGGGGAGCCTGCCCGAGCGATCATGCGCAACATTGCGGTCATCGCTGTGGGCTTCACTCCTTTGCTGCTGGCCCCGCTGGTTCCCTACGTCACCGTGGGCATGTTCATGGCCTCGATCCTGCTTGTGTCCGGAGCGACCACACTGCTGATCCTGCCGGCCCTGATCCGGCACCTGGAGCCTCTGCTCTTTCCTCAGACCAGCCGGCTCTCCTTGCTCTGCAACCGCGGAACCTGCGCGGTCACTGCAGTGGCCGCCCTGGCCCTGGTGATCGTCAATGTCCAGCAGTTTTTGCGCCTGGGCTGGACCCAGTGGACCTGGATCAGCCTGGCTGGACTGCCTCTTCTGTTTGTGGTCTGTGCCGTGATGTCCAGACGCAAGAGCTGTGCACCTGGTCAATAATGTCCATGGATGCCCAGTTTTGTACTTTAGCCTGTGTTCATAAACAAGGAGTTTGATCATGAAACGTCTGCCTGTCTCCCTTTTCGGCACCATCCTGCTTTTTGCGGGATGTGGCCTGATGTCCGTCCAGGCTGCTCCCACTGTTGACGAGATCGTGGCTCAAGCCAACCACATGGCCTACTACCAGGGACAGGACGGCAGGTCCCGGGTGGAGATGATCATCACTGACCAGCAGGGCCGGACCAGAACCAAATCCCTGACCATCCTGCGCAAGAACATGGATGAACAGGATCGGGAGCAGAGGTTCTATGTCTACTTCCACCGCCCGGCGGACGAACGGGGCACGGTCTTCATGGTCTGGAAGCATGTCGGCAGCGACGATGACCGCTGGCTCTACCTCCCGGCCCTGGATGTGACCAAGCGCATCGCAGCCTCGGATGAACGGACGAGCTTCGTCGGTTCCCACTTCTTTTACGAAGATGTCTCCGGCCGGGGGATCCAGGAGGACGAGCACGAGCTGCTCAGGACCACAGATAACTACTATGTGGTCAAAAACACCCCCAAAAAACCCGAAGCAGTGGAGTTCGACCACTACGTGACCTACATCCATAAAGAGAGCTTTCTCCCGATCAAAGCCGAGTACTACCGCAACGACTCCCCTTACAGAGAGCTGTCCGTTCTCGAGGTCGATGAGGTTCAGGGCTACACCACCATTGTCAAGCAGAAGATGAGCGACCTGGACAGCGGCGGGCACACCGTTCTCGAGTTCGACAACGTGTCCTACGATCTGGGGCTGCCGGATGACGTCTTCACGGAACGCTATCTGCGCCGGGCCCCCAGGGAGTATCTGCGTTAAAATCTTTGGGACCGGTCTTCCTGGCCCAAAGATTTTAAATATGTCAATATGTTGAGAGAGATGAACTGCGCTTCAATGGGGACACTCATGGATATGTGGCCTTATGGCGGGCTCTGCAGGCAGCTGTCCTGGCCCTGGGGTGTATTCGGGATCCTGTTGGTTTTGGGCCTCTTTGGGGGGCTTGCACCAAGTGTTCAGGCAGAGGAGCCGCCTTTACCGGCCGGGCTCCAGCAGGATCAGAACCAGGATGCGGCCGATGAGCCTGCCCTGCCCTCCGGGCTCGAACAGGGCGCCCGGTCGGAAGAGCCTTCGCTGCCTTCAGGTCTTTCGTCCGAAAGCACGCCAGAACCTGAGCTGCCTTCCGGTCTGGGTGGGGAGAGTTCGGACAGGGGTGAGCCATCCGGACCATCAGCTGACGGAAAGGCCGGATGGTGGGACAGCCTGGCCCTGCCACTGCACGGCTACCTGGAAGGTCGAGTCGGTCCCAGGCTGCAGTCAGACCCGGTGCAGTCCAAGGAGGCCACCCTGGGGGAGGTCCGGCTGCAGCTCGAGTCGGAAAAATACTGGAACTTTGGCGGGCTGGATATGACCGCGGATGTTGTTCTTGACGGGGTGACCGAAGAGGCCGGGCTCGATGTGCGTCAGTTCAGGCTGACCTTTTCCCCGCTGTCCTCTGTCGACGTCCGGGCCGGACGCCAGGTCCTCTCCTGGGGAACAGGGGATCTGATCTTCATCAACGACCTCTTTCCCAAGGACTGGGTCTCTTTCTTGATCGGCAGGGACGAAGAGTATCTCAAGAGTCCGGGAAATGCCGTGCGCATCGGCTGGTTCACTGATCTGGCCAACTTCAATCTCGTCTACACCCCACGGTTCGACCCGGACCGGTACATCGATGGCGAGCGGCTGAGCTACTGGAATCCCACGCTGGGAGAGATTGCCGGCCAAGACAACCAGGTCCGGACAACTGAGCCCGATACCTGGTTTGAAGACGACGAGCTGGCTCTGCGGGTCTACAAGAACATTTCCGGAACTGAGCTGGCCCTGTACAGCTACTTCGGTTACTGGAAGAGCCCGGCCGGCCAGGACAGAAAGAGCGGAAAGGCCGTTTTTCCCAGGCTCAATGTCTACGGGGCCAGTGTTCAGGGTACAGTGGGTCCTGGCATCGGAAACATGGAGTTCGGGTACTACGATTCCAGTGAGGATCGCAGCGGGGATGACCCTTTTGTGAACAACAGCGAGCTCCGTTTCCTGGTGGGCTATGAGCAGGAGCTGGCCACTGAGTTCACTGGGAGCGTCCAGTACTACCTGGAGCACATGCTCGACTACGAAGACTACCGGGACAGCCTGCCCCCGGGAACACAGGCCAGGGACGAGGACCGCCACCTCCTGACCCTGCGCTTGACCAAGCTGCTCCTCAACCAGGATTTGACTTTGTCCCTGTTCACCTTCTATTCCCCTTCGGACCATGACGCCTATCTGCGGCCTGCGGTCAGCTATGAACTCAGTGACGCTTGGACTGTGTCCACAGGGGGCAACCTGTTTGCCGGGCAGGACGCCCACACATTTTTCGGTCAATTCGAGGACAATTCCAACTGGTACCTCAGTCTGCGCTATGCTTTCTAATCTCATCTTTGCCTCAGGCAGAGCTGAGATAGGGGATTTGACTTCACCAGACACAATTCAATGCATCATTGCTGCCGCAGGCAGCAATGATAAGGAGGAACATATGGGCATCAACAGATTGTTACGCGGCATTGCCGGGTTCTTTATCCTGCTCAGTCTCTTTCTGGCCGTCTTTTTCTCCAACTGGTGGCTCTTGCTCACCGCTTTTGTCGGGGCCAACCTTCTCCAGTCGGCTTTTACCGACTGGTGCCCGATGATGACCTTTCTGGAGAAAATCGGATTTCGCAAAGAGATCCCGGCCCAGAAACAATGAAACCGTCTTATTAACGTTACCATAACGTTACATTGCCCCAAACGTAACGTTACCTTTGGGGTCTTTTTTCTTGAACCTCTGTCACCAACTCCGAAAACAAAGGCCTGGGCCGGTTTGAACCGGCCCAGGCCTTTGTTTTCGGAGTTGGCACCCTCTTTGCTTCATGACCCTCATCATGCTTGAGACAGACCGACCACCATCCAGAAAAAACAACAGGAGAAAGACTCATGACCCATGCACAGGACCTTGAAAGTGTCATCGCAACCGGCGTAGCCCTTTTGGATTTCAGCGCTTCATGGTGCGGGCCCTGCAAAGCTCAGGAGCCGATCATCGAGCTGTTGCAGGAGAGCTATGACGGCCGGGCTGCAGTCACAAAGGTGGATATCGACGAGCACAGGGATTTTGCCGTCAAGATGGGCATCCAAAGCGTGCCTACCCTGGTGGTCTTCAAGGACGGCCAGGAAGAACAGAGGTTCATCGGGATGCAGAACAAGGCCGTCCTGCAAAAAGCCCTGGATGCAGCCTTGTCCTGAAAACGCCCGTGTCGATGCCGCTGCAGCTCCTGAGCGCACTCCGGGTTGAATGCAAACGCTTCCTGGACTGGGCTGCAGTGCGGCATTGACGAAAATACAGACTCCAGGCGACAGCAACGAGAAACGCAGTCCCTATTCAAAGGATCAACTATGTGGAAGCTCTTATCAACCGTCAGCAAACACCTGACCATCGCCATTCCGGTCATGATGATCCTGGGATTCATCTTTGGGGTCACGGTGGATGCCTCAGGACTCAAGGGGCTGATCATCCCCTTCACCTTCCTCATGGTCTACCCCATGATGGTCAACCTGAAGATCAAAAAGGTCTTTGAAGGGGGCGACCTCAAGGCCCAGCTCCTGACACAGGTCATCAACTTCGGGGTTATCCCTTTCGCAGCCTTTGGTCTGGGGATGCTCTTCTTCAAGGACAACCCCTACATGGCCCTGGGAATGCTCCTGGCTGGCCTGGTGCCCACCAGCGGAATGACCATCTCCTGGACCGGGTTTGCCAAGGGCAACATGGCCTCGGCCGTGAAGATGACCGTGATCGGGCTGACCCTGGGATCCCTGGCCACCCCGTTCTATGTCCAGGCCCTGATGGGGGCCAGTCTGGAGGTCAATGTCCTGGCGGTCATGAAACAGATCGTGATCATCGTCTTCATCCCCATGCTGGCCGGATTCATCACCCAGCAAGGGCTGATCAGGCGATACGGCCAGAAGGGGTTTCAACAGGAGTGGGCCCCGAAGTTTCCGGCCCTGTCCACACTGGGGGTCGTGGGGATCGTGTTCATCGCCATGGCCCTGAAGGCCAGGCCGATCGCCGGATCGCCCCAGATGCTCCTCTATATCCTGGCGCCACTGCTGATCATCTACGCCTTCAACTACGCCCTGAGCAGCTTCATAGGTCAACAGTTTCTTCCCAGAGGGGATGCCATAGCCCTGGTCTACGGGTCGGTGATGCGCAACCTGTCCATCGCCCTGGCCATCGCCATCAATGCCTTTGGACCGGAAGGCTCCAGTGCGGCCCTGGTCATCGCCATCGCCTACATTGTCCAGGTCCAGTCAGCTGCCTGGTACGTCAAATTTTCCGATGCCATATTCGGACCCGCCCCAGCGCCTGAAGTGGTGGCGGAAACGCCCGCCCCGGCCCCGGAACCGGAAGCGGTTCAGGAAGAGGCTCCACCAGAGCCGGAGTTCAAGAAGATTCTCTATGTCACAGACCTGTCAAGGAGCGCCAGGCATGCTGGTCAATACGCCTGCAGCCTCGGCGTCAAGTACGACGGCGAGGTCACTGTCCTGCACGTCATTCCCGATGTCCTGGAGGAGTTCTCTGAAAGTGCCGGGATCGATATCTCTGATCGTGTGGACCAGAGGACTTGGAAAGAGTTCAATGAGTTTGGAATAGAAAAAGCTCAGGAGGACATCCGCAAACGGATCGAAACCACGGCCAGGCAGGTCACCCAGAGGATGCCCTACTGCCCCATGACCCCGAACAACATTCGGGTCGAAGTCGGCGACCCTGCTGATAAGATTGTGACTGTGGCCAGGGAGGAGGGCTTTGACCTCATCATCCTGGGAACGCATGGCCATGGGCCCTTTCAGGAAGCCTTCATGGGCAGCGTGGCCCATGGCGTGATTCGAAAGAGCCCTGTTCCCGTGCTTTCGGTCAAGCTGCCGGATGTCGATCATGACCAAAACATCGTATGAACAAGGAGAAACTATGCAATCCACGACCCTCTATGCCACTGAAACTTTAAAATCTCTGTCCGAATTCCTCCAGGATCTGAATCGGGCCGCAGCAGAAAAGGGGTTTGTCATCCACAATGAAGACAAGATGGAAATGAGTCACACCTTTGGTCAGCACGGGATCGAAGTGGCCGAAGGCTTTGACCTGCACATGATTCAGATCTGCAAGCCGGAAAAGGCGGCGGCCAGCTTGAGCACCAATCCTGAACGGGCAGCCCTGATGCCCAAGTTCATCACCACCTTCAGCAAAAACGGGACACTCCAAATCAGAATGCTGGTCTATGGCCGGGACCTGATCCAGGAGCTCATCGATGATCCGGAGTTTGCCCAATCCGTGCAGGCTTCCTACCAGTCCATCATCGACATGATCGAACAGGCCAAGTCCTGAAGATCGTCTCCAGGAATGCCCAGCGGCTCGAACTGACCGGGGGGACAAGGTGAGCAGTGTCCGCCGGTCAGTCCTGAAAAAGCTGTTGTCTCCTCACTGGAATTGATATACAACCGTGAGCCGTGCCTTGCCTGCAGGAAAAGCCCTGCTGACCAGAGGCAGGTGCGGGATCAGTCATTGCCATGCATCACGAGGAGACGCCGATATGAAAGACGACCTTGACTCTTTTGTTTCTCAGCTTCAGGAGGACATTTTTCAGCAAACTCTGGATCATTATGGGCCTGAATTCTTTGAACACTGGAAGAACCCCAGACACATGGGCAAAATGGAGAATCCGACAGCCTCGGGCTCCTTGACCGGAAGCTGCGGTGACCGCATAGAGATCGAGCTTGCAATCGAAGACCAGATCATCACCAGGGCCCAGTTTTTCACCACTGGGTGCGGGCCGAGCATTGCCTGTGCCAATACGGCCTGTGAACTGGCCACGGGCAAAAACCTGGAAGAGGCTGCCGGGCTCGAAGGCCAGGACATCCTCGATGTCCTGAAAACTGTGCCTGAAGACAAGCAGCACTGCGCCCATCTGGCTGCTCAGACTCTCAGAGAAGCCATCCGCAACCACTGGGCCCGGCGTTGACCCGTTTCCAGGCCGGGCCTGCGACTCCGCTCAGCCCATTGCTTCAGCTCCCAGCAGCACTCTCTTTTGGGAACAGATCAAAAACCAATGCGTCCGCTGACCACTGGCCAGCGGACGCATTGGTTTTTTTGACACTGTTGTGAAAAATTCCTATTATCCTATGCAATGCGAGAGGATCCAACGATCGGCTTGAAACCGGTCATGCACACAAACATCTTCAGGAGGTGATCATGGGCGAAGACATTGAGCTTGGTTGCGCCAGGCCCTCTGGAGGACCTGTTGGCGAGGCCCCGCCAAAAGAAACAAAAGCAGACCCAAACATTGACCAGGAGGCACCACAGATGATCAAGGTAGGCCAGAAGGCACCCGATTTCACTGCTCCAGCGTATTATCAGGGCAAGTTTGTGAACACGAGTCTTTCAGAGTGCCTGGGCAAGTGG
This sequence comes from uncultured Desulfohalobiaceae bacterium, assembly GCA_964403955.1. Lineage (GTDB taxonomy): Bacteria > Desulfobacterota > Desulfovibrionia > Desulfovibrionales > Desulfothermaceae > CAYOID01. Next base: position 79,871 of record CAYOID010000003.1, on the reverse strand, counting down.
ACCCTGCTCTGCTTCTATCCAGGGGACTTCACCTTTGTCTGAGCGACCGAACTGGCGGCAGTTGCCTCCAAAATCGAGACCTTCAACAGCCTCGGCGTCCAGGTCATGTCCATGAGCATCGACAGTGTCTTTGTGCACAAAATGTGGGTGGACCATGAGCTGTCCAAGATGGTTTCCGGAGGGATACCCTTCCCCATGCTTTCCGACGCTGCCGGCCGGGTGGGCACGACCTACGGAATCTATGACGAGCAGGCCGGAGTGGAGACCAGAGGACGTTTCATCATCGATCCCGACGGAGTCGTTCAAGGTTATGAAGTCCTGACTCCGCCTGTTGGCCGGAATGTGAACGAGTCCATTCGCCAGATCCAGGCCCTGCAAAAAGTCAGGGAGTCCAAAGGGACGGAAGCTACGCCTGCAGGCTGGAGACCCGGAAAACAGACCCTGAAGCCGGGACCCGATCTGGTGGGTAAGGTCTGGGAAGTCTGGAAGGTTGAAGAAGCTTTTCAAGAGTAAGCACACACGGTCGAGTCAACTGCAGCCTGTTGGCTCGACCTTCTCTGGCCTCATTCTTCCCGTCTCTTCTCAGGAGCGAATCCTGCCTGCAAAGGCCCGGTAATGGATCGGGCTTCCGGAAAGCGAATATCGGTGGCAGTACTTGCGGGTTTGCAGGAACTCAAGATCCTGACCGGTCATGGACTTGAGGATCTCTCGAAAGCCGCTGCGGTCCGTGTCCTCCAGAAAGCTCTCCTTGATGTTGAAGGCCAGCCAGGAGTGCGGCTCCAGAAGATCGAGCGCCCGGGCAAAGGCCTGGGTGGGAATGTCGCCGAATCCCAGAGAGCCCACTGTCACAAGGGCGTTGAACTTCCCGGACCGAAGGCGACTTTCCTGATCAGGCCTGAGCTCTGTCAAATCCAGGATGTGGTAGTCGCTGTAGGTGCCTGGCCGGTCCCGAAGAGCCGCCTCTCTGGCCTGGGGGATGATGTCCATGCCCACCAGAGAGCAGGACGGCAGATGAGACCGCAAGCACTCACCAGCCACGCCATTGCCGGCTCCAAGCTCCAGGACAGATAAGGGCCTGCTCTCTTCGTCTGCCTGCCGCAGGCCGTCCATGAGCATGCTGCAGACCACTTGATGGGACTGGCATTTGAGACGTCTGTAGATGAGCTCCTCGTAGAGCCCCGGCACCTCATAAATCCGGTCATAGTCGTGAATCCGGAGACGTTCCTCCCTGGCGGCCGTCCGGAGAAGGAACCACTCCTCATCCTGATCCAGATTGGGATCTTTTTCCGGGATATCGATTTCAAACATGCTGCACTCCAGAAACGTGATTTTTTTGACTCAAAGGGTTCAGAAATTCAATTCAGTGCATCCAGTGGCTGGCCTGAATTGACAGCGTCAATACAGTGTGACCGCTCTGTAACAGAGCCGTCATGGATCCAGGCTGCACCTTGATGTGTCTGCTCAACGCAACCCTATCTCAAGGAGGCCTGTATGCCAACACCTTCAACCTGGTCTACGTGGCTGCGGAAGTCCTGAAGACCCTGGTGGGGAGCTTTGGTCTGGTGACGGTGGCTCCGTTCACCGCCCTGATCGGCAGTTTTCTGCTGACCGGATCGCACAGGTCCGCAACCTGCGACTCCGAGCATGAAGCTCAACTGACACTTCAAGGGTGATTCTGAGCAGGGCACGAGGTTTCCGAGCCCTTTCCGCATGTTGGCAGACTTGCATCCAGGGCATTTGGGACCTATACTCCTGGCTGTTTTGACCATACTTCATCAGAGGAGCAGACCATGCGAGTCCGGCAGCCCGGTCGTGTTTGTGAGAGGTTGTGGTGCCTGGGGCGTGAAGAATCGAGCGTCTATCTTCTTCAGGGGTCCGAAGGCGCGATGCTCATCAGCGGAGGCATGAGCGGCATCGTTCCCGACGTGCTGCAGCAGCTCCGCGAGTTCGGTCTGGATGAAGAGCGGATCACGTCCTGCCTTATCCTGCACGCCCATTTCGACCATGTGGGCATCATCCCTTTTTTCAAACGCCGGATCCCGGGGATGGAGGTCTATGCTTCAGAGCGGGCCTGGGAGCTTTTGGGCAAGGACAAGGTCATCGAGACCATCAACGCCTTCAGTCGAATGACAGACGAGCAGCTGGGGATGAGCCGTCAGGGACTCGACTTTGATCTGGACTGGCGAGACGATGTCTCAGGAAAGGTGGTCCGGGAAGGCGACGTTCTCAGCCTGGGAGACCTGGAGGTCAGGATCCTTGAAACACCCGGCCATTCCTCGTGCTCCATTTCAGCCTATGTGCCGGAGATCAAGGCCCTCTTCCCCTCGGACGGCGGAGGGATCCCCTACAAGGACGAGATCATTCCTTCGGGCAACTCCAATTACACCAAGTTTCAACAGAGTCTGGAGAAGCTGGTCCCGCTGGATGTACAGTTTTTGTGTGCAGACCACTGCGGCTACGTGACTGAAGATGAGGCAGGGACCTTCATTCGTGATGCTCAGGTCGCAGCGGCCGAGTTCCGCAGGCTCATGGAGAAGGTCTACACCAGGTTCGGAGATGTGGATCAGGCTGTGGAGCACCTGGTCGGCAAGACCTTTGAGCAGAGACCGGACTACTTTCTGCCCAGGGACATCCTGGCCGGGGTGTACAAGCAGATGGTCCGTCATATCGCGGCGGAAATGGATTCACCGAATGCTCGCACATAGTGGTTCAGGAGGAGCGAGATGAGCCAGACAACGATCACCGTACTCTGTGAAAACACGGCTGCAGGCCCTATGGGGCTGATTGGGGAGCACGGTTTTTCCGTCCTGATCCAGAATGACAACGGCCCCATTCTCTTCGACACCGGGCAGTCCATCTCTCTGGGCCATAACGCCCCCATCCTGGGAGTTGATCTCAAGGACATCCAGACCGTGATCCTCAGCCACGGGCACTATGATCACACAGGGGGGCTTCCGGCAGTGCTTCACCCGCCAAGGGGCGTGGACGTCATCGCCCATCCGGATATTTTCACTGCCAAATATGCCGAGTTCGAAGGACCTGATGGGAGGACGATGCGGCCCTTCATCGGGATCAGGTTCAGGCGGGAGTATCTGGAGAGCTCGCTCGGGGCCAGGTTCACGTTTGTCCGCGACATGACAGAGGTCAGGCCGGGGATTTTCTTTTCCGGGGAAGTGCCCAAAAAGACGGATTTCGAGCATCCCGACAGCAGGCTCAAGGTCGATCAAGACGGCCAGCTTGTGGAGGATCCATTACTGGATGACGCCAGCCTGCTCATCGAGACAGATTCAGGCCCGGTGATTCTGCTCGGATGCGCCCACTCCGGGGTGGTCAACGTCATGAATCACTTTGCCGAACAAACCGGCCACACCTCGTTTCATGCCGTGATCGGCGGCACCCACCTGGGATTTATGGGCGGCCCAGGACCGCAGCTGGACAAGGCCATGGACGCCTTTGACGATTACAAGGTCGACCTGATCGGAGTGGCTCACTGCACTGGCCAGGAAGCCGCGGCCATCTGCCATCACCGTTTCGGTCAGAGGTTTGCCTTTGCCAGCGTGGGCTGGGCGCATACATTTTAACTGGCTGCCCCTCAAGGCCTGGTTGCTTAGAGAGTGTCACAAAACAGTGAGAGCATTTGAGAGAGCCACTTGAGAACTTGAAGGCTGTTTGTTTTGTCTGACGGGCGAGCGCCGCTTTGCAAGGGCGAGCGCCGCTCGCCCCTACGGACACCGATGATGGGCTTGTAGAGGGCGACTGGCAGTCGCCCTCCGAGTGAGTCAATGTTCCTTGTCGTCACCTGTGATATGTTTGTTTCGCTCCGTTCCCTTATGTGCCAGGCAACATTCACGTTCTGACCATGCCCACCACATAAGGGCCTTCCGGGGACACGATCACCCTGGGGTGGGTCGACAGCAGCCTGTCCACTGAAGCCTGGACATCGTCGATCTTGATCATCCCGGTTTTGGCCAGGTCATCCCGGGACAGCCCGGGGGAATAGATGTAGACCTCTCCGGCATGGTCCAGGGCCTGGTAGATGTTCTGGGCGCACCACTGGTCGATGACAAAGTTCTCCGGTTCGCAGTAGTGCTCGAAAAATTCCTGAGGCGAGCAGACCGACTGCATGATGCCGCAGAACTCGGCACTGCCCAGGCCTTCGCTGCACTCTGCAGCGATGACGATGGTCCCCCCTTTTTTGAGCATGTCCTTGGCGCAGGTCAGCCCCTTGGAGACCTGGTACAGGGTGGCGTCCAGGGGTGCCCCGCCACCGGAAGTGATGACCAGGTCTGCCTCGCTGTCCACCTCGACCACGGAGTGGTCCCGGACCATGGCGCATCCCTTGAGATGGGCCTGGTCGTAATGTCCCCCGAACACCCCGCAGAGCTCTCGTTTGGAGTCAATGATCACATTGAGGATGAAATCCGCCCCGGCTGCTTCAGTGACCCTGAGTCCGTACTCATGAAAGATGTTTCCTTCCAGGACGCAGTTGGCCACCCTGGGGTGGTCGATGACCTGATAGGAGTGCATGAACTTCATGGTCTCATAACTGGAAATGCCCGGCAGAATCGCTTTGCGGCCCCCTGAGTATCCTGCATAGAAATGGGGCTCGATCAGACCGGTCAAGATTTTCAGATCGGCATCCAGGTAGTGGGCATTGATCTCGATCGGGACGCCCTCAATACGGTCGATCTCCCGGTAGTCCTCAGCTTTTCGGCACTCGTGGTTGACAATCCTGTAATTGCGCTTGATGTCCGGCCCTACCAGGGTTTCCAGCTCCTGGCCCAGATTGGGGCGGTGCATCCCGGTGGCGATGAGGATGGTGATCCTGTCCCGAGCGATGCCGGCCTGCTCCAGGGTCTGGAGCATGGGAGGCAGAATGAGCCTGTTGGGAACCGGCCTGGTGATGTCGGAAATGACAATGCAGGCAGTTTGCTTGCCTTTGGCCAGTTCTGCCAGAGGAGGACTTGCGATGGGCTGGTCCAGGGCCAGAGACACGGCTGCTTCCGGGTCAGAAAGCCGAGAAACCGGCTTCATTTCCAGCAGAGTCGCCGTGTCAGGTGTCGTGACCGGAATGGTGTCCTGTCCGCATAAGAGTTCCGCCTGCATGAAACCTCCTGATCTCAGCTTTGCCCGAGGTTCGGCTGATATGTGTCATGGGGTTGAGGTGCTTCTCAGGTGATGGGCACCTGAGAGTTCAGAGCCGTTTGAGCAGTTGATTGGCTGCCGTGAGCAGCGGATCCCAGACCGGCCCGAAGGGTGGTGCATACGCCAGATCGCACTGGGCAAAATCAGCCACGCTCATGGCAGCATGCAGAGCCACGGCTGCGGCATTGATCCTGTGGGCCACGCCGCCGCCCCCCACCATCTGGGCTCCAAGCAGCCGCCCTGAATCGGCATCTCCAATCATGTGCACCTTGATGGTCGAGGCCCCGGGATGGGCATGGGCCTTGTTCTGGGTTTCAATCGTGGCTGTTCTCGGAGAAAAGCCTGCTTCCTCGGCCTCCTGGGGGCTGAGCCCTGTGGAGGCCACTTCCAGCTCAAAGACTTTGAAGACGGCTGTCCCGGCCACCCCATGAATGTCGACCCCTGCCCCGCTCAAATGGTCTGCCACTGCCCAGCCTGCCCTGTTGGCCCTCAAAGCCAGGGGGACCCAGGTTCTTCGGCCTGTGACCACGTGAAAGGCATCTGCACAGTCACCGGCGGCATAGACATCCGGGTCAGAGGTCACCATGGACCGATCCACCTTGATGGCCTCGTCAGCCCCGAGCTCCAGGCCGGCCTGAACCGCCAGTTCATTGTTGGGCCTGACCCCGACTGCCACCAGGACGGCATCGCTTTCCAAAGTCACATTCGGACAGACTGTCTGCAGCCGTTCCCCCTTTTTCTGAATGGACTCCACGGCATGGCCGGGATAGAGCTCAACCCCCCGGCTTTTCAGCTCGTCCCGGATCATGTCCGAGAGCTCATCGGCCATCCAGGGCAAGAGCACCGGTCGCGGCTTGACCATAGTGACCCGGATGTCCCTGGCTCGCAAGGCCTCGGCCATTTCCAGGGCAATGTAGCCCATGCCGAGTATGGTCACCTCCTGAACCTGATGCCGGGCCAGATAGGTCTTGATCTGTCGTCCGTGCTCCAGGCTCTTGAGCACCAGCACGCCTGGAAGGTCGAAACCTGGCAGGTCAGGGACCCTGGGTGAAGCGCCGGTAGCGATGAGCAGCTTGTCATAGTCCGCCTCAAAGGGCTGACTGTCAGTCGTCAGGCCGGAGACCTTCCTGGCTTTTCGGTCTATGGCCGTGACTCGATGCCCAAGGCGGAGATCTATTCCGGCTTTTTCCCTGAACACATGGGCCGGCCTGACGACCAGATCGTCTATAGGCCGATCAGGCTCAGCAATGTTATAGGGCATACCGCAGGCGCTGTAGGACACATCCTGGGTCTGCTCAAACACTGTCACCTCAAGGTCTTTGACCTTTCTCTTGGCTCTGCTTGCAGCACTCATGCCGGCGGCATCTCCGCCAATGACTACAAAACGCATACACACTCCTTGGAAAACCCATTCAAAGATGATATCTACTCTTTTTCAGCACCACTGACAAGCGACTGATCCGGCCGCTGCAGAGCCCCTTGATGTGGTCCTCATCCCAGCGTTGCAGAGCTTTATGTGCTGCCTCCGACCGCGTATGGAAACCTTTGTATCGCAGTGCTGCCAATGGCCGTGCAGGGATATGAGAAAAACAGCATGAAAAGATCGCCCCTTGGACAGGACGAAACCTCCATCATTCTGGAAAGCATTTCCGATGGTGTCTTTACAGTGGATCAGTCCTGGAAGATCACCACCTTCAACAAGGCGGCCGAGGCCATCACCTCCATTTCCAGGCAGGAGGCCCTGGGCAAGTTCTGCTGGGAGGTCTTCCGGTCCAGCATGTGCGAAACCGGGTGCCCTTTGCAAAAGACCATGGCAACAGGCACGCCTTCGGTCAATGTCCCTGGATATATCGTGACCGGAGAAGGAGATCAAAAGCCGGTCCGGGTTTCCACAGCCCTGCTCAAGGACAAGGAAGGCACAATCCTGGGCGGTGTGGAGACCTTTCGGGACGTGAGCGAAGTTGAGCATCTGCGGCGCCAGCTCCAGGGGCAGTTTCAGGTTGGGGACATGGTCAGCCGCAGCAGGGCCATGGCCAAAATCTTCAAGGTCCTGCCCAGGATAGCCGAAAGCAGGAGCACGGTCCTCATCCAGGGCGAGACTGGCACGGGCAAGGAACTCCTGGCCAGGGGCATTCATCACTTGAGCCCCCGCAGAGACAGGCCCTTTGTGCCCGTCCACTGCGCTGCCCTACCGGACACCCTCCTGGAGTCCGAACTCTTCGGCTACAAGGCCGGGGCCTTTACCGATGCCGCCAAAGACAAAAAAGGCCAGTTCGCTCTGGCGGATGGAGGGACCATCTTTCTGGATGAAATCGGGGAAACCAGTCAGGCTTTTCAGGTCAAGCTGCTCCGAGTGCTCCAGGAACGGGAGTTTACTCCCCTGGGGGCTACAGCCGCAGTCAAGATCGATGTCCGGATCATTGCCGCCACCAACAGGGATCTCTCGGACCTGGTCGCCCGGCAGGAGTTTCGTCAGGACCTTTTCTACCGGATCAACGTGGTCGGTCTCCAGCTTCCGCCGCTGCGGGACCGCAAAGAGGACATCCCCCTGCTTGTGGAGCATTGTGTGAGCAAGCTCAATGCCCTTTACGACAAAAGGATTCAGGGCGTGTCCCGGGACGCTCTGGGTCAGCTCATGAGTCACGACTTTCCAGGGAACATCCGAGAGCTGGAAAACATTCTGGAGCATGCCTTTGTCCTTTGCAACACAGACCTGATTCATGAGGTTCACCTGCCTGAAAATCTGAAAAAAGGCTCTCCTGCGGCTGCAGGGCACGAACTGAAGACCACAGTCCAGGCCCTGGAGGCGCAGGCGATCAGAGATGCCCTTGACCGCAGCCAGGGGAATGCGGCTCAAGCTGCACAGGAGCTTGGGATGCACAAATCCACGCTGTATCGGAAAATGAAAAAGCTCGGCCTATCCAGTTTTGCTGCTGGCAAAACCGGATAACTGGGATAGAGCTTTGCAGGGAACTGCAAGGTTCGATCTCAAGCATTTTTCAGTTTTGTTGCGTTTTTGCGACAAAAGATGTCCTGCATTCGCATTATTGCACCTTTTTTGCCAGCAATCCTCATGTCTACCCAGCCCTCTTTTTGATTAACCTATTGTATTCTATGACTATTTATTTTTGTGCATGCTTCATGCATAGAAATAAATATGAGTCGAATCGTCCTCTCAGTCTGGGAGAGCAGAATATCCCCGGTCTTCGAGACCTGCACCCAGCTCATGGTAGCGGAAACCGATCCCTGGCCGGTCGATCTGCAGGTGTACAGCAGCTTTTTGCCTGGAGAGCCCGAGCTGAACAGGGTCTTCCAGGCCATAGAAGCCGGTGCTGAGGTTGTGATCTGCGGAGCGATTTCCAGACTGTACCTGAACATGATCACGGCTTCTTCCATACAGGTTGTCCCATTTGTCACCGGCCAGATCACCGACATCGTCAGGGCGTACTGTCAGAATCGCCTCAGCCCTGAGCTTTTCGGACTGCCGGGCTGCCGGAAACGCAGACGGCGACACCGGGGCAGAGGACGCGGCACGTGGTGACCGGGAAGAAGCGGCTCAATTCACAAAACACCCAGGAGGTGAGAGCTATGCCACGAAGAGATGGAACAGGACCCGCTGGCCAGGGCCCGGCAACCGGAAGAGGCCTTGGGCCCTGCCGGGGAGGACAGCAGGCCACGACTCGCGACCAGGGACAGAATCAAGATCAGTCCTTCTGGTCCAGATTGGGCAGAGGCTTTCGGCGAAGCCGTCCAGGCCAGGGTCCAGGCTCTGGGCGCGGCCGCGGCGGCGGCCGGTTCGGAAGGTAACGAAACGCAGACATGCAACTCATCACAACATGCAAGGAGAACGACTATGCCATGGGGTGACAGAACAGGACCAATGGGTTGGGGACCAATGACTGGTCGTGGTTTCGGATTTTGCGCCGGCAATGATCAGCCCGGATTTTATGCAGGCCCGGGTGGCGGCCGGGCCTGGGGCCGCGGTCGCGGCAGAGGTTTTGGCCCGGGCAGGGGGTTGGGACGCCGGGGATGGTTTGGTGCCGGGCCGCCGGCACAACCCTACCAGGCCGCTCCTCCTGCAGCGGGCATGGCCGCTGAGCAGGAAAAGGAGATGCTCAAGCGAGAGGCCCACAACCTCAAAGAAGCCATGACCCGCCTTGAACAACGATTGCAGGAGCTTGAAGACCAGACCTCCTGAAACGATCCAGCCGCCGGACCCTGAAACTTTTTCCGGGTCCGGCGGCTCGGTGTATGTCATGAAACGCTACGCTACCCTTTTCGGGCCGGTTCCATCGAGGCGATTCGGCAGGTCACTGGGAATCGACCTGACCCCGCTGAAGACCTGCTCCCTGGACTGCGTCTTCTGCCAGCTGGGACGGACCACGGTTCAGACCGTGGATCGAAAGCCGTATGTCGACCTGGCCCTGGTAACTGAAGAGCTCCGGGACTGGTTTGACCATCATGGCCAGGCCGATGTCCTGACCCTGTCCGGGTCGGGCGAGCCAACCCTGCACAGCGGGTTTGGCGACGTTCTGGACTGCATTGCCCGCAGCTGCAGGATTCCTGCGTTGCTCCTGACCAACGGGACCCTGCTGAACAGAAAAGACGTCCGCCAGGCCGCCTGTAAAGCGCAGATGGTCAAATCCTCCCTCTGCGCCTGGGATCGATTCTCTTTTCAGACCATCAACAGGCCCCATCCCACGATCGATTTTCACGATTTCATCCAGGGACAGATCGATTTTCGGCAAGAGTTCCAGGGCCAGCTCTTTCTGGAAATTTTCCTGCTCCAGGGCCTGAACGATGCACCAGAGCAGCTGCAGGGCATGGCTGAGATCGCACAAAAAATTCAGCCGGACACAATCCAGCTGAACACAGTCGACCGCCCCCCTGCCGAATCTTTCGCCCAACCTGTTTCGGCTGATCAGCTGAAGGCTGCCAAAGAATTTTTCGGCTCCAAAGCACACATCATCGCCAGGCAGTTGAGGCCAATGAGCTCCAGCACGTCCATGTCCAGGGACTCCGTTCTGGACATGCTGCGAAGACGGCCTTGCACCATTGATCAGCTCTGTGCCCTGACAGGTATGCACCGCAACGAACTCGCCAAGATCATGGCTCAATTGCACCATGAAGGGACGGTCTCCTGGCGGATGATCCAGGATGAGCTGTTCTATCTGGCTCAGGAACCTGGCTCGTGATGGGCTGCACACAATCAGGACAGCAGGTGCAGGGGAGATGGGACTGCAAGAGCTCAAGATGCAGTCGCCAGGAGTCAGCGCAGCCAGAGGCTGCGCTGACTCCTGGGGTTTTGGTCCGGGCTGTGGTTCGCGGCGGCTTCCATATTGCCACTCCGCGGCAAATCAAGTACGATTCCGGCTCACGGTCTCTGGGGACTCCACTTCCCGGATGTGAGGGCATGAGGCTCAGAACCCACTTGATTTCCGGGTATGAACAACATAAAGGTCCTTTTTCATGAAGCTCTCGACTCGCAGCAGGTACGGGATCCGGATGCTGGCTGATATCGCCCGCCAGGGCAACAGTGCCGTGGTCACCCTGCAGGAAGTGGCCAACCGTCAGAATATCTCTTTCAAGTACCTGGAGAAGATCACCCGAATTTTGAAAAAGGCCGGATACCTGTCTGGAAAAAAAGGCCCCAACGGAGGGCATCGCCTGAACCGTTTCCCCCAGGACATCCTTATCGGCGACCTGGTGACTGTCCTGGAGGGCAACCTCGAGCTCGTGGACTGCACAAAAGGCGACCAACCCTGCCCTCGACTGCCCAATTGCCGTACCCATCAGGTCTGGGACGATCTCAAAAACATCATTCATCAAAAACTGAACACCGTAAGTCTGGCCGATCTCATCCGCGATGAGGACGAGTGCTCTTTCCTGTTCGAAAATTGATGGATTTCAGACTCACAACCGGATCCCTGCTCAGGGATCCGGCACTCCAACTCTTCCCTGCCCCGAATGCACTGCAGCTCCCTGTCACAGGACGCATCTCGCTGTTCCCTGTATTGACACGCTCAAGCCCATCCTGATATGGATCTGCATTTGTTTTTTGCATGATTTGAGAACATCCCCCGACAACCTCATGCATGCGCCGCAATGTTGAGCTGAATCGACCGTGTGCATGGCTCGAACCGGGTCTGTCCTTCACTTTCTGAACCCAGGAGGATCTATGATTGTCGCCAAGAGAAAGCCGTTTGAGGAAATCAAGACATCCATCGATGAGTATTCAAAGATTCTGACCGTTGGCTGCGGAACTTGCGTGGCCGTATGCCTGGCCGGCGGCGAGAAGGAAGTGGCCAACCTGAATGCTGAGCTGGAAATGTCCAGAAAAATCGAAAAAAAGCCAGTTGAGCTCGGTGCAAAAACAGTTGAGCGGCAATGCGACATGGAGTTCCTGGCCGAACTCGATTCCATGGTCACTGAATATGAGGCCTTGATCTCCCTGGCCTGCGGCGTCGGGGTCCAGTTTCTGGCTGAAAGGTATCCTCAGGTCCCGGTTTTCCCCGGGGTCGACACCACATTCATGGGGGCCAATCGGGATGTCGGCTGGTACGAAGAGCGCTGCCGGGGATGCGGGACATGCGTCCTTGCCTATACAGCCGGAATCTGTCCGGTCACCACCTGTGCCAAGGGATTGTTCAACGGCCCCTGCGGCGGGACCAACGCCGGAAGCTGCGAAGTCGACCCGTCCCAGCCCTGCGCCTGGTACAACATCTACCACCGCCTGGCCCAGCAGGGCCGATTGAACAACATCATGACCGTCTTCCCTGCCACAGAATGGCGAAATCAGATCCCTCGAACCGTGGTCCAGCCCGGTTATGAAAATAAGGTCGAGAGTGAAAAAGCCTAGTCGCCCTACCCCAAACAAAGGAGCTCACAATTGAAGAGCAAAAGTGTCATCATCATCGGCGGCGGCATTGCCGGTCTGACAGCTGCGTGGGAGCTGGCCCAGCACAATGTGGGCGTGCACCTCGTGGAAAAGGATTATTTCCTGGGAGGACACGCCATCCAGTACAACTGCAAGGCCACAGACGAATGTCAGCAGTGCGATGCCTGTACTGTGGAAAAGCTGCTCAAAGACGTCGTCTCTGAACCTCGAATCACTGTGCATCTGGCCTCCGAGGTTCAAAGCATCTCCCAAAGTGGCGACTTTACAATCACTTTGAACACAAAAGCCCAGTACGCCTCCCCCAGGGAGCAGGAGCTGCTGTCTGCAGCCTATGCCCGGCACACGGCTCCTGGAGCCATCCGCCGGGGATACTCTGTGCACAACTCTCCCCTGTACGCAATTCAGGAAGACCGGCTGTCCCAGCTCAAGGATCAGGACCCTGATCTTTTTGGTTCAAAAGGCCTTGATCCGAGCAAAAAACAGGACCAGAAGACCCTCAAGGCCGATGCTCTCCTCCTGGCCACCGGTTTTGAACCTTTCAATCCAGAAGACAAGCCCACCTACAACTCAGCTTCACTGCAGAACGTGGTTTCAGCCCTGGACATGGAAAAGATCAAAAAGGACACCGGACACTACGTACGCCCTTCGGACGGTCAACGTCCCGGCAAAGTGGCCTTTATTCAATGCGTCGGCAGCAGGAATGAACAGCTCGGCCATCTGTGGTGCTCCCACGTCTGTTGTCCTTACGCTCTGCGCATGGCCGAGGTGATGAAAAAAGACGATTCAGAGACGGACATCACCGTCTTTTACATGGATATTCAAAATATCGGCAAGGACCATCAATCCTTTTATCAGAAATGTCAGACCGATTGCCGTTTTGTGCGCAACATCCCAGTGGACATCTATGCCGGTGAGAACCACTCTCTGCTGGTCAGCACCATGAATGAAAAAGAGGGAACGCTCACCCAGGAGTCCTACGATCTGGTGGTCCTCTCTGTAGGGATCATGCCGGGAAAGGACAATGCACAGCTGGCAGAGATGGCCAAGCTTTCCCTGGCACCCGATGGGTTCATTCAACCCCGGAGTGAGCTGGACACGACCTCAACTGCTGTGGATGGAATTTTTGTGGCCGGGACAGCCACCGGACCCAAAAGCATTGCTGAGACCATGGTCAATGCCGGGCAGGCTGTGCGCAACACAGTCAAACACTTAGGGGTATCCAAATGACTGATATGCAGACGATCCCAACAATAGAGACTGAAGTGAACACGCGTGTCCTGGTGCTTGGCGGTGCATGGTCAGGGGCTCAGGCAGCCGCCGAGCTGGTGGAGCAAGGATATGGCGTGACCCTGGTTGAAGAGGCATCGACCCTGTCCAAGGCCAGGGAGCTGGCAGACTTCTATCCCCTTCTGGTTCCTGAGCGGGACACTCCCCTGCTGGAGACAGCCCGGAAGGTGGAAAACATGGAGAACATCGAGCTTCTGACCAATACCAGTCTCCTGCATGTCCACGGCATGCCTGGTGACTTCAGGGTCAAGCTCAATGTCGGCGGCAAGATCAAGGATCTCGATGTGGGAGCTGTTGTGGTGGCAACCGACATCGAAGCCCAGCCTGCCTTCGATGCCTATGGCTTGACCCCTGGTGCCAAGGCTATCGGCCTGGGCGAGCTGGAGAAGAAACTGCACACCCAGCCGCCTCAGGAGGCAAAAGTCGCTTTTCTGGCCGGGTTCTGCGATGACGGATCCCCCCTGTCCATGGAACGGATCATGCGTTCGGCCCTGCAGGTCCAGGAGGCCGGCTCCCAGGCCTATGTCTATGTCAAAAACATCAAAGTGGCTGCCGAAGGGCTGGAAAAGCTCTACAAAGCCACCCGGGACAAGGGCGTTCTGTACTTCAAGCTTCAGGACAAACCTGACCTGGCCGGGGACGGTTCGAGCCTGGTCTCCCTGGACCCGGTCCTGTCACAACACATTGAACTGAATCCAGATCTGGTGGTTGTCGAAGATCAGCTCACAGCCAGCCATCTCAACCCCCGTCTGGCCGAGCTCCTGCGGATCGACCTCGGGCCCCGGAACTTCATCCAGGAAAACAACGTGCACCGGTTCCCGGTCCGGTCCAACCGCGAGGGCATCTTTGTGGTTGGAGGCAGTCGGGATGTGTCCAGTCTCCCCGACACTTTTGCCGATGTCGGCAACGTTGCCCTGGAAGTTACCCGGTTTCTGGATGGCGGACGCAAGACCGTGCCCGAGCACATGGGCATTGTAGATCGGGAAAAATGCTGTTTCTGCCTGACCTGTTACCGCTGTTGCCCTCACGGGGCCATCACCTGGGAAGACAAACCGGTCATCTCCTCAATCGCCTGTCAGGGATGCGGCATCTGCGCCAGTGAATGCCCCCAGGACGCTATCCAGATCGTGTCCTTTGAAGACGACACCATCAAGCACACCATCAAGTCCCAGCTGGCCCAAGCTTCTCAAGGACCGGCCATCATCGCCTTCTGCTGCGAGAATTCGTCCTTCGAAGCCGGGCATATGGCCCAAGCCTTCAACCGGGACCTCCCCGGCGGTCTGAATATGGTCAAAGTTCCCTGCGCAGGCAAGGTCGACCTGGACTACATATTCACCGCTTTTCTCAGCGGTGCTGACGGGGTGATGGTCCTGAGCTGCCATCCGGGCAACTGCAAATCGGTCCGAGGCAACACGTTTGCCAGCTGGCGGGTGGACAACGCCTATCGCATGCTCGAAAACGCAGGGATGAGCCGGGAAAGGCTCCTCTACTCCACCCTGGCCTCAAACATGGATGTCGAATTCTCTGAACTGGCCGCTTCTCTTGAAGCCAAGCTGCAGGAGCTCGGTCCTTCCCCTCTCAAGTAAGTGGAGGAGGTCGAGGGTGGACGGTTGAGGGAAGAAAAACCACAACCTGTCCGATTACAGTCAAAAAAAAGCAGAAAAGCACGCTGTCCGGCGTGCTTTTCTGTTTGTGACAGCACTGAGGGCCGGGCGGCCTGCAGTCGCCCGGTCCTCAGGAATCGATGAGATTTTTACTCTTGGTCCCCATCCGGGCATTGACCTTTTCGATCTTTTTCTCCAGCTCCTTTCGCTTTCCTGAATCTTCCACCTGGTAAAACTGCTTGAGCAGAAAATTTCGGCAGTCGACAAGCGTATGCTTTTCGTTTTCCGGGTCGACCATTTTCTGACAGAAAGGACATGGTCTGAAGGCTGGATTGTGTGTGCGTTTCTTAAAAAAGGTATCCTTCATGTTCTGACTGCCAATGTTTAGTGGGTCTGCTTCTGGATCATGCTCTTGCCGTCCGGATCCCAATCGTGGCCAGCCACTTTCCGATAAAAATCCCTGGCTTCTTGAAACTCAGGATTGATGCTCAGGGCCTGCTCCAGGCAGTGTTTCGTCTTGTCAATCTCGTTGGCGAAATAATAGGACTTGGCCACATTGTAATGGATATTTTCATCATTGGGATCCAGATTCAAGGCCTGTTTGTATGCCTCCAGGGCCTGCTGATACTTGCCCTCTTTCCTGAGGTTGATCCCTAAAGTGTTGTAAGGGTTTGGAGCATTGGCATCACATTTGAGAATCCGGCTGAAGATTCTTCTGACTTCAATGAAGTCGTCCAGCCTGGCGTACTCGTCTGCGGCCTTTTGCAGGTAGACCTTGTACGTGTCCATGTCTCCCTTGAGCTTGTAGGCCTCGGCAATGCCTGTATAGGCCTTGATGAACAGGCTGTTCAACTTGATGGCCTTCTTGAAGGCCACAATGGCCTTGGCAAATTTGTGCTCCACAAGATACTGACTGCCTCTTTTGAAGTAGTCTTCTGCCTGCTCGCTGTTCCCGGAAACCACTTCTCCCAGGTCTTCAATCGCCCCGTCATAGTCGCCCTGGACCATCTTGTCCTCAGCCTCGGCAATGAGCCTGTCTTCAATCTCGCTGAGCTGCTCCATCTGGACAATGGTCTGCAGGTGATTTTTGAGTGTTTCCAAGCTGTAGGGTCTGATCACGAACCCGGAACACCCGGCTGCAATGGCATCCAAAACGAACTCTCTTGAGCTTTGGGCTGAAAAGACCACCACAGGCGCTGCATCCATTCTGGCCAGGGCATTGACCTCGGCAATGAAGGCATGGACATTCATGTCGTTGAGCTCAGTGTCGGTGATGACCAGATTGGTCGTATTGTAGGCAATGTAGTCCAGGGCAGCCACGGCGGAAGAAAAACGATGGGCCACCTGCAGATCGAGCCTTTTCAGGCTCTGGGAATCAATGCGGAAATGGTCATTGTTGCTCGTGGCCACAATGACGTTCCACCTGGAAAGGGGTTTGTGCTGATTCTGTGTCATTCAGCCCGTCCATTGCCGGACATAATCATCCACGTTGAACTTGCGCTTGCACCCGGCATAGCTCATGTAACGGATCTGTCCAAAAACGGATCGTTCCTGGAAAGGCCGGTCATGGAGCCCGCCAATGGCCCACAAAGCCCCCACATACCCATTAGGGTCCCGGCCGTCCAGCTCATAGCGGTCATTGAGGGCAATGGTCCGCTCCAGGGCCAGTTCAGGATCCTCGCTCCATTCCAGGATTTTTTTGGCCCAGTACATGCGAAGATAGCCATGCATTTTGCCCCGGCGGACCATTTCCATCTGGGCGGCATTCCAGAGAGGGTCGTGAGTCTGGCCCTCTTCGAGGTCAGGATAAGAATAGAGGTACGGCCTTGGATCCCGGGCGTGTTTGTTCAGGGTTCGCAGTCCCCAGTCCGGGGCTGATTTGAGGCTGGTGGGATGATCGTTCCAGGCGCAGAAGTTTTCAGACAGCTCCCTTCGAACCACAAGCTCTTCAAGAAAAGACTCTTTGCCGGCTGAATCCACGTACTGCGCGTTCCAGGCCTCAAAGGCCGCCCGTTGCGGGGCGATCTGGCCAAAATGGAGATACGGGGAGAGGTTGGACAGAGCCTGAGCATTGGGATCATTTCTGTGCTGGTCATAGGCGTTGATGATCCGGCTGACAAACCTGTCCACCTGTTCCATCCCGGCCCTGGTTCCAGGGTGAATCCAGTCAACTGGTCCAACGCTCCGGTCAACCTCTAGGCCCTGGAGGGCAGCTGCCCAGTCCGGCTCCTGAAGAGGGCTCTGGGCATGGGGATGTTTTTTGAGTTCGGGAAAAGGTTCCAGGTATTCCATGAGCTGGCGGTGAATTTTGGGCCTGATGGTTCGGGCAGCGTATTCCTGCTTGTCTGAGGCGACCCAGCAGGGGACCACATTGTGGGCATCGACCTCAATCACCGGCAGGACAGCCTGTTCACAGACAGATTTCTTCCAGCCCTGCTTGATAGGGAGAGGGTCGAAATCCATGATCAGTGTGTGAGCTCTTTGTGCAGACAGGAAGTCCACGATATTCCGGGCTGGGTCACCCCGCAGGAGATGAAATGGGATTTGCAGCTCAAGTGACTGCCTGGCGCATTCTTTGAGGCCTTTGAGCATGAAGTCGAAATGCCGCAGTGCAGCTCCAAGAAAGCTGGGGGCCAGGCAGAAGACGACATGCAGCTCCCTGGCGTCCTGGAGGGCTATGTCCTGGGCGTGAATCAAGGCCCAGTTGTCCTGGATTCGCTGGTCCCGGCTCATCCAGTAGACAACAGGACCAGACCCGGGAGTCCCGGTCTGGAGCGTTCTGATTCGCTTTATATTGGCACGCATGGTTTTTTGCAGAGTGTCCTTACAGGTCCAGGACGGATACCTTCTGAAAATCGGCCACAGCGACCACGTGCTGGACCTGGACCGAAAACACGGCTGACTCCAGCCTGGAAGCAAAAGCTTGCAGCTCTGGATACTTGGCAGAAAACACGATCGCGAGGTGCTGGCGTTCGTCACCTGTCACTTCCCTGGCCTGGCCATTCAGGGTCACGGCCGTGCCGGCCTGGTGATCGAAGTGGGCATTGTCCACTTCTGAAACCATGAGCGAGACTGCACTGTTGAGGAGCATGTTCTCATACTTGGTGGTCTGTTTCGGGGTGACCAGGATGAGCGAGCAGGGACCCGGGCCCTGGGCAAAGGTCATCAGGTTGCAGTAGGGAGTGTTCTCCCTGACCGTGGCCAGGGTCAGGGTCTTTTGGCCTGCGAGGAAGCCCTCCAGCCAGCTCAAAAAAGATGGAACGTCCTCAGCGGTCACCTGCTGACGTGATGGCTTGTACTGATCGTGATCCACCGGCATCTCTCCTGGTGAATGAAAGTCCGTCTTGTTTTCATCTGTACCTCATTTGAGCCGGGGCTGCAATGTCACAGGGCCTAGGCCACAGATGGATGCCCTTGTCACCGGGGAGGAGAGTTCTTATGTTTCATATCAGCTTGGCCTCTGGCAAAGCTGAAATAAAATTCAAAGCGTTCAAGGACGCTTTGAGGAGGATGCATGACCACTGCAAAGATCAAGCCCATGTACCCCGAAGACTTGCGGGACTACATGTCCACCCATCGGGAACGGCAGTACACCCTGCTCGATGTTCGGGAAACAGAAGAATACGCTCAGGAACACATTCCCGGGGCCCTGAGTCTCCCCCTCTCAGAGCTCGAACAAAGACTGGAGGATATCCCCCGCGACAAGGATGTTGTGGTCTACTGCCGCAGCGGACGACGCTCCATGGCTGGATCGGCTCTGATCACTGAACACCCCGAGACCCGAATCCCTGAAATCTTCAACCTGGAAGGAGGGATCGTGGCCTGGGAGGGCAAGACCCTTCCGGATTTTCCCAAAGTCACCCTCTTTGATGACCAGGACGACTTCATATCGGTCCTCCATCGGGCGGCGAACATGGAAAAGGGTGCCTATGCCTTTTATTCGGCAATCATCAACCGGCAGCCCCAGTCCCCTCTGGCCCCTACTGTGGAAAACCTCCAGGAAATGGAACGCAAGCATGCCAGAGCGGTCCATGAGATGATGACCAGGCAAGGCGATGTCGGCCCTTTTGACGAGTTCTTTGCCGGTCTCTCCGGAAATATCGTTGAAGGCGGGATGCAGCTGGAGGATATCCTTGCCTCGGATCGATGGACCGACATGGGCGGGTGCATGGCTTTGGCGGAAATAGCCCTGGATATAGAATACAGAGCCTTTGACCTCTACAAGAGCCTGGCCTCCAGAGCTGAAGACCCGGAACAGGAGCAGGCCCTGCTCTTTCTCTCGGAACAGGAAAAGACGCACATCAGACTGCTGGTCAAAGGGCTTCCCGACTGCGTTCAAGGCTCACATTGAGTCCTTTCAGTCCAAACCCAAATATTCAGCGCAGCCAGAGGCTGCGCTCGTATGAAACTTCATGAGGAAGAACCCCTCACCCCTCACTCAGTTTTCTTGAATCGTCAAGCATGACCTAAAAGCCTGGATTTGGGGCTTGTTGTACCACCCCGGTGTCTTAAAAGAACTGAGTGAGGGGAGCTCCCCTTGGAAAAGGGGAGCAGTAAGAGGAGCATCCTCGAAAGTTTCTGCCCCGATCAAACTGGCAGATTTAACCCCAGAGCTATCAATCATTTAAATCAACTTTTATTGATTAAAATCAAAAAGATAGGTGTCAGCCCTGCCAGAGGCAGGGCTGACATCAGACGCTCAAGGAAAGGAGGATATCCGCCAGGCGGTGCGGGTCGACATGGGCTGACCCGCTGTCGGTCACCAGCCTGGTCCGCAGGACTGCGATGCCGCGTTGTTTCAAGAAATCATAAGGTATTCCGTTGGCATAGCGTTGCTCATCTTCATCGACCAGCATGAAGTTCAGGACCCGGCTGCAGGCCTGGGGATCGTAATTTCGCCCCAGGAGCTGGGTCAAAAGACGGTCCACCTGTCCGCACAGGTCCAGACCCTGGCATTCCGGATCTGCAGACGTGTTCGGGACATAGACTTTGGGGCAGCTCGTTGCAGCCACCGCCCCGGCGACACCTTCGGGCAACAGATTGGCCAGAAGACTGGTGAAAAAACTCCCCATGGGGTAGCAGATCAGGTCTGCTGTCTGAATCAGGGCCTTGATCCGGTCTGGAATGGCCACCTGGACCGGTTGCGGATCCTGAAGGCTCTTGACCGGGAACATGGTCTTGATGGCTGACTGGAGAGGCGGGGCGTCCTTTCCGGTCAACAGGTGCTGTCCGACCACGGTCTGCCCGTCGGCCAGCTCGGCTGCCAGATGGGCGTCGACATTGACCACCGGCCGAACTGTCCCTCTGACCTCAACCAGCCTGGAGTAGATGAAGATCACTGGATCAAGATGCCGGTCGTTTTCAAGGTAGCCTGCAGTCAGGACCAGATTGCCCAGGCTGGCGCCGCGCAGATCGAAATCCCCGGGCATGCTCCTGGAAAACGACACAAGATGGCGCTTGATGATCTTGCGCATCGGATCGGGAACATTGGCGACACAGGGGTGCCTTCCGGAAGCAAAGTCCTGCAGTCCCTTTTTCAGTTCATCCTGATCCCCATAAAGGGGAAGACGGTGGGAAAAGAGAGAGTAGATCTCCGGGTGTCCTTTGATGCTTTGATCCGCCAGGGCCATGAGTCGGTTCCTGATGTCCCCGACAGCCGGCATGCTGAAGACCCGACGGAGTTCGGCCGAACTTCCTCCGGAATCAAAGGGGGTGATGATGTGGATTGAGTTGTGGGTGGCGTTGACCAGGGCCTGGCTCAAGGATCGCAAGGCCGTGCCGCCGCTGAAAAAGAGAATTTTCGGTCCCAGTTCAGGGGCCTTCCGGAACCGGGCCAGCTTGATCTGGTCTGGAATGGAGATGTTCCTGGTCAATCTGATACGCATATCCGGACCCTGCAATCACATCGAGTCGTTTCTGAAAAATTGCAGGCACAACCTTCTGGCCTCTTCGAAATCAACCCCGCCCACAGCCTCCATGACTGCACATCCAGCCAAAAGGTCGCCATAGGTCTCATGTGAACACTGTGTACCCAAGCCTCCTGGGGGCAGAAAGAAGAGGCCTGTCTCTTTCATGAAGGCCGGCAGGAGGTCCTGCCTGCTCTGGAGGTCGACTCTGCGGATCTGGCAAGGGTCCATGATACGGGACCAGTTCAGGATGAGCAACCCATGCATCCGGGCTGCAAGCTCGAAACGGCCCTGTCCGAAACAGGCCTCGATGGGGACGTCGTATTTGTGCTCCAGGTCCCAGAGTTGGTCTTCATTCAGAGAGCTGAACACTTCCAGATCATCCTCGGGCACGATGTCCACCAGGCATGGATTGTTCAGGGCTGTTCCCGGATTGACCCTGGGCAGCTTGGCCACTCCGCGCATGAGCAACCGGCCATCAGAGCGGCTGATCAACAGTCTGTCATTGCTGATAAAAGATGCACCCTCCTCAAGGAGCTTCAAGGCCAGGGTGGACTTGCCCATGCCTGAAAACCCGGCCAGGGCCAGGCCTTTGCCATCCAGGCAGACGCCGGCGGCATGGCCGAGCAAAGCCCCTTTGAGCAGCTGGTCTTGAATGAACCTGTTGTTGATGAAGTTCACCACCTGGTTGAGGTTCTCCAGACACCCGCCCACAGCGCAGTGGTCCGGACCGCCAAAGACAAAGGTCATCCCGGTCAAACGCTTGCGCACCACCCGGCCGTCGCTCAGGTCGCAGAACTCTTCCTTGACCCTGGTTTTGCCGGGGTCTGGCGGCTTGACCCTGAATTCCAGATCAAGGTCCAGGGCAGGAGCCTCATGACACGTGATCAGGATGTCTGCCCCTGCTCCAGAAACGACAAAAGGGTGGAAATAGCTTTTCAGGGCCTGATCCAGGTCGGGTTGGTTTGTCCTGACTTCAATCCCGCAGGAATCAAAGCCGAGCTTGAACGTATGAGTGGCTGGATACAGCTGCCGCAGTCTTCTGACGAGCTCGCTCCTGGTCACGCCCATGCCCGCACATTCTCGAGGACAAAGTCTGTGAACAGAGCTGCGGCATTCAGGTTCTGAGCTTCGAGGACCCCGCGGAAGCCACCGAAGGCCGAAACCTCGAAGACAACCGGTCCGTCTGGCGTCTCCACCAGGTCCACACAGGTGAAATCAAGCCCGAACAGGGCCTGGGCCTTTTGAGCCACCTGAATGCTCTCATCAGATGGGGTGTAGGCTTCATACCGCCCGCCGTTGGCTGTGGTCGTGTTCCAGGAATCTCCCTGATTTTTCCGGGCATAGGTGGTCAGATAGGATCCCCCCAGAAAAACGATTCCCAGGTCACGGCCATTGAGCTCGATTTTTTTCTGGATGTACAAGATGGAGTTGTGGCGTTGATACTCCTGAACCTGACGTTCGGTGTCCGAGTCAGCCGAGATGAGCTTCATCCCTCTGGCCTTGGAGGTGTAGAGGGGCTTGAAAACGGCTTGACCGTAATCGTGGACCGTCTTCACGGCCTGAAAAGCATCTTCGGTGATCGTTGTCGGCGGCATGGGGATATCGGCCAGCCTGAGGGAGATGGTGCAGCTCAGGCGATCCAGGACCCGCATGATGTTCAAAGGCGAAGAAAAGACCTTCACCCCCTGTTCCTGCACAAACCGAAGTATCTCCAGCCTGTCCAGGAGGTCAGGAGAGTAACGGGCCCCGATCTTCTTGATGATCAGTCCGTCCAGGCTGCAGAGGTCTGTCTGATCATGCCACACGCGGCCGGCTCCGAGGTCGAGACGAACGTCTGCCATGTCCACAAGCAGGCGGAATCCTGTCCTGTCCCCCACTGTGTCGGCCAGGTATTCAGACGACCAGCCCCCATGAGTGCCAATCACGCCAATTTTCATATCAGGTGCGAAGTTCGTAGTGAGTTGATCGGAAAGGAGAACTGCGTCCAGGGCTTGGGTTGATGCTTGGCCACCTTTTCCAGAAAGGAGTGGGCCCGCAGGAACATATCCCTGGAGAAGGCCGGATCCAGCTCGAACCTGGTGGAGGTGAACAGCGAGCGGGCAACAGCCAGGGCCAAACGGGCTTCAAAGAGCAGATCGCCGTGATCCCTGGCAAATGACCTGGCAAACAAAAACATTCGCTGGATCATCCAGTTCAAGCGTTCCCGCAGGTCTTTTTCAAAAATCGGGATTCGATAATTGGAGACCAGAAAGACTGACACATCCTGGACATAGTCGAAAAATCTGGAACGATGAACATCTATAAAATGTATTTTCTGTCTGGCATGATTGTAGACCAGGTTGTTGATGTTGAAATCCCCGTGAATCAATACAGAAAAAGGGGCTGTGAACTCACGTTCAATGTCCGTGCACCGGGCAATGAGCTCTTGGGTGCTCATGACCTTATGTGAACCGTTCTTGGATCTCGGGCGCTCAAAACCGGGATGAACCTGCCTGACGGTACCCAGACGCTCGGCGAGCTGCGACATGAAGTTGGTGTGCACCGGCTCGACATTTTTGGTCGAAGTCCAGACTTCCTTCAAGGTCTCTTCCAGAATGAAGGCTGCGTTGAGCAGGGTGTCCCAATCCGTGGTCAACACAGCTTCGTCCAGGGTGCAGCCTGGCAGGAGCTCTACAAGCATGGACGCCTGATCGTCGGTGTCGTGTTCGTAAAAGCTGAAGATCTTGGGAACCAGCCCGGGAAAAGTCTTTTCCCAGCGGATCAGGTTCTCTTTCTCCTCCAGGATCTTTTGCCTGGACCCTTCCTTGAAGATGGAATCCCGGACCTGAAAGCGCTCCTTTTTGTCCTCAACACGGCCGATTCTGCAACCGGAGCGGCTGCCCCAGATGAATTGCACATCCACATCTGAAAAAGAGGTCTGCAGTCCTGACTGATTCAGAGTCTGCTGCAGGGCCTGGAACTGGTTGATCTTGATTTTCTCGCCCATGATGATGAACAGGACGGCCTCGCCGATGTTCAGCAGGCTGTCCCCAATACGTTCCAGGTATCGGACGATGAAGAGAATGGTCATGTAGTTTCCGGGGTCTGGAGGGCCTTTCTGCAGTTCAGCCATGACCCGATCGAAATGGACCTTGTACATCTTGTCCAGATTGTTCTCGGCCCGGCAAATGGTCAAAGCCTTGGAGAGCTCTTTCTGTTGCACTGCAGGATCAATCTCAGCCAGGGTATCCAGGATTTCGGTCAGCATGTCTTCATAGTTGAAGGAGTACAGAAATTTGGTGTCTGTGAGATAATGGACCTGACGGACGATGTTCACGCAAAAGTCTGCAATCCTCTCCAGGTTGACGGCAATGGTCTGGATAGCCCTGATGGTGTTGATGCCCTGTTTGGACAGGCTGCCATTGGAGGAGGAGAGAATCTTTTCAAAGCATTCATTTTCGACAACGTTGCGCAGGTTGTCGATGGAATCGTCCTTGGAGGCAATAGCCTGAAAGAGCTCAGGGGTGGGATCGTTCAGGTAATCGAACGTTTGACAGGCGTGATTCCTGACCTCAAGGAGCAAAAATTGGAATTTATGGTAGAGTGAGCCAAAGGTGAGCATGGTCCAGCCTTAAGAGATCATGAGCAGCGTGCGGGGGAAAGGAACTTTGTGCAATTTCGCCTTCAAGGTGTTGGTGAAAAAGTTGAAAAAATCACGTGCTCTCGTATGAACCTGTTGTGAAAGGCCAGACAGCTTCTCTTCAGCTTCACTATTTTGCAGCCCCACCTTCTATCCCTCCAAACGGGACATGTACTCATCAATGATGCTCCTGCGGCTCACCTGAGCCTTGATGAGCCTTTTCTGAATGGACAGATCGTCCCAGGCAGGCTGAAGGCCGATTTCCCTGGAAGCTTTGTCCGGATCCTGGGCCTCGGGCACGTTGATCTTTTCGCCCATGTGCGTGTCGTCGCCCATGAAGATCAGAAGCGTCCTTGTGCTGGACCCCCGTTCCTGATTCTTTTGATTGACAACCGAGATCAAAAAATCGGTATAGCGCTGCGACTGGGGATTCCAGACTTCATAGCCGTCCACATCGTATTCAGCCAGGAGAATGGGCCAGAACTGTTCTGGATGCGGGACCACGATCCCGGCTGAGTGCTGACGCGCCTCTTCAATGATCTCTGAGGTCCGGTAAAAGTAGCGCAGGGGAAAATTGGCCTTCACAGTCTGCTTGACGCTCTTCAAGAAAGCCAGGGCTCGATCGATGACCTGGGGGCCGTAAACCGGGCGCAGCCCGTAAAAAAAATTGCGCAGCAGCTTGTTCTTGCGCATGTCTTCGGGCACCGAGTCCAGATGCTCATCCAGGAGGGTTTTGACTTTGCGGACCACGATCTGCACAAACCTGATCAGGTCCTGATCCGCGCCGGTCTCCCTGGCCGCGGCTTCTAGCCTGGCCTGCTTCGGGGCAGCAATGGTCTCGATGAAGTCAAAGAGCTGGGAGGCCCGGTACCTCCTGGTATGTTCGAGCATGGAGAAAAGGATGCCGGCCTCTTTGAGGTTGGCCTCCTTGAAATGCAGGAGCAGCTGCACTTTCTGATCAAAGGCCCTGGAGTAGCAATCCACCTCCACCCCGCTGAACCCTTTCCAGCTCATGAGCACATTGTGCTGGGTGGGAATGATCAGCTCCCTTTCCCGGTAGGGATACATGGCCTCCACCCTGGAAAGGCACAGCTCAAGAGGGACGAACTCAGGATGCCAGTGAACAGCCAGGACGTCCTTCTGGCGGGGATACTGCTCTTCAGGGGATGCGATCCTGATGATCTGCTCCTGTGTCAGGTCGGTGCTGACCAGGGCAGAGAAGAGCAGCTGATCCTCATCTGTAGGCTCTTCTGCAATCGGCTGGGTGAAGAGCGATGGGCATTGCGGCTGTTTCTTCAGAATCGCGACCATTTGGGGGACCACCTTTACTTGTGAACGTCATGGCACCTGTTCTTGAGGGTCTTCAGCAACTGCGCACAGTCCTTGAGCCTGGACAGGTCCTCCTGTTCGTAGGCCTGTTCAAAGGCCTGGCAGGCCTGACGATACTCCTGATAGAACTCGTCGCCATAGCCTGGAAAGGAAAGCATGTGCTCGGAGTCGCGCAGGAAAACGGACACAATCTCTCTGGAGGGGATCTGATCCTCATCCAGGCTCTTCAAGAGATCAACAAAGTAGACCTCCATCCGCTTCTTGAGCTTGGAGTACTTGTCCTCTTCGAATTCATCATCCTCTTCCAGGTCTTCGGGGCTGACGAACTTGATTTTCAGCTTGATGTTCATGAGGTCGGAAAATTTCTTCAAGCTCATTTTGAGCTTCGAGAAGTCGGACAGGTTGATGTCATAGCCGTGTATGGCAGTCTGCTCATTTTCGATGCAGTCGGCTACGGAACGGAGAAAGTGCGCGGCCTGATCTTTGCTCATGCTCATTTCATATCTCTTTTTCTCGCTCATGGTCCACTCCTGCTGGCAATGATTACCTGGTACAGCCAAACAGCCCGCCATTCGAGACGACAGGTCACACAACTTCCCTTCAGTACCTGGGCCCGGGCATGAAAGCAGGCCATCGGCTGAAAGATTCAAAGGCAACGCTTGTCGAAGTGATCTGAATGCTTGACATTGATGCCTTCAACAATGAAATAGACATTTTCGGCAATGTTCGTGGACAAGTCCCCCACCCGTTCCAGGGAGTTGGCCACAATGATCGAATGCACGGCCCGCTCGACGATGATGCTCTCATTGCTCATGTAGTCAATGAGGCTGCGGATGATCTTGATGTTCAATTCATCTGCGGTGTTGTCCTTGCGGCACACAGCCCCGGCGGTTTCGCAATCCAGGTTGGCAAAGGCGCTGATGGAGCTGCGAAACATGTCCAGGCTCACATCGGCCAGAGATTGTATGGCGTTCATGAAGCTCAAGCGGGACTTTTGGTTGAGCATGATCGCCCGCTCGGCCACATTCGTGGCCTGGTCACCGACCCGCTCCAGATCGGTGATGATCTTGGAACAGCCCATGATGTATCTCAAATCTCGAGCCACAGGCTGCCACAGGGCCAGGATGTGCAAGATGGACTCTTCGAGCTTGACTTCAAGCTCGTTGATGTCCTGGTCCCCATCGAGAACCTGCTCGGCAAGCTCGTCATCGCGATTGATCAGGGCTTGAATCGATTTTTCCAGGGCCCTGTCCGCCAGGGCAAACATCTTCATGATATCGACTTCGAGTTTTTCCAGAGCATGTTGGAAATGCGTTTCCATAGATGAGTTTTCTCCTGCGAAACTGAAAAACAACACTCCTTGCAGGCGGGCCGCCTGTCGCGCAGCCCGAGGACCTTATCCGAATCGGCCGGTGATGTATTCTTCGGTCTGTTTCTGGTTTGGTCTGGTGAAGATCTTATCCGTATCGTCAATTTCGATCAATTCTCCCATGTAGAAAAATGCTGTCCGGTCAGAGACCCTGGCGGCCTGCTGCATGTTGTGAGTGACAATGATGATGGTCAGCCTGTTTTTCAGCTCATAGATGAGGTCTTCGATCTTCTGGGTCGCGATAGGGTCCAGGGCCGAGGCTGGTTCGTCCATGAGCATGACCTCGGGCTCCATGGCCAGGGCCCGGGCAATGCACAGGCGCTGCTGCTGCCCCCCTGAAAGGGATGTGGCCGGCATGCTCAATCGATGGCCGACCTCATCCCATAGACCGGCCTTGATCAGGGAGTCCTCAACCAGCTCGTCCATCTCGCTTCCTTTGCGGGCCAGGCCGTGGATTCTGGGTGCATAGGCCACATTTTCATAAATGCTCTTGGGAAAGGGGTTGGGCTTCTGGAAAACCATCCCCACTCTCCGCCTCAGCTCCACGACATCCATGTCGGCAGCAAAGATGTCGTTATTGTCCAGAAAGATGGACCCATTCACCCGGGTCCCCTTGATGAGGTCATTCATGCGGTTCAGACACCTCAGATAGGTGCTCTTTCCACAACCTGAGGGTCCAATCAGCGCCGTGACCTGGTTGGCGTAGAACTCGATGCTGACCTGCTTGAGGGCATTGAAGTCTTCGTAAAAAAAGTCCAGAGACCGGGTCTCCATTTTTATCTGGGTGGGCATTCTCCAACCTCGGTAAGTGTCATGTTTTTTTCAAGCTGAAGGAAAAGACGGATCCGTTGACCAGGTTGTCTGCAGGGCTCTGAACCCAGATTTGCCCATGCTGGTTCTTGAGAATGTGTCTGCAGATGGACAGTCCAAGTCCGGTCCCCTGGGCTTTGTGGGTTGCTGAGTCGGTTTCTCCCCTGAAGAAACGTTCGAAAATCCGGTCCTGAATCGAGGCCGGGACACCCGGCCCCTCGTCCTGAATGGACACGACCCATTCCTGATCTTTTTCAGCAGCAAAGACACGGATATGACCACTGTCAGGGCTGAACTTGACCGCGTTTTCAAGAAGGTTGACCAACACCTGAACCAGCTGATCAAAGTCGGACATGACCGTAACCTGCTTTTCCGGAAGGTCGGGTTTGAGCTCAACGCCTTTGTCCCGGGCCAGGGGCGCACAGATCTGCCAGGCCGATTCCAGGGCTGAGGCCACATTGACCGGCTTCAAGACCTTGCCGGGCTCCATGGATTCAAGTCGGGCCAGCTGCAAAAGCTCGCTCAGCATGTCGTTCATGGCATTGGCGTTCTTGAGGATGACCTCCATGAAGGAACGGACAGTGTCCGGGTCAACAGTTTGAGCCAGAGACAATGTCTCTGCATACCCTTTGATCGAGGTCAGGGGGGTCCGCAGCTCATGGGAAACGTTGGCCACAAAATCCTTGCGGACCTCTTCCAGTCTCTTCAGCTCAGTGATGTCATGAAAGACAACGATGACCTCTCTTTCCTGGTGCTCTTTGACCCACACCGGCAGGACCGTGACCTGGAAGAACTGTTTTTTGGGAATTTGGATGAGTATCGTCTCTGGACCCCGGGCCTGGTGGTCTCTGACCACCCTGGAACAGAGGTCTTGGAGCTCAGTGCTGCGGATGAGCTCGATGGGCTCCCGGCCCTGGAGGGCATTCTTGAGGTTGGAAATATGCAGAAAAGACTGATTGAATTTGTCTGCCTTGCCCTGACTGTTCAAGACCAGAACCCCTTCCTGCATTCCGTTCAGGATGGCCTCAAGCTCGTTCTTCTGCTCCCTGATGATCTCCAGGTCAGACTGGACCTTTTTGGCCATTTTGTTCACGCTGCGCACCAGAGGCAGAAAGTCCGGGCTTGAAGCGGACTCAACCCGTCTTTCCAACCTGCCCTGACCGATATCTTCAGCCGCCTGGCTCAGCTTTCCAATATCCCTGCTGAGCTGTCTGGAAAGCAGCCAGCTCAAAAGGCCAGCCACAAAGAAACAGCCAAGGATTCCCCCGGCCCAGAGGGAGTTCATTCCCGCCATCTTTTGCTCAACCTGGGTGAACGGCACGGCCACTCTGAGAAACCCTGGCGGCAGCTCGGCTGGAGGGACGACCTTGACAGCCGCATAGATGAACTCAGTCTGGACTGTGGAGCTGTAACGGACAGACCATCCTATGTCTTCGCCTCCCATGGCGGCCTGAACCTCAGGCCGATCACTGTGATTGTCCATGGTGCCCACATCTCTGTAGGCCACGCTCGAGTCAGCGATCACCCGTCCGTCTTCAGCAATGTAGGTCAATCGAAGGTTGAGATGCTTGGCAGCGGCTTTGAGCCATTCATGCAGGCCCATGGGGCCCTGAAAGCGCAGCTCGTTGTCAAAGAGCCATCTGGTGTGCTCCAGTTGGCGTCTGGCCTGGTCTTTGGCCTCCTGAAGCAGGACCTTGCGGGTCTCGTTTTTGACAACAAACGAAGGCACGACCAAGGCAACGGTCACGAGCAGGATAAACGCCAGCAGGAAACGGTTTTGAAATTTCATTCGCGTTCACTCTTTTCCGGAAAAGCTCGTATGAAACTCAGTTGCTGCGGAAGGCCAAACCGCTTCTCTTCGGCTTCAAAACAATCATCGAATCAGGTCCGGCCATGTCAGTTTCTTTGTTGATCAAACTGGCAGATTGAACCCCAAGGCTATGACTCATTGAAATCAGCTTTTATTCATAAAAATCAAAAAGATATAGGTCAGCCCTGCCAGAGGCAGGGCTGACTGCCCTGGACACAGTCACTCCAGATCAAAGGATGTCAGTCGATAACCCACTCCGCGGACAGTCTGAATCCACTCGGCATACCTCCCCAGCTTCTGCCGCAGCCGATGCATGTGGGTGTCCACGGTTCTGGCGTAGCCGACGAACTCGTAACCCCAGACAACGTCCAGAAGGTGTTCCCGGCTCAGGACCCGCCCTTCCGACCCGACCAGCGCTGACAGCAAGTGAAACTCCGTGGCGGTCAGCTCCACCTCCTGACCCTGGATCAGGACTCGAAAGGAGTCGAACTCGATCCTCAGCCCGCTCTTTTCCCAGACTTCATCACTGCCCTCATTCTTGGCCCCCCGACGCAGGACGGCCTGGACCCGCAGCAGCAGTTCCTTGGGGCTGAAGGGCTTGACCACGTAATCATCGGCACCGCATTCCAGACCGGATATCCGGTCTGCTTCCTCCCCTTTGGCCGTGAGCATGATGATTGGAATGTGTTTGGTCTCCTTTCGGCTCTTGATCTGCTGGCAGACCTCCATCCCGCTCATCCCGGGGAGCATGATGTCCAGAAGAATGAGGTCAGGTATGGAATGCCTCAGGATCTTCAGGGCCTGCTCACCATCCTGAACCGCCTGGGTGGAGTAACCCTGGCTCTGGAAATGGTAGTTGAGCAGGTTGAGGATATCTCTTTCGTCTTCCACGATAAGCAGTGTTGCTTGTGAATCCATGAGCCTACCTACCAGCGGCGTTCGAAACGTTTGCGGAGCAGCACTGCTGTCGTGTTCAAAAGAATTAAGACGAAGAGCAGAACGATGATGGCTGCAGCTGTTCTCTCGGCGTAGGGCCTCAGGGCCGCCGATGACCAGGTATAAATCTGGGCGGGCAGGACAGTTGAGGCATCGGTGATTCCGCTTGGGGCATCCGGGATAAAGGCCATCATGCCCACTATGAGCAGCGGGGCTGTTTCTCCCATGGCCTGGGCCAGGGCGATGATCGACCCGGTCAGAATTCCGGGCAGGGACAGGGGCAGTACGTGGTGAACCACCATCTGCAGCCTGGAAGCTCCGACACCGATGGCCGCCTCCCGGATGGAATCCGGGACAGCCCGTATGGCCGCACGGGCGCTGATGATGATCACCGGCAGGCTCATCAGTCCCAGGGTCAGGCCTCCGGCCAGGGCCGAAGAGCGTGGAACTCCCAGGGTGTTGATGAAGATGGCCAGGCCGAGCAGGCCGTACAGGATTGACGGAATGGCCGCCAGATTGTTGATGTTGACTTCGATGGTCCTGGTCATCCAGTTGTCTGGAGCAAACTCCTCAAGGTACACCGCTGTGAGGACCCCGACAGGGAAGCTGAACAAAATGGTCAGAAACAGGACATAAATCGACCCGATGGCAGCTGACAGGATCCCGGAAATTTCGGGCAGCTTTGAGTCACCATTGGTGAAAAAATAGGAGTTGAAAACGAGGCGGGTCCGGCCTTCAGACTTCAGCTGGTCAAGAGTTGCAACCTCTTTTGGTTTGAGGCTATTGGGCTTTCCTTTCAGGTACTGGTCAGCCTCGCCTTTGGCCACGATCCACATCTCCTGGGTGGTGTCCATGAGCTCGGGATTTTCATTCATTTTCCGGGGCAGCAGCCTGAGCCAGCCCCGGCTGACGATGGATCGCACCTCTTCGGCTACAGCAAGCTGAGGGATCTCCCGGCTTTCTTCGTTGTAGGCCACTTCGACCAGGATTTCTGCCTGCCGAAAGGCTGGAAAACCTTTGGCCACAATATCGATCAAAAAGAGGGCCAAAAAGAGACAGGCCAGCAACAGGGCCAAAAAGCAGGTGATCTTGAAGCGCTTCTCTTTCCTGTAGCGTTTCCGGGTCAGCCTGGTGTGCTGGTCTGCAGACAAAGTTTTCATCATGGTTTCCTTTTCAGCTTTGCCCCTGGCCAAGCTGAAACTCGCTTCTGGATTCCTTGTATCTCATATCAAACGCTGTACAGTCCATCACTCTTGAGGCCGGGGTGATGAGGATCGTTGGCCCATCAAAGCTCGTACTGCTGCTTGAAGCGCCGGATGACAATGGTGGAGATGAGGTTCAAGACCAGGGTGACCACGAGGAGCGCCAAGCCGAGAGCGAAAGCTGAAAGGGTCTCAGCGCTGTCAAAGGCCAGATCCCCGGTCAAGGCGTCCACAATGCGCACGGTGACGGTCGTCATGCCCTCCAGAGGGTTCCAGGTCAGATTTGGGCGCAGCCCGGCGGCCATGACCACGATCATGGTTTCCCCCAGGGCTCTGGACACGCCGAGAAGAAAAGCGGAAATGATCCCGGGAAGGGCGGCAGGGAGCACGATCTTCTGAATAGTCTCTGCCTTGGTGGTTCCCAGGGCATAGGAGCCTTCGCGCAGACTCTGCGGTATGGCGTTGATGATGTCGTCGGAAAGTGAGGAGATAAAGGGAATGATCATCACCCCCATGACCAGGCCCGGGGTCAAGGCGTTGGTGTAGTCTGCCTCCAGACCCAGTGATCCCGCCAGATTGACCACAATTGGGCTGACCGTGATGGCTGCAAAATACCCGTAAACCACTGTGGGGATGCCGGCCAGGATTTCAAGGATCGGCTTGGCCCAACCGCGAACAAGGCTCGAGGCGTACTCGGACATGAAAATGGCCGAGAGGAGTCCTACCGGAACAGCCACGCACATGGCGATGAAGGTGATCATGAAGGTCCCGGCAAAAATGGGCACTGAACCGAACTGCGGTTTGGACATTTCTTCGCCGGCCCGCCCGGCTCCTTCCAGGAAAGCCGAGCCGGGAGACCAGGTGGTGCCGGTCAGAAACTCCCAGATGCTGACCATGTTGAAGAACTTGATGGCCTCAAAAATGACTGAGAGCACAATCCCGATCGTGGTCAGAATTGAAATCACTGCAGCCAGAAGAAGCAGCAGGCGGGCAAAGCCTTCCACCCGCATTCTGGCCCGCAGGCTGGGCTGCACAGCTTTCAGGGACAGGGTCAGCCCGGCGGCGCCCAGGGCCAGCCAGGTTGTTGCCAGCATGGGAAAGGGCACGGTCATGATCTGCAGCAGGTGCAGAATGGCAAACCCTACAGAGGCCAGTATGGGGGGCAGGATCATCCAGATGCACACGTACCAGCCGTAAAATCCTGGCTGGGAGTGCAGTCTTTCTTCCCGGGTGGCCAAACGCTTGGCTTTCCGGCTGCCCAGAGAATACGCCATCCAGCCGAGGGGCAGCAGCCCGCCGCCCAAAAGGAGAATGAGGTAGCTCATGCTCACGTCGCTGCGCCCCTGTCAGTCCTGCCGTTGGCACTTTGGTACGAAAAGCCGCAAAGAAAGGTTTCTGGAATCAATCGCATAGCATAGCCTGTGACTGTTCTCGTCTCGTATGAAAGGTGCGGCTGTAAAAACTCAAGATCCAGCCGCAGAAGTCAGAATACAGAATCCAGAATAATCAAAGAGTTACAGAAAAAAAGTGACGCCGGGGAACCGTGACTTGGACTTTTTGCACTGGCGTCTGTGAAAGTGGCCCTAACGTCTTTTGGAACAAAAAAATCAGTCCGCAAGGCCTTACCCGTTTCTGGCAGCCTTGCGGACCGCATCCGTCATCGTGTCGCCAGCTTACTTGAGATCTTCAAGAGTCAGCAGGGTCCGGTTTTTCCATGCCGCGCGGGCCTTGTCCCGCTGTTCTTTAGGCAGAGGGATCAGACCCTCTTCCTTGAGATGGCCATAGTCGCCGATCATTTTTTCGCTCAGGAACAGGTTCACGTACTCTTCCATGCCCGGAACCTTGCCCACATGGTCCATTTTGACGTAGAAGTACAGGGACCGAGCCACCGGATACTGGCCAGAAGAGATTGTGTCGGCATTTGGAGCGATACCTTTGATGGTCACGGCCTGGATTTTGTCCCGGTTGTTGTCCAAGAAGCTGTACCCGAAAATGCCCAGAGCGTCATTGTCCTTGGCCAAGCGCTGCACAATGAGGTTGTCGTTCTCGCCAGCAGGGACATAAACCCCGTCTTCGCGGATCTTGCTGTACTTGCCGCCGTAAGCATCCATGTTTTTGCTTGCTGCTTCCATGACCAGCTCTTCAAAGGCATCCCTGGTTCCAGAGGTGGTTGGGGGGCCGAAGACCAGGATTTTCCGGCTGGGAAGATTGGGATTGATCTGATTCCAGCGGGTGTACGGATTGTCCACAAGCTTTCCGTCCTGAGGCACCTGGGCTGCTACAGCCATGGTGATCTCCTCCAGAGTCAAATCCATGCCTGGGTTGGCGGCATTTTCACAGATGGAAATTCCATCTGCGCCGATCATGACTTCGTGGATCTCGGTCACCCCGTTGGACATGCAGCGCTCGAACTCGCTGGGCTTCATTCTCCGGGACGCGTTCGACAGATCAGGAGTGTTCAGCCCAACTCCTTCAGAAAAGAGCTTGATTCCGCCACCAGAGCCGGTGGACTCGATGACCGGTGTCGGATACTTGGTCGTGGCCCCCAGCTCTTCGGTCACGTAGCTGGCAAAAGGATAGACTGTGCTGGATCCCACAATTCTGATCTGATCCCGGGCCTGGGCCGTGCCCATGATCAGAAAGACCAAACCGGCAAGAACTGCAGACATGCGTAAGACTTTCTTCATCTTTCATACCTCCTGTTGTTTTCTTTCATCATTCCGACAAACAGGAAGAAACATACGAGGCATGTGTCACGGCTGTATCTCGGGATTGTCACAATTTGATTACAAGTCTAACACCTTCTCTTTCATGGAAAAGGCATGCGCAAACGAAGCTCAAAAGCCCTTTTCCAGACCCGGGCTGATGCAAAATTGATCATGAACCGCGGGAAAACGTCCTTCCAGCCCTTGTAAGCCGAGAACGACCCTGCCCTGGTCGATCTTCAGCCGATCCCGGGCCAGCCATTGAAGGGCCTGGGGGTAGATGCGGTGTTCGACGGCCAGGATCCGTGCCGCCAGGTCGTCTCCTGATTCAGCCGGGCTCACGGGCAGGGCCCCCTGGATGATGATCGGGCCGTGGTCCAGATGCTCGTCCACAAAATGGACCGTGGCCCCGGCTATCAGAACCCCATAGTCGGCTGCCTGCTTCTGGGCATGGACGCCCTTGAAGGCGGGAAGCAGGGAAGGATGGATGTTCAGGATTCGCCTGGGGAAGGCCTGGACGAAATCAGGGCTGAGCAGGCGCATGTATCCGGCCAGGCAGACCGCCTGGACGCCGTGCTGGCGCAGACAGGTGATCAAGGCTGCATCGTGCTCTTGCCTGGAGGCAGAGTCTCGGTGGGGGATCACCCGGGTCTGCAGGCCGTGCTTTCTGGCCCGGTCAAGGCCTTTTGCCCCCGGGATATTGGAGATAACGATCACGATCCGGGCATCCAGGGTCCCCTCTTCGATGCGATCGATGATGGCCTGCAGGTTGGTCCCGCTTCCGGACAGGAGAACTCCTATGGACAGTGTCATCTGCCAGTGCCTTCGCGTTTCTCTTTGAACATCATCATGCGGGAATTGAGCTTTGCCTCATATGAACGTGATTTTGGAGTCAAGTTTCTTCTTTGATCAAACTGGCTGCATCAAGGTGGCATAGCCTACGCAAAAGAGAGGTTCCTTCTTCAGTCCAAACCCAAATATTCAGCGCAGCCAGAGGCTGCGCTGATTGAATCCTCTCAGCTGGTTCTTGATTTTTTCGCAGCCGCATCTTCCAGGGCCTGAGCCAGGGCCGGGATGGTATAGCTCTCCGGCACGATGTCGGCCTGATAGCCAAAAGTTTCCAAGGTCCGGGCCGTGATCGGTCCGATGCAGGCCAGCCTGACTCTGCCGGACTTGACGTGGGGCTGAAGCTGCTCCGGAGCGAGCAGGGAAAAGAAATTGGTCACCGTGGATGAGCTGGTGAAGGTCACGAAGTCGATTTTGCCCTGGTCCATGGCCGATAGTATGGGCCCGGCGCTCTCTTCAGCCAACACCGTCCTGTAGACCGGCAAGACCCTGACCCTGGCCCCGGCTGTGTGCAGCTCCTCGGGCAAGACTTCCCTGGCCGTTTCCGCCCTGGGAATGAGCACTTCTTTGCCCTCAACTCCCAGAGCCAGCAAGCCCTGGACCACAGACTCAGCCACATACCTGTCCGGGACAAAGTCCGGATTGATCCCTTTGCGGCGGATCGCCTCGGCGGTGGCCGGGCCGATGGCTGCCACTCTGCAGGTTCCCAGAGCCCTGGAGTCCAGCCCGGCCAGCTCCAGTTGCTCCCAGAAAAAGCCCACTCCATTGACCGAGGTGAAGACCAGCCAGTGGACCTCGCGCAGATGCCGGACAGCCTCCTGAACCGGGCCGGAATCGGCCAGAGGCCGGATGGCGATGGTCGGGAACTGATAGCAGCAGGCCCCTTGGTCCTGCAGGAGCTGCACCAGGTCGCTGGCTTGCTCCCTGGCCCTGGTCACCACCACGCCGCGGCCGAGCAACGGCCGTTTCTCGAACCAGTTCAATTTATCCCGGAGGGTGACCACTTCACCGACAACCAGAAGGGCCGGGGGCCGAAAGGCCTGCTGCCTGGCCAGATCCACAATGGTGGACACCGTTCCGGTCAGGGCGGTCTGCTCA
Source organism: uncultured Desulfohalobiaceae bacterium (assembly GCA_964403955.1). Classification (GTDB taxonomy): domain Bacteria; phylum Desulfobacterota; class Desulfovibrionia; order Desulfovibrionales; family Desulfothermaceae; genus CAYOID01. Next base: position 43,304 of record CAYOID010000003.1, on the reverse strand, counting down.
CACGTCGTCCCCCACCGGACCAGGGCTGCGGGTCGTGCGGGGTCCATCCCGGCCTTGATCAGGCTGGAGCAGATCCATTCCAGGTTCTTGACCCCCATGAAGAAAACCAGGGTGCTGGTTCCGGCAGCCAGGGCCTCCCAGTTGTGAACGCTGGATTCCTTGCCAGGATCTTCATGCCCGGTGATGAAGCTGACTGATGAAGCGTACTTGCGGTGAGTCAGAGGAATTCCGGCATAGGCCGGGGCAGCCACAGCCGAGGTCACTCCTGGAACCACTTCGACGTCTGCTCCAGCCTCCAGCAGCTCCTCGGCTTCTTCGGCCCCGCGGCCGAACACGTATGGGTCGCCGCCTTTGAGTCGGGCCACGGTCAACCCGGCTTTGGCCCTGGACACCAAAAGGGCGTTGATGTCCGCCTGCCCCATGGTGTGCTCTCCGCCCTTTTTGCCCACGTAGATGAGCTCGGCATCGGCACGGCAAAAATCGAGAAAGGCTGCATTGGCCAGATAGTCATAGACCACCACATCGGCCCGGGACAGGATGTCCCTGGCCTTGAGAGTCAGCAGACCGGGATCTCCGGGCCCGGCCCCGAGCAGATACACGCAGCTCATATGGGCAAGCCTTTGTCAGAATTCAGCTTTGCCAGAGGCAAAGCTGAATATTGAAAGGTTGAGAATGGAGGGAAAAAATGCCGAAAGAGAGGTTTCATGCGAGCTTCCGAATGAAATCTATACATAGGTTTTGAACCTGTCCCGCAATTCAGTCAACGTGGACATGGTCTCCTGCATCTCCTGGAGCCGCTTGCGTTCCTTGTTGACCACCTCGTCCGGAGCCTTGGCCACAAAGTTCTCGTTGCTCAGCTTGGATTGGACAGAGTTGAAGTCTTTTTCCAGCTTGGTCAGCTGCTTGCCCAGCCGCTCCAGCTCGGCCTTGAAATCGACCACCCCTTCCAGGGGAACAAAGAGCTCCGAACCCTTGACCACCGCACTGGCAGAGGCCTTGGGCGGAGTGAGGTCCATGCTGACAGAGATGTCCTCGATTCGCGCCAGCTGACGAATGATGTCCTGCATGCCCTGGATGAACTCGGCCCTGGGCCCATTGGCCCTGACCAGGAGATTCACTTTCTGTCCGGGATTGATGTTCAGTTCACTGCGGATATTGCGCACGCTGATCACGATCTCCTGGAAAAGAGCCATCTCTTCGTCCAGCTGAAGGTCGACGCATTCCGGGCGGGAAGCGGGGAAAGCCACCCTGGAAAGGTCCTCCTGGTCCGTATCCGGGAGTCTGCTCCAGATTTCCTGGCTGACAAAGGGTACGAAAGGATGGAGCAGGGTGATCACCTCCTGAAAGGTCGTGGACAGACAGGCCTGCGCAGCTGCCCTGGCCTGGGGATCGGAGCTGAAAAGATCCGGCTTGACCATCTCCAGATACCAGTCGCAATAGGTGTGCCACACGAATTGATACAGGGACTGGGCCGCCTCATTGAACTGGTACTCGTCCAGGGACCGGGCCACCTCCTGCTTGAGCCGCTCGATATCGTGCAGAATAAAGCGGTGGCTGAAACCTGTCGCCTGCCGGGCATCCAGGGCTGGGACCCCCTGCTCCAGGTTCATGATCACAAAACGGGCTGCATTCCAGATCTTGTTGATGAAGTGCTTGTAGCCTTCAATCCTGGACTCGGAGAGCTTGATGTCCCGGCCCATGGCTGCAAAGGCGGTCAGGGTGAAACGCAGGGCATCCGCCCCGTAGCGTTCGATCATCAGCAAGGGATCGATGACGTTGCCGGTGGACTTGCTCATTTTGCGGCCGTCTTCATCCCTGACCAGCGCGTGGATGTAGACGTGCTTGAAAGGGACCTCATCCATGAAGTGGAGCCCCATCATCATCATCCTGGCCACCCAGAAAAAGATGATGTCAAAGCCGGTCACCAAAACGCTGGTGGGGTAATAGACCTGGAGGTCCCTGGTCCTGTCCGGCCACCCCAGGGTGCTGAAGGGCCACAGGGCCGACGAGAACCAGGTGTCCAGCACATCCTCGTCCTGGACAAGAGCGGTTTGTCCACACTGAGGGCACCTGTCCGGATCCTCCCTGGCCACGATGAGCTGCCCGCAACCGGTGCACGTCCAGGCCGGAATCCGGTGCCCCCACCAGATCTGCCGGGAAATGCACCAGTCCCTGATGTTGTTCAGCCATTCGAAATACAGATTGATCCAGTTGGCCGGGAAAATACAGGTCTGATCGGTCTCCACCGCTTCCTTGGCCTTGTGAGCCAGGCCTTTGGCGGCCACGAACCACTGTTTGGAAATCGTGGGCTCCACAACGGTCTTGCACCGGTAGCACTGTCCCACCTTGTGCAGGTATTTCTCCTGCTTGACAAGGAGGTCCTGAGCCTTGAGATCCCTGATCACAGCCTTGCGGCACTCAAAGCGATCCATCCCGGCATAGGCCGGCCCGGCCTCCTCAGTCATGTGTCCGGTGTCGTCGATGACTTGAACGCTGTCCAGCTGGTGGCGCTGTCCCAGCTCAAAGTCATTGGGATCGTGGGCCGGGGTGATCTTCAAGCATCCGGTGCCGAACTCACTGTCCACATACGTGTCTGCAACAACCGGGATCTCCCGGCCTACCAGAGGCAGCCGGACGTGTTTGCCCACCAGGGAGCTGTAGCGATCATCCTCGGGATGCACGGCCACTGCAGTGTCCCCGAGCATGGTCTCCGGCCGGGTGGTGGCCACGATCAGGCTGAAATTCTCTTCCACTCCGGAATAGCGGATTTCATAGAGACCGCCCTGCCGCTCCTCGTGGTCCACCTCCAGGTCTGCCAGGGCGGTCATGCACCTGGGGCACCAGTTGATGATGTAGTCGTCCTGATAGATGACACCCTGTTCATAGAGCTGGACAAAGACCTCGCGTACCGCCCTGGACAGGCCGTCATCCATGGTGAACCTGAGCCTGGACCAGTCCACTGAAGCACCCATGCGGCTGATCTGGTTCAGAATCTTGTCCCCGTACTCCTGCTTCCACTCCCAGACCCGCTCCACAAAGGCTTCCCGGCCCAGGTCCTGCCGGGATCGGCCTTCCTCGGCCAGGGCCTTTTCCACCACGTTCTGAGTGGCGATGCCGGCATGGTCGGTTCCCGGAACCCAGAGCACGTTCATCCCCTTTTGCCGTTGATGACGGCACAGAATGTCCTGGAGGGTCAGGTTCAGGGCATGGCCCATGTGCAGGGTGCCGGTCACATTCGGTGGAGGGATGACAATGGAATAGGGCTGTCCAACTTTGTCCGGGTCGGCTTTGAAGGACTCCTGCTCATTCCAGTATGCAAGCCACTTTTGTTCAACGTCTGCGGGTTCGTATCCCTTGGGAAGCATCCCGTCTGTCATGGTGTGTCTCCAGTTCTCATTTTTTTGACCTCAACCTGCGTGCTCGCAAGGTGGCCTCAGATTGCCCCGGTATGAAACTCGGCTGCTGGGGAAGGCCAAACCGCTTCTCTTCGGCTTCAATCAGTCTCTTTCTTGATCAAATTGGCTGCATCAAGGTGACACAGCCTGCTCAAAAGAGAGGTTTCTTCTTCAGTCCAAACCCAAATATGTCAGCCCTGCCAGAGGCTGGGCTGACATGCAGGGCAGAAGACCGAGGTCCGCCCGGCCACCCTGACCTTTTGCAGTTCTGTGCCACACTGCCTGCAGGGCAGCCCGGCCCGGCCGTAGACATTGAACTCGTCCTGATACCTGCCCGGTCGTCCCAGACCATCCACATAGTCCCGAAACGACGTTCCCCCCAGGTCCAGAGCCCTGTTCAAGACCTCTTGCAGACAGGTACAGAGCCTTTCCAGGCCTGAATCGGACAAGGAGCTGCACTGGGTTGCAGGGTGAATCCCAGCCAAATGCAGGGCTTCATCAGCATAGATGTTGCCGATGCCGGCAATGCGGCTCTGGTCAAGGAGAACCGCTTTTACTCTGGCCCGGGTGCTGCGAAATATCTTTTTGAACTCCTCAGTGCCCAGGCCAAGAGGCTCGGGCCCCAGCGACGCATAGAACGGCCAGTTCCGAAGCTCCTGATCGGACAGGAGAGCGCTGTAGCCGAACTTGCGCTGATCCTGATACACAAGATTTTCCTGGTCGGCAAAGTTAAAAATAAGGTGCGTGTGTTTGTCAACCTCGCCCTTTGCGCAGGACGTCATCAGGAGCTTTCCGGTCATCTTGAGGTGAAAGACCAGATGCCGGCCCAGGTCGAGATCCATGATCAGCAACTTGCCCCTGCGGTGGACTGACTCGATGCGCCGTCCTTCAAGCCCCAGCCTGTAAGCGTTCACGTCCCCCCGGATGCATCCCGGGTATCGGCACTCAACCCCTGCGATCACCCGTCCGCTCACGCAAGTGTTCAGACAGCGGGCAATGGTCTCAACTTCTGGCAGTTCCGGCATTGTTCACTTTTATCTCTGTGAAACCAAAAGACTATAATCCAGCTTTGCCGGAGGCACAGCTGGATAGGGGATAAAAAAAGCCCCCGGACCTCCAGGCCCAGGGGGCATCTGCCGGCGGTCGCCGTGATCCGCCTGGTGTCACGGCTGGTCAAGAATGAAATCCTCGGTCTTTTGCCAGGCCACGTCATCGGTGTATTGTTCGGGTGGATGCTTCATGAAGTAGGAGGACGGGCCAAGCAGCGGTCCGCCCTGTCCCCGCTCCAGAGCCAGCTTCAGGCACCGGATGGCGTCAACGGCACAGCCGCCGGAGTTCGGGGAGTCTTCCACCGAAAGACGCAGCTCGATATCCATGCCCACATCTCCAAAAAGCTTGCCCTCCATACGGATGAAAGCCAGCTTGTTGTCGTTCTGCCAGGCCACGTAGTCGCTGGGACCGACATGGATGTCGTCGTCCTTGAGCCGCTTCCCGGCTACGGACTGAACCGCTTCGGTCTTGGACTCTTTTTTGGACAGGAGTCTGGAGCGGTTGAGCATGTTCAAGAAATCGGTGTTTCCACCGGTGTTCAACTGATAGGTCCGCTCCAGAGGAACCCCCCTGCGCCGGAAGAGATCGGTCAGCACCCGGTGAATGATGGTCGCGCCCATCTGGGATTTGATATCGTCCCCGATAATTGGAATATTACGTTCGTCGAACCGCTTGGCCCATGCAGGATCACTGGCGATGAACACCGGCATGTTGTTGATCAGGCCAACCCCGGCCTCCAAAGCGCATTCAGTGTAAAAATGAACCGCCTGTTCAGAACCTACCGGAAGATAATTCAGGAGCATCTCGGCCCCGCTTTCCCTGAGTGTCTGCACCACCTCTTCCTTGCTCAGCTCAGGGGCGTCTGCAAGCACAAAAGTGTTCTCATCCTTGTAGCCTTGCATGTGCTCGGAAAAACCGTCCAAAACAGGGCCCATTCGGACGGTCACCCCCTGCTCTGGAATCTGGGGCTGAAACACAGTTGTGCAGTTGGGATGCGCAAACACAGCCTCGGACAGGTCTTGGCCCACCTTTCTCCTGTCGATGTCAAAAGCAGCCACCACCTGGATGTCTGAAGGCCCGTAGCCCCCAATGGTGGGATGCATCAACCCGATGGCCTCTTCGGCAGATTTGCGCTCGTAGAAGTAAATTCCCTGAATCAGGGCGCTGGCGCAATTTCCAACTCCAGCAATGGCCACCTTGATCTTCTGCATTGTTTCACTCCTTATGATCTCTCGCCTCAATGTGCACCACGAGCAGGATGAGCTTTCTCGTGTCCCAAGATTTCGCCGTCATCAATCAGGACCGACCAGCAAAACAGCTTGACAACATGGTATAATTTATTACTGATTGAGAGTCCAGGGGTAAATCGCCCTGTTCAAGGCTCAAATGTCACTCTCAGCCGCGACAACAAGGAGGTTGTATGACAGAACTCATGGACATCATCAAGGAACGGCGCAGCGTCAGAAAATTTGAAGACAGGGAGGTCCCGGACGAAAGCCTGAACACCATCCTTGAAGCCGCCCAATGGTCACAATCCTGGGCCAATACGCAGTGCTGGGAAATCGTTGTGGTCAAGGACGCCAATCTCAGAGCTCTGCTCCAGGACACCATGGCCAAGGGCAATCCGGCCACCAAGGCCATTGTCGAAGCCCCGGTGCTCCTGGCTGTATGCGGGACCCTCAAGAGCTCAGGATACTACAAGGGCCAGGTGACCACCAAGTTCGGAGACTGGTTTCTTTTCGACCTGGGGCTGGTCACCCAGAACATGTGCCTGGCTGCCCATGACCTCGGCCTGGGGACAGTTGTTGTCGGGCTTTTCGACCATGACAAGGCCAAAGAAATCCTCAAGGTCCCTGAGACTCACGAGCTGGTCACTCTGATGCCCCTGGGCTATCCGGCTCAGACCCCCAAAGTGCCCAAACGAAGGGCCATTGAAGAGTTCACCCATAGGGACACCTTTTAAAACCAATTCAAACCAATTCCAGGAAGAACTGGTTTGAACAAGCAGAAGCAACAGGCCTGCAGAAAAGTTTTTCTGCAGGCCTGTTGCTTCTGCTCAGATGAATCTTCAGCTGGCTTGCACAAGCCAGCTGAAGATTCATTTCATCACAGTCCGGGGCTTACTCCCCTCCTGGGGACCAATGATCCCGTCCCTCTCCATCTGCTCGATGAACCTGGCCGCCCTGTTGAATCCGATCCTCATCTGGCGCTGTATCATGGAAATCGAGCCCTTGCCCTGATCGAGCACGATATTCACCGCCTCCGTATAGAGGGGGTCTTGAGAGATGTCATCGCCATTTCCCTGGACCCCGTCACGGTTCATCTCGGTCTTCCACTCTTTGAGGTCAAGGTCTGAAGGCCTGGGTTTCTTCTGCTTCCAGAAGTCGATCACCGAGGTGATGTCCTGGTCGCTGATAAAGGCACCATGGATGCGGTTCAACTTTCCGGCCCCCGACTTGAAGAGCATATCTCCCTGGCCGAGGAGATACTGAGCACCCACAGTATCCAGGATAGTGCGCGAGTCATGCTTTGAACTGACTTGAAAGGCGATACGGGCCGGAAAATTGGCCTTGATCAGTCCGGTGACCACATCCACGGAAGGCCGCTGAGTGGCCAGGATGAGATGAATACCTGCAGCCCTGGCCAACTGGGCCAACCTGACAATGTGGGCTTCTGCCTCTTTGCCGGCAGTGAGCATGAGGTCAGCCAGCTCATCCACGATGACCACCAGATAGGGCATCGGCTTGAGCTCCTGAACAGATTCAGGGTCTTTTTTGTGTTGATCCTTGAGCTTGGTGTTGTAGCCTTCGATATTGCGAACGCTGAAATCAGCCATAGCTTCGTACCGGCGGTCCATTTCATGGACGGCCCAGTCAAGAGCGGTCTTGGCCAGCTCCATATCCGTGACCACTGGATGAACAAGGTGGGGCAGCTCACCGTAGGAGGCCATTTCTATCCGTTTGGGATCCAGAAGCAGGAGCTGCATCTCTTCAGGCGCTGCCCGCAAGAGCAGGCTGGTGATGATGGTGTTCAGACAGACACTCTTTCCGGCTCCTGTGGCCCCGGCCACCAGCAAATGAGGCATTCTGGCCAGGTCTTCCACCCTGGGACGGCCCTGGATATCGTGGCCAAGAGCCATGGGCAGCTTGTGCCTGGACTCCTGAAAGATCTTGGATTCGACCACGTCTCTGAAGAAGACGGTCTTGCGAGTGGCGTTGGGGATTTCGATGCCGACAATGTCCTTGCCCGGAATGGGAGCTTCAATGCGAACCGCCATGGCCTTCAGGGCCAGGGCCAAATCGTCGTGCAGGTTGGCGATACGGCTGATCTTGACTCCTGGAGCGGGCCGGAATTCAAACATGGTCACCACCGGACCGGGCTTGGAATCCACCACCTCACCCTGGATGCCGAACTCAAGCAAACAGTCGGCGAGCTTCTCTCCCAGCTTGTCCAGCTCCTGGGGCTGAACAAATCCTTCTGTCTCCTGGACCTGCTCCAGAAGCTCAAGAGGGGGGTAGGGATGTTCAGTCACATTTCCAGCCAGGGCGGGAGCAGCTGGAACCGCTTTCCTGGCTGGACGGTCGTTTTTTCTAGGGGCAGCAGCAGTCCGGCGGGAACGCTCTGGAGAAGGCGCAGAGTGTTTTTTGGCCTGCGGGGCCGGTTTTGGGGCTTTGGTTGCAAACAGGCCGCCGAGCCATTTTTTCAGATCCAGGAACCAGGCCTTCAGAGTCTGGCCCAGAGTCAGGACAGCCTTGCTGCTGGAGCTCCCGGTCCTGATCCAGGACACCTTGAACCAGAGCTGCAGGCCGGCCAGGAAGGCGAACAGCCAGAGCACAAAGGCGCCCCAGGTATGCAAATAGGTTTGACCGAGCCTGGTAAGAGCCGCCCCCAGCAGACCGCCACCGTGAATGCCTCCCAGGTCAAGGGGCAATGCGCTGGTTCCGCTGACCAGGCACACAAAGATGAGCCCCAGCCCGGACCAGCGAATCCAGTCCAGACGAAGAGACGAGAACACAGTTGACAAGCCCAGCCACAGGGCCAGGGGAGGGAGCGCCCAGGAGCCGAGACCGAAAAGGTCCACCACCAGGCCTGCGACAAAGGCCCCGACAACACCGGCCCTGTTCTGAACCTCATATCCAGGGCTCAGGTGCTGATTCAGGGAAGGGTCCTGGGATGAGTAGGTTGCCAGGCTCAAGGCCAGAAAAACGGCCAGAAAAAGGAAGGCCAGGGCGCTCAGTTCACGTGCGATCTTGTTTCCATCCATCCCGACACCGATCGATTTTTTGCGAGTTCTCAAAAGGCTCGCCTTGAGGGAAAATCAGTCCGGCCTGGCGTCAAAGATCTGCGGCTTGCACAATGACCGCACACGATCATGGACCCAATGCGCGAGTTCGTTGCCCAATCAATGTGTGCAGGGGCATCATCCTAGGCCCGGCCCAGGTATTCACCGGATCGGGTGTCGACTTTGACCTTTTCCCCGGTCTCGACAAACAGCGGGACATTGACCACCAGCCCTGATTCCAGAGTGGCCTGCTTGGTAGCTCCGGAAACCGTATCGCCCTTGACCCCGGGCTCAGTCTCCACAACCTCCATCAAGACCGAGGCCGGCAGCTGGAGGTCGATGACTTCTCCCTGGTAGGTCAAGACCTTGACCTCCTGGCCGTCGGTCAAAAACGACCCTTTGTTGCCCAGGGCCTTGTCCTGAACATGAATCTGGTCGTACGTGGTCAGGTCCATGAACACAAAGGCATCGCCATCCCGATAGATGTACTGCATGTCTTTGGCTTCCAGGTCCGGCTTGGCCACTTTTTCACCTGACCTGAAAGTGTGCTCCATGACCGTGCCGGAAAGAATGTTGCGCAGCTTGGTGCGCACGTGGGCCCCTCCCCGGCCGACTTTGGAGTGCTGAAAATCCAGAATCTCGAAAGGCTGGCCGTCGAGTTCGATTTTCAGCCCGTTCTTGAAATCAGACGTTGAAAACATACAACCTCATTTTGTGCAGCCGCATCTAACGTGAAGGCTGGACACGTTCACCGCCAGCCAGGACATGATCCACCAACCCCTGAAGGGCCAATGCATACCCCATAACGCCAAAACCGGCAACCACTCCCAGGCAATGCCTGGCGATCAGACTTTGGTGGCGCAACGGTTCATTCCTGGCCAGGGTGTTGCTCAAATGGACCTCGACGCAGGGAATTCCAATCCAGGCCAGACAGTCGGCCAGGGCCAGACTGGTGTGAGTGTAGGCCCCGGCATTGATGACCATTCCGGTGATGCCCTCTTCCCTGGCCTTTTCGAGCCGGTCGATGATTCCTCCCTCGCTGTTGGACTGGGCATAGGACAGCTCAAAGGGAAGAGGCTGACCGAACATGGAGGCCAGGATGGCTTCAAGGTCCTGCAGGGATTGATGGCCGTATATCTCTGGTTGCCGGGTGCCGATATGACCCAGATTGGGACCGTTCAAAATCAAAAAACGTTGCTCAGCCATGGTCGTACCTTTCAAGATGCGGCTGCAAAAACTCAAGATTCAGCCGCAGGAGTCAGAATACAGAATTCATAAGAATCAAGGAGTTACATGCAGCAATTAATGGCGGGAAAACCGCTGCATGGACTTTTTGCACTGGCGTCTTCAAAACGACCAGTGAGGGTTCATTGATGTTGGTGCAAAAAGTAAGGTTGCTACGTGGTCACAAAGCACACTCTTCAGCGCTGCCGTCGGCTGCGCTGAATTCTTGCGGCGGCTTCCGAGTTTTCGCTCTTACTTGGGCTCGGCCGGGCCCTGATCAGGCTCCGGCTCCATGCGGGGCTCCACCACGACCTCATCCGCATCAGGTTCAACTTGCACTTCAGGTTCCTCCGGGGCGGGCTGCAGAGCTTTGGTCGTGGTCGTGATCAGAAAAACGAAATCCCCGACAACCAGCTCCCGGGTTGTTTCCAGGAGCATGGCCTGGGCTTTGTGGCCGGTGACCCGGAAGATGCGTCCCGAACCAATCGCCCGGAGATAGACAGAACCGTCCTCGTGCTCCTCGGGATGGGCGGCGATAAAAAAGGCCCCTTCCGGACCGGGCTTGACTCCCATAAGGTCTATTGTGGCATAATTGTTCTGGCCCCCGATACTCCTCTCCTCTTCAAGGCGGCTGATCTTTCCGGCTGTCGTCAGCTCAGGCTTCCACCGGGCTGTTACAGAAAACTTCTGGGAGTAGACACCTGTAAACTCATCGGCTTGAGCCTCAAATTGACCTTCTCGATCCAAGAAGGTAGGTGTTTCCGGATTGGCCATTGTCTGATTCGAAGCTTGAAAGAGAACCCTTCTGTTCAGCCAGTAGTTCAGGTTTTTGGCCATGCCTTCCTCCAAAGCCCTGGACCACAGTTCAGACTCGGGGGAACTTCCCTGAGGAATTGTTTCAGGGCTGATCATGACATTGACCACACTGGTCTTTTGAAAGGTGTCCGGGGCCTTGGGAGTCTGGATCAAACTGGAGTTCTTGTCCTGGAAACAGCCGGGCACCAACATCAGTACGAACACCAGCCACACGAGTGATTGTCTCACGGCACATCCCCTTGTTGTTGAATTTTTGACAGATATCGACCTGATATTCTTTAACAGCTCCTATGTCAGTTCAGCCCGGCCAGAGGCGGCTGAACTGTGTTGCCAAACGGACCACCGTCCGGTCAAGAGGCCTGCATGTTTACCCTGATCAAAACCGTGTACACACCTCAAGAAATGGTTGAAGAGCCCTTCCCCCAGATAGCCCTGGCCGGAAGGTCCAACGTGGGCAAGTCAACGCTCATCAACTGTCTGGCTGAACGCAAGAACCTGGCCAAAACGAGCTCCAATCCAGGCAAGACACGAAGTGTCAATTATTACTGGGTATCACCAGAACGATTCTATCTCGTCGACCTGCCGGGATACGGCTATGCCAAACGCTCCAAACAGGAAAGGCAGCAATGGGCCCGGCTGGTGAGTGCCTATCTCAAGGTCACCACTGATCTCAGGGGAGTTGTTGTTCTTGTGGACAGTCGAATTCCGCCCCAAAAACTTGACCTGGAAATGATCTCCTTTCTGTCGTCCTCACAGATCCCATTGATTCCAGTATTGACAAAAATCGACAAGTGCAAAATGTCCTGGCGGCACACCATCACCACGACCTGGAAAGACCTCCTTCCGAACCACAGTGCTCCACTGCCCTTTTCAGCCAGGACAGGCTACAATAAAAAAGCCCTGTGGGCCGCCCTGACCGCACGTCTGGACCAGGGAGACGAGCTTTGATCCGATTGCTGACTCTCTTGACCAGACGTTGATGTATAAAGCCACAAACACCTTGGGTGCCCTGTGACTCGCAGGAAACTTGATCACACGTGTTCAGGTTTCAGCACAGCCTCTGGCTGCGCTGAAACCTGAATCTTGAACCTGCCATCCCGTGCCTGAGGCTCAGCCAAACCAGCCCCAGGCCAAGACCGGCCCCATTGCCCAGCCAGGCTCCTGCCCAGGGGGCAAGGGTCCCGCGTTCCCCCAGGGTTCCGCCCATGACATGCAGGGAATAGAAACCAAACAGGACCATCAGCCCCAGAGTGAGGCTGAAGAACAGACTGCGGTTCCTGGAGGCCAGTAAGAAGCTCAGGGCGCTCAAGACCAGAATTGAAAAGGCATAGGACAGCTTCAGGTGCCAGGCCGTGACCAGGGCTTGAACATTGGTCCCTGAATTGCGCAGCCGCTCGATCATGGTCCCCAGAGCCCACAGGGACATCTTCTCTGGATTGTCATCATCCTGGAAAGTGGCGAAATCGGCCAAATTCTGTTCAAAGCGCACCACACGGCTATCCCGGGTGGACGAGGACAATCCTTGAGGATCGGTCTCCCGAACAGCATGCAAGACCCATTCCCCATGACTCAGCTCGAATTCTTCAGCTCTGATCACCTGCTCGATCCGGCCAAAGCTCTTGGTCAGGGAATAGATCGTGATCCCATGCCCCCGCTCCCGGTCCGGCCAAAGGGTCTGCAAATGAACCAGGGATTGTCCTTCCCGGAACCAGATATCATGAATCTTTGGGGACTCAGACGTCTTGTCCTTGCCCAGACTGTCCCATATGGCCTCACTCTTTCTCTCCCCCTTGATCCCCAGAAACTGGGAAAAGAAGAGCTGCAGACCGCACCAGAGCAATGCGTAGCAGAGGAAGAACACAATCAGCTTTGAGGGAGATACCCCCCCGGCTTCCAGAGCGGTGGTCTCCCGGTCCTTGTGCATGATGTTGAGCTGCACCAGCAATGCCAGGAAAAAGACAGCCGGAAGAATCTGGGAGATGATCAAGGGGATCTTGACCAAAAAGTAGACACAGGTGGTCTCGATGCCGGCCCCTTTCTCCATGAATTTGTCCAGGCGGTCAAAGACATCCACCAGGAGATAGATGCCCAGGCAAGTCAGCAGGCAGACCGCAACAATGAACACATTCTGGCGGAGAAGATACCTGTGCAGGGTGGTCATGGTCACGATGCCCGGACCTTCAGTTTCACATCTCTGGTCAGACTCGTATGAAATTTCATGAGGAAGAACCCCTCACTCAGTTCCGTGAAGAGTGTTGTTCATGAACGATGTGCCCATGTACCTGATTTTTTGAAGCTCAAACTGGTCAACCTCACTGAACTGAGTGAGGGGAGCAGTAAGAGGAGCCATCCCGAAAGTTTCTGCCATGATCAAAACCGGCTCACGGTAGCCAGAGGCAGGGCTGACAAGTGAATCGAGTCCTGAAGTCATTTCCCAACAGCCTTGCGGGTCAGGGCGCTCAGGGCTGCAGCCCACCTGAGCAGCCAGCCCCCCCTCTCCTGGACAGCCATCCGGACCATCCCTGCGCTCAGACCGAGAAAGAGAACATTGGGAACCCACACTGAAATCGCAGGGGGCACCTTCCCGGTTTCTCCCAGACTGACTCCAAGGGAAAACAGGCCGTAATAGGCAAAAAACATGGTCAGGACCAGAATGCCCCCGTAATGCCTCTTCAAGCCCTCAAAGATCCACCCCAGAGGAAGGGCGAACAGTCCGAGCACAATGCAGGCCCCGGCCAGGGCGAGCCTCTTGTGCTGCTCCACCCTTAAGGACAGTCGTCCATGGCCCTCTCCCCGGTCTGATCCAGTCCGGTCATTGTCTCCGCCTGCCTGCAGCTCAGACCAGGACATGTATTTGGGCTTGTCGTTGTTGACATCCATGTCCTCGAACATTCGTCCCAGATTGAGGATCAGATTGTAGGTCGAAAAGCTCAACAGACCGATCCTGTCGTTGTTTTGTCTGTAAATGCGGCCATTCTTGAGGGAAAAGAGGATCCGGCCCTTTTGGTTGTCTGTGACCACCTGGCCTTCGGGAGCCACAATGCTCACCTCCGATCCGGTGCTGGAGCTGTCGCGGACAAAGACATCGTGCATCAGTCCTGTATCGCGGTCGACCTGGTTGGTATAGATGGTCAAACCGGGAAAATCCTGGTTGAAGACCCCCGGGCGCAGCGAGAGCTGGGCCTTGGTCTTGGCCAGGTGGAGCATGGTCCGCTCAAAGTTGTCCATGCCCCAGGATATGCCGTAAAAAGAAACCAGGATGCTCAACCCGGAACACAGGAGCACAAAAAAGACCGGGGCCGGCATGATCTGGACCAGGGAGACCCCGAGCGTGCGCAGGGCCATGAGCTCCCTGTCCGCACTCATGCGCTGGAAGGCCAGAAACATGGCGATCATGCAGGCCACTGGCAAAAGGAGCATCAGAAAAAAAGGGGTCAGGTACAGGAAGAGCTTGAGCATGTCCAGCCCGTTGAGGTCCAGGGCAAAGAGGACCTGGCTCAGCTTGAGCATCTTGCCCACCAGGATGAGAACCAGAAACACCGTCAGGCAGAGGGCAAAGGTCAGAACAAGCTCCCTGAAGAGGGTCCTGTTCAGCAGCTTGGGATGGCTCATCGCTCAGTCTGTTCTTCTCCGTTTTCAAAAAGACGCCGCAGGTACTCCTCCTCTTTGGGGTTCAGGTTGAACTGAAAACCGGCTTCCTGGACCAGCTTTTTGACATCCTTTCTCTCTTTGCCCTGACTGCTGATCCATTTCAGGGCGTCCTGAACCTTTTTCCCTTTGGGCATGATGGTGCTCATACAACTCCTCGTGTGTGTATTTTCACGGCGAACAGCCGTTCCCTGAAAAACCTGGGCGCAGGGTACATGACCGGAACTGAACTTGCAAGACGGCCGGAGTTCAGGTAGTCCACAGGCGGATTGGGACAGAGCCGCCCTGCCGGGACGAACCTAAGGATGTCTTCAAGGAGGCCGCCGCTTTCCAAGCGGCCGGCCCCGGGGCCGCGTCTATCACACGAGAACAGACCCCGGGAACGATTTTCATACGAAGGTGGCCCGAGGCCACACTGACTGGGTGATCAATGGAATCCATTTTCAAAGCGACCATCATGGGCATAGTTGAAGGGCTGACCGAGTTTCTGCCCGTCTCCTCCACCGGCCACCTGATCATCACCGGCGAAATCCTGGACTTTGTCGGCCCCAAGGCCGACACCTTTTCCGTGGTCATCCAGCTCGGGGCCATCCTGGCCGTGGTGTTTCTGTACCGGCAACGGTTCCTGGGGCTGATCAAGCCGGACCCGGCCCTGAATTTTTCCGGCCGCCGGGGGCTCTTCCTGCTCTTCTTGACCAGTCTGCCGGCATCAGTCCTGGGCCTTTTGACCAACGACATGATCAAGACCCACCTCTTCAACACCCAGACAGTGGCCTGGGCCCTTGGCATTGGGGCCCTGGCCATTCTCGCGGTGGAAGCCTTGCCCCGGCGAAACAGGTTTCAGACTCTGGACGACATCACCCCTGTCCTGGCCCTGGGGATCGGCTTTTTTCAATGCCTGGCCCTCTGGCCCGGATTTTCCAGGTCTGCGGCCACCATCATGGGCGGGATGATCCTCGGGGCCAGGCGAAAGCTGGCGGCTGAGTATTCTTTCGTGGCCGCGGTCCCGATCATGATTGCTGCCACAGGGTTCGACCTTGCCAAAGGCTGGTCCATGCTGGACAATAATGACCTGCTCATCCTGGCTGTGGGCTTTGTCGTGTCCTTTATCTCTGCCCTGGTGGCCGTCAAGGGCTTCATCCATCTCTTGACCAGGGTGACCCTGAAGCCCTTTGCCCTGTACAGGCTGATCATTTCACCGCTGGTCCTGCTGACCTGACCGGGAAGAACCTGATGAGAGGCTACAATTTGACCGCAAAAAGGGGATGAGCTCACTGGCAGGCATCAGGCCTGCCAGTGAAAAATCATGATCCAGTCAATCCTGTAAATCCTTTCGAAACAATCTTCATTGACGCCAGTGCAAAAAGTCCACGTAGCGGTTTCCCGGTCTCACGTGTTGCTTGTAAGTCTTTGATTATTCTGACTTCTGAATCCTGTATTCTGACTTCTGCGGCTGCATCTTGAGTTTTTGCAGCCGCACCTTATTTTTTGTCGTACGGTGAACCTTTATGCCGAGATGTCATTGAACACGAAGACGCTTCTCTTGTCGTTCGCTGTGACGGTCCTGTGCTCGATCTGGTCGTGCTCCGTGGTCAAGGCTCCCTACACCCTGACCAAGGGGACCCTGAAAACGGCCTACACTGTGACCAGGTTCGCAGCCAAGACGACCATCGGAACCGGCAAGGTGATCTACAAGGTCGGCGATTTCACCTTCAGCGTGGTCACCGCACCGTTGAGCTGGCCCCTGACTCACCCGGGCATCGAAACCATTGACGGCCTGCCGCCGAAGGAGGCCATCCAGCAGGGCCGGGTCAAGAATGCGCCCTATGTGGTCATGGGCCGGCGCTACGTGCCCATGTCGGTCCAGGAATCACAAACCTACCAGGAGATCGGCGTGGCCTCCTGGTACGGGAATGAAACCCTGCGCCAGAAAGGGGGGCACATGACGGCCAACGGGGAAGCCTTCGACCCCAGGCAGCTCACAGCAGCCCACAAGCATCTCCCCTTGACCACTTACGTCCGGGTGACCAACCTTTCCAACAACAGGTCCATCATCGTCAGGGTCAACGACCGGGGCCCATTCGTGGACGGGCGGATCATCGACCTCAGCTCCGGCGCGGCCAGGAGACTGGGCTTTTACGACCAGGGCACGGCCCGGGTGCAGGTGGAGACGATCAACGTGTCTTCAGGATAACTTCAATCAAAAAGTTTCATTGACTTCTCCTTGAAAATGATTATTAATTGTATTGCCAAAGCCCACTCCTTAAACCTCTAAAAGGCCAGAGAGTTTTCCTTCCTCCACTCTCTGGCCTGCTTTTTTTGAACAAACTTGACTGCCGGCCTGGAATAGAGTGAAATCATCCCCGCGTCACTGAACGTGTCCCAGAGAAACATGCAGCGAAAAACAATGACTGCCAAGACAGCCCCATACCTGGTCAAGCTGGACAAGGCCTCGGTCCGCTTGAGCAACCAGACCGTCCTCCGCGACATCAGCTTCACCCTCGAGCCTGGCCGCAACTGGATCGTCCTGGGAAACAACGGGTCCGGAAAGACCACCTTCCTGTCCCTGCTTCGCGGGGATGTCTGGCCTGTCCACCCGGAACGCTCCCCCAGAGTCTACAACTCAGGGCCCAGACCGCAGACCAGCCCCATCGGTTTTCGGAAAAAGACCGGGTGGATGTCGGCCGAGCTCCTGAACCTGTATCATACCCGACAGGTGAACATCTCCTGCCTGGAATGCATTGCCAGCGGAGCCCGTAACGCAGCCAGGCTCACCCGGCCCATGGACGATCATCTTCATCAGCGAGTCCAGGACCTGGCCTTCAGGCTGGACATAACCGATCTCCTGCCCCGGAAGCTGCTCAGCCTGTCCAATGGCCAGGCCCACAAAGTGCTCCTGGCCAGGTCCCTGATCCATGAGCCGTCCGTGCTCTTCCTGGACGAAGCCTTTGCCGGCCTGGATCAGGCCTCCCGGGCAAAGTTGCACGACCTGCTGGCCGACCTGGCCCGGCAGGGTACCCAAATGATCATGGCCACCCACAACCCCAAAGACGTCCAGGACTGCTTCGACTCGGTCCTGCACTTGGAGAACGGCCGCATCATGGATACAGGCCCTGCTGATCACGTCCAGCAGGACGCCCTTCTCCAGCGGCCCCCGATATCCCCGGGTCAGGCACACCCGGCTTCGAGTCAGAAAGACCAGGGAGAGCCACTTGTAGCCGTTTCCAGGGCCACGGTCAGCAGGCAGCTCACCCCGGTCCTGAAAGACATCACCTGGACCATCCGCAAAGGTGAGCATTGGGCTGTGACCGGGCCCAACGGTTCCGGAAAATCCACCCTGCTCAGGCTAATACTGGGAGAGCTCCACTCCTACCCCGGCGGATCGGTGATCCGTTTCGGCAGTTCAGACCCGATTCCAATCTGGGACCTGAAGACCAGTATCGGGTTCTTCTCCCCTGAGCTGCAGTCCAGGCACACCAGGCTCCAGACTGTCCTGGACACTGTTGTCTCCGGCCTCCGGGGACACGAAGGCCTGCATCAGCCGGCCACCCCATCCGAGATGCACCTGGCACTGGACCTCCTGGATGAACATGGACTCAGATTCCTGGAGAACCGAAATGTCCAGCACCTGTCCAACGGGCAGCAGCGTCTGGTCTTCCTGCTCCGGGCCATGGTCAACACCCCCCCACTCCTGCTCCTGGACGAGCCCTGTTCCGGGCTGGACCGGGACAACAGGCATTGTCTCCTGAAGTCCATTGAGCTCCTGGCCAGACGCAGGACGCAGATCGTCATGGTCAGCCACTCCCATGAGGACCATATTCCCTCCATCAACCGCTGGCTCAGGCTGGAGAACGGCCGGATCGTTGAAATGACCCAGCCTTCTCCTGTTGAATCCCTCTTCAATTCATCCTCGTAGGTGTCAGCGCAGCCTCTGGCTACGCTGACACGGATCACATTTCCCAATCCAAATGCGCTCTTTTGATCAAGATTATCTATTTGACCTCCCTTCCGCTCATGGGCAGACAGCTACAAAAGGAGTCTGATCATGAATGAGACACGATTAGAGTGCCAGGGGCTTCCCTGCCCCCAGCCGGTTTTGAAGTGCAAGGACGCCTTGACCCAGGTCCGGCCGGACTGTCTGGTGGTGCTTGTGGACAATGAACCAGCTCGGGAAAATGTGACCCGTTTCCTGAAAAATCAGCACTACTCGGTTGTCTCCGCCGACCAGCGCAATGGGGTGATTGAGCTCAGGGCCGAGCCTGAAGGGGGAGGCATCCGACCTGAAAAGCCTTCGGAAGAAGGAGCCCGGCCGGAGAGCGCAGCCCCATCTTCCCAAACGGCACACCAGGAGGACAGGCAGCTGATCCTGATCACCTCAAATGTCATGGGGCGGGGCGATGATGAGCTCGGAGCCAGGCTGATGCACAACTACATCGCCACGTTGCCGGAAATGGGCGACTCGTTGTGGCGGATTCTGCTCATCAACAGCGGGGTCAAACTGGCTGTGGACGGCAGCCCGGATCTCGAGAACCTGCAGAAGCTCGAACAGTCAGGGGTCTCCATCCTGGTCTGCGGCACATGCCTTGACCATTTCCAGCTCTTGGAGCACAAAAGGGTTGGCCAGACCACGAACATGCTCGATGTGGTCACCAGCCTGCAGCTGGCCTCAAAGGTGATCAAGATCTGAATCTCACCCGGAAGCCCGGATGAGATTCAGATCTCACATCGTTTTTTCACTCCACCCATCCAGGCCGCTGTTAGGTCAGGTTCACATTCTCTCAGCTCTTCTTCTGACTCCCCTCCTTGCCGCCTGTCTTCAGGCGGGCGGGAGGGTGAGGGATGGTTCATCATCCAGGACACTGGAGATGAGACACGATACGAGTGCAAAAAAAGAATGAATGCTCAGTCAGAACACATCCTCCGCCTGAACAAGGCCATCGCCGCCTCGGGCCTGTGCTCCCGGCGCAAGGCCGACGAGCTCATCTCCCAGGGAAAGGTCAGGGTGAACGGGCAAACAGTCCGGGAGCTCGGACTCAGGATCGACCCGACTGCAGACCAGGTCGCCGTAGAGGGGGAGGTCCTGGACATCCCCTTGCCGGATAGCGGGACCTCTGTGACCGTGGCCCTGCACAAGCCTGTCAGGGTGGTCAGCACCGCCAGCGATCCCCAAGGGAGAGAAACCGTCATCGACCTCCTTCCCGAACATGAGCGCAAGCTCCGCCTGGTTCCAGTGGGCCGTCTGGATTTCTATTCCGAGGGGCTGCTGCTGCTCAGCAACTCAGGCGAGCTCATCCACCGCCTGACCCACCCCAGCTGGCATGTGTCCAAAAACTACCAAGTCCTGATTTCCGGACCTGTGGAGTCCAGGCACCTGGATCCCATGCGCAAAGGCATGACTCTGCAGGAAGGGGACAGGCTGGCCCCGGTCAAGGTGACGATCGGTCAAAAGACCAAAGCCGGCACATGGCTTGAGATGGAGCTCCACCAGGGGATCAACAGGCAGATCCGGCGCATGTGCCGGGACACGGGCCTGACGATCCTCAGACTGATCCGCACCAAGCAGGGCCCGATATCACTCGGTTCCCTCGCACCCGGCCGCATCAGACGCCTGAACGAGCAGGAGGTGCTCAAGCTGCGCTCCCTGGTCGGTCTCAAATGAACCATCATGAGGAGACGCCATTCATGACCTTGTTTCAAAGAGCTCCCTGGGTGCTGACTGTTGCCCTTCTTCTGCTTTGCGGCGGGCTCGTGCAGGCCGCTTGGTCCGAGCCCCGAAGCGCCTGCATCAGAGATGATTTCAACTCCCTGGAAAATTGGCGACACCAGGATTTCAGGGACATCGAACGTCACAGCAGCTATGCGATCGAGACCGACCAATCCGGATCAGTGCTCAGAGCTTCCAGTCAGAACTCGGCCTCCTGCCTGATCTACCAGAAATCCTTTGATGTCTATGAATGCCCGGTCATCTCCTGGAGATGGAAGGTGAACAATGTCTACGAGCAGGGCGATGCCGCCAGCAAGTCCGGCGATGACTATCCCTTTAGGGTCTATGTCCTTTTCGAATACAATCCGGATACGGCCGGGCTGGGAAAACGCCTCAAGTACGGCATGGTCAAAACACTGTACGGGGAGTACCCTCCCGACTCCACCCTGAACTACATTTGGGCCAACAAGGTCCGCCCCCCCAGGCCGATCCCCAACGCTTTCACCGACCGGGCCATGATGATCCCGGTGCAGAGCGGCCCGGCCAAGGTGAAGACCTGGGTCACCGAAACACGGAACATCCTCGCGGACTACAGGGAGGCCTTTGGACAACCGCCTCCCGCCAATGCTACCCTGGCTGTCATGAACGATTCAGACAACACCGGGGAGAGCTCAGTCTCTTTTCTGGACTTCATCCTGGTCGGCCCTGCCTTGGACAGCCAGGAATAGGGATTCTTCCTCAACCTGAAGCGCAGCCGGGCCACATGCTGTTCCAGCCGATTCATGCAGAGCTGATTGCAATTTGAAACACCTGTCTTGTCCATGACCAATGCGGCGACCACTCAGGCCTGCTGGAGGATCTTCTGCTCTCTGATCAGCCTGGCCGGCGTCTTCCTCCTGGTCCTGCTGCTGATCAGCCTGGTGGACGGGAGCCTGGGCCGGAACCTTTTCCCCCTGGCACCTGACAGCTGGATCTGGAAGGCCGTTGCCCTCATCCTGTCCCTGCCAGTGCCCTTTCACGTCTTTGCCATTGGGCTCATCCTTCAGCGCAGACACCTTTCGCCGGCCTGGAGGAGGTTCGCCTGGGTTTCCATTGTGGTTTCAGGCCTGTGGTTGGGCGCCGCGCTCTTGGCCAAAGCTGTGCTCTGTTCTTGAAGATTCAAAGACACAACCGGGGTGACCCATTTGGAAAAGAGCCCTGACGTCTATCAGCCGACCCTGCTGGGCGTCGACCTCGGGCTGCGCACAGGCCTGGCCCTGTTTTCCCGCACAGGCAGGCTGATATGGTACAGGTCCGCCCACTTCGGCTCCCTGCAGCAGTACAAGAAAAGTGTTTTCAGCCTGCTCAGGCACCAGCAGGGCCTCTACCGTGTGGTCGTTGAAGGGGGAGGAAAACTCGCTCAAATTTGGATTCGCGAAACCGGCAGACGCGATGTCAGTCTCAGCTTCATCAGTGCCGATCAATGGCGAAAACTCCTGCTCCTCCCCAGGCAGCGCAGGGACGGGACAACGGCCAAGAAGGCGGCCCAGACCATGGCCAGGTCCGTCATTGACTGGTCAGGGGCCAAGCGCCCCACCTCCCTTGGCCACGACGCAGCCGAAGCCATTTGTGTCGGCCTGTACGGTGTTCTGGAGCTCGGGTGGTTGAAAAAGGTGCCGAAAGAGCTGCGTTAAAGAATTTCTCCATTGAACAACGTTCGGGCAGGCGTCATTCCCGGAGCAGAATAACTGGACACGGAGCATACCGGAGAACCCGTTCCGCAACCGACCCAAGAGTGACCCTCTTCATCCCGGTTCGCCCTGTGGCCGGCATGACGACCAGATCCGCCGCAATCCTTTCGACATAGCGAACGATCTCCGCTCCCGCATTTCCGGTCTTGATCAGAACATGCACCTCTTGAAACCTGGAATCGGAAAAGATCTCTTTGACATTGTTTTCCAGGTTCAGCAGCCTGTTCTCTTCGCCATGCTCCTCCCAGACAGCGGCTGGTTCCACCGGGCTCATGGGCCTGGTCACATGGATCAGATACAGGTGAGCTGAGTTGGGAACGAACTCCAGGGCCACATCAACGGCCCGGATCGATCCATCTGAAAAATCAACTGGGACCAGAACCCGCTCTCTTTTACTCCAGGCCATATCCGCTCCTTGATAAAGACTTATGCTGGCCCATCACACTGCAGCCCTTCATGCCATTGCAATCCATTCAGCCAGTGTGGGAGGGGTCAGAGTTTGTGGAACCGGTTCCCATTCACAGACTGCCGAGAGTTCAACTCCATTCTGGACAACGGACACCGGACGGTCGGCTGAAACCACGATGACAACGATCTGCTCGTTTTCAGCTGTAAAACGAAGGGCTGAGTTGTATCTGGCTCCCCTGGAAGAGTCCTCGCCAGAGACGCAGTGTCCGTCCAGAAGACATCCAAAGCGGAGCAGGCGGAGATCCTTGCTGATGTGCAGAGCCCCGTCCATCTTGGCCAGGGACTTGGCCAGGTCGAGAACCTTGGGGACTGTCAGGGAAAGGGGTGAACTCAGCTTCTGCCCGGCGATGTCTTGAGGTTCGTCATTGAGGTCCACCACAAGGGTGCAGCCCCATTTCTTTTCCTGGGCATTGTGGACAATGGCCGTGATGGTATTGAACAGGGTATAGCTCTGAACCTTTTCCAGGTCGGTCTCCAAAAGGGCTTCCTCGAGTTGGACCAGTTTGGCTCTCCTGGTCGTGGAATTGAAATTCCCGTCGGCAATGCTGCACACACACTCGTCATCCAGGTAGAGATACCCATGATTGCCTCTGAAGTCGGCCAGGACAGACGAAACCGGCAGCGCGCTGTCTGAGATGCCCACGATGTGTCTGCCGTCGGAAATGAGCTGTCGTGGTGATGTCTCCACGGCCAGGAGCAGCTTCCGGACATGTTTGTGCTTGGTTATGGAAGGCCTGTCCAGTTCCGGAAATGCCACCGTGAGATGCATCTCAGGAATCATCCCCTGCTCCACAAAAGCGATGCGTCCTCTGGCCCAGGCCCCTTCCTCCCTGGTGCTGGAGATGGCCAGCACCGAGTCCAGGATGGGGTAGAGATGGAAGCTGCTGTCTGGCCCAATGAGGAGATTCCTGCGGTCCACGATGTAATCCCGCACGGCATGCACCGCATACCCCTGCAGGACATAGCCCGAAGTGCCGATATTGATTTCATTGCCCAGAATGATGTCCTGGACCAAGAGTCGGACCGCGTGCTCCAGCCACATCTGAGTCGGACCGATGGAGCACATATCAGGATGGTGTTCGGTGAACCACATCTGAAAAGCAACCGCTTCCGAGCGGCCCCCGTAGGCAATGAGACCTGAAAGATCCAGTTTTTCCATGTCGATGTGATTGTACCAGCCATTGTTGCTGAATCTGGGCGATGGAGTCCGCCTGAAGCTTGTGTCCAGGAAGGTCTCCTGGAGCTTGGGTTCATGGCCGCGCAACAGATCCTGGGGATCGCAGATTCTCAACGCATCGTCCGGGGTGAATGCATAGATCAAGGCCACCCTGCTGGGGTGGGAAAAATGGGACAGCCCCTGCCGCAAGCCATCCATATTGTGATTGATGCACAGATGTTTGTACGCTTCTTTCACCGTTGGGGTCATTCATCCCTCACTTTGCACATCCATTCCAAATCGAGAATCACACATTTTACTATCATAACAAACATGGATTTTCAATACGTTACACTGACAGTGTTTCTTGAAAAACGTCACATGCCGGTTTTCAGAATCCGGACGTATGATACAGACCTAACACAGGGGGCGGCCAGATACAGGAGCACACAGAAAAGAAATTTCTCATGCCCTTGACCGGGCAGCGGCTGGACCGGGCCTGGCTTGACTTGTTTCTGCTTGTTTTCTATATGCTGAGTTACATTGGCAGGCCGACCCTGGCCCGGCTGAACGGTCAATGGTTGAGGATTGGAGGGCAAGGCCACCAACACTGGCAATCATGCCGATGAAGTGTTGTCAATCAGCGTGAGACTTCGCATGGATCGGCTTTGTGGAGAGTGAGCATGGATATTCTGGTTGCCTATGACGGTTCTCGTGCTGCAGAAAAAGGGTTAACCTTGGCTGTGGAACAGGCCAGGAGCATCAATGCCAAGGTTCACCTGGTCACCTCAGCCGAACGGACCAAAACCGAAAAAGACCTTCCCGAAGTGGAGGAAGCCGAGCGCGGACTCCTGGAAGCCCAGGCCAGGGTGGAGAAGGAAAACATTCCCTGCAGCACCCACCTTTTGATCCAGGGCATGACTCCCGGGGAAGACATCGTCGAGTATGCCAGGGAGAACAACGTGGATCTGATTGTCGTCGGGGTGAAAAAACAGTCCAAGGTGGGCAAGCTGGTCATGGGATCCACTGCCCAGTTCGTCATCCTCAAGGCCCCATGCCCTGTGCTCACGGTCAAGGCCTGATCCTCTCCCGACATGATCACTGAAGCAGACCTCAACGATCGTGGACCTGATCGCCACTCTGCAGTTGGCAAGTGCGCGATCAATCACAAGCCCAATCAGTCGAGCAGCGCCGTCGTTTCCATGCTCAATGCCCTGACCTCTTTCAGGCATCAGCTGCGCAATCTGAGCTGGTATATCCTGGTCATCGCCTATGTCCTGGTCTACTACAGCGGCATTGAGATCTTCGTTCACACCCCTCTTGGCTACTACATCTTCACCGTTTTTCTCTGCCTGGCCGGAATCTACTTCGCCTGGCTCATCGGCGGCAGGCAAACCATGTTTTTCGTGGCTTTCTTCAACATCTTCTTTGTCTTTGTCTTCTCCAAGCTGCTCCTGGATCTGGGGATCATCACCTCGGCCAGGCTCTTCCTGACCCCGTCCTTTCTCGGAATATACGCTCTCTCTCTGATCTTCCTCCTGCTCATCCTGATCAAGAAATCTCCGGCTGACCAGCACAGGGAAAAGCAGCTCCAGGCCATGGAAGCCGAAAAGCAGAACCGCCAGAACCTGGAGTTCATGATCGCCTCCAATAAGCTCAAACACGAGCTCGTGACCCAGGCCAACCTGGTCAAGGACGAGCTCCAGCTCCTGGAAGGCACCTGGCGGTCGAACATCCATGACATCCTGAACGACCTCCAGCCGGCCAAGGAAAGGGAGATTTACAACCAGATCATTCTCCCCTTTCAGCAGAACATCATCGAGCACCTGCGCCGCTTGGAAGACCAGCTGACCTTTGATCTCCAGGTCATGGCCCTTTCGGACCTGGCTGACGAGATCTCCGGAAAGATCGAGGAGCACAACCACAAAATGACCTTTGGGCTTCACATCGACTTCAGGGATCAGGGATGGGCTGAAAGCACCTGCGCCGTCTTTCTCGACCCCAACAAGCTCTGGGACATGCTCAGGAACGTGCTCAGGAACAGCCAGGCCGCCCTGGATTTTCTCTGGCTGCAATCCCTGCGGGACGGGCAGTCCGAAGGCTTTACCCCGAAAATCCTGGTCACTCTTGGGATGAAAACAGACACAGCCCTGATCTCCATCACCGACAACGGTGGGGGAGTCTCAGACCAGACAGCTGCCGTCATGTTTCAAAAGCCGATCCTTTCCCAAAAGCGCAAAGGCACAACCCATGGGCAGGGGACGCTGTTCGTCAAATTTTTCGCCGACCGGATGAACATCGGGGTTCAGGCCCGGAACACCCAAGCGCTGGGCAGCCAGGGCCTCGAGGTCTCTTTTGCCCTCCCCCTGAGCCAGGATTCCCCGGGAAAAGAGCTCCAGAGTTGAATTCCCTTTGAATTCAAATAAAGAGAATCTGCACACACCCATTTTAGCGAACCGTCAGGCCAACAAAGCGAGTAATGTCCATGACCGCTTCTGCAGAACATGCCGGCTTCACTCTCACCCTGGTGGACGATGAGCCCAGGCTCCACGATATGCTGGCGGGCACCCTCAACGCTGCTGATTTTGTCCGCAGCTTGACCCACTTCTATGACCCGCGAAGCTTCCTGACAGCCTTGACCCGGAAGGACACCGCCCCTGATTTGATCCTTCTGGATGTCCACTTTGAAAACTCCGGTCTGACCGGGGTGGACATCCTCCCTTTCATCAGGGAGGAGCTGCCCTACACTCCAATCATCCTTTTGACGGGGATGGAGGGCGAAGTCATTGAGGACGCCCAGGACTTCGACTTCACCTACTACATCCCCAAGCCAGTGGATCCCGAGCATCTCCTGCGGATGATCAAATTCTATCTGGGTACCGGGCACAAGAGCGGACAGCGCATGGCCCGCCTGCAGCAGGACATTGCCGAACAGCAGGAGCTTTTGGACATGCTGGAGAAAGAACTCCAGAACAAGGCTCAGGAAAGTCACAGACCTTCATCGCAGCAAGACTCCAGATCCATCAAGACGTTTGAACGCATGATCGACATCCTGGGCTCAGTGCTCAAGAACAGCGAGCTCATGAACAGCTTCATCCAGGATCTGGAAAAGATCATGGACTCTGATTTCAAGCTCTTGAAAAAAGCCGTGGAAACCGTGATCCGTTTTGATCTTGAAGGCGGCTCAGCTACAGGGCTGAACATTCACAAGGTCAAGGGTACCCAGCATGTCTACACCATTCGGGTCTCCAGAAAGGTGCGCATTTTCTTTTACCAGGGGCCGCACTCCAACAAGAGGCGCATCCTGCGCCTGGACACTGATCACGATACCAAGGGCATGGACAAGTGGCTCAAGGCCAATGCCGACTCCTACACCCAGTAACGTCGAGGTAAGCTGAACCGCCATGCAATACCTGACCAATCTGATTCAGGCCAAATTCCCCAGCCTGCACCTCAACCGGCATGTGGTCTCCCTCATCCTGGCGGTGATCATCGGCATCCTTTCCGGATACGGGGCAGTCCTGTTCAGATTCGTGATCCAGTTCATCCAGTGGTGCTTTTATCAGAACAGAGACGACATCCTGACCTTTGCCCACACCATTCACCCGGGATTGATGATCGGGCTTCCCGCCCTCGGGGGGCTGATCGTGGGCATCCTGGTCTACTTGGGCGCCCGGGAGGCCAAAGGCCATGGGGTGCCTGAAGTCATGGAGGCCGTAGTCCTCAGGGACGGCTTCATCCGCAAGCGGGTCGCCGTGGTCAAGATCCTGGCCTCGGCCATCTGCATCGGTTCCGGGGGCTCGGTGGGCCGGGAGGGGCCCATTGTCCAGATCGGGGCGTCCATCGGGTCCAGCATCGCCCAGCTGTTCAGGGTCTCCCGGATTCACATGAAGACCATGGTCGGCTGCGGAGCGGCAGCAGGGATCGCCGCCACCTTCAACGCCCCTATCGCCGGAGTCCTCTTTGCCCTGGAAATCATCCTCGGGGACTTCGGGCTGATGGCTTTTTCCCCGGTGGTCCTGTCGTCGGTCACGGCCACCACCATCTCCAGGTACTACTTCGGGGACCTGCCTGCCTTTGACATCCCGGAGCACTCCCTGACCTCCCTCTGGGAGTACTCCTTTTACCCGGTTCTCGGGGTGGTGACCGGCATGGTGGGCCTGGCCTTCACCACCGTGCTCTACAAGGCTGAGGACCTCTTTGACCTGGTGCGCATGCCTGAGTGGCTCAAACCAGCCCTTGGCGGGGCCCTCCTGGGAGTCATCTTTCTTCAGTTCCCCCATGTCTTCGGGGTGGGCTACGGAAGCATCAACCTGACCCTGGTCAACGAGATGGGCCTGAGCCTGGTCTTCACCCTGATTCTCGTCAAGATGCTGGCCACCTCCCTGACCATCGGCACCGGGGGTTCAGGGGGCATTTTCGCCCCCTCCCTGTTCATCGGGGCCATGACCGGAGCGACTTTCGGGATCGCGCTTCATACGATCTTTCCCGGGATCACGTCCTCGTCCGGGGCCTATGCCCTGGTGGCCATGGGAGGGGTGGTTTCCGGGACCACCCACGCTCCGATCACAGCCATCCTGATCCTGTTCGAGCTGACCGGGCAGTACTCCATCATCCTGCCCCTGATGATCACCTGCATCATCTCGACCATTGTGGCCAGCAGCCTGAAGCACGGCTCCATCTACACCATCAAGCTCCTGCGGCGGGGGGTGAACATTGAAACCGGCCGGGAGGTGAACGTTCTGCGGCAGTTGCGGGTCAGAGACTGCATGCAGCACCTTGGGGTGACCATCCCGGAAAGCATGCCTTTGGAAAAGGTCATCGAGACCTTCAAGACACACAACGCTCCCTACCTGCATGTGCTCAACCAGAACCAGGAGCTGACAGGGATCATCTCCTTCAGGGACATCCGGCCCATTCTGCAC
This sequence comes from uncultured Desulfohalobiaceae bacterium, assembly GCA_964403955.1. Classification (GTDB taxonomy): domain Bacteria; phylum Desulfobacterota; class Desulfovibrionia; order Desulfovibrionales; family Desulfothermaceae; genus CAYOID01. The sequence continues at coordinate 14,906 of CAYOID010000003.1, read as the reverse complement.
GAAGAGAGCGTGCTCCAGCTGATCATTGCCAAGGACATCGCCACAGACAAGCTGATGACCACATCGCCGGACGAGACGCTTCAACAGGCCCTGGAAAAGGTCACTTCCGCCGGGGTGAGTCAACTGCCGGTGATCGAGGAGGGCAAGCTGATCGGGACGCTCCGGGAATGCGACATCACCGCCACGTACAGCCAGGAGCTGATCAAGAAGGAGCTCGAGCGCACATAAATTCGGGGCCAGCAAAACACTTGTGTTTTGCCGGCCCCGAATTTATCAATTTTTGAGCGGAAAATGCCGCTCAAAATCAGCGCTTGAACAACTTTCGGAGCTCCTTGTGGGGTCTGGTGTTGGCCACGTCGTCAGGCTCCAGCCATCCCCGCCTGGCCTGGCCCAGGCCGAACCGGACCAGATTCAGATTCGCAGCCCGGTGGGCATCTGTGGAAATGACCACCTTGATTCCCATGTCCTTGGCCGCCTTGCAGGTCACATCGTCAATGTCCAGCCGATCCGGCTGGCTGTTCAGCTCCAGGAGGCAGCCTTTATCTCTGGCTCCCTCAAGGATGCGCTCCATGTCAAGCTCATACGCGGGGCGTGAACCGATGAGCCGTCCGCTGGGATGTCCCAGGATCGTAAAGTTGGGGTTGTCCATGGCCCGGAGGATCCTCTCGGTCTGCTTGTCCCTGGACAGCTTGAACCTGGTGTGCACCGAGCAGACGCAAAAATCCAGTCTGCTCAAAATCCAGTCTGGCAGATCCAGTTGGCCGTCTTCGAGAATGTCCACTTCTGTCCCCTTGAGCAGGGTCAGACCCGAGATCCGGTCGTTGACGCCCTCGATCTCGTCGATTTGTCTGGCCAGCCTGTCCGGATCCAGTCCCCGGACCATGCTCAGATTTTGGGTGTGGTCGGTGATGCCCAGGTACTCGTAGCCGAAATCCCTGGCTGCCCGGGCCAGTTCCTCCAGAGTGTTCTTGCCGTCTGTGGCCGTGGTGTGCACATGGAGGTCGCCCCGAAGGTCCCTGGAGGTGATGAGCTGCGGGAGCCGGCCCTGGGCGGCGGCCTCGAACTCCCCTCTGTCCTCGCGGAGCTCGGGTTCGATGTAGGGCAGGTCCACACAGGCGTAGACCTCGTCCTCCGTGCTCCCGGCCACGAGCTCGTCATTTCGGAACACCCCGTACTCGTTGACCTTGAGGTCCCGGTCCATGGCCATTTTGCGCACAGCGATATTGTGGGCCTTGGATCCGGTGAAATAGTGCAGGGCAGCCCCAAAAGACTCTCCGGCCACAAAACGGAGATCCACCTGAAGGTCGTTTTTCAGGATCACCGAGGACTTGGTCTGCCCATGGGCGAGGACCTGCCGGACATCCTCATAGGAGATCAGCCCATCCATGACCTGGTCAGACCGACTCCCGGTGACCAGGATGTCCAGATCGCCAACCGTTTCCTTGCGACGTCTGAAGCTCCCGGCCAGCTCGACCAGGTCCACACCGGACATCCCTTTGAGGTGATCCACCAGATCGAAGGCCACCTCCTCAACAGCAGCCAGCTTGAAACGCCTCTCCTGACCCTGAAAGCGGTCGATCTCCTCCAGGATGGATTCCTGGATCTTGGTTCCGAACCCGGCCAAGGCGGCGATCTTTCCTGATGCGGCCGCCTCTTGCAAATCCGCAAGAGAAGACACGCCGAGCTCCTGATTCAGAGCCTTGACCCGCTTGGGGCCAAGCCCCTGGATATGCAGCAGGCTGACCAGCTCTGGCGACACTCTCTGCCTGGCTTTTTCCAGGGCCGTGAGCGATCCGGTGCGGACGATCTCCTGGATCTTGGCCGCCAGATCCTTGCCGATCCCCGAGTACTGGGTCAAATCCGCGTCCTGATGCACGAGGTCCTTCAAATTCCCGGAGAGCCCGGTCACGGCCCGGGCCGCGTTGCGATAGGCCCTGACCCGGAAGGGGTTGGCACCCTCGATCTCGAGGATATCAGCCAGCTCGTTGAACATGGACTCGATATCGCTGTTGTGTGTCGGCATTGGATGATGACCTTTGTGACTGAATCAAAGAGTTCACCGATGCATTGTGTGGCCAAACACCATCTCTTGGACTTTTTTCACCAGCCTCAGGTTACGGCAAGACAGGCTGTGCATCAACGTCCCGGACCACATGTCGAGCCGTTAGGGTTACTGACCTGGCTGGCTTGACATTTCGCGGATGAGGCTTAAGTCAATCTGTGAAGCAGTTATTGAGAATTGTTCTCATGCTTGAACACAGCTCCACACCAGATATCCAATTTTGCCAGAAGCAAAATTGAAAAGGAGTTTGCATGCCCAGCCATAGTCCAGATGCCAACCCGCTCATCAATGAAAAAAGCCCCTATCTCCTGCAGCACGCCCACAACCCGGTTTTTTGGAGGCCCTGGGGGGAGGATGCTTTTTCTCTGGCAACAAAGGAAGACAAGCCCGTGTTTCTGTCCATTGGGTACGCCACCTGCCACTGGTGTCACGTCATGGAGCGGGAGTCTTTTGAGGACATTGAGGTGGCCAGGGTCCTGAATCAAGGCTTCATCCCCATCAAGGTGGATCGGGAGGAGCGTCCGGACATCGATGCGGTGTACATGACCGTGTGCCAGATGATCACCGGCCGGGGGGGCTGGCCCTTGACCATCATCATGACCCCGGACAAGAAGCCTTTTTTTGCCGCCACATACATCCCCAAACAGGGACGATTCGGACAGCCCGGTCTGCTGGGGCTCCTGCCGGAAGTCGTCCGGGTCTGGAAAAACGAGCGCAGCAGGGTCACTGAGTCCGCAGACCAGGTCTCAGACCATCTGCGCTCCGCCCGTTGGGATACCGGAGGGGAGGAGCTGGACCAGAATGTGCTCCAGGCCTGTTTTCAAAGCCTGCAGCAAAAATTTGATTCCCGACACGGCGGTTTCGGCAAAGCCCCCAAGTTTCCCACTCCCCACAATCTCCTCTTTTTGCTGCGCTTCTGGAAGAGAACCGGGAACAGCCAGGCTTTGGCCATGGTCGAGTCCACCCTGAAGGCCATGCGCCAGGGCGGCGTGTTTGATCATCTCGGCTATGGGTTTCATCGCTACTCCACTGATGATCGCTGGCTGGTGCCCCATTTTGAAAAAATGCTCTATGACCAGGCCCTGATGCTCATGGCCCTGACCGAGACGTACCTGGCCACCCATGATCCGATCTATGCCCGGATAGCCCGGGAGACAGCTTCCTACGTCCTGACCGGGATGACCTCTGAAAGCGGCGGCTTCTACTCAGCCGAGGACGCGGACAGCGAAGGGGAGGAAGGCAAATTCTACATCTGGACCGAAGAGGAGATCGATGCCGTCCTGCCCCGGGAAGAGGCCGATCTGGTCAAGCACGTCTTCAACACCTCCCGGGACGGCAACTACACGGACGAAGCCACTGGGAAAAAAACCGGGGCCAACATCCTCCATCTGACTCGGCCCCTGGATGAGCTGGCCCAGGATCTGGGTCTGGATGTGTCCCGCCTGGAGAGCAGCCTGGACAAGGCCAGGCAAACGCTGCTCACTGCCAGGAGCCAGCGCATCAGGCCTCTGCTGGACGACAAGATCCTCACCGACTGGAACGGCCTGATGATCGCTGCTCTGTCCAAGGCCGGACGGGCTCTGGACAGAGAGGAGTACGTCCAGGCGGCCGAAGCTGCAGCCGGTTTTCTGCTCCACAACCTCAAGGATGGACGCGACCGGCTCCTGCACCGCTTTCGGGACGGAGAAGCAGCAATTGCAGCCATGCTCGATGATGTTGCCTTTTTGACCTTCGGACTGCTCGAGCTCTATGAAGCGTCCCGGAAGCCGGAATACCTCGAACATGCTGTGTCCCTGACCAGGGAAAGCCTTGCGCATTTCCAGGATCCCGAGCAGGGGGGATTCTTCACCACCGCCGATGACGGGGAGCAGCTCCTGGTCCGCCAGAAAGAGGTCATGGACGGGGCAATCCCTTCAGGCAACAGCATGGCCATGCACAACCTGCTCAAGCTCTCCCTGTTCACCGGGGATGCGGACCTGGCAGCATCGGCCGATAAACTGGCCAGGGCGTTTTCCGGAACAGTCCGCCAGGTGCCGGCCGGGTCCACGTTCCTGCTCTGCGGGCTGGACCTGGCCCTTGGCCCTTCCAGCGAGGTGGTCATTGTCGGGCAGGAAGGAGCGCCGGACACCCTGGAAATGCTCAAGGCCCTGGACACAGCCTATCTTCCAAGAACAGTTCATCTTTTGAAGACCGAGGCCACTGCAGAGGAGCTGTCCAGACTGGCAGACCTGACCAGGGACCTCCAGATGCAGGCGGATCAGGCCACGGCCTTTGTCTGTCGGAATCAGCGCTGCGAAAGACCGGTGACTGACCCCCGGGAGATGCTCAACCTCCTGGAGTCCGAATCTTCTTGTGGGGCTGGATAAGAGTCATTCTGCGCAACTCCCGGGCCCGGCCTTGCCTTTCACAGAGGACAGCCCCGCCGCCGGCTCTCATGAGAGAGCCGGTTTGATCATGGCAGAAGCTTTCGGGATGGCTCCTCTTACTGCTCCCCTCACTCAGTTCAGTGGGGTTGATCAGTTTGAGCTTTAAAACCCAGGTACATGGCACATCCTTTATGAACAACACTCTTTACGGAACTGAGTGAGGGGTTCTTCCTCATGAGGGTTCATACGATCTGGGCTGCCAGAGAGTTTCAGCCCGTTTTCACGGAGTCGCCGGAATGGTGCTGCAGGAGCTCCACAACCTCCTCCCGGCTCAGATCGTACCAATGCTGGTAAGCATTGGCCACAGCAAAAGGGCCGGCCTCCTGAATGTGAAGGCTGATGACTTCGTCAGCATCCTGGTCCACCCTGCGGACAGAACTCAAAGGGGCGGTGGGCACGGCCACCACGACCTTTTTCGCCCCCTTCCGTCTGACTGTTTCCATGGCCGCGAGCATGGTGAACCCCGAGGCCAGGCCGTCGTCGGAGAGAATAACGGTCATCCCGGAGATGTCAGGCAGGGGCCTGTTGCCGCGAAACAAGCGGTCCCTGACTGTCAGTTCCTGTCGGGTCTTGCTGATCTGGGCATCGATCTGTTCCCGGTTCAGTCCAAGACGCCGGATCAGCTCCTGATTCAAAATGGGCTCTCCGCCGCCTACAGCCCCGAAACCGGCTTCTGTGTTTCCGGGAATCTGAATCTTGCGAATGATCAGGCAGTCAAAAGGGATTCCCAGCCTTTTGCTGAGCTCGATCCCCACTGGAACGCCCCCGGCCGGGATGGCCAGGACAATGGACCTGTCCAGCCCCGCGTATTCCAGGGCCATAAAATCTCCCAGGGCTCTGCCGGCCTCGAAACGGTCCTTGAAGATGCCCTGCCTGTCCCGCAGTCGAACGTCTTCTTGCACTGAACTCATGCTCCACCCCCCTGGTCAGCCGGGCCATTGACCGCACTCGCATCCGACGAACGTAAGAGCATCTTCTGGAGAACGAGGGCATCCTCAGCCGCTGCCCCCTGATCGGTGTTGTCAAAGTAGACGTGCACTGAGCGGCCTTGATCCAGCCAACCGCTGACTTTTTCAGCCCATTCCTGCAGGGCCTGACGTGAGTAGGATGAGACATACGTCTCGGGCGAGCCGTGCAGCCTGATGTAGGCCAGAGGCCCGGTCACCCGGTCCCATCTTGGCCATTTGCCGGCATCTGAGATGCAGGTCCCCAGGTTCATGGCCTCAAGCGCCTCGGCAGTCTGTTCATCGAACCAGGACTCGTCACGGAATTCCAGAACATGATCCACACCCGGCCAATCGCCCAGTCGACGACCGAAATCCCGCAGCAGTTCGATGTCCTTGCCCAGGCTACCGGGCATTTGCCACAGTACAGCTTTGACTTTCCCCTCAAGGGGAGTGAGATTGTCCCGCTGTTTGGCTATCGAGTCCGGATCCGGCCTCAGCTTCTTGGTGTGGGTGATGTATCGGCTGCCCTTGATCGCAAAACAGAAACCGTCCGGGGTCTTCTGGTTCCATCCCTCCACAGTGGTCTCCTTGAGCAGGCGGTAAAAGGTGGCGTTGACCTCGACAGCCTTGAACCGTGTGGCATAGTGCTGCAGCCATTCTTTCTGCTTCACCCCCTGGTAGAAGGAGTCCTTCCAGGCTTTGTAGTTCCAGCCGGACGTGCCCACATACAAGCGATTGCCCTGCCCTGTGCTCATGGTTGTCAACAATTCACCTCCTGTCTCAACCCAATATGATTCAGCTTTGCCCTTGGCAAAGCTGAATTTTGACTCAATTGTGCCCAAGGATTATGTTTGTGACAACTCACTTGGGCAGGAATGGGGGATTTTCTTCCCTCGACCATCACCCACCCCCAACCTCTGACCTTCAGCCTGCCAGAGACAAAGCTGAATAAGGCATGAACAGGTCTGGACCCAAAGCCATGAATCCCGAACCCTCTGCCAGGATCGATCCCGTCATCAAGGTGCAGGACCTGTGCAAGACCTTCGGCCCCATCTCTGCTGTTGACTGCATCAGCTTTTCAGTTCCCAAAGGTCAGATCCTGGGGCTGCTTGGCCCGAACGGGGCTGGAAAATCCACGACCCTGCACCTGCTGCTCGGCCTGACCAAACCCAGCAAAGGGAAAGTCTTCATTTTCGGGCAGGAATTGGAACACCATCGGCGGACAATCCTCAGCCGGGTCAATTTTTCCTCGGCCTACGCCGCATTGCCCACAAATCTCTCGGTCTGGGAAAACCTGGTCACTTTTGCCCGACTCTACTCCATTCACAGGGCAAAGGCCAAAATCGAAGAGCTCCTGGAGCTCTTCGAGATCCCCCACACCCTGCATGCGGTCACCGGCTCCCTGTCCTCCGGCCAGCTGACCAGGCTCAATCTGTGCAAGGCCTTTTTGAACGATCCGGAAGTGCTCTTCCTGGACGAGCCCACTGCGAGCCTGGACCCGAACATCGCCTCAAAAGTCCGTCAGACCCTGCTCCGCGTCCAGCGCGAGAAAAAGGTGACCATGATCACCACGTCGCACAACATGCACGAGGTTCAACGAATGTGTGAACGGGTCATCTTTCTGTCCAGGGGGCGCATTGTGAGCGACGGCTCCCCCCAGGAGGTGATCAGCCAGGCCCGGGCCAACTCCCTGGAAGAGCTGTTCATCGCCCTGGCTGATGCAGAGGGGGCCTGATTCATGCGGGCCAGCATCAAGCGCATCCTGGCCATTGTCCTGCGCCACGCCTATCTGCACCGGCGAAGCCCGGCCCGGGTCATGGAGGTCTTCTTCTGGCCGGTCATGGACCTCTTTGTCTGGGGGTACATCACTCTCTATCTCCAGGAGCTGACCCTTTCCGACACAGTTCTCTTCTTCATCGGGGCCATGATCCTCTGGGACGTGCTCTACCGCTCGCAGCAGGCCATCTCCCTGTCCATGACCGAGGAGTTCTGGGTCAGAAACTTCATCAACCTCTTCATCACTCCCTTGAGCATTCCAGAGTTCATCAGCGGGCTCTGCCTGGTGGGCCTGATCAAGTCTGCGGTCACCACTGTGCTCCTGGCCTTCCTGGCCCTGGTCCTGTACCACTTCGACCTTTTGCAGATCGGGGCGGGCCTGATCCCGTTCTACGGCAATCTGCTGCTCTTCGGCTGGGCTGTGGGGCTGTTCACCATGGGCATCATCCTGCGCTTCGGCCGGGCTGCTGAAGCCCTGATCTGGGGAATGCCCTTTCTTCTCCAGCCCCTGTCGGCTGTGTTCTACCCTGTGGACATCCTGCCAGGCTGGGTCCAGACCGTTTCGTCATGCCTGCCGTCCACCCATGTGTTTGAAGGCATGCGGCAGGTCCTGGACTCTGGAGTGATTGACTGGTCCGGCATGATCCTGGCCTTTGGGTTGAACCTGATATGCCTGCTGGCCGGGGGGCTCTTTTTCTGGTTCATGCTTCACTCCGTGAGGATGAAGGGCTACCTGGCCAGACAAAACCTGCAATAAAAACAGATGGGGGGCAAAACATGGCCATGTTTTGCCCCGCCTCTGTTTTTATATATTGAAAAAGGATCTGGCGTTGTTTCTCATGAGCCATCTGCGCTGCTCCAGGGTCAGCACGTCGGGGTTGTCGAGAAGATTCAGGAACCAATCCGAGACCTGAACTGCTGAGTCGCTGTTCACAATCAGAGACTGGGCCCGGCTAGGTTCGTCCCGTATAAAGTCACTCAGCTCAGTGACTGATGTTTTGCCCTGCTGCACGGTCATGCCAACTGGACAGAACCCCTGATCCCGGACAGTCTGGTAGGTTTCTGGGGTCACATGGTCGATGAGCACACGTTCTTTGAGCTGGGGATAGCCCTTCAACAGGGCCAGGATGGCTTGGGTGACTTTTACTTTGTTTCCCTTGGGGGTATGCACCCCGATCCTCTTTACATCCGGCAGATGATCAAGAGCTAAGTCGAGCTGCCAGCGCAGGACCCGGGCTTCAACATCTGTGGCCTCCTCCAGGCCGATTTCCCCCAGGCCGAGGCAGAGGCTGTCATTCACGTGCCTGTGCATGGCCTCGAACAGTTCCAGGGGAAGCTCCTTTCCGAACTGCAGATCATCCGGAATGCAGCGGGGGTGGATGCCCACGAGATAATAAAAGCAAATGCCGTCATCCCTCAAGCGCAGAGCCGCGGACCTGAGGCGCTCCCAATATTCCGGGTAGGCTTTCCAGGAAGCGATCCCATCGGCAAAGGACCAGGATATGCCGCCGCAAAGCCGTTTACGGTACTGCTCAGGGAACGAGCCGTCCCTTTCCAGCAGGAGATCTGCATGGCAGTGGGCGTCAATCGTGTGGGTAAGCATTCGCGACTCCTTATCAGAGAGAAAGCTTCTGGCTGCAACGTCCTTCAAACTTCATGTAAAACTTGAAGAAAAAAATGGCTGAGGGCACAATGGACGTTGCTGTGAGCCCTCAAAAAAATCGTCCTCAGCATTCAGCCCTGCCGCTGGCTCTCATGAGCCGGTTTGATCATGGCAGAAACTTTCGAGCATGCTCCTCTTACTGCTCCCCTTTTCCAAGGGGAGCTGCCCGTAGGGCTGAGGGGTTCTTTCTCATGATGGTTCATATGAGCTTTGCCTCTGGCTGCGCTGACATCGTCTGAATCAATGTCCAAGGAGTGAAAACTGATGACCTTGCGCACCTGTGTCACCCCCCAGGGGCGATTCCGTTACGGCCTGCACGTCCCGTCCTACATGGTGGCCAATCTTCGACCGCACGATCATCTCCTTGTCCTGGGAAGGATGCCGGATGGGACAGCAGTGATGAACGAGGCCAATTTCCCGCAGGAAGATGTGAGCGTTTCCCAGGCCTCTTCTGTGTACGAAATACCGAATGTTTTCCCCTTCAGAGGTACCACCTTCATCGATGCGTCCTGGGCCGGGCCCAAGGCCGAGGATCCATCGAGCATAGGTCTCGCCCAACCCCGCGAGGTGTCCATGACTGGGGCGCTCAAGTCCTGGGCCGGGAGGGAAAACATCGAAGGCAAAAAGGCTCACGCCCTGTTCCAGTCCCTGCCGGCTCCAGTCCTGCTGGCCCTGGCCACCACCTCCACTGACCCTGAAGACCTGATCAGTCTGGCCCATCAAAGCTGCGAGTTCAAGTCTGTTCCAGGGCGGGACAAAACAGCTGAGCTGGCCTATTCTTTGAATCACCAGGACCGGCCCCGTCCTGTGATCCATGACCAGGACCTGTTCGAGGCCGTGGCCAACAACTCGTGTCTCCCGGACGAGTACAAGGAGGCCATGGTCCTCCGCCCTGGCGCCCAGGGCAGCAGCGAAATCGTTGGCGATGTCGCAGATTCGCACGCAGGGACGCACATCTTTGAATACCTGCGGCGAAACAGCTACATTCCCTGGGGCCATTTCGCCGCGAACATGGCCCACGATGCGGTCAGGTACCGGATGCGCGATCTGTCGCTTCCGGATATGGAGGGTTTGCGCCATCTCTACTACCAGCGCTGCTTCGTCCGGCTGGCTCGCGAGCTTGACCTTGAGACACCGAAAGAAGCCATGTCAACCCAGGAGATGGAAGCTTTACGGCAGAGGATTCTGGAAAGGGTGTCCCATGGTGAGAAGGAGCCCGGCTTCTCCGGGGCGTTGTGGGGATGGAACTTTGGATTCGATTTCGCCTCCAGCAGGTACAGACTGCATGCCTCCCATCAGCAGATCCACCAGCAAAACGCCATGATTCCGGATCAGGTCCGGCTCGTGGACAATGGAGCACTCACGTCAGACCTGATGGATGCCTTTGCCTGCGGAGATATGGTGGCGGAGACGGTCAAAGCTTATCTGGAAGAGACAGGCCAGGATCTTTTTGAGGATCTGATCCGCTGCATCCGTTCCAACAGGAGGACCGATGGCCGGGATGGTGAGCACAGTCTGATCGTGTTTGAAGACGATCATGTTCTCCTGTTCGTCCCCAAGGCCCAGGTGTCGCAATGGGAGCTCCAGCTCATGCCTCATCGGCCTGTGGGCAACATCCTGGAAGCGGACACCGCCTGCAGGTTCTCTCTGGACAAGGCCATGCTCCTGGCCCTGTCGATCCTGGAGGGGATGGGAGCGAAGATGGTCACCTCCATCGAGTTTTCGAAACGATTCACAGACCTGGGTCGATCCCAGCGACTGCTGTACTCCTTCCTGCCCCGTCTGCCCTGGTCGCCGGGGTCCTTCAGCGAAGCCCAGCATCGCTTCATCAGCGGGCATTATCCTGAGGACTTCGCCGCAGCCTGCCGCATGCAGCTGGACAGGGGGTTCCAACCCTGAGCTCAACCCTGTTCGCTCTCATGCCCCTCCAACGAGTCCCTGATGACCACATCAAAGACTTCATCGCACTCGCTTGAAACAAGACGGTTCAGTCGCTGATATCGCTTCATCAGATCTTCGGCTTCAGGGGTCAGCCTGGACCCGGAACGGTCTTTGATCAGCAGTGGATGCCCAAGTCGGCGTTCAGTGGCAGTGATCCTGGCCCACAATGCCTTGTAGCCCATGCCCAGCTCCTTGGCTGCAGCCTGGAGGGAGCCGAGTCTCTGGATTGCCTCCAGAATGCAGAAACGCCCTGGTCCCAGAACCACGTTGCCTTCAGCGTCTTCAATCCAGACTTTGGAACGGGCACTAAAAGGTTTGTGCGCTTTGTACTGTTGCTCCATGCTTCCTTCTGTTGTTCATGGTGTCAGATTTGACACCCAAAAGAGAGCCAACTAATGTAAGCCGCTTCAGAGGCCATGCATAACAGGGTTATTCAACGATTGCTGCATGTCACGGTTCTTTTTAATGTCATTCATGACATCAAAGAGGCCATAGAGGGTCTGCCTATGTTCCTTGTGGAGGAAGCCATCGCCAACAAGCCCATGGATCCGGTTCCTGCCAGTCAGAGAGAAGCTGCGCTGGGGATCAACTCTGAACTGGACCGGGCTCACACCCTGCATCAGTTCAATGAACACCGTTTGGAAGCCTTCCTGTGCCGTGTCGACACTCAGGTGGATCAGTCCAATCGGCTTCATTGGCTCCTTGTGGCACGAATACTGGAGGCAACCATCATCTGCGCAGGTCAGTACGCCGATCACGCAGAGTACAGGCTCGTCGGAGATCTGTTGATCAACCCCAGGGAAACTCATGTCCATTTTGCCGATGGATCGTGGACTGTCAAGAACAGACACGACAGCATGTCGAATCAGTTCAATCACCACAGCCTCGAACACCTCGCTTTCATGAAAAAATTCTCCAGGCAGGCCTGCCTGAACACGGTCAGACCCCCTTTGCTGCCCCTGCTGTACAGGAGAATCCTTGACTCGGACACCATGTCGCCTGAGCACAAGGACAATGTGTACACCCGGATGGAGCATCTGGGGAAAACCATGAACTTTATGTGGGCCTGGGGCCTTGACGGTGCCGATGACATTTTCCATTTTCATACAAGTGCCACCCCGGAGCAGTGGCGATTGGTTGAAAAGAACCTCTGCCGCTTCACTCCTGATCTCTTCTTTGCACTCGGCGCTTCCGTAAATCGCTCATGTTCGGGAACACATGTGACGACGCTGCAAAAAACAGGGCCACTCTGGCCTGAACAATCAATGATCCAGAGGAGGACGATCTCATGAATCAAAGAGCCCGCGTGCCCAAAGCAGTCAACGAACCTGTGCTGCTCTATGAGCCTGGTTCACCCGAAAGGGCTGCTGTCAAAGAGCAGCTCAAGGAGCTGCGCAACCAGGAAATCGAAATTCCCCTTTTTATCGGCGGCAAGGAGGTCAGAACCGGGCGGACCGCCCAGGCCGTCATGCCCCATAATCACGGACATGTCCTGGCAACGTACCATCTGGCAGGGGAAAAAGAGGTTCAGGCTGCCATCGAGGCTTCTCAAAAAGCCTGGCAGGAATGGTCCAGGACCCCTTGGGAAAGCAGAGTAGCGGTGATGAAGAAGGCCGCCCACCTGATCAGCGGACGTTACCGGGACACCATGAACGCCGCAGCCATGCTGGGCATCGGCAAGAACATTCACCAGGCCGAGATCGAAGCTGTCTGCGAGCTGACAGACTTTCTGAACTTCAACTCCGAGTTCCTCTACCACCTCTATGCTGAACAGCCCCCCTGCTCCCCAGAAGGGACCTGGAACTGTCTCGAGCATCGCCCCCTGGAAGGGTTCGTCTTTGCCGTGACCCCGTTCAATTTTGTGGCCATCGCCGGAAACCTTCCCACCGCCCCGGCTCTGATGGGCAATGTCTCTCTGTGGAAACCTGCCTCCTCAGCCGTCTACCCCGCCTATCACGTGCTGCAGATCCTCAGGGAAGCCGGTCTCCCTGACGGGGTGATCAACTTCATCCCCGGACCGGGGTCCGTGGTCGGCCCGCTGGTCATGGACAACGAAAACCTGGCTGGCATCCATTTCACCGGCTCCACCTCGACCTTTCAGAACATGTGGCGCACCGTGGGCAAGAACATCGGACAGTACCGCACCTACCCCAGAATTGTGGGGGAAACAGGGGGCAAGGATTTCATCGTGGTTCACGAGTCTGCAGACGTGGATGCCTTGGTCGCGGCCATCGTCAGGGGGGCCTTCGAGTATCAAGGCCAGAAGTGCTCCGCAGCCTCCAGGATCTACATCCCTAAAGCCCTTTTCCAGCAGATCAGGGAAAGGACCGTCGAAGAGGTCAACTCCATCAAAATGGGGGATGTGGAAGACTTCTCCAACTTCGTCAACGCGGTGATCGACAAGTCCTCATTCGACAAGATCAAGGCCTTCATCGACCATGCCAGAAACGCTCCGGACGCCCAGATCCTGGCCGGGGGCGAAACCGACGACTCCGTGGGCTACTTCATCCAGCCCACAGTCATCCTGACCGAGAACCCCAGGTTCAAGACCATGGAAGAGGAGATCTTCGGACCGGTGGTCACCTTCTATGTCTATGACGGCGAATTTGAAGAAGCCCTGCACCTCTGCGACCAGACCAGCCCCTACGCTCTGACCGGGGCGGTGTTCGCCAGGGACCGCAAGGCCATCGCCCAGGCCTCGCATATTTTGACTCACGCTGCCGGCAACTTCTACATCAACGACAAGCCGACCGGGTCCGTTGTCGGGCAGCAGCCCTTTGGCGGGGCCAGGGCCTCCGGCACGAACGACAAGGCAGGATCCATCTTCAACCTCATGCGCTGGATCTCTCCGAGGTCCATCAAGGAGAATTTCGACCCGCCCCGCAATTTCCGCTACCCCTTCCTGGAGGAAGCCTAGAGATTTTGGCTCTGCATACTGTCAGCGCGGCCACGAGGCATGGGCATGGTATACACGAAGCACAGGGGGATAAGAGGTTGAGTGTTCACCACAGAGCGAACAGAGCTGGCAGGCAGGGTACTTTTCCAACTGGAAAATCGCCCTGCCGGGCGCCTCGCCCTTGGCGATAATCAAACCATTCTTCATGCCTTCTTTCGGCAGCGAAGCGTTTGAATGATTTCGGCGTCGGCCGAAATCATTCAAACACCTCTTCTTCGCGCTCTTCACTCTGCGGGCTCTGAGGGCTCGAGCGAGTCATCGAGCGGGTGGTTAAAACTCTTTCTTCAGCCCCACAGGCATGACGATGAGCGGCACCTCGTCATCGTCAGCCTTGATGACCTCTGCCACCCCGCTGTCACTGAAGGCCCCCACAACGGTCGACCCCAGCCCGAGGTTGATCCCTTCGAGGCTGATATTCTGAGCAACGCACCCTGCCTCTATGTGCGCGTAGCGCACGCCGCGTTGGCCGTATTTTGCTGTGACCCGCCCATACACAGCGCAGATGACCACCACCGCCTGGGCTTCGGCGACCCACATCTGGCTGTACGACTGTTGGGCCAGCTCCTTGCGGCGGTCGCCTGAAGCGATGAGCTCCAGCTCATGACCTTGGGGACGATACTTGTACACCACGGGTTCCAGACCCTGGACAGGCCCGGTGACGATAGAGATCTCCAGAGGGTAGAGTGCCCCTGCTGAGGGAACTGTCCGATAAAGGGAATTGATTTTTCCGACAACCTATCAGACAATACCCATGATGTGAAAATGATCTCTGACGACCTTTGGAGAAGGCAGCCCTGAAAAGCTGTCCACTCTCGAGGCGACAATGCAATGTCCAAATGCAATGATTGCTCTGAATTCAAAAAGGAGGTCAACGATCATGTTGTGCACGTTTTCGCAGCTGGACCAAAAGACAGTGGACCGGATCAAGGAATTGGAAGTTGAGCTGAAGAGGCCTTTGATCGCTTACACCTGCCTGCCGGGGGAACCTGCCCGCTTGAGTGATGAGGACCTGGACAAAATCAGATCCGCGGAGCAACAGCTCGGGGTGACTCTGGTGGCAGTGGACAGTCCGGCCTGACCCCTTTATAGGGGTAGGGAAGGCTTTACAGCCTCCCCTCCCTCCGAACCGTGCGTG
>CAYOID010000002.1:131673-168809 GCA_964403955.1 uncultured Desulfohalobiaceae bacterium | reverse complement strand
ATGTAACTCAAATTCGGGTTGATTTACCCACAAATTCAGCGGAAGACCCTTTTTTACTAAGGAAAGTAACTAAATTTATCATGAAAATCGAGCTTCACGACGGTAGGCTTTTTTAGACTGATAAGCATGAACCTTCAAACACAGTCCATCAGGTCTTGGAACTTGAGGACCGAGTTTCGCCCTTGAACATTGGTTTTTCCTTCTTGCCTAAGAATCTCAAATGGATTGAATTCCTGACTGTAGCCGGGCATAAAAGCATACTGATCATTTGACCCATTTTCGATGTTAAAAAGTCACGCACTTGTCTGTACCTGTTAACCTATATCCCGGACCATTCGATATAGATCTCATGCTGGGCAAAAGGCGAAAATGTGCTTGCACATATATATTCCATACAGCCGCGGCTGTCACATATGCCAAATATTATATCTTGTTTAAACTGGTTAGGAACAGGCCCTCAATGCCCTTGATAATACAATATGATCGTTGTGTTGCGAAACCGATTAGTTATAGTTAAACACCCTCAATTTATTGTTTATTGACTGATGTGGGTTGTGACAGAAAGCGATTGCCTGCGTGAGCGTTCTTTACTCCCATGAAGCCAAGCCAGAATCAAGATCAAAATTGCCCATTTCCATCATTCATGAAAATTGTTTATCTAAGCACTTTATTCTATTGAGCATTAAAAAAATTACACTATAGTGAAAACATTCAATATGTTTTATTTTGCAAAATTTCATAATATTTTCGTTCCAAATCAGATGCAATAACTGAATATGTCCTTTTTTTTAAAACATATTCTCGTCCTTTACATCCCATTGTATGAGCAATCCTAGGATTCTTTAATAAATATATGACTGCATCTGCAAATTTTCGCTGATCATAGGGGACACATATCCCTCCACCACTTTCTGTAATAATCTCTTTTTGTTCTGGATGATAATTACCAACAACAGCTTTACCCATCGCCATATATTCAATGAGTTTTGTCGGAGAAGTTGAATTTAGTATAAAAGACGGATAATACGATGAGACACAGACAGTAGCTTTCCTGACATATTCAAGTGCATCTTCAAGAGGAAGAAAACCTGTGAATATAATTTTGTGTGCCAGCTTTCTTTCATTCATTTTATTCTTTAATATAAATTCTGTATTTTCATCTTCGCCTTTGCCAATAAAGTAAAATTTTGTATCAGGAATTTCTTGTTGCACAAGGTCGAACATTTCAATCAAAAATTCAAGCTTTCTAACTTTGTAAAATATACCTATATATAATAAGTTATTATTTTCATATTGAAATTGGTATGGACAGATTTCAGGAATGTTTTCCCTAGCAATGCCCATGGGCATAACTGTCATTTTTTTGTCTGAAATGCCATGAGAAAAAATATCACGCTTCATCTGTTCACTTTGTACAAAGACATGTTTGGCCTGTTTTAGTATGATAGAATACAAAAGAAACTTGGATAAACGCCCCCGGTAATAGCGAAATAATCCATAAAAACCAGAAGATTGGCGTCGCTCTTCAATCCAGGCTTCAGGAAACGGGTAGGATAGCCAATACAAAAAAGGAAGTTTGTACAACCAGCAGGATATAATTGCTGTCAATGCTGACACGAACTTGTCTTTAACTTGTATGAAATCATAAGCATGTTTTTTGGGAAAGTATAACACTTTAAAATCATTGAATGTAATTGCAATATGTTTGCAAAGCTTTCCGATCAAAGATATGTTAGAAAATCCGGCAACCCAAGCTTTTCCGCCTTCCCAATTTTCTATTCTTATTAATCTTTTATTTTCATTAGACTGCAGTATCCAATCTATCTGATGCCCTCTTCCAACCATTTCCTTACCAAATAAAATAGTTAAATCAACACGAAAAGGAGGATAGTCATCAGAACTTATGAAAAGAAAGCTTAAATTTTGTTTATAATTTATTAATTTTTTCATTTTATAATTCATCATTAGCAATAGTACGCAATTTATTGTATATATCCCAGCATGAATTATGAATAACTTTTTTTTGTCTTAATGAAAGCTTATCAGCTTTTGATATGCTTTTTGAATGTATCATACTCAAGCATGATGAATCGTATGATATATGAAGGTGATCGAAAATGAGAGGCAAATATTTGTACTTATGATTAATCATAGCGTCATAATCTATAACAAAAATATCGCGGCCTAACTTTTCCTTAAGCTCAAAAAGTTGGTTAAGTTTCCCAAAGTATGAATAGCAAGCCTTTTTCAAAGGCGAAAAACCATATGATCCCAAAAGATGATATAGATTTCTCTCCCCTGACGTTAATTTAATCTGACCACAACTACAAAATAGTTCGTTAAGAGCAAAATTACGCAAAGAAAACTTTGGCTTCCAATTGTAAATCATAGAAAATATGACAGAGTATGGATTTCTTAACAGATAAACCATTCTGAAATTCCCGATAAAATCGTAATACTCGTTATATTTTTCATTTATATATGTTGTTTGAAAACACCCTCTTTTGTCCTTAAAATCAAATTTTTTAAATCCTGACAAAATAAGTGCACCTGTAAGCTCACTATCAATATTCGTTCGGTAATCTGCTATTTCTGGCGAATTAAAGAGAATATCTGTCAACAATGTTGTTCCAGATCGCTGGCACCCAGTAACAAATATTAAAGGTTGTCCTCCTTTTAAGGATCCAATCAGCTTAAAATTTTTTTTCCGTATATGCTTAGAGAACTGCTGCCACGTTTTAATGTTTTTTTCCATCTTTAATACTCAAAACACTGTTTTTCAAAAAACATGCTACCAAGGACAATCCCATTGTATCCCGGACCATCATTCCGAGAGTTCTGGTCGTACAAGCAAAAAGGCTGAGTCAAGAAATTCTTCGACAGATGGTCTTGGTGGGCGAACATTTCCAGGCTGGAGCCCATGCGGGATTTTTCCTGGATGCTCCGCCGCAAGGAGGAAAATATCTTCAGACTTTTCAAGATGCCCATCAGCAAAGGCTCAGTTGAGGTCGTCTACAACAAGGCCAAGATGACCAGTCACAGGGCATATGGGTTCAGGCCTGCTAAGAACTACATCCGGAATTTATACCATTGCATGGCTGGACTTCCTGAACCCCAGATCCTGCACTTACCTGTGTGAGAAGCCCAAGAAAAGATCGTTCAAGTATAAAGCGTTGCCTAATTCAAAGACCAAATTTCACTAGATCTCCCTTATTGGAGGTCAGAATAACATCTCAAAAGCAATGTTTATGCCAGGGCAACGAAAAAAAATTTTCAAAATGAATCGAATGAATTAATAAAGAGTAATTCCCATCAGCAACTCAGACTGGTCTTTTTGGTAACTGATGTTACCAAAAATTGTCTAAAGTAATTCGGTTCATGTCAAAAAAATAAAAAAAACGAACAAATTAAGATAACTAAAGAATTCCCGTAATCCGAAATATAGTTGATTTGGACACTAATTTGGGATGATGGCAAACAGTCCAAAACCTCGAGGAGGTGCACCAATGACCCATAATTGGCACGACGAAAGCAGGCCCAGAGGGGCAGCGGCCCGAGGGCGACCTAGCCAAGCAAAAGCACAAACAGATCTCCGCTAAAATAAAACCTGGATCATCATGCGGGTTGAAAGCCTGGATCCCTTGGCCAGAGAATATGGCGTCACTGCAGCAAAAATCTCCCAATGGCGGGACTCATTTCTGGCTGCTGGTGAAGAGGCCATGAAGAGCCGTACCCACGACGCGAGAAAAACCGCGAAATAACAAAGCTCAAGCAGAAGCTCGATGATATCACATTGGAAGACCAGATGCTCTATGAAAAGATCCGGCACATGGAGGAAAATCACCCTTTGGGTGCGCAGGAGATCGGAAAAGTGAACCGGGATCGAGCCGTCATTGAGAAGTCGTTCTTTTACGCAGATGGATATCGCAAAAACTGAGCACGACTTCGTTTCAAGGGTTTCCGGACGTCTCCCAATCAAGCATTCCGATTGATGTAGGAAAATAAACACCTATAAATTGTTCATATCAAAGTTTTGGATATGAACAATAACAAATCGAAATGACAGAAATATTTCATGACACTCATGTAGTTTTCATTAATTCACGTTCTCTTGAGCTTACAACTTTATACCAAAAACATATATAACCTATTATGAACATGGAATAAAAATTAAAAGCTTGGTTTTCAATTATAGAATCTTTATACGGCAAAGTCATTAGAAAAAAAAGTGTGTTTAATTGCGCTAAATTTAAATATGTGCGATGTATCGCTGGAATATTATGATTATTTTTTAATTTTCCAGCCGTAAAGAATGACACTAAAAAAATACAACAAAATACCAAAGTCCCAAACAAACCAACGTCCCAGAGTAAACTTGAAAGTGCTGTAAATCCAATCTTTAAGTCTTGATATTTTTTTTGGATATGGCCAATTTTATAACCTGCACGCTTTGTTGACCCTATACCATGACCAAATATTAAGTTTATAAAATTACGATTTTTTTTTGTTTCCTTCCACCAAAAAGTCAGTACAGTCAGCCGATTAAGAGAATTCACATTAAAGCTGAAATTGTTTTCTATCGATCGATTTATAAATTCAGATACAGAGCTTGGTGGTTTAACCCACATTTTATTTTGCTTTAATGAATTATCATAATACTTGTAAATAGTAAAAAACAGCATAAGTGCTATCAAAAGTGCTATCATATATGACTTAATAGAAAATTTTAATAAATCTTTCCAAAAAAGAAATATTAACATACAAAAAAGAAATATCACTGAACCTTTTGCGAATGTCAAAGGTATAGTTATAAATGAAACCAATGAAAGAACGAAGGCATACTTCCATTGTAAAAAATTTTTTTGAGCAAGAGCAAGCAATGAGCCAATTTGTGCAACAACGAATACAGACAACACTGCATTTGGTCCACCACCTATTACATAAGAACTACCAAAGGTTCCAGTTATAATATCATAATGAGCATCAAACACAATGTATTGAATCAAAGTTACTATTGGCATCAGCACTGCTAAAATAATAAAAAATTTGAAATAATTATTAACAAATTTTGTTTTTTCAATCAATAAAAAGAACGTAAGAGGTACTGGCCAAAACTGAAACATATTTTTCGATGCAAAAAGGCTTTCTACAAAATTAAAATTAATTAATACTGATGTTGTTGCAGAAATTACAAATATGAACATGCATATTAGTATATAAGGTGGAGCAACTCGTACCTTGTGCGTGAGGCCTGGTAGGCAAAAAAAAATTTTTACCAAAAGAAAAAAAGAAATTAAGACATTAATCCATAAAATTTTTTGTGTTGCTGGAATGAAATAACTGACTGTACCACTAACAGCCATTGTCATAACTATTAAAATCCATATCATTTTGTGAATATCGATCACTAAAAAAACAATCCCAAGACAAAAACCTAATGATATCAGTATGAAAGGAAGATATTCCATATTATTTTTGTTCCATCATTTTACTAAACTTCATGTAATCGAATATTAGGAATCATGAAATATCAAAAAAACTAGTCCTTCCACAAAATCTATAGGTAGTTTTTCATTTTTCAAAGACAACTGAAGAGGTGTGATTGTGATAACCATAAAGTGATTAGTTTATCCCGGCGGCAAGCTGGCTTGCCTTCGGGATTGCTCCTGATTCGTAGCGAGAGGAACGCATCCCTTAAAACTGTATTTCAAAAAACTCGTAATGCTCCCTTTCAAGGTGGCGTGAGCCATGTCATCGGCGGACTAAAGCGGATGCAGCCCCAAGAGCCGGATGTCAAAGAACAGATTGACAAGACGATCACGTACTTGTCGAACAACAAAAAGAGGATGAACTACAGAGGAGCGCGAGTCGGGGGCTACCCCATCGGAAGCGAAGGCATCGAATCAGCAAACAAATTTATCTGCCATACCCGCCTCAAACGATCAGGAGCCTGGTGGTTGGTCCCCAACTGCAACAATATGCTCAAGCTGCGCTGTTCGATCGTCAATGGCACCTTTGATGAATGCTTTGCAAAATATGTGACCAGGGAGCAGGCGAAAATGTTTGCAAAAAACGCGTAACGTGCCCGTTCTTCTCTAGGTACGTAGCTCAGGAAAAAGCCAAGCGGATTTTAACAAACGGATAATGCTCCCACTCATTTATTCCTGAAATTTGAGTCAGAGAGTAAAGTATCACTATTCAATTCGACCAAACTTATTATAAAGAAATTCCAATTGATCATTTAACCTTAAGTACAAAATGTCTGAAATATTTTGTGGTATATTTTTTTCCGGAGATTCGTTGATTGATTTAAAATTATAATCAAATAAATTTGAATTTACTCCAAGAAATTTAGCAATGCTAGATAAAACATGAATTGGCCTATTTCGTACATCAGAGTAAAAATAGTAATAGATTGACCTCTGATTAAATACAGTTTCCCAATTTTTAATTGCAGAAATAAAATCTGATCTGCTATATAAACGTTGCTTACTCATATACATATTAATATAAGAATAATCTATTTTATTGGGATTAAGACCTTTGTCAAAATAAATACTGCGTTTTATACCTGACCATATCCGTTCAACAGGATTACGGATTCCCATTATTAATTTAACATTCGGTAAATTTCTTTTTACAAGTTGAATTCTTTCCAAAGGAAGGATCATGTAAGAAGGGGTTATATCTCCTTTCAATTTTCCTTGCCCCTGTTTATATATAGCATAGTACCATTTCCAATGTGAATTTTTATTAAAATCAATTCCCAAGTTATAAGGACCTTTTTCAATTCCATCATCAAAAAAATGTAACTCTTTTAATGAAGGAACAAATATTTCAGGATGTTTTGCAAGGTTTGTATAAAGCCATGTTGTTGCAGATCGTGGGGACCCAATACTAAGAAAATCGGGTAAAGCAGGATTTGTATGTAAAAATTTAGAATAAATATTAAAATTGATATATCGCTTCATTGAATGAAATTGATAAATTAATTTTTTTTTATAATATGAATAAATTATCATGTTTTACAAATAATATATTGAATAGTATAAATCCAATATGACATATGTATTTATTAAATACAACAACATGCAGAACATATTGGCGCACTATAAATGTCCTAGCGAATGGTTCAGATGTGAAGCATACTTATTAAAATAATCTAAATCATCTTTTGATAAGTTATTTTTCCATGATAAATCCATACGTATATCCGAACTATTTGAAAAACGCATATCATTACCATTTGTTATGTGATGTTCATGTGCAGCAAAATCGATCATAGACTCTTGAAAATCAAGATTTAGAAATTTACAAATGGATTTTAGCTCGCTTACAGGAGAATTAACTAAACTTTCATATGTTAATGAATATATATGACTTTGCGGAACATATTTTTTTATAAGAGTTTGTGCGTGTTTATAGTAACGCACCCAACCTTTTAAAGCTTTCTTTCTGGAATAAACATTTTTTTTCATATTAGAGTACATCACACCTCTACCATCTCGAGATAAAAGTATAATTTTAACTTTATTCGGTGCGAAATTATAAAGATCAATTCCTTTTTGGTATATCTTGCTAGAATCAACAACAACATTAGCATCTGAAAATGTTAAAACTTTATCGTACAATAGAAAATTGTTTTTGGGACTACTTGCAATATTTCGGGATATATTATTAAATATAAAAAGATTATGATATAAGAAAAAATAATTTAATGACATGCAGATTTTACGTTGAAATCTATATCGCAAACTTTTATGTCTTGTATCTTTAATAATAGCAGGGCTTATAAGACCTAAATGAAACTTATAAGGCTCATTGAAAACATCTATATTTGTCTCTTTAATGATTTGACGTAAAATATTATTCCAATATAGACATGATTTAATATTCCTACCACAGCTACATTTATTATTTAAAGAAATGTTTTTTGGTAAGTGTGATATCTCACCTATAGAAACAATATGACTGTGAGATCCAAGCAATAAGTCAAGTAGCGTCGACCCTGAATGCCCAGCGCTCATTATATATACGTATTGATAAAAGTTATTCATCAATTATGTCCATAAGAGATTTGGTATTTTTTAAAGAATGTTGTTTAAATGCATATGATTTTGCATTTTTTCCCATATGAATACGCTTTGACGCATTTGTAATAAGCTCAAGTGTTAATTCTTTCATTTTATCATAAGAACCAGCTAAGTATCCAATATTATGCCTAGAAAGAAGATTATCAGGATCACAATGAAGGCTTATAACAGGGACCTCGCGCATCCAAGATTGTATGTATGTATTGGCAAAACCTTCGACTGTGCTTGTATTGATAAAAATATGAGATTTGGCAAGAATCTCATTAACCTTATGTATTGACTTTGACCCAAGATAAGCTAAATTTTTTGTGTTATTGATATCATTTTCTAATTTATTTTGCCATTTTTCGTTGACTGATGCAGCACCAATCATAATAAATTGAACTCTATTTTCAAAATATTTTAAATCGTTCGCAAGTTGAATAAATAATTCAGGTTGCTTTAGTGGTTTAAAATTTGCAATCCAAACTACTTTTATTGGATCTTCTTTGGTGATTTTTTCTTTTGGATAAGGATGAAAATTTCTTACAAGAGTTGCATTTTTAATATTATAGTTTGATTTAAGAAGATTTATTTGTTCATACGTCTGAGCAATTATATGCGTGGCATTATTTATACCGTATATTAATAATTTATTATCAAATATATTTAATTTAATGGCAACAGGCTTTTTAGTTACATCATCATCACTAGCAATATGCCAAATCATTTTTATATTATGTTTTTTTGCATACATTGCTGCAATACCAGTATATGCACATCCAACAGTTTCATAAATTACATCCGGATTTATCCGCTTAAGTATTTTCATGAGTTTAAAATAATCTAAAAAAAAAGCTTGAAAAGAAACAATAGGCAGTTTTGATATTTCATGAAATTTATAATCTCTGGGAATATATTGTGGAGACTTAGTTTTGGCAATAAAATGTATTGAATACTTTTTTGTTTCCAATAAAGTCTCAACAAGACACTTCACTTGATATTGAGCACCACCCATAAAATGAGTCCAATGCTTAGGAACCAGAATACAAACTTTTTTCTTCATTTCAATTTATTGCGTATTGTTTTATATAATATTTTTTGATGATATTAATTTTCAAGGAATATAGGAAGATAGTTTATTTTTAAATTTTACTTATCGAAATGAATCAACAATACTGTTAGAATATTTATTCACCATATTTAAATTGAAAATATTCAATTTCCTCAACATATCTGTTAAAAATAATTTCTATCATCTCATCATCATAATAATTTGTATAATGAGAAGTTGTACTTACTAAAAGTTTAGGAAGATTGTAATCTTTCAAACCTATTATACCTGCAATATGAGCAAAATCAGTATCCAAGTTTTCAAATCTACCTATGTAATCAATAGGCACATTGCCATCATTATCTCTAAGCCAATACAATTGTGTCTTTAATTGCTTTTGATCCATGTGATATTGTAAAAATTCTTTAAATGTACAATTATTTTTGACATTGTACCTTATTATATGTTTTTCATCTCGCATTACATTGTTATACCAAGAAAAAACTCTTGACCATGGATTTCGTACAAAGCTAAACTTATAGTAATTTGAGTATTTTTTATAAAAATTTGAATTCAAGTCTTTTATTATTTTTTTTATATGCCTTTTTACTAATATTGTATCACAAGATATTATAGCTTGGGATATATCTTTTAGAGTAACTGGTTTAATTTGACTTATAGGACGATGGTCTTGCACCCCTCTTTTTAAATACTTAAAATGTCCTAGTTTTTTTTCTATACTTGTACCAGCTGTTTTCGGTATATGCACAAAAATGCACTTATACTTATCAGAAATCATATCTTGACCATAATTAAAACATATTGATTTTTAATGCAGTATTATAAACTTTTAAATACATTTTAGCAATATTATGCCAATCATACTTTTGTGCTTCTATAAGAGCTTTGCTCCCCATTTCTTTTCTTTTAGCCGGATTATCAATCAAAAATTTAATAGCATTTGACATACTTTCTATATCCTTAGGTTTAACTAGACATCCGAATTCTGAAGACACCAAATCCCTACTGCCAGCAATATCAGTAACAACACAAGGTAGTCCAGCACACATAGCCTCTAATGTAGCTATACCAAAACTTTCAACAATAGAAGGTGAAAGGTAAATATCAGAAGCATGAAGCAATTCAATGATTGAATTTTCATCTACTTGACCAGGTGTAATAAGATAATTTGAAATATTCAGTATTTTAGCTTGGTTAATGATTGGATCCATAGATCGTCCGACAAGCAGATAACATATTGTATAACCTGCATTTATGAGTTGCGATAAAGCTTCAACACCAAACTCAAAACCCTTTCTTGGATGATTTCTTCCTACTGAGATAATGACTATTGAGTCTATCGGAATTTTATATCTTTCTCGAATTGTTGAAGTTTCAATTTTTTTTCCAAATTTTTTAATCCAAACACCATTAGGTACATCAAAAATTTTACTACTATCTGAAATTAACTTAGATATATCATTTCTTAGTGATTGCGATATCGCAGTAACACATGTAAAGTTCAATATATTTCGTTTAACTATTTTATCAATTTTTGGATTCAGCCTTTTTCCATCTAAAATTTCATAATTAATCTGAATATCGTCACCGTGAGGAGTTCCTACAACTGGTATGGATTTATCTATAAGATTATAATAGTATGCCCATGAACCTGGCCTATATATATTATGAACATGTACAACATCAATTTTGAACCTTTTAACTATGTAAAATAATGTAATAACTGCGGCAATAGTAGTTAAATGAAATCGTCCGTAACCTCGAAAGCCAAAACGTATCACCTTGTATTTTTTATTTTTTTTTATTTTAAGTTTTTTGTTATATGCAACTAGGATATATACGTTATGCCCTAATCCTGCTAAAGCAGAGGCAAGATTGTGAACCGCTATTTCCATACCACCGATAAGCGGCAAAAATGTAGAAGGAATGAGACATATATTCATTGTACAAAGAATATTATCTATAAATAATGCTGTTAATAATATATATAAATTATAGATACATTATAACTTCTTGTAGTATTTCAATACTTGTTTATAAAAGCTAGAATATGAATATATATCATTAATATAATTCTTACACCTTTCAGCTCTTTCACTTCTGATTGTAAAGCTATTCATAAGAAGAAGAATTTCATTGATAAGTTCTTCTTCACTATCCCCAACACCAATGCAATCACTTGGTAATGAATCCAGGCCAGATATTCCCTGTGGTGTTGTTACTACTGGAACTCCTGCTGCCATTGAATCAATGATTTTTGTCTTTATTCCTCCTCCATAAAGAACAGGAAATAAGGCAATATCCATATTTTTAAATACATCATTGATGTCTTCTTTAAAACCTTGAATTTTGATAAGATGTTTATACGAAAAATGTTCTATCTTTTTATTAAACAATTCTGTACCTTTACCAACAACATGAAATGTAAACTTTTCTGTTTTTTCAATAAGTTTTGGCAGTAATTCATTTATCGTGTATTCAAGGGCAACCCTATTTGGAGGATGACTGTATGATCCTAAAAATAATATATTGTACCTTGCAGTTTTCCTAGACTCACGATAGGTGATATCACTATTGGCAACATGCGGAATGTAAACACTTTTATTGGGTAAAGCCTTCATTTCGTCTTGATTTAAAAACACTTTCATATCTAAATGCTTATCCAATGATTTTTCAAATAAGTAAAATTTTAGGCACTCGAATTTAAGTCTAATCTTGGCATTATACTTATCCTCATAAACTGATTTTTGACTGAAAATTGAATGATGCAAATCATGATACACAATTACTTTTTTTATATTTTTTGGTATATAAAATATATATTTTGCATACCAAAAATGCTCAATATGAACTATATCGATACGATATTCATTCAAATATGATTGAATTAATTTTAGTGACTTCTTATTAGTTGCAGCATTCATGAACCGATTAGGATATGCTATAGTTTGGCTCACAAATGATATATATTGATTTGATTTATTTATATTATTGAAGTGACAAAAATTATAACTTTTTATTGGAAATTTTAGATTTTTGATATCCTGAACAGATGGTTTTTCTTTATGATGAGGGATAAAAAAAATACAATAAACATGAAATATTGAAGATAAAACTTTTAAAAAGTTATATGCATGCAGATCGCTTCCTTTATCAATTGGAATTGGGCATGTTGAAATAAATAATAAATTTTTTTTATGATGATTCATTTGTTCAATAATTTTTTTAATTTTATCTTAATAGTATCTGGACTGAAGTTTTTGTTTACCATTTTTCTAGAATTACTACTAAAATAATCCCACAAATGAGGATCAGATAAGCATTGGATACTTTTTTCCGCAAATTGGACTGGCGAATCGGCTATAAAACATTCACGCCCATCAGTAACGGGAAAGCCCTCTGCACCGATACTCGTAGTCACCACCGGCAGCCCAACCTCCATTGCCCCGCCAACTTTACCCTTCAATCCTGCTCCGTATGTCATTGGACAGACAAAAAGTTTGTAATAAGAAAGATATTTTCGTAAATTCTTGACCCTTCCGATCACGGAAACATTCGTGCTTTTGAACTGCTCTGAATAACTCTTTGATAAGTTGCCAATGACATGAAACTCTACTTTGGGATCATGATTCAATATTATTGGAAGTATCTCTTCAATGAAATGCATCGCGGCATCGACATTGTGCTTTGTCCCAAAATTGCCCACAAAGCACATGTGCTTTCGTTTATGAAAAGGTCTGATTTTTTCATCTGTCTCATGTATATTCGGGATGATGATAAATTTATTAGAATCAAGTGATGGAAAACTTGACAGTATACTGTTTAACTCATCGTGACTGACAACAGTTATCGCATCCCCAGTACTGTATAAAATCTGTTCATTTTCAAAAAAAGCATTCGCAAATGACAAATCACTGGGATCCTGTGAAAGCTCATATTTCCTGCAAAATTCTTTATAATGAAAATCGACTGTATCTACAACAATATACGATTTTAAATGATTTTTTTTGAGACTACAGCACAATTCTGTCATGAAATTAAAATAGCTTGGCCTCCAGAGCTGTGTGATGAAGATTTTTTTATAATTCTCTTTTACTAGTCTTTCGATATATTTTTTCTGATCCAAATCTGTATAAATGAAATTTATATCGCCTTTATACTCATTGATATAAATATCATCATTTTTGTACTTTTCAGAATAAAAAAAGTCAATTCTACATTTATTTTTGAGAAGTATTTTAATTATCTTATGCAATCTATAATCTGCTGAGTTTTGGTCCTGCTGAGGCAAAGAATAACTCAAAACAGCAATATGATCTCGGCTAGAATTGGAACAGCCTATTTTTTTAATTGGATTTGAATATTCGATGGCATTATTGACTATCTTTCCAAATTCATTTTTTTTTTCTGTATTCTCTTCATTCTTTCCTAAAAAATTATTGAGCGTATTGCTTCTGTATTTGTGCAGTACTTTAAGTGTTTCTCGTTGTCTCAAAAAATAGTTTTCAATAAAAGATTGGGCATCCCTGCCATGTATGGCAGCCAGACTCCAAATTTCACTTCTGGATCTGAAATGCCCATTCTCCAAAACTTTCAACCAGAGATCGGTTTCAAAAGCTTGCCCGAGTTTGTGGTCTATAATCCCGGAATTCTTGACGATCTCTTTGGAGAGAAAGCAGGACGGCTGGTAAAACTGCCCACCATTCCAGTTTTTGGCAATATGCGTCCCATCCAGGCCATAAGGGTAGATGGTTTTGATCGCAAAGCCGTCTCGATCCAAAAAATGAGCACCGCCCACCCAGCCCGCTGCCGAGGGGTCCTCTTCAAAGGCCCGAGCGCATTTGAAGAGGGCATCTGGTGCCAAGCGATCACCTGGGTTCAGCCAATTCACGATTTTCCCGTGAGGATGCTCCAGGGCTTTGGAGATCCCTGTCGCCCTGTCGTGGCAGCCCTCCAATATCCGCACAGAAGCATGATCCCGATAAGCCTGGATGATAGCCCTGGATCTGTCTGAGCTTCCGATATCAGCGAGAAAATATACAAGATTTGGGTAGTTCTGCGAGAGAACTGAGTTGATGCATCCATCCAACACCCGGTCATCGTTTTGGCTCACTGTGACCAGGACAATGTGCGGCAACTCGTTTTGAGCGGTCTTCCAAAGCCCCCCTTGACGAAAACTCGATGATGTCCAGCCAGAACATGGCTCTCCATCAAGTTTTTCAAACTTTGGCAAATTTAGCGAGTTATCGTAAAGCGGGACAGACGGTGAATGGTCTGAATGTATGGAAAGAACCCATGACCTGAAAGGGGACAGCGCTCCAACATAGACCAGTGTTTTGTACCAATCCGTTGAAGAATCCTTGATGCTTTTCAGAATCCTTTTTGGTACGCGGCACACGCGTCGAAGCTTCAAAACAGTGTCAGCTGTTCTCATGGTTGGGTGTCAAAGCATACTGAGCTAGATTCGCAAACACTTCTTGGCCATTGATGAAAGATGAGCTTCGAACCTGTTCAGGACATACAATTTTTTCTGCCGCTTTCGTTTCTTGGCGCACCGTTCCGAAAAATCGCTTTTAAAGCTCTTGAGTTCGCTAGAATCAGGGAACAGGCTGTGCAAGGAAGCATCCAGAGATTCGTGAGCAAGCTCCAGCAGCCTGTAATCAAGGTCCATGTATCTGGAGATGGACTGGCGCTGGGCTTCAGTCACCGAATGTTTTTTTGGGGAGACGTTCGTCGCGCCGGCATAGGAGCAATCGCTGAAATCATGAGGGAACCTGCGTTCCAAAGCCACACATGACTCGTTGAACCGCTCTGCGGGAAAGAGGGCCAGCCGGCCTTGCTTGACTCTTTGGGTGATTCTGTCAAGGGCCTCTTCAGTGCGCCCATTCCCCAGGACGTATGTTTGACCGTTCCTCCACATTGGATTGTCCTCTTCATCCAGGGCCTGGGCGCAGAAATCATCGAATGACGTCTCGTGGGCAACCCCCCCGCGGTAGTTTGGATTCTTCTGAAAGGTGTAACTGGACACAAACCGGTCGACAGGGTCCCGGACAAAGGCAACGCCTATGACCTCGGCCTCTCTGGAGTCATATGGCAAATCACCTGAAAGCATGTGACAGCTGTAGCATCGAAGCCAGGGGTGGTAGTTCAGAAGCCAGTGCAGCTGATCCTTTGACAAGGACCAGTTTTGAATCAACATGATGTCCCGCTGGAATGCTTTTCCAAAATTGTCTCGGCAGATGTTGAGGAACGTGGTCCCAGCTGTTTTCCAAAGATGAACGTGAAAAAAGATTTTTTTCAATGGCTTCATCCTATCACATGAAAATGATTTATGAGTTTTGGCTGATCAACCTCTGCCCGATCACACAACCCGCCTACCACTCACTGTCAGCATAGTAGCGGCTGGAGATCGGCTCAACGTGGAGCCTTATCCGCTCGACTTCTGATGAAGACAGACGTTTTTTCCAGGCTTTGATATTCTCCTGGCTATTGAGCTTGAGTAGCATGTCGTTGCCTTGTGCTGCAGAAGGGTTCGTCGCTTGAGAATGTTTGCAGACAATTTCCTGTATGTCCTGTGTGAAGTTGAGACCCAGCCTTTGATACAACACCTGGAAATCCTTGACAGGATCTGATGAAATGTCTTCGTGCCTGAGAAATATCCAGTTTGCATGCCTTTCTTGATACTTGAACGTGATGTAGGTCAAGACCTTCCACAACAGTGAAGCCTGGTCGACAACGTCTCGTTGACTTCTGTCCAAATCTTCCAGCTCAGCGCGAAACGGCTCCAGAACATCACGCATCAGGCAGGGCTGCGACAAAGCCCAATTGTGTGCTCGAAACGGCCAACCCAAACGCTTCATGCTGGCCACGAATGCGGCTGGATGCCTGATCATCGCGATGACATTGATGTCGAATCGAGTCGCCATCCATTCGGCCGAAACCAGAGCAATCGGATCCTTGATCAAGGGGGACACGTTCTGCTTTCTGAACTTCCTCCGGAGACGGGCCTCCTTGAGCATGGAAACGACGTCGGAGATCGATTCAAGGGATGCGAGCGCCGGCCGCCAGTTGAACCGGCCCTGGACAACCCCCTTGATGCCCTCGAGGTACTGTGTCTCATTCTCTTCGGATATGTACGTGTAATGGTGCTTGAACGAGACGTCATAACCCCTCTTACGGGATTTCACCTGGGGGTTGAACGGCTCGTGGACATAATAGAAAGAGGGTGATGCCGCCAACATCCGGCCGACCCAGGTCGTCCCGGACCTTGGGGGGCCCGTCACCAGGGTTGCCTTGACTTCCCCGGCCGCGTTTCCGTTTGGACCTTCGGAAGTGACCTCATCACGACTCTTGGAAAGCCATGCAGTGTGCCCCATATTCATTGATCGTGCAAAGCTGGGATCGTTCATGGATGACAGGTGTTCCCGGACCCAAGCCTCACGTGCTCGATCGACCGACAGAGCGGACAAGGAGACGGGAGACTGCCACCGGTTGGTTGACGAACTCACGTAGAGCCGCCCCAAGGAGTCTCTTTTTCCTCAGAGGGCATCCCATCTCCTGAAGGGTTTGGGAATGGTAGGTCCAGAAGTCGCGCCCCCTCAGCCGAAAGAGGCTTTGAGCCAGGAAGCTGTAGTATTTCTTGAACTTGAGATTCAATTGGGAGCGGTACTCTTTAGGTTCGAGGTAGATCGGCCCGTAGCGCATGAAGAGGTCGATGTTGGTCAGTATGAGCTTGTTCAGAGGGGCCGCAACCGTGGATGTGATCGATTCTTCATGTTTTCGGATAAAGGTCAGGACCTGGTGCACGAAACCAAAGTCATGGTGTTGCAAAACCTCGTAGCAGGCCTCAACATCGGCGTGCAGATGATCCTCATCGTAGAAGGGCCGGCGGTGGCGCATGACGTCGGAGCGAATGAGGATCGACGTCGGGGACCAGAACGGGTTCGTGCTGCCAAGGAGAGTATCGCGGCATATTGTTGGGCCCGGGACGAATGATGAGGGATACGGCAATCGGTCGCTGACGACCTTCTCTCCCCAGAGGCCGTATGAGCCGACGATGGCCACGGATGGATGCGCTTCGGCAATCTCGACCATCTGGTCCAGGCAGCCTGGAAAGAGCCAGTCGTCAGCGTGCAGGACTTTGCAGTACTTGCTCTGTTCAGAGATCTGTTGAAAGGCATGATTCGAGTTCTGCAGATGGGAAAGAAACTCGGAGTTGTCCAGGATTCGTATCCTGGGCTCGTGTTGGGCGTACTTTCGGGCTATCTCAAGGGAGTTGTCGGTACTGCAGTTGTTGACAATGACAAAATCCCAGTTCTCATAGCTCTGATCGAGCACGCTCTGAATGCACTCGTCAAGAAAGGGTTCCCCGTTGTACACAGGCGTCACAACACTGACCAGGGGTTCTTGGCTTTTCGTCATAGGCTCCTCAAAATGACCCTGGGGAAAACAGCTCTTTTGATCCCTTGGATGGCCTCACGTGTTCTCCTCGACCTCGAGAATCTGATTTGCCTCGATATCTGTGAGCGTTTGCACCTTCCCGCTGGGCCACGTGATGACCAGTTTGTCCACCTTCTCGTACTTTCCCAAGCCAAAGTGCACCCGCTGATGATTCTGGGCCATTCGATGGATCCCCCCAGCCTGCTCGCGGGTTTGTCTTTTGCCGCCCGCAAAAACCGCCACCCTTGCTCCGATGCCGTCGCGATTGGAGGTCACTCCTGTCAGGTCAATCTGGAGCCAGTGATTGTCGTTGCCGGAATTGCGAAACAACTGGTGCGGTCCATCCGCAGCAAACGGTGATGCAGGGTCCCGCCCGTTGGTTATGAACAGGTCGAGGAACCCGTCCCGGTCATAATCGGCTGTCGCCACAACATCCCCCCGGCCCAACCTGCTGCCGCTTGCGCCTCCAGCCTCGGGAACGACTGCAAACCGCCCCTCGCCAAGGTTTTCATAGAGTCGATTCGGAAGGTTTTGAACGCTTCCTGAACACACAAGATAGAGGTCCTCATCCATGTCGTTGTCGAAGTCCCCTGAAACGACAGAGTGGCACGATGTCGGGAAATCCAACCCACTTGGCGAAATGTCATTGACAAACCGACCGTCGCGGCGCATCAACAAGGCGTCTACCCCTTCTTCCTGGAAGTGGGTAAAGCCTGACAAGGTCACGGTGTCAATGTCCTGGTTCGAGGTGACAATAAAATCGACAAAATTATGCTTGTTGCAGCTCACTATCGTCCATGTCCCGGTCTCAGGCTGGTGATACATGGCTGCCTTGCCTTGCTGCAAAACCTCTGGAGCAGGCCTGCCGGCCACAGAAGGGTCCCCAGGGGTAAGCTTGAACGATCTGCTTGAAGGATTCCTGCCTTCAGGGCCGATGAGAATCTCGGAGAGCTTGAGCCAGACGGGATAGATGCTCACATGGATGTCGCCGCGGCTTTGGAAGCTGACCGACTTGAAATCCTCGCTCTCAACCCCCCGGGTGCGGCCCAGAACATTGCCTCTCAGCTCTCGAGGCCCGACCTGGACAACCTCGGATTGAGCCACCCTGCCAACAGTCAGGTAGAGGTCGAGCTGCGAGTTGCCGTCAAAATCCCCGACAGCTGAGTCGGTTATCCCTGAAACAGCCGGAAAGCCCAGCTCGGGGCTGATGTCTTTGAGTGGGATCTGGTCAATGGCATACA
This sequence comes from uncultured Desulfohalobiaceae bacterium, assembly GCA_964403955.1. Taxonomy (GTDB): domain Bacteria; phylum Desulfobacterota; class Desulfovibrionia; order Desulfovibrionales; family Desulfothermaceae; genus CAYOID01. The sequence goes on along the minus strand of CAYOID010000002.1, from coordinate 149,982 downwards.
CCCTGGTCGGTCGGGCATAGAGAATGACATCCGGCTTGCCGTTCCCGGACAGGTCCGCGAGCTGGGGAAACTCTTGATGGTTTGTCGCGGTCATGTCCTCCGGCCAGTGGAACCTGAAGTGAAACAGATTGCTTGCCAGCCCGCCGAGCTTCTCCCCTCTCGTTCGATGGCTGTCCGCAAAGCCGGATGGTTCATTGAAAAGTTCAAATCCGTTCGATGTCTGCCTGTAAAGCAGTGTTCCGGGCTTTTTGCCAAAGCCCCGCGTTGTCGAGGTGATCACGTCGAGCCTTCCGTCGCGATCGACGTCGACCCACAAGGGGGTTCGGCTCGCAGCTACGGGTTGGGCGAGCCCCAAACCCTGGGCCTGTTCCCGGAGCTTTCCGCCTTCATTGACAAAGAGGTGGTTCTGGCCGCAACCAAGACACACGTCCCCCTCTTCAGAGAAGACGCTCCCGACAACCTCGATCAGATCCTGATCGCCGTCATTGTCAAAGTCGGCCCAGGCGGCTCCATGGGTGTCGGCAAGGGGGTCGGCGTCCCACACCTCATCAATGACATCCGTAAATGTGCCGTCAGCCTGATTGAGGTACAGGCACGGCTTGGAGTTGTGGTTCCCAACCCACAGGTCAGGCCAGCCGTCACTGTTGAAATCACCCCATGAGGCCCCCCAAGTCTTTCCTCTGTGCGTGATTCCAGCTTCAGCAGTCACCTCCTGAAGCGTGATATCTGCAATTGCAGAGTTTCCACCGAATATAAAGAGCAAAAGCACAAATCCAACCATAGCTTGGGTGAGCGACGGTGAATGCTTTACAGTGCAAAATATTTTTTTTGTCATTCATTGATCCATATTTGGGGTAAAAAAGACTGTTTGAGCCTTATCAATTGATCATTTTTACAGATTATTCTGCCTTGCTTGCTCTGCAATGAACTTTGAAGAACGAGATGCAATGGCATGTATCGTTAAGGATGGGTTTGCAGTCCCTATGGTTACAAAACAGCTTGCATCGACGATAAAAAGATTGGGAACATCATGTGACTGGCAAAAAGAATTCACCACTGACCTCTTTGGATCTTCACCCATTCTGCAGCCGCCGTAATTATGAGCAGAGGCACCGAGGCGGAATTCTCGGTAATGCACCTGTTTGGCTCCGGCCGCATCAAGAATATCATTCTGTTTCCTTCTCATGGCATCCAACAGCAATCTGTCGTTGTCCTGTAGGCTGAGGTTCAACCTCGGCACCGGCATTCCATACTCGTCTCGAACATCAGGATCCAGCTCCACAGCGTTGCCTTCATAGGGCAGTTGCTCAGCATTGCAGAAAATGCCAGCCGAATGTCCAAAATGTTGTTTCATATGGTTTTTGAGCTGCGTCCCCCAAGTTGATGACTTGATGGCCATTTCCACCGGGGCCCTGATGCCGCTGTTCAAATCAGTGGTCCAGCCTCTGGCATAGGCATTGGCTGGTGAGCTCTTAGCAAAGTCCAGAGAAAAGGCCCCCCCCTCGAAGCCGCGATACGAGTCGATGCGCTCAGGGAAAATGGCCTCTGTCCCGATGCTCAAATGCTGCATGAAGTACTTGCCGACCAAGCCACTGCTGTTGGCCAGACCGTTCGGGAACCTGTTCGACGTGGAGTTGAGCAGCAACCGGGGGGATTGAAGAGCCCCGGCTGCAACAACAATGACTTCGGCTTCCTGCTCGCGCTCGACACCATCTTTGTCAAAGTACACCACACTCCGGGCTTTACCCTTCGAATTGACTTCAACCCGGGTGACGATGCATTCCGGTCGCAGAACCAACTTCCCCGTTGCTTCGGCCTTTGCAATATACGTGACGTCTATGGACGACTTGGCTCCAGACATGCAGCCATTGGTGCAATCCCCACATTGTGCGCATATCGGCCGTCCATCGAAGGGACGCGATAATCTGGCCATAGGAGCGGGCCAGAGCCTGATGCCCAATCTGTCGAAGCCCCGCTTGATGATTTTGTTGGCATATGAATACGGGAACGGAGGATTGAGATAGGGTTCCACCTGAGGAATCCAGGGATCACCCGCTTTGCCTGAAACGCCAAGCTCAAGCTCGACCTTTCGATAGTAGGGCACAAGGTCCTCGTACGTGATCGGCCAATCCTCACCCACTCCATCCAAGCTGTAAACGTTGAAATCATCAGGCCCCATGCGAATGGCATAGGCATGGTAGCGAAGCGTGCTGCCTCCCACTCCCTGGGCTTCGAGCGGAGCCCGAGTCCCTCTCCTGGCAAAGGTGAACGCGTTCAAGGCCGGAACCTCGAACTTGATGCCGCCCCAGTTGGCTGTATACCAGTCCGGCCTGGAGGATGTGTAGTCTCGAATGGGGTCGTATCGTCTGCCGGCTTCAAAAAGGACCACATTGAGACCTCTTTCCGCGAGCTCCTTGGCCACCACACCACCGCCTGAGCCTGAACCGATGATGCAAACATCTGCCTTGCGTGAAGATCTCTTCATTGTAAATGGTCTCCCCCTACATGTCTGGGCTCTCGAAGAGAACGCCGACGTGGTCTTCGAGATGAAATGCGCCCTCTCTGCTCGGCCAGGGTGAATGGGGGCGATGGCAGGTCATGCACGTGTGGTCGATGAGTTTCCCCCTTGCATGTTTCTCACCTTCATGGTGGCAAATTCGGCACGATTCGTTCTTAACCGGCCGAATCGCACCCGAGTACCGGCTTGAGGCCGAAGGTTGAGTAAAGTCGAGATACCCTACAGGTTGAGGCGGTCCGTAATACCCTATTGCCCACCAGGATATCGGGTTTGAATAAAAGGCAATGAGAACGTCTTTGTGTATGATCTTAAAAAAAGATGATTGTTTTCCCATGCCAAAGAGATCGTCCCAGAAAGTGTCGATTTTACGCTCCACGCGTTCAATGAAGCTGGAGACAGACCTCGTTCTCTTGGTGACGCTTTGGTCAATGCGGTGGAGCAGGTCGATCTGTTCCCTGGCATCGAGATGCAGGAAACCTGTTCCGTGCTCCTTTCGGCTCAGGTCATCCAACCATGCCAGGCCCTGCGTATAAGCATCTCTTCTTTTTTTGAAAAAGACATCTCCTCTGTCTTGAGAATCGGCCAGACGGCTGTCGATGAAATCGACCACACCAGCCTCTGTTGCGCCAGGATCGGCCGGGCCCGAGGGAATCATGAGAGCGGCGACGGTAGCCACGAGGGCGTACTGATGTTCGTCGAGAAACAAGGCTTGGTCATACGTGGAAATGACCCGCTGCCACACAGGCTTTTCGGGGTAAGGGTTGAGCGGCTCTGCCTCTGAGCGGGACACAAGGGCCCGGCCCACGGTCGTGAGTCCTCCCGTTGCCAAAGCACCGATTCCAAGTTGCTTCAAAAAATCTCGTCTGTTGATCCGTCTGAAAATCAAAGCCGGTTCCCCCAAAATCACAGCTCACGATACCATCTCACCCTGACTGTGAATGCTGTCCGTCATGAGTGTTGTCACCCTTAAAGTCAACTTCAAACATGCTCGGATAGAGATGAGAGCTGCAGCCTCACACTCAATGATACGTGATATCTTGTGACTGGTAGTACCTTTTGTCCAACCTCGGCCTCTGAACGAGCGGCCTCAGCATTTCCATCACACGTTCCAAGGGCCGAACACTCAGGCTGCTCTCCGACTTCCAGCCTGTTCCAGGACTCCAGGACCCCTGCAGGGTTTGCCTGGATTCTTCGTGCAGCAAGAGCACTGAAAACGGTTTGACCCCCCTCTGGTCCATCTGGACTGTCAAGGGGCTCGAATGCAACCTCCAGGATCCATGATTGCCTACATCAAAAGATGCTTCATGGAATCTCATGGTCCAGGTCTGAGCATCAAGTAGGCCTTCGAAGGCGATGTCGGCAGAACCACTCGAACCGACCAGACCGGCTTCGACCCTATGCTTCTCCAAAGCGCCCGTCCAATGAACGGACAGGCTTGGGAAGAGTCGGCCATCGGCTTCAATCTTTTTGAGCCTGACCCGGGCACTGCTCTTCCTGGGGGCAGCAGCGTCGAGGAAAAAATCCCCTCGAAAGTTTTCGATGCTGTAGTGCCCGTATTCAACTTCACTGCCTGCAAGGGACAGGACACCAGACGGCTGGCCTACAGATGGGCTCAGGGCACCGTTTCCTTTCCATTGACCTCCAAGGCCAGGCCAAAATCTGCCCGGTTCGAAGAGTTGGAACTCGAAACGCAAATCATTGCTCGGTCCTGAGCCTGATTTGAGCTTGAACCAGTTTCGTTCAGAGTGAAGAGCCAAGTCCGCAAACTCAGGTCGATTGTCCTCAATGACGAAACTGCCCGATGACGTGAAGGGCTGGCCAATGCCTTTTTTTTCCGCCTCAAGCCCCTTGACTGCGAAACTCATTGTTTCCTTGCCCATCCTGCCCTGCAGTCTGAGCTTGAAATCGAGATCCTTCAGCCATCCGGGTATCAAGCGGCCTCGATCGGTCAAACCGCCAAGAACAGACACTTCAAAAACGGGCTCCGGGAGCATTTGAACACAGCCGCTGAGATTGATGCTTCCCGTACTTCCATGAAATTCCATATCATTGATGTAGAGCTTAGCGCTTTTATCCTCAAAGGCGATGTCGCAAGCCTTTGGCTCCTGAGCCCCGCGACCAAGAGTTGCGCCGAGAACAGTCTGCCATCCATCCTTTATTTGCAGGTCAAAGCTGGTTTTCAAAGCAAAGGGGTGACTCATCGTGATTGCAGCCTCAATGCCCTTGATGTCGCCTTTGAGGGAGCCTGCACCTTTAAAAGGCATATCGCCTGGTATAAACCTGTCCCAAGCTATTTGACTTTCAAAAGGATAGGGATGCTCGAGGCGGGCATTGCCTTGGAAGGTCAGCTGCACATCCTGCCCATGGGCTTTAAACTTTTCGAATCGGACAGCACTCTTTTCTGCCTGCCCGGAGAGTGCGATGTGTTTGAGTCGGTACAGACTGTCGTCGATTCGTATGTCTACATTTTCCAAAGCTCCATCCTTCAAGACGATGGCCATTGGAAAGGAAATGTTGGTTCGCATCCTTTCTGGTTCCCACGATCGAACATGTTCAGAGCTTGGAAAGACAAGTTTGACTCCTTGAAGCCAAACTTCAGAAAGAGTCAGGCTTTTCTTCATAAGCCCCAGGGGGCTCCAGCTGACCTGGGCATCCTGGACCTCAACACTGAACAGAGGGGCGTCATACGTCAACCCTTCCAGTCTTAAGCCCGAAAGGACGCTCCCGTGGACATGCTCCAGCCTGACATCGTCGGACACATGGGCGATCAAACGATGCGTCAACCAGGTGGCCCCCGTTCCGGTCAGGAGCAGCCAACCTACAGCCAAAAGCACGAAAACACAGAACCCCAGGAGGAGAGAGAGACACCGAGCCCGTTGGGTCATATCGATCTCTGAAATCTCATGATATTGCTCGTACGACCCAAGTTTCTCAAAAGTCTCATTCTTCCATTCGCTGAGTTCTCGTGCTTGAGGCTCTCCAAGACGTGACCAGAGATTCTTGTGTGCCTGTCAAAAAAATACCCTTGGCCTGATCACTCTTCGGTCTCAACAACGACAACAATTCGATCTGCCTGGACATTCTCCACTTTCTGCACGTTTCCGCTCGGCCAGGTTATGACCACCTCCTCGACAGTGTCGTGCTCCCCGAGACCGAAATGGAGGCGCTGGTGATGCTGAGCCATGTAGTGCATGCCGCCTCCCTGGGTCCTGACCTGCTTGACGCCTCCGGCTTCAAGGACGACCCTGGCCCCTATGCCGTCGCGGTTGGACCTCGTCCCCTGGAGGTCCAGCTGGAGCCAGTGGTTGTCATTGCCTTTGTTTCGAAAAAGCTGATGGGGGCCTTCGGCGGCCACGGGTTCGAACCCACCCCCGTTGGTGACGAAGAGGTCCAGAAAGCCGTCCCCATCGTAATCGGCCATGACCACGCTTTCGCCCCTTCCAGCCCCACTTCCCTCAGCACCCCCGGCATCAGGCACCTTGGAGAAGCGTCCGCTCCCGTCGTTTTCATACAGGACATTGGGCACATTTCCGGGTGGCCGGGAACACACGAGATAGACGTCAATGTCCATGTCGTTGTCGAAGTCCCCTGCTGCGATCGACCGGCTGGCGTTTATGGCCGGGGAGGAAAAGACCTTCCCCCTAATCAAGGCTTCATCCTGACTGAGCAGAACCACGTCGGCACGTGAAGACCCGGACGGCTTGAACCCGAGGAGCTGGAGCCTCTCGATCGAGTGTTCGGACCGGACGATGAAGTCGATGTAGGATCGCGCGCACAGTACGGTCCACAATCCTGTTGTTGCATTGTAGCTGATGGAGATCTCTCCCTGGTTCGTTGTTTTGGGCGTCTCCGCCCCTTGAACCGCCTTGTCCTCAGGCGACAGGACGATCGGCTCCTCAGTGGCCGGGACGCCTTCGCTCCCCAGCAGGATCTCCGGCCGACTGTGCTTCAACGGATCAGAAGGGTCCAGCCATGGAGGATAAAAGGAAAAAGTAACCGTCCCTTCAGACTGGAATTGAAAGCCCCTCTTTTTGTTGTGTGTTCCGGAAAGCGCCCCCCTGATGGTCAGGGGATCGACGAGGACAGCTGATGAAGCCCAGGGGTTTGATCTGGCCAGATACATGTCGGGCTTCAAGTCGTTGTTCAGGTCTGCAAGGGCAACATCCTGGACAGATATGAGATCCTGAAACCCGAAGCGGCTCGTGATGTCCTTGAACGGTTCAGCCTGAATGGAATAAACTCGCAAAGGGTTTGAGTAGGCAACCAGGTCGACGTGGCCATCGCCAGACATATCGCCGAGCTGGGCAAAAACCTCTCCGGTCCTGATTGATCCCGGACGCTGAAACCGGAAATGCAAGGCATTGTGGGCATAGGCCTTCAAGATTTCGAAACGCGAGAGGTTCCTGTTGTGAAACCCATAATCGTGCCTGCAGATCTCAAACCCTTCTGAACCTTGCTTGAACAAGGCGGTAGGGGCCCTGGGGGTTTTTCCGGGTGCAGTCTTGTTGTTGACCAGCACGTCGAGCCGTCCGTCTTTGTCGGCATCGAACCACAGAGGCGTGCGCCCCCTGCCCAGTGGATAGTCAAGCCCCAAATCTTTGGCTTTGTCTCTGAGCACCTCGCCTTCATTGACGAACAAATAATTCTGGCACTCCCCTCTGCCGCCTCCGCCGCCTGTCAGCACCAGCAAATCCTGATCGCCGTCGTTGTCGAAATCAGCCCAGGCCGGGCCATGAAAATCAGCTTCCGAGTATCCCTGCAGCACCCTGCTTGCGACGTCTTCGAATGTGCCGTCCTGTTTGTTCAGATACAAGCTGGGAAAGAGGTAGTGGTTGGTGACCCACAAATCCGGCCAACCGTCACCGTTGAAGTCACCCCAGGCCGCCCCGGCGGTTGGGGAGGCTTTGACGATCCCAGCCTGTTCAGAGACGTCTTCGAAAACTATCTTTCCTGAGGCAGGGCAGGACCACACAAGCAGGCAAACCAGCAAAAACGGGCAAGGATACCATTTCATCTCGAACTTACCTCTCTCGGGCTTTGAGGACAGGAGGCAGACCCGCAAGACGCATCTCTGCACACGCCGCTGAGTTACCAAGGTTCAGCTTCATGTCCGAGCCTTCATGACCCTGGCCGGCACGCCGGCGGCAATGGCGTTTTCCGGAATATCACGGGTCACGACGGCCCCGGCCCCAATCACGGCCCCCTTTCCAATGGTCACGCCGTCAAGGACGATGACCCCGAATCCCAACCACACATCGTCTTCGATGACGATCCCCCCTTTGGAGGTCAAGGGTTGCCTTCGAATCCGCTGGTTGAGAGCATAGCCGTGATCATAGGAGTAGAAGGCGCAGTGCGGGGCAATCTCTCCGAAGCTCCCCACACGGATCTGACCCACGTAGGCCGAAAAGACGCACCGGGGTTGAACATGCGTCCTCTCCCCAATGGTTATGCATCCTTGATGCCCGGTTTGAACGATCACGTCGCGGTGAAGGTGAACGCCAGCTGAGAGGTCTACAGGCCCTCCGTCAATGTCTTTAAAGATGATCACTCCGTCATCGATGAACACATTCGGACCAAGCTGAAAAGCATTGTGGGAAACCTTGGCTTTGGGGGAGATGTAGAAGCCGTTCTTTCTGATGTTTGCAAGATGATAACGCCCGAAATAAGGAGGCCAGGGCCAGGCCGCCAGGCCCATGGCCATGCGGGCAAGAGGGTTCGTCCCGGCAAAGCGGAGCCAAAAACGCGCCCAAACAGTGCTGAGTTTTGAAGCCTTGCTCATCGGCGTGAGACGGGGCAAGCTTTGCCGGGTGTCATGGGTTGATGCAGACTCGTAGTTCGTTCATGGGGTTGGAGAGCCAAAGCGATGCCACCGCACCGTGATGTTGTTGAAACGAAAACGATGACTTTGGAGATGAAAGCCGATGTGATTGGTCCAGATCGTTCATCTCGAGGACCTGCCGGCCGCCTTCAAAGGGAGGCGGAGAAACAGCCTGCCTGCCCTGCGGGCCAAGTCGACCAGTACCAGGTAGGCCTGGATGGGAATCCGCCTGGTCCAGGGAATATGATGACAGGATACATCATACCCGAACTGCTCGAGGTCCCTGTTTCCCTGGAAAGCCTGGGCCACTTTGACCTGTTGAACAGGACTCAGCCTCTGTTTCCATTTTTCAATATTCTGGGCATGTGGCTCCTGGTAGTAGGAGCTGACATCATACCATATTTCACCTGAGTTCGAGGTGATGGCTTTTTCTCCCAGGTGTTTTTTCGTGTGTGGGGACAGCATGTGTTCGCTCCACTTAAGGCCAAGAAAATCACAGATTTTACGTGACTCTTCTTCAGGGTGTGCCACCAAAGCCTCATAGGTCACCGTGTGTACCTTTTCAGGTGCTTTCTTTAGAGCTGAAAAACCAGATGCAAAGCATTTTGAAGTGAAGGAAATGCAAGAAGAAATGCTTTCGGTATATTCTGGAATTTTTATTTTTTTTTCTTTTGCTCGATTTTTCACGTCCTGCATTGAAGAAATGATAGCCCTTGGATCTCTTACGACGTGAATAAAGTGTGCTTCTGGCAGGAGGTCTATCAATTCTGAAAGTACAAGGACGTTCATTGGCGACTTTTCACTGAAAAACCTGCACCCGCGACTGTTTGCCAATGGCGTGAACAAGCTCCTGACCAGAGTACGCAACTCCCTGTCAAGCTCCTGGTGCGAGCAGTACGTGTCTATCCACCCTACTGAAATTGACCAGCGAAGCTTCCTCCTCAATTCGATGATGTCCTGGAGGTGGAGGAATTCCGGACCCCCAAAAACTTCCGGGTGCGAGTCGAGCATGTTCTGGACCAGGGTGGTTCCTGAACGGGGGCAACCTCCAATAAAGACCAGCTTTTCAATTTCTTGAAAATCGTTCATGGGTCATGTGTCTCATCGTCTGCCATGTCAACAGGCAAGGTTGAGAGCCTTCACCAAGTCTTCGGGAGTGCCGATATCGATGCATCGGCCATTGGGGAAGACCTGTGTGGCCATGGGCATCTTGTCCCGCAGGGCATGCCGGATCACGGTGCTCATCTGCACTTCCTCGAATGGAGCTCCATTCTGCCCGCTAGACCGGCTCTTCCGGTCATTCTGGACAAAATCGTGCAAAAATGATGAGAAAACCGGTGTCCAGACTGCAATGATCCAGGAAAACTGCAAGTCTGTCTTTTCGGGCTTGACCTGAATCCCGCGAATCCGGCCTTGCCGGTCAATGTCCACCATGTCCATCTTTTGCGGGCGAGATGAAGGGAAAAGCCCCAGGACCAGCTCAGCTCCAGAGGCCTGCAGATGCTTCAGGAGATGGCAGAAGGCATCTTTGGGCTCAAACACAACATCGGGGAACCCTAAAGCAACGATGGAATCTTTGGTGAAAGGGTAGGCCTGATCGACCGTGTATGGAATGCCGTAAGAGAGGTCCACCACCGCATAGGCCAGGTTCATGTCCAGGGAGGCTCCATCGGCGAGGTAGGCCGGAATGTCCCATTTATCCCGCCTGATGATCACAAACGTCTGCCTGATATCAGCCAGACGCATGTTTTCCAGTAAATGGTGGCAGACCACCTTGGGACGGTGCCCGCCATCGGCCCCGATCCTGTGGAAACCAATCGGATAGAGTTCTTTGCTGCAAGGCAGGGGCGCCAACCGTGTTGCCTTGCCCGCCGCCGGCATGAGTCCTACAACTTTCATAGGCTTTTCAAGCATGGCTCCAAAATTCGCATCAACTTCTCCAACGCATTCTCATCACGACGTGGCAAAAACACGTTGCCCTTTGTGGAGAAAGACAGCCCGTTCCCTCTTTTTTGAGGTGGACACCACCGTCGAGAAATCGACATCAGACTTTATTCATGGGACGTATGCTGATATTGGTCACTTCTGCGGTTCTTGGCAGAGACAGGGCATTGATGACCACAGAAGCGACATCTTCCGGCTGTAACAGTTTGTCTGCAGGATAGTCTTTCCCCTCGGATCTGCACAGCATCTCCTGCATTGGGGTGGCCGTTCTCCCCGGGTAGACGCTCAAGACACGGACACCCAGGTGGTTCACCTCGTCGCGCAGGCTGTCGGCTACAGCCTTCAAGGCATGCTTTGTGGCGGCGTACTGGGAGTTGTCCGCCTTGGAAGCCAATCCGACACTTGAGTTGACAAAGACGATCTGCCCTTTCCGCTTTTTGAGCAATGGCAGCAGGGCTTGCGTCAGCAGGCTTGGGGCCCGGACATTGACCCGGTACTGCCAATCAAAATCACTGATGCGGGCTGTTTCCAAGGGGGCCAGAGTCAACACGCCGGCACTGTGCACAAGAATGTCCAGTCGACCAAAATCAGCTTTGACGCTCTTCCGAAGCGCCTCTATGTCCTCGTCCACACTCAGATCCACTCGATAAGAACGAAGACTGGTAGCAGAAGGTCTCAGAAGCGCCGCCAGCTGGTTCAAGGCTTCCAGATTCCGCCCGACCAGGCACACGTCTGCCCCGCCTGCCGCCAACCCGGTTGCAATGGCTCGCCCAATCCCGCTGCTGGCGCCTGTGACCAGCGCAACCTGTTGTGAGAAGTCCATCATCTTTCCGATCCTGGAGAGCTTTTCCCCGATTCTCCGAGCAGCTTATGGTCCCTCAAAACGTTGGCTGCCTCTTCAATGAGCGGAAAGGGCAGCTCGGAACGGTTTGAGATGTCCAACAGGGAATGGTTGCCGTCTGAAAGGTTCAACACCCACAGCATGGCCAGCTGCTTGGTCTTTCTGTGGCTGTCGGCCCCGATGCTCTCATAGAGCCCTCGCTTGCCCAGCTGAGGTTCGCAATGCGGGTTTTGATTCACATAGACTCTGTTCTTTTCCAGGATGTACAAGACCCGCACATAGAGTGCAAAAGATTCTGAAAGCTGCGCTGGCTTGACGAATTCCAGATTGTCCGCCGAAGTATGATATTGGTCATACTCGCCATGGGGGGTTCTCATGAGGCATCCGACAGGGAGGTTGAAACCTGGAGAGCAGTACTGCCGCTCGTCATACCCATAAGGTGAAAAATCAATGATGCGAGAATCAGAATCTGAATGGGAAAGTGCATTGGAAACAGCCATATCAATCTCAGCATGCCCTATGCGGCTTCTCTTGTAGGTGAAATGTCCAGAGTCGCCAAGATTGGCGGCAACAAGCCCATGAGCGATCTTCGAAACTGCTGACTCATTTGTGGCAAGCCATGTGATCGGGCCAATGGTCGCTGGAAGGAACAAGAACCTGTACGTGTATCTCGTCCTCGCTTGAGAGAGATGCTTAGCTAGATGGAGGGCCAGGGACACCCCGGACAGATTGTCGTTGCACAGGGATGGGTGGCATATATGAGCCGATATGAGAATCTCCCTTTCAGACTCTCCTTCCAGGACGCACTCACCATAGGTGAGATGGCCCTCTTCGAGGGAGGAATCGATACCTACATCATACCAATCATCTTTGAGCTCAAGGTACTGGTTGTGGCTGAGACAAAAACCCCAATCCTCATTGTAATAGGACGTTCTGTATGGAACTCTGTCCGGGTGATCAGGCAGGGTGTAGAGGTGTTTTCTCAATTCCTCAAAAGATACCCTGCCTTTGTATGGCTGGCTGTATCCCAGGACATGGAGGTTTGACTGTCTGAAATCGATGACTCTTTCCCCGCGGGCGTTCTTGATGTACGCATCCGAGATGTTCCATTCCCTGGGTACGGTCCAATCAAAGACCTTCGTGCCGGTCGGCACTTCGACGAGTCTGCATGGGATATGTCGTGCAATGCGCTTCAGAGTGGTTCTGACCCCGTTGCCGGTGATGCTCCGGCAGATCGGAAACACATCACGCATGAACTCGTGCATATGCCTGCCTATGTCGCTGTCTGCCTGAAAAAGATCGTGTGTCGGGCTCGTCATCAGAAAACGTCCACCTCTGGGATGAGTGTCACAAATTTGCCGCCCCACTGCCGGACGTGAGACATCTGACTCATGATCTCCTCCCTGAGGTTCCAGGGCAGGATGATCAGATAGTCGGGAGTGGTTTCTTTCACTCGTTCTGGGGGGTAGATGGGTATTCGACTCCCTGGCAGAAAGCAGCCTTGCTTGTGGGGGTTCCGGTCGACAGTGTAATCGATGAAATCAGCACCAATGCCGCAGTAGTTCAAAAGGGTGTTTCCCTTTGCCGGGGCCCCGTAACCCACCAGTGATTTTCCTTCTTGTTTTGCCTGGATCATGAAGCTCAGGATGCTTCTCTTTGATTCCAAGATTTTTTGATGAAAGGACGAATAGCTCTCGAGTTGATGGAGGCCAGCCTGTTTTTCCTTTGCAATGAGCTCGTGCACCCTGTTTTGGTCATCAGGGTCATCGCCTTCGAGATGACGGGCGTAGATTCTCAAAGAGCCACCATGCGTAGGGATTTCGTCGACGTCAAAGATGTCAAGTCCGTGAGCCTCGAAGATCTTTTTGACGGCAAACATCGAAAAATATGAAAAATGCTCATGATAGATGGTGTCGAACTGATTTTCCTCGATCAGCTTCATCAAATGGGGGAACTCCATGGTGATGATCCCCTGTGGCTTGAGGATCATCTTCAGCCCTTTGACAAAATCATTGATGCCGGGGACATGTGCCAGGACATTGTTACCGATGAGCAGGTCTGCCTGGATATTGCGTGCGGACATGTCCTTTGCAGCATGTGAGCCGAAAAATGTGACGACCGTCTCGATTCCTTTGTTTTGCGCAACTTCGGCCACGTTGGCCGCAGGCTCGATGCCCAGAACGGGTATACCCCTTTTTTTGAAATACTGAAGCAGGTACCCGTCGTTACTGGCAATTTCAATGACCCGGTTCGACCTGCCGAATCCGAAACGTTCAATCATCATTTCGGCGTATCGTCTGCAGTGGTCCAGCCAGGAATCTGAGTAAGAGGAGAAATAGGTATAATCGCTAAAAATCTGTTCAGCCGACTCATAGACGGGAAGCTGAACAAGAAGGCACTCGTCGCATACGTAGGCGCACAATGGGTAATGGGCTTCCGCTTGCTGAGCCCTCTCACGGGGGACATAGGAATTGGCAAGCGGCGAAACACCAAGATCGGCAAAGGTGTGATGCAGATGATGGCCGCAAAATCTGCATGTATTGCCGGACAATGGTTTCTCCTGACTATTTTGTGACATGCTCCCGGCCTCCAGACCAATGCAGGTCGTTTGTGAGGATATTACTCTGGCACAACTCGTTCAAAACCTTCAAGCGCATGAAGTTCGAGTTCCGGAAGTTTGCATTGTCAAAGCCCATTTCCTTCAGGCCCTTCCACAACTCATTGATTGACGACGAGAGGTCGAACCTGGGCTGATGATCCGGCGCCAATTGCTTGAACAGATCAAAACAAACCCTGTACGATCTCTTGTCCGGTTGAGCATCCTCATTGATGGACACTGATACACCCGGGATGATCGTGGCCACGGCTTCGGCCAGGTCCTTGACCTGGTAATTCCACTCATCGGTGCCGACATTGACCGCCAGATACCTTCCACCGTCTGATGCCTCCCGCGTCAAGGCCCACTCTATGGACCTGGCCATGTCCCTGACATCGATGAGCGGCCGCCATGGAGAACCGTCGCTGAGGATGGTGATCTTGCTGGTGGCCACCGCACCGGCAACGAAATCATTCAGGACGAGGTCGAGGCGCAGCCTGGGGCTCATCCCGCAGGCTGTTGAAAATCGCAGGCAGGTCACGATGAAGCTGTCCTCAGCCAGGCCTTTCAGGTCTCTTTCTGTATAGACTTTGGACTTGGCGTAGGCGGTCAGGGGGTTGAGGGGGGAGCTTTCCGAACGCGGACCGTCATCAGCTGAACCGTACATGCTGCAGCTCGAAGCAAAGACAAAACGCTGCACCCCGGCACTTTTGGCCTTTTTGGCCAGCTCGATGCTTGCCCTCCAATTGATATCGAAGGTCACCTCCTCGAAGGCGTTTCCAATGGGGTCGTTCGATATCCCAGCCAGATGGACGATGCCATCGACACCTTTGAGCACATCTTCAGAAAGCTCCCTGACATCTCCAAAATGCTGCACATCAACCTGGCATTCCGGAAGGACATCGGCGTTGGTCAGGCAGGTTGCAAAATAACCGGTGTCCAGACCCATCAGGGTTGCGTCTGGAGAGCAAGCACGCAGATGCTTGACCACCAAGGGCCCTATGTATCCCATATTGCCTGTGACGAGAATGTTCATCAAAGTCTCCATAAAGTGATGTTTTTCAGCGAAACGATCTTTCGCGAAATGAATTCACATGCATTCCGAGGGCATCCCGATAGAGTGAAGCGGCCCTGGTCTTCTGAACTCGTGGAAATGAGCCTTGAGAAGCGCTCACCATTTCTTCCATGGCGGATTTCCGCTCTGCCAAACCTGTTCAAGGATGTTCTTGTCTCTCAGGCTGTCCATATTTTGCCAGTATCCATTGTGTTTGAAAGCGGAAAGCTGGCCATCGCTTGCAAGGGCTTCCAGGGGCTCGCGTTCCCACACAGTTGCATCTTCCTGTATGTAATCGATGACTTGAGGCTCCAAGACGAAAAAACCGCCATTGATCCAGGCCCCATCACCTTTTGGCTTTTCCTTGAAGGTGGAGATCACATTCTGCCCTTGATGCAATGTGAAGGCTCCAAAACGACCCGGAGACTGTACAGCAGTAAGCGTAGCTAGAGTTTTTTGTTCTCGATGAAAATCAATCAAACTCTTGATATTCAAATCCGTCACACCATCGCCGTATGTCATACAGAATGTTTCTTTGCCAACATATTCACTCACTCGTTTCAGTCGACCACCTGTCATCGTGCTTTGGCCTGTGTCGATCAACGAAACCTTCCATGGTTCACAACAGTTTGTATGAAACTGAGTCCTGTTGTTTTGAAAATCAAACGTCACATTGGACATGTGCAATGCATACGTGGCAAAATACTCTTTGATCACATACCCTTTGTACCCCAGGCATATGATGAAGTCATTGATCCCATAGGCGGAGTAGATCTTCATGATATGCCACAACATCGGCCTGTCGCCGATTTCCACCATCGGCTTGGGCTTGACTCCGGTTTCTTCCGAGAGGCGGGTGCCGAATCCACCGGCGAGGATGACAGCTTTCATAACACATGTCCTATGTTGAGGGTTGTCAGGACCAAAAGTCCTCGATCACATTCCTCGTATGAAATTTGATTTTTGAAGACAGCCCCAGGTTCTTTCCAGTAGGGCGGCTCTGTCCCAGAGCCAGCCCATTTTCGAAACTCCAATCGATCCCTTGATCCCAGCCACTCAGTCGAGATCCTTACAAAACAACCTCTTTGAATATCTTATTTTTTTGATTCAAGTACACTTGAATTCTCTTTTTATGATGGTTCTTGAATTCTATCTCCATTGTCACGCTGCTTTGACCATTTTTTCGATCTTGTTTTTCCAAGATTCTGTACTGTGCATCTTCATACCTCACAATGAGAAAGAGACGATATTTTGTCGGGTCTTGAAAAGTGTTCCTCATTCTTTCCCGAAGATCTTTATCCAGACATTGTTGGAGTGTCCCAACGTCCCCTGAGATAAGAGATTGCATGTAAAGATGTACCACATCTTCAGCGCTTCTTTTTGCAAAAGAAGCACTCTGATTGAAAAATATGCCTAAAGACATGACCATGATAACAGTTACGATAAACCTATATTTTACAATTTGCATGCCTGAATCCCCCTTCACACTGCTATTGTTCCACGACAACAACAATGTAGTTGACGTCTGCACCGTTTGCTCCTTGGGCCATGTTTCCCCCCAAGGTGATCTCCCCGGCCTGGAATGATTTCTCGAACATCGAAAACGAGGCAGAGGGGTCCGAAACCTGAAGGTCGAACCCGGTATCGGCGTACGTGGACATCCAGTCCGGTATGCTCCCTGAAGGATCCAGGTCGTAGGCCACATAGACGTCCACGGGCCGGTCGACAGTGAAGGTGATGTAGGTGTCGCTCTGGTTGGCGGTTTGACTGTTCGGCGTCATCACCCACACTCCGCTCTCCAGGCCGAGGCCCGGGGGGATCCCGGTCACGGTGTGGTCCTCGTCGATGTAGTACTCATCCCCGGCCTCTATCAGGTTCTGCTTCATGTACGGCCAGACTGTGGACGGCTCCAGGTTCAAGAGGATGAACCTGGGCGGGTCGCAGGGATCGGTGTAGAGCGATGCCCCAGTCAGATGGTCCCGCCAGAGCCTGGCCATGACATCATACCCCAGACCTTTCGGATGGACATTGTCGTCAAACAGGCTGAACAGGTTCCGTTCCTCCAGAAAGCACTTGTAAAAATCGGGGCCGATCTCAATATCTGTCACGATCTCGGTGATAGCCAGCCGATACTCTTCGATCTGCAGGTTCTGCACTGCATTGAGAGGGTCGTTGAAAATGGTGCCGGTGACCCCTTCCCCGAACGCAGGCGGGGGCACCCCGACCGTCACCGTGATCGAGCTGTCCAGAGCCTTGATGGTGTCCACTGTTGCCTGGACATTGGCGGCAAAAGCGGACCTGCTGGGGGGCGTGCTCGACATGGCGTCGTTCGTTCCAATCAGCAGGAGGACATTGTTCAAGTCCGGTTGTCGCTCCAGGATGGAATCGATTCGAAGACCGGCAAGGTCATCAGATCTGTCCCCGCCGATCCCTTCGTCGACAACCAGGGTTGGGACCTGGTTGGCCTCCTCGAGGTGTCGTCCCAGCGGGTCTGTATAACCTCGGAAAGCGAGGCTGGGGTTGGCCGGGTCCACATTGTCCAAGCTGTAGTTGTCGCCATTGCCGCTGGTGAGGCTGTCACCCAGAGCGGCATAGCGGTCTCCTTGAACCCCGACTTGTTCGTTTTCATCCTCAGCCAGGGGGTTGCCTTGACCATCGTAGAGTACAGCCTTAATTCGATAATCTCCCAGTCCAACACCGACAAACTCTGTCATGTAGGGAGGCTCACCGCTCGTACCTTGGAGGCTGTCGTCAAGCAGAAACTCCACAGACCCGTCGGCTGGCCCGTTGGCTGCGGCAGCCGAAACATAGAAGCTCGAGTCCGTGACCACGGCCTCGCTGAGGGGAGAGGAAAGCCCCATGGCCGGGGTGCTGGAAGCCTCTTGGATGTGAAGGTCGTCAAAAGAAACCATTGCGGCGCTATAAAAGGCAAAGGTCCCGCTTGCCAGGCTGATGTCCTCCACCGCAACAAGCAATGAGCCATCGATGGTCACAAATATCATGGGACCGATGACCTCGATGTCCACGCTGTAGGTCCGGCCTATTTCATACCCCGTGGCACTGGAGGCCAGGGTGGAGAACTGACCGGCCACCCTTTTTTCCAACCGGGTGTACCCGAACCGGGAGTCCATCGTCAGCCGGTAGTAGTTGTCCGCATTTTGGTACCGCACCATGCAGCCGACATCGTCCCCTGTGTCGGCCATGGGCGTCATCGTGAACGACACCCGGTAATCCTGGAGCGTCATTCCCCCTGCCAGGTACGACAACGAACCGATGTGATAGGATTCGACAAAATTGTCTCGGTTTTTGCCCCGGATTTGATTCTGCTGTTGGTACGTCCCGCTTTGGACCACCCATGCCGATGGGTCCCCGGCCTCGTCCACCACGCGCCAATCCGTGAGCGGACCTTGAGTGAAGTCTTCAATATAGGGAAGCTCAAGGGTTTCCGTCTGGCTCACCGCCAGAAACCCGACCTGCTCAGGGATATGGTACCGTTCGGTGTCACTGAGCTGATCCTCGTCCACCGCCAGGTTCAGGG
>CAYOID010000002.1:0-131573 GCA_964403955.1 uncultured Desulfohalobiaceae bacterium | reverse complement strand
GAGGCATTGGTGTAGTTGGGCGTGGCCACCACCACCGGCGAGGTGTAGGTCTCGTCCAATGTCACCGTCGTCCAGACCTCGGTGACATTGGTGATACGGCCGTTCTCGAATATAAGGCTGCCAGTGTTGGCCGCGAAGGAGACCTCGATGCTGTGGTCCGCAGTCACATTCGTGAAGGTATAGCTGCTCACCGCCCCCACCGAGGCGCTGTCCACCAGCACGTCCAGGATCTGATACCCCGTATCCGGCGTGATGCTGAAGCCCTGGTCGTCGCCCTCATTCACCGTGACCGTGCCGGATGGGTCGATGCTCCCCCCGGTCCCGGCCGAGGCTGTGATCGTGTATGTGGTCGACGTGACCGCCTCGAACGCGGCCGCGATGGTGTGGTCAGCGGTCACATTCTCGAAGGTGTAGGTGGACACCACGCCCAGTGAAACCCCGTCCACCATAACCTCAAGGATCTGGTACCCCGAGTCGGGTGTGATGCTGAAGGACTGGTCAGCTCCCTCGCTCACCGTGATCAAGCCCGACGGGTCGATGCTTCCTCCGATCCCGGCCGAGGCCTCGATGATGTAGGTGGTCGTGGTACCGCTCACCACCAGAAACCCGACCTGCTCTGGGACATGATACCTTTCAGGGTCGCTGAGCTGGTCCTCGTCCACCGCCAGGTTCAGGGCCGTGTCGCTGACAGGGTCGGCCCCGTAGAGCAGGGCCCATCCGCCGTTACTGCCGTTCATGGCCGCTTGAGTCACCACTGCGCCGGTCACGTTGGACAGGCTGACCGGGTAGGTGTACGGCGGGGCATTCGTCACCGACTCCACAATCTCCGCCCCCAGGCCGGCCTGGATCTCCCGGCCGCCCAAAGCGTACGTCCCGGACTCGACCACGATGTAGCCGATGGTCTCGTCCGCCCGGGTCCTGTCCGGGTCCTCACCCACATGCTTGCCGGTGTACAGGGCCGAACCCGAGGGAGGGTCATTTTTGCCCGCACCCCGGCACCAGAATGTCGAGAAGTCGGCATCATTCTCGGTCATCACCTGGCCCAGGACCACGGGATTGGCGTAGCTGTTGGCGTAGGCACGGGCCTGCCCGGCCCAGCTGGACGCGTTGTCGGTCACGGTGGAGAGGTAGCGACTGGCCTCCATGGTCACTCCGTGCTCGGCCTGGGTGTAGACACCCTCTTCGACCACGAAGTAGAAGACATCCACCCCGGAGACGCTCTGAACCGGATCGGTGGCTGAAACCACCCGCATCTCGAAGCTGCTTGATCCGGCGTTGCGAACCCGCACCACCAGGGGCGGGGAGGCATTGGTGTAGTTGGGCGTGGCCACCACCACCGGCGAGGTGTAGGTCTCGCTCAGAGCGACCGTGGTCCACGTGTCAGTCACGCCCGGAACGAGGCTGTTCTCGAAGGTTGGTGCCGAGCTCGCTTGGGCCGGGGACAAAGCGAGGACTATGACTGGGAGGATCAGCAGTAAAATGAAAACATGGGCACCAGCTTGGCTGGAGCGCATGTGTTTCTGGGAGAGTGTCCGCATAATGACCCTTTCTTCATTTGATGTGAAATCCGTACGAGCATGCGAGCTTCATTGTCTGTTATGAGATGCGGCTGCAAAAACTCAAGATGCAGCGCATCTTATTAGGGGGGCTAAAAGCATTTGAATGTTTCGCGTCCGGGAAATGAATTCCCGCTTGATTCCTTCCCGCGCCGGGCTTTTGACCCGGCTTACTCACAGGAGCATAATGGAAAAACATCCTGCTCCGGTTAGAAGTGGGTTCTCAGTCCAGGATCCGTATCGTAACCAAGGACATCAAAATCTTTGTGAAAACGATGGTACAAAAAATCAAAGTCTCTTTTGTCCTTCAGACATTCGGGCTTGTAATGCGAGCCGGACCTGTTGTGAACGCCCAGGCCTTGAAAGCCAAAACCTAGTGCCTTGCCGACATGCTTCAGATCATTGTCAATATTCTCAACCTTTCCGATGTAGTCCACAATGACCCGGTCATGGTCGTCTGTGATCCATTCAGATTGCGGTTTCATGCCTGGAGCGTTGTTCAAGAGGTGTTCATCCCGGATGAACTCTGAAAAGGATCTGGACCGCAAATAGGCTTTTGTCCCAGGGAAGCTCCAAAAATCTTTTTTCCTCATGAACTTGAAAAGCGGGTAGCGGACATAGCCGCTGTTTTTGACCATCTTTTCTATCCATGTGTACAGGGACACAGCTCGATCATATGGGTTCCTGACAAAAGTAAAAGTGAAGTAGCTGTCCCAAATGTCGTCCTGGACCACCTTCTTGATCTCTTGTGCTGTGCTGTGCTTGTGCAGATCAAAGCGTCTGTGATACGGCCACTGCATGGCATCGCCCAATGGGGTTGCGCCTAAGACGATGTCGTTCCAGGCCAAATGACTGTCGAGCTCTCTGGTGATGCTCGTTCCTGCGGCCTTGATGATGTGCACGAAGATGAAGTGGTGATGATTCGATATGACCATAGTCCGGCTCAATGATGCTGGCCTTCGGCCATTGACTGAAACTCTCTGTCGTTTTTCAGTAATGCGGAATACGTGCCGCTTGAGTCGATTCGCCCGTCTTTGAGAAAGTACAGGACATTGCAGTTTTGAACCGTGGTCAGCCTGTGGGCGATCATGACGATGGTCCGGTCCTTCTTCAGCAGGTTGAACGAGGCCACGACAGCTTTTTCCGTTGTGCTGTCCAGAGCCGAGGTCGCTTCATCCATGATCAGGACTTCGGGCTGATGGTAGAGGGCCCGGGCGATCCCTATTCTCTGGCGCTGCCCGCCTGAAAGCTTGACCCCTCTTTCCCCGATGATGGTCTCCAGACCCTTTGGCAGGGAGTTCACAAAATCCTCGAGCTGGGCATCCTGTATCGCCGCCATGAGCTGTTCCTCGTTCAGCTCATGTGCATTGACCCCCAGAGCCACATTGCTCCGGATGGTGTCGTCGGTCAGGCAGATGGTCTGGGGGATGTAGCCGATGTTCCGCTGCCACGCCTGGACATCGTCGCGAATGTCTTTCCCGTCGAGAGTGATCCGCCCCTGCTCGGGAATCAAAAGGCCCAGGATGACGTCGACAAGGGTTGTCTTGCCGGAACCGGTCCTGCCAACCAGGCCGATGAAGTCCCCTTTGGGCAGGGTCAGGTGAATGTCCTTCAAAGAGTAGAGCTCGCTCTCCGGGTAGCGGTACCAGACGCCTTCCAGGCGAAGCTCATTTCGCAGGTTGAGCCTGGCCGGCCAGCGGGATTCAAGGCTGGCTTTTTTTGGGGCAAGGTTCTCCCTCGTGTGTTCCAAGAGCATCAGGTCGTTGTACACCGGATGAATGCTCACCAGGCCGTATCGAAACTGGTTGATCCCGGTGACGATCTGCCCAATGTTCGTCTTCAGTCTGACAAAGGCCACGGCAAAGAGGGTCAGCGTGGGGGCGATACTCTCCACTCCACTTCCCAGCATCAACATGAGAATGCTGATGCACAAAAGACCAAGCACTGCAATGAACTCCATATATGGGACAGTGACCTTGCTGGTCACCGCCTGGTAGCGAATGGCTTTGACCAGCTTCTGCATGCTCTTTTCCAGGCTGCGCACAAAGAACGCTTCCCGGTGCAGCACCCTCAGCTCCTTGATCACCCCGAGTCCGTGCTGGATGGTCTTGACCACAGTTTTTCGTTGCTCCTGGGCTATCCGGCTGTAACTCACGAGCTTTTTCTTGACGAACCAGAGGTACCCTCCGCCAGCACACAGCAAGACCGTCAAGCCCACCAGGGCGATGACCGGCTGAACCACAAAGAGCAGGGTCAGGATAGCCAGCATCATCATGCCCTGCATGGTCAGAGTGAGCAAGGATGAAAGGACTTTGACTATGATTTCAAGTACTTCTTGAACAGTGTTCCGGAAGAGCTCTGCAGAGTTGCGCTGCAGGTGGAACTCGTAGGGGGCCTTCATATAGGCTGCAAACATTCTGCAGGTCAAAGACAAGCGCCGGTTCTGGATGTACCTGGCCTGCATGTAGTACTGGAAACACACGAACAGGGTCTTGAGCAAAAAAATGACCAGGAGGATCAGGCAACCCCAAAGCAGGATCTCTCGGGGGGTGTCGATGCCCAGTAGGTTGAGAATGGCCTCAGCCGGCTCGTACTGCATGAGCTTTTCTGGACTGATGGCCAGGCTGATAAAGACGGGGATGATCCCGATGCTGAAGGTTTCGAGCAGGGCCGCGATGATCATGCCTGCGAGAAGAATCAGGAACCTGATCTTGTCCCTTCGGGAGAAGAGCGTCCTGAGCTTGTTCAGGGCCGAGAGCATGCCTTGGTCGGGGCTGGTCTGGGCAAAGTGGGGGGCAGCTCTGTTTTCGTCCATAAAGAAGATGCTTTTCGGATCGGGCTGGGCTTGCGGAAAACGCGGTCTTGCAACGACCCACCGGATCTCGGCCAGTTGGAGGGGGCCGGGGGATGCCGGTCATGGTCTGCCATTGGAGACCAGGATGACCTTCTCTCAGACAAGCGAAAGATATGAGCGGCTTCAGGGTTGTGAAAAGCTTTGCACGCACTCCGTCCCTTTCAGGGACACCAGAGAACACGGGGCCCATCATCAGGAAGAAATGCAACAGCTTGAGGCTACCACATCGTAAAACGCTTCAAGCGGCTCATACATTGCCGCATTGCCCGACATGGCCGCCCAAGTGCCCCAGGCACCTCAAGGCGGCTGAAATGGCCGCGAGAAGGAGCCCTTGCCTTTATGAACTGAAGTGCACAGATGAAATGCAATTCCTTGACCAGTTCCTCCCTGGTCCACGGACGTTCCGGCACAGGTGTTGAGTGAAATGATGGCCCTCATCAGACTCAAGGATCGAAAAAAGAAAAAGAACCAATCTCAACACAAAAAAATTCCACCATCCCTTTCTAGATGCGGCTGCAAAAAAACAAGATGCAGCCGCAAGCATCCAGGATTCAGAATCCAGGAGTCAGTATAATCAGAGATTTACAAACTAGCGTTGGGTGAGGAAAACGACCAACTGGAGTTTTTGCACTCACGTCTTTCTATCACTTTCACGGCTATGTCATGAAAGGGAACACTGTGCTGCAAGATACTGCACAACTGTGAAAAATTTTGCCTTTTCATGAAATGCATTGCAGAAGCCCGGTTGCGGCGAAAGCCCGACCTGTGGCGAGAGCTCATTCCAAGAAATAAACACACTGACAGACCTCAGCTGGCGGCAGGGTGTTGGGTCCCGAACGACTTCATCGCCATCAGGGACGCCGAACCGCTCAGGTTGTCTACTTTTTTTTCTTGAACCACCACCTCGCTTTTTGACCCGGACTCTCCGAGTCTGCGTCCGTCTGTTCCGGGCTGTCGGATTGACAATACAGCAAGGTCTCAAGCTCCTGGATCCTCTGGCGAAGGGAGCCGAGGGCCAGGTTGAGCCGCTCGTTCCTTCGCCTCTCTTCCTTGACCTGCTCCTTGAGCTCTGAAATGAGACGATTCAGGTGCTCATGCCCCTGTATCTGGCTGATATGCTCCAGCATCTCCACCCTGGTTCCCACGTTCTCCACCCTGGCAAGCAAACGGTCCAGCCTGTCCCCACCATATGAACCATGTTCAGAACCGGGCTTCGCAAGCTCCTCGATGGCATCCTGACCATCAGACTTTCCCGGCCAGTACTCCTGCCGTTCCCGGACGACCTGCTCCACCACTTCGCGATCCACCTTGTCTTTGTCGTCGGCAAAGGCGTAGAGCAAGGCGGCGTCGCTGAGGATGTTGATCATTCTTGGAATCCCGGAGGCATGCTCATGAACGGCCTGGAGTGCCTCCTGGTCAAAGAGTTTGGCCTCATGGTCCCCGGCCAGGGCCAGACGATGCCTGATGTAGCCGATTGTCTCCTCAGAGTCGAGGGCCGTCAGGTGATAGGCCACGGAGATGCGCTGAACCAGCTGCCTCAGATGAGGTTCATTGAGGGTTTGTTTGAGCTCGGGCTGGCCTGCGAGAATGATCTGCAGCAATGTGTCCGTGTCCGTGGACAGGTTTGAAAGCATGCGCACCTCTTCCATGGACTCCCGGGAGAGGTTCTGGGCCTCGTCAATGACAAGAAGGCAGCGCTTGCCTTGGGCGTACTTGTCGATCAGGAAGCTGTAGAGTCGGGACAGGTTCTCTGTCTTGTCCGTTCCAGCGGCTTCAATCTCGAACTCCTGCAGAATGAGCTTGATCAGCTCCCCTGAGGAGACGTTGGTGTTGAAGATTTCCGCCACCTCCATCTCATCCTCGATGTCCCGGAGGATGGATTGCAGCAGCGTGGTCTTTCCGATGCCCACCTCGCCAGTCAACAAGATAAAGCCGAGCTTTTCCCTGAGGCCGTACTCCAGGTAGGTCAGGGCCATGGAGTGCTGTGAACTCTCGAATAGGGCTTTTGGGTTGGGAGTCAGGGAGAAGGGCTTGGATGTCAAGCCAAAATGATGTGTGTACACAATGCCGCTTTACACGCCGATGGGTGAAGAGGTGCCCGGATTTCGAAGGGGAAAATGATTTTCAAGTCCGGGTTGTTCAAGGTCGTACTGTCGATGGTCCAAGACCGGTCTCCTCTTCCCCATGTTCAGTCTTTGCACCTCAAGACATCTTGTCACGCCCCGGGGGCATGGGTCAAAAAGTTCGACCAGGATATCCTGAGTGAGCACAGGGTGACGACACGCTCTGCCATCTGAAAAGGAATGAGGCTCACAATGGCCTTCAACATAAGTGCTGACATGAAATTGGATCACAAGTGTCCAGGTTTCAAGTGAAGAAAGAGTTTCAAGAGTTTTTTAACCGCCCGCTCCCGCTGGTCGCTCAAGACGCTAAGGACGCCAAGGGAAGAGCCTCTCTGCGGGGTGGACCGCAGAGAGAGCACTTTGCCTCATCCCTGACGGGATGATGGAAAACCGATTTCTTCACCCGCCGCTCAGGCGGGGAAAATCCCTCTCTTCTTGGTCCTCTGCCTTGGCGTGCTTGGCGACCTTGGCGGTTCAAAGATCTTTTCCCACTCTGTTCAGTGTTTGCCAAGTTCATGCCAGAGGCAGGGCTGACCTCTGATTGTTCCTCAATCAACAAAAAACAGTGAATGCATGACGACACCACGATCGGCCATGCAAGGGCCATCGTTGCTCATCTGTACTTGTTCAGGACCAGACCGAGGATTCTCTGGCCTTCAAGGACCTTCAGGGCTTTCTGGACGTCCTCATGGGTGGTCCTGTCGGCCTCGACGACCAGGAGAACCGCATCCACGTAACTGGAAAAGACAAGGGCATCCGGCATGTTCAAGAGATGCGGGCAGTCAAAGAGAACGTACCGATCCGAGTAGCGCGTCTTGAGCTCGTGAACAAGGCCTTTCATCGCTTTGGAGCTGAGGATTTCCGTCGAAACTTGAACGCAGTTTCCAGAGGGCAGGACCACAAAAGACTTTTCGTTCGGGGAGACCAGGAGCTCAGCAATGGAGGCCCCATCCAGAAGATAGTCGGTCACCCCCCTGGAGCACTTCATGTCCAGATAATCATGAATTTTGGGCGAACGCAGGTGCATGTCCACAACCAGGGCGGTGTACTGCTCGTTGCGGGCCAGGGAAAGGCCGAGATTGATCGCTGTTGTGGTCTTGCCCTCCCCCGGGCCAGGACTGGTGACCATGATGGAGTTCAGCCTGGTGGCCGCCGTCTTCTGCAGGATTTGAGTCCGCAAGAGATTGTAGGCGTCAAGGGCATGCTGGTCCTTTATTGAGTTCAAAACCCTGTGCCGCTCCAGTTGGCTGCGCCTCGGTTGTTGAACTGAGGTCAGCTGAGTGCCTGGCTCGGGGTGAGCCGGGCTGACCTCGAGGATTTTCCCGGCGCCACTGCGCTCCAGATGAGCGCTCTCTTGTTTGGCCTTGGACAGGGCCTTGCCAATCTTGCTCATGATGTCACCTTGCAACTTCTGGTCATGGTTGATGCCTTTTAAGATGCGGCTGCAAAAACTCACGATGCAGCCGCAAGAATTCAGAATCCAGAATCCAGGAGTCAGTATAATCAAAGAGTTACAAAATAGTGTTGGGTGCGGAAAACCACCAACTGGACTTTTTGCACCTGCGTCGATAAAGAATGACGGGATTCTACAGGGAGCCCTCCCAATGCTGAACCAGGGTCACCCACACCATATCCAGGGGCATGACCAAGACATGCACCGCCCACAGGGCCGCTGCCGTCAAGGCACCTAAGGCTCCCAGCAGGAGAACTCTTTTCATCAGACGGAGTCTTTTGTCCTGCCGGGTGTCGAGGTAGGGGATGGCCGCCAGGACGGACTGATCGCTGATGCCGGCCAGATCCTTGACTGTGTGCACGGACTTGTCCAGGAACTCGGCCAGAGTGCCTGTCCCCATGCCCAACCCGGTGGCCATGAAGGCGCCAACGAGCAGCAGGGCGACCCGGTTTGGCTTGGCTGGCTTGTCCGGTAAAGCTGGGGGGTTGACCAGACGGAGCTTCTGGGAGAAACGTTTCTGCTCCAAATTCTTGGACTCCCTGGCCTGCATCAGCTTGGACTTGGTCTCCTGGTACTCGTCCTTCAAATTGATATAGTCCCGCTGCAGGGCCGTGTACTCCTGCTCTACCTTGGGGGACTGCTCGATCCGCTCCTGGTATTGGTCATGCTTTTGACGTGCCTCGACAAGCTCCTCCCTGACATTGGCCAGGTCCATCTCCGTGGACTTGAGCCTGGTCCGGAGCTGGATGTAAGCCGGGTTCGTAGCGGATTCATCCACACTTACCTGGATACTCTGCGCTCTGGCCAGCTCGTCAGCCTGCCTTTTCAGCTCCTCGACCCGCTTCCGCGTCTTGATCACGTCCGGATGGACCGCTGAATACTTCTCTTTCAGGGCCGCCAGATCAGTCTGCTTGGCTTCAAGATCCTGGCGCACATCCTGGAGCCGGTCCCCGGCCTGGACCTCGTTTTCCAAGGCTGCAATCTGTTTCTTCAGGCTGATCACATCCGGGTGGTCCGCCGAGCGGGAGGCCTTGGCCGAGAGGTACTCGCTCTGAAGAACCTCCAACCGCTCTTTTGGGGTCAAGACCCTTCGACCGTGGGCGTCCACACTGTACTGATCGGGTTCCATCAGGGCCAGCTGACCCTGAAGATAGATCTGCTGGTCTTTCAGCTTGTTGATCTCCTCCCGTTTGCGGTCGATGACCTCCTGCATGCGCTCCAAAGACTGCAGGTTGAGCTTCATGAGCTCCGGCAGGGAACGCAGGTGCTGATCCTTGAACTCGGCGATCTTGTGCTCGGTGGCCTCCAGTTCCGTATTGAGCTGCTCCAGTTGAGCCTCGAGAAAAGACACCGTTGTCTCCGCCTTGACCTCCCTTTGCCGGGCATTCTCCTCGATGAGCTGCGAGGCCAGGCTGTTGACCACATTGGCCACGGCCCGGGGTTCCCTGCCTTCACAGGCCAGGTTGAAGGCAATGGTTGCAGAGCCCCGACGGCCGGACCTGGGGTTCATGACCTCGGCCCGAACCGGTTCAAGGCTGATGTCGCCACGTAAACGGCTGGCCAGCTCGTCCGTGGACATTTTCCCTTTTTCTTCAGCATAGAGGTCAAAGCGTTCGATGAGCTCCATGAGGTTGCTGTGGTTGAGGACAATCTCCTTGACAGACTGCAGACGCTCCTCCACATACCCGGTCACAGTGGACTGGACCATATCCTCAGGGATCTCCTGAGCCTCGACCAGGATGGTGGCTTCCGCCACGTAGATGGATGGCAGGAGCATGGCCACAGCAGCGGCCGCGGCCATGACCACGAGGGCCGGCACCAGGAAATACCATCGGCGCCGTTTCAGGACGCTGACGTAGATTGAAAGATCATTCTGCTGCTGCATGACCAGGATCTCCGAGCTGGACGATTGGTTTCACGTCTTTTCAGTGAAAAAGCACCGACGGTGATGACACCCTGAGCGAATCTTGTGTGTCCGTGAGAGCAGGATGTGTCCTTGGCCTCCACTTTCAGAAGACCATGGGCCACCGATAGCTGAATTCGACCCAGACCCGTTGCCTGTCCTTGGACTCATCCTTGGCATCGTTGTCAATGCCCCGGTATTCATAACGGCACGTCAGGGAGGCCTCTGGGGAGAGCATGTAGCGGAGCCCCGGGGAAAAGGCGTAGGACCGGGAGTCGACCTCGCCGCCGGGAGTGTCGTCATCGTCGCCAACGCTCTTGGAGTGAACAAAGCTCCCCCTGGCCTGGAGGATGAAGCGGGCCCCAAGCTCGTAGTCCACATTTGCCCGGAACAGGGTCCGATCGACGTTGTCCCCGTCAAACTTCGGGATGATGTCCCTCTGGCCGACAAGCCCCACACGCATGAACTCCTGCTGCCAATCCAGCCGGGCTTGAAACAGATACAGCCATTCGTCGTTCTCGACATCCCTGGTGGTGACCCCTACGACTTCAGACCCGACAAGCTGTGGGTCCCTCTGTTCAAAATCGAACTCGGCCCGGCCTCCCCCGACACGGAAGGACGTCTTCAAGTTCTCGGACAGGTTGTAATTGAATCCTGCCAGGGCCTGAAAAGAGTACTGACGCTCGTCAAAACGACCCGCGTCCAAGGCGTCGCCATCAGCTGTCCTCACTGTAAAGACCCTGTCGTCGAGGTCGGTCAGATCGGCGGACAGCTGGCCAACCCAGAAGAACCTCTCCGTCCATTGCCGAAAGAGGGACAGGCTCAGGCCGAAGCTGTCATAATCCCGGTCGTCCGGGTCGGACTGCCTATTGTCCACCCCTTTCCAGCGCAGGTCCAGCCTGAGGGTGTGCCGGGGGTCGAGCTCCCAGGTCACGTTGGGGCTGGCCGAGTAGACGTTCCGCCTTTGCTTGTTCGTCTCCAAGCCGAACTCTTCCAGCTCGGTCTCGAAGGTGTGGTCCACGGCGAAACGGGCCTGCATCCCGGCACTCAGCCTTGGGGTCAGCTCATGGTCTAGGCCCAGGTTGTAGCTGTGGTTGACCCGGTCGTACTGGGTCTCATCCAGATAGCGATTGATCTCGGCCTGGGCTGAAGCCTCAAGCTGCCCTGTCTCATGTACGATCCGATAGGTCAATCTGGGCATTGCCCTGAGCTCGAGGTCCGAAACATCGTCGAAGAACACGTTGTCGTCATAGGTCGTCCGGGCCTTGATTGCAGGTATGACCTGATGCTCTGCCGCCTCCGGCATTCCTGGGAACAGGCTCGCGAGGCTAAAGCACAACGCGAGGAGGAACAGGCAGGGAACTCGTGAAGGGGGGCAAAACATGCATTCCTCCAGTTCAGGGGACAACAACCGTGTCTCCGGGTTTGAGGAAGATATTGCTGCTCAACTCTTTACCCTTGGACACCTCTGAATAATCGAAGGAGAGGGCTTCCTGGCCTTCAGCTGTCTGGCGCAGGACGTAAATGTCGTCCTTGTCGGCAAAACGGTCCAACCCCCCTGCCAGGGCAAGGGCCTGAACAACGGAGATTTCGCCCGGCACCGAGTACATCCCCGAACGGATGACCTTGCCAACCACATAGATCCTGTTGCTCTGGAGCTGGGTCAAGACCACAGTGACCGGAGTGTCCGGAACGTACCTGCGAAGCTTCTGCTCCAGCTCACCGCGCACCTCCTCGACCGAACGCCCGGCGGCCATGACCTCCCCGGCCAGAGGGAAGGAAAACTTTCCATCCGGTCTGACCAGGACTTCTTTGGTCAAGGCCTCATCCTTCCACACAGAGACGTTGAGAACATCCCCCGGGCCTAGGGTGAAGTCGGTTGTGGCCTGGGTCTTGGCGGCCTGCACGGGAACAGAGAAAAGAAGTAAGCAAAGGGCAATGAGGGGATACAATGTGCGTTTCATAGTCTCGTCTCCTGAAACAGGTTAAAAAAGTCCTGATGATAAAGCAATTCCAAAGCCAAAAAAATCGAAAGACACCGTGCCCACCTTCGGGGGCAAAGAAGAGAATGCCGACGACCCTATGACCCATCGAACCAGCAGGTAAAAATCGCTCCTCAACCCTTTTGTCCAGTGAGGTTTGATGATCAGCAGTCGGTGGTCATGGAGTGCTCACTTTTCGATTCTCACGATCAAGCACGGGTTTGATCGTGCATATCTTGCTGAAGCGGACGGCAATCCCTTCATCATCCATCCTGACAACCGATCCTGAGCAAAAAAGACAGGAGTCGCAGCCTCTGCTGCCCCTCACACCAGATACTGGCAGGAACATTTCGAGGTTGACGTCAGAACCGATCGTCGGTCCCTCCTTGATCAAGAGGAAAACCCCATGAGAGGAGACATTTTTGGAAAACGCTTCAGATTTGCGAGTGGAGATGCCGCCTTGAAATGACAGCAGTGTCGCCAATTGAAGGTCGAATCGACGCTGGGACCGTTTTTCCTGCATAGGGCAGACATGAATCCAACATGTTCAATGATAAGGGCAGGCAATCCAAAGATGGATTGCCAATCAATGAACAATCCTTAAACCAAAGTGAAAGGAAAACAAATAAGATGAAAGTCGTATTTTGGCGGGTGGAAAATCAGACTTCCGTAGGTGTGACGTGAGTGCAAAAAGTCCAGTTGGTCGTTTGCCGCTACCAGCATTATATTGCAACTCTCTGATTATACTGACTCCTGGATTCTGAATCCTGAATGCTTGCGGCTGCATCATGAGTTTTTGCAGCTGCATCAGGTGTGGGGCACGTGCGGTGTTTGACCTTGAAATGGACTTTGAATCTTTAAGAAAGCTGTGCACTGAGATGCTTGACCGTCCACAAGGCTGCCTGGATCCGGTTGGGAACATTTATTTTTTGAAAAATATTGTAAATATGAGTCTTAACAGTGGATTGGCTTATAAAAAGCTCTTCAGCTATTTGCGCATTGCTCTTACCTGAAGAGAGCAGAACCAATATTTCTTTTTCTCTTGGAGTGAGCTGAAAATTATCTGTACTGATTTGAAAATTTTTATCCTCCATAGAAGGCTTTTCTTTTAAAAAATCATAAAGTATTTTCCGCGGGAACCAGATTTCTCCATCGAGAAGGGAAGAGATGCCTTTTTTAAAGTTCTGGAGCTCATCATCTTCATAAAAGACTCCTCTGACTCCAATCTCAAGCAATTTTTTTTCACTTCCTGAATCTCTTGATATGTTGTAAACGGCTACAATTCTATTTTCTGTCTGTCCATTGCTGTGATAATGCTCAATGTGCTTCGCGAGAGTGTCCAGGTCAACACCTATGAGATCAAGGAGCAGAAGGAGACGCTGAGGCTCGGACCCATCATCGAGACCCTTGCCCATCGTCAAGAGGTCGTGCAGCCCGAAGACCTCGCAGACCAGTCCCATCTCTTCGCTGAGAAGGTTCTTCAACGCCCTGTTCAAGAAACGATTTTGACTGATCAGGAGAACTTTTTCCTTCACTGACGCCCCCATGGACGACTCGATAGTCAGCGCAGCCTGTGACTGCGCTGACTATTTGGGTTTGACCTGAAGATATATCCTTACTTGCAGTGGTTTTCGTGCCTGCTTGAGGGTTCAAAATTCCAGGGGGACGGCGAACTCATCAGGCAAGAAGCGCCCAGATCACGTATTTTTTTGCAAAATAAACTCCAAAACAGATTATAAATGACCATGATTTTCAAAAATCATACCTGCATTTTTTTGTATCCTACGGCATGTTCGCACAATCATGCAACAATTTTTATTTATCGTTAAAATCAATTGCAGACTATCTATGATTTATACAACAATTTCAATATGTTTTCTCGCCAGGCTGAATGACTGAGGGAACCCAAACCACAACCCTGTCTTGAATTCGGGTCTGACATCAGCTCATACTCGAGGGGGCTCTTCATCCTCCGTTGGGACGATCATGGGTCTGGTCCAATGTGACTTGAGAGCTTTCTTCCAGTTCCGGCCCAGGACCTCCCAAGTGCCTGATCACCCTCCCTGACCAGAATTTTCCGCAGGTTTCCCTCTCAGGAGTCTCGGCCTTTCTCCGAAATATCCATCGGGCGGTTCCGTCTAACCAGTGCGGCATCAAGATCCGCATTCCCTCTGAAGCATACGGAACGGCTCGGATTTGCTTTGACTCGTGTGCTCATATGAAACTTCCTGGTGACAGAACCGCGTTACGAATCAACATTTTCTGTCAGCCATCACCCGAGCCTAAGCGTTTTCATGTTTTTTACCTTATTAATATATATGAATTTATTTTACATGCTCTGAATTGTATCATTTCCGGCAACGTCACATGTGCTTCAGTAATGTTCCTCAGGAAATCAAAGTCTTAAAGGTCTCATCTCAAGCCTGCCGATGCATGTGGCAAATATTTTGCTTACTCCATATCCCAATCGATCTTTGACGAAATATGGCTTTTTAGTTTTTACATCATTTCCACCTGACAAGGGCAAACCACCCGAAAGGATGGGACGCAAAAGCACCGGCCTACGTCCATTTTGTGGATAAGGCAGCGAGCTTGCCGGGCGGATACAGTACCTCCTTGGACTGTATCGCTCATGCGTGCATTCAAAGGAGGTACACTATGGTTCATTCACAGAGGTTCACCTGCAGAAAATCCCTACCGATTTTTCTTTCAACTTTCTTCTTGACTTTTTTTGCATTCTCAATGTCGTGCTCCGCACTCGCGGCCACAGTTGAAATCTCCTTCGAGCACAGCGAAAGCCCAAATGTATCCGGCTACACAGTGCACTATGGAAAGCAGAGCAGGGACTATGTTCAGAGCATCGACATCGGTACAGAATCCAAGTGCAGAATCTCGGATCTGAAAACAGAAAGTCTCTACTACTTCGCTGTGACAGCATACACCGAGCTTGGATATCAGAGCGATTATTCTGCAGAGCTGGCAACCTACATACCAAGCAGTGATCCCCCCCAAAACACTGATTCCGACAATGACGGTCTGACTGACAGTGAGGAGTCGACCTATGGAACGAATCCTGATCAAGCCGACTCGGATGGGGATGGCCTTGGGGACAAGACTGAGGTCGATTTCTGGGGCGATGACTGGGACCGAGACGCTGACGGCGATGGGCTGATCAACCTTCTGGACCCGGATTCGGATGACGACGGCATTCTTGATGGGGAGGAAGTCGAGAATGGCAGTGATCCTGCTCAGGCCGACAGGCGAGCTTTTGTGTTCGAAGCCGGTGAGATCGTCCTGAATCACTCCTGGACAGGCGTTCCCTTCAACCAGTCGTTCGTGAACCCCGTTGTCGTGGCCAAGACCATGAGCTCCAATGGGTGGCAGCCAGGGGTCATTCGGGTCCGCAACGTGACCAGCCAAGGCTTTGAGATCAGAATACAGGAATGGGACTACCTTGATGGCCCCCATGCGCAGGAAGCTGTGAGCTACATGGTCATGGAGGCTGGGCACTTTCAATTGCCGGACGGCACGAACGTCGAAGCAGGGCGTTTTGAGACCAACAAGGGGGCGGAGGTCCATTTTCAGCAGCGGTTTGGAACAACACCGGTGGTCACCTCGTCCGTCACGACTGAAAACGGGCCACAGGCTGTCACTGGTCGGCTCTTCAACATTGACGCTCAGGGCTTTTCCTACCACCTTCAGGAACAGGAGGCCAGCAACCAGGACCACGCCCTGGAAACGGCGAGCTACATTGCCTGGGAACCCTCAACCGGGGAGGTGAACGGGCTCAGCTACGAAGTCGGGCGGACTGAAAATGTCGTGACAGACCTTCCCGAATACATCGGCTTTGGCGTTCCCTTCAACTCCTCACCTGCCTGCCTGGCCGACATGCAAACCAAGGATGGCGGCGATACAGCCACAGTCCGTTCTCTCCATAAAGACGAAGAGGGCATTGCCCTCAGCATCTCTGAAGAAGCCTCCCTTGACACGGAGACCTCGCACACCACTGAAGTTGTGGGTTTCATGGCCTTTGAGTCCCTGAGCAGCCAGGACGTTGGGGCAGACCCCGACCCGGCCCAAGATGCCGGTCAGACCTTTACCTTCGAAGTCGGCGAAATCGTCCTCAATCACTCCTGGAGAGGCGTCGCCTTCAAGCAGACATTCCTGAACCCCGTCGTCGTGGCCAAGCCCATGAGCTCCGTTGGGTGGCAGCCAGGGGTCATCCGGATCAGGAACGTGACCGGGGAGGGCTTTGAGGTCAGGATTCAGGAGTGGGACTACCTCGATGGCAGGCATGCCCAGGAAACCGTAACCTACATGGTCATGGAGGCTGGGCACTTTCAACTGGCCGACGGCACTCACGTCGAAGCAGGGTGTTTTAACACCCACAGGTCGGCTGAGGTGAATTTTAAGCAGCGGTTTGGAACCGCGCCGGTAGTCACCTCGTCCGTCACAACTGAAAATGGTCCCCAGGCCGTTACCGGAAGGCTCTCCAACATCGATACCCAGGGCTTTTCCTGCCACCTCCAGGAGCAGGAGGCCAGTGACCAGAGCCATGCCCAGGAGGGGATGAGCTACATTGCCTGGGAGCCTTCGGCTGGCGAGTTGAATGGGGTCAGCTACGAAGTCGGGCGGACTGAAAATGTCGTCACAGACCTTCCCGAATACATCAGTTTTGAAGGCCTCTTTAACTCAACACCGGCCTGCCTGGCCGACATGCAAACCAAGAATGGAGCCGATACTGCCACGGTCCGTTATACTTTTAAAGATGAATACGGGATCGAGCTGGCTATCGCCGAAGAGGCATCCAGGGATGAGGAAACTTTCCATGTAAGTGAGATCGTGGGCTTTATGGCTTTTTTACCTCATAAATGAATCAAACGTGACAAGCCACATAGAAGATAAAGACAAGTATTCTTGATCTAGTATTGTCGATGCTAGCCCCAGAGAGACCATCGTACGATGGTCTCTCTGGGATTTGAGGGCCAGAAAATGAGCTTGCGCAAGGTCCCTCAGGAGATCAGCTCGGCCGAGACCATCATGGGCAAGAACATGATCGTCAGTGATAACAGCCATTGATCAAAGGAAAAAGGTCGTCCAGACTTTAATCGACATTAGTCAGCAAGAAGGAGCAGGTGTACACCAGGCAATGTCTTAGGTCGCTCCGGATCATAGGGGCATTCTTCATCCAGTACAAAAACGTTGGTGGTATCCACGGATTCCAAGCCGTCTTCGTTGGTGACAGTGAGTTTGAAGGTCAGCCTCTCATCACAGGATTCAACTTCCGGGGCCGTAAAAAAAGGTGCTTCAGCTGTTGGGTCTGAAAGACTCACAGGAGATCCGCCAACCTGCTGCTCCCAGAAAAAGGAGAGAGAGAGTCCTTCTGGATCGTATGAATCTGAGGCATGAAGAGTAACGATATTTCCCTCATATTCGGTTTGGTCAACACCGGCATTGGCTCTTGGCAAAATTTCAAGCAAGCCAGCATACCAAACTTCTGCCATTTTTGCGTAGCCTGTAGCATAAGGATGTAACTCATCCCACATGTCGCCTGTTGGATACAACCGGTAATCAATGCCTGCACCTTCTTCCATATCTACGATGATGATTTTATCTGGAAATGCCGGGTTTTCGGAGTTGAATTTACGGTCATTTGCCATTGCTTCGACGTTCTCGTTGAATGCTGTGGTGGTCGAACTGTAATCTACACGGTTGATGATAAGGGCCAGAATGACCCAGACGGCCTCGTCGAAATTTCTTTCGTGGATGTCTATAACATCCAGGATGTCACTGACATCGTCAGGGTTCGATTCAAGGCCGTTTGTTCCAATATGAAGCAGCACGATTTGGGGCTGCTCGGAGGCGAGCCACTGGGCTAGTGCGCCTGCACCAGGATTTGTAGACCTTCCGTTGACGATTTCGTCATCCCTCCAACCAACATGCCCTTCGTGGTCGGCAAGGTTGATATCTCCGAATGCCTCCGAGCCATCATTCAGGGTGCCGACAAAATCCAGTTCATAGCGGTCTGCACTCAGCAGGTCATACAAATCTTTGCGATAGGATATCATGAAATCAGATTCGACTACCCCGGAGGAATTTCCCGTCGTGATTGAATCCCCTAAGGGCATGATTCTGATGATGGCCTGAGCAGACGAGGCTTCGATGGTCAAAATGAAAAAAACCAGAAAAGGGAAACCCGAGCGCCATCTCATCATGAAAGCGACCTATTTTTTGAATCAATCGGTTCATTCGTTATCATTCAGCGGAAACCAAATCAATTACCTTGCCTACTTAGACCTTAATTGAGCGAATATTCTGCATTAAAAACCCTCCCTTTGCTCTTCTAATCCTTGAGGGAAGCTGGTTAACGTCCCCGACCATGATCAGAGTCGTATCCAACCTGACCGCTTTGATCAGGTGATGCATGAGGATGGTGTCCACCATGCTCATTTCGTCGATAATCAGCAGGTCGCATTGCAGGGGGTGCTCGTCACCCTTCTTGAAGCCGCCCTTTTGGAAATCGAAATCCAGGAACCGGTGAATGGTCTTGGCCTCGATGCCGGTAGCCTCGTTCTTGCGTTTTGCAGCTCGGCCTGTTGAAGTAGCCAGGAGGATTTTGGCATTGAGACGGGCGACGATCTTCAGAATGGAATTGAGCAGGAAGCTCTTACCTGTGCCGGGACCGGCTGCGATGACCAGGACTTTGTCCTGTGCCGAAGATGTCGGTGGCCAGGCGATAAGGGTTCTCCTGGACAACCTGGATAGAGTCGTTGCCGTAGGTCTTGAAGATCTTGCTGGCGTATGTGGCCGAGACCCCATGGCCCTGGAGGAAGAGCATGACTTGGCGGATTTCTTTCTGCTCTTCCCAGGCCTTCTTGATCATCTCGATGCGCTTTTCCCCGATACCTTCGACCTCGGTCAGCCTGTCAGGCTCATGCTCGATCACTTCCAGGGTATCGTCCCCGAACTTGGCTACAATGCGCTTGGCCATCACCGGGCCGATGCCCTTGATCAGGCCTGAGCCCAAATACTTCTGGATACCGGCGGAGGTGGCCGGGGTGCAGCACTCGCAGTAGACGGCCTTGAACTGTTCGCCGAACTTGGGGTGATTGGCCCACTCCCCTTTCATCTTGAGGACCTGGCCGGCCAGCGGAGAGGTGATGTTGCCGACCACAGTCACGAGGTCACGGCGGCCGCGGACCTTGACCTTGGCCACGGTGTAGCTGTTTTCCTCGTTGGCGTAGGTGACCCGTTCGATCTGGCCCTGGGGGTGTTCGAGGAGCTGTGATGATACTTTGTTCATAGGGGCTGAGGGCGTTGCGATGCTCAGGTTGAGCTGAGAATGGATGGAGAGGTGATTGGTGTCAAGAGCGAGGGCTGAGGAATGGCGGTTTAAAAGGGGTCACGGCCAGGGGGCTGGGGACTTCTGCCAGGACTGGCACGTATGCTTCAATCCTATTGGTTCTGCTTTATGCAAAGATATGCCGTTTTATGTAAAGAAATACACTCTAAATCTGCAAATAAATTCATATGCTGAGGCTTGCACTTTGTAACTCTATTAACATTTTGAAATATTATATATTATTTATTACGACTTCTGATAATGCGAGTATGATTTTTGCACCAGCAAAAATGAGCAAGCCAAACTCTGAGCAATCAGGGGACTGAAAACTATGCGACCTTGAACTCTCCTGAAACAGAGCACATGCCTCCTGATCTTCTTCATACTCTCGCTCTACAGCTTGAATTCAGCTCCTCTTTTTTCAGTTCCCATCCTAGTCGTAATTAGTTCAGCCTTGATAATGACATGATGAAATTTTGTATATCACTCTACCAGGGATGGTATACGGAAAATTGATAATCACTTGTTGGGCCTTGGTAATACCATGCTATTTCAGTTTTAAAAACAAGGAGGGGGACATGATATTAAAAA
The DNA here is from genome assembly GCA_964403955.1 of uncultured Desulfohalobiaceae bacterium. GTDB lineage: Bacteria > Desulfobacterota > Desulfovibrionia > Desulfovibrionales > Desulfothermaceae > CAYOID01. Next base: position 111,769 of record CAYOID010000002.1, on the reverse strand, counting down.
ATATGAAATATAATCCTGCACAATTTTTTATAGAATATAAAAGAATTTGTTTGATTCTATCATTTTTATTTTTTATATCTATCTTTTCATTGTCGAAATCTGAGGCAGTCTGCAATTGTTCGACAAACGAGTTTGTCAACAATGACTTAATCGGCATAGACGCGGCTATCTCACATGAAGGATTAACCGTATGTGTGCATACCAGGGATGTTTTTGGCGGAATTATAATGCCTGGTACGGATAAAAAATATGAGTTCTATATTGACAAAGATCAAAACATAGATACTGGAGATGTCCGTCCAGGTGCAATAATCGGTATGGATTATCGGGTTAGTTGCAATATTTTAATTGATGAATTAGCTGTATGTTATCTCTATACCTTGCCTTCAGTACCATGGGATGATGAGAAAAATCTTGGAAAAATTCCGGCAGAAATATATACTCCTAATTCTCTGTGTATCAATATTCCAAACTTGTTTGATCCTGTCGATATTATAGCTTTTGCCCGTGGTGCTACAGACTTTTCTCTTTATGGAGAAGAAAAAACCGGTAATGGAGATAGATGTCCAGATGAAGGTATTTTTGATACTGCTACAGTTAGCAATAAAATACGTCATCCGGTTGTAGTTATTGATGAGATTATTACAGACTTTAGTGGCCCAGATCTGGAAAGTTGGCGATTTCAGACACATGGAGATCAATTCAAAATTGAAATCACCTACAAATATTTAATTGATCCGTTAGACCTATCGTTTTCAGGGTACTTAGAGATGGATACCGATCAAAATATTGACACAGGGTTAGTTCACTCTCCTTTTGTTCTTTCAGAGTCTCTTAATGAAATTCCATCATGGGGTTGGGATGTTGCTATTGAATATGGGGGAGGGGGAGGTATGGCTAGTGATCCAACTCCGTTTAGTCTTAATTTCGGTAGCCAGTCAAAATATATAGTTCCACCCTCTTCAACTTATGCTTCTCCATATCACTTTCCTTTTGGTGAGGGGTATAACGATGGACGTTGGTCAATTATAGGTAATAAGGTTATATTGGAAGGCAGTCTAAGCATATTAGATGCCAGACGCTGGCAGATTACACCCAACTCAGGACTTAATATTGACCGCATTGCTGCCAATGGTAGGATAATTGGCAGGTTGCATACTAGGGATAGTTACGGGATCAGGGATATCATTCCAAAAGATAATCAAGCCTTTAATACGGAAACAGGCACTACGTTAAAAGCCATAAATTGGAAACCTGACAAAATAGTGACTGGTCAATCGCAATATATAAGTACCTCTTCTCCAGCAGATATGAACGATTTTATTCAGGTTGATGCACAAATTGATGGTGAGAACCTTGTTGTGTGCGGTACATTGGCACGCTTGGAGTCAAGTTGGAATTTGGGTGCGACTAAGTATATTGTTTTTATAGATACAGATAGTTCATCAGGCATACCCGTCAATAATGCCATATACAACACTGAAGTTATTTACGCAGATCACATAATAATGATTGATCCGGTAGATCTTTATGGATATATCGGCTACACAATGAACATGTTAAAACCGGATGGTACAGAGGAAGGTCGAGACAGTGGTTTGAATATCAGATTTTCTAATCCGTATACGCAGGATTCGCCAGCCAGAATAGTAGTGACAATTCCACTTTCTGCCATTGGTAATCCACAGGACGAGATAAAGTTGTACATGGCCTCTTACCTTTTAGAACAGAATTTTTTGGCTGATGTGGCTCCAAATGAGCCACTTGTACTCAATAGCACCATTATAATAAAACCTATGCCCAATATTACTCCGATACTCAATTTGCTATTATTAGAAAACTGAATTTTGCCAATGAATGCCAACAAATCGCTTGAGGGACCGGGCTTACTGCGCGGCGTTTTGGGAGGTCTGTGGTTCAAGAAAAATTTAACTTTTATCGAAGCTTTTGGGGTTTAAGCCGCCCGGCCCCTCAGCTCCCCGTTACTGACTCAACAAGACTTTGGCTATACGTCTTGTCCTCAAGCCGCAGTGCCGCGGTGCAGAATACAAGTTTAGTCCTGCTTGCTGATCACAAGGGGGGGCTCTTGTCAGAGAAAGTCTCAGCGGCCTGCAGAGCGACTCTGATGTAGAGATTGACAACCTTGCCCTTGAAGGACCACAGGACCGCTGTGAGCGCCTCTCTCGCGCTTACAGCGGTCTCTTTGTTGCCTGGCCCCACCCACCGTCGACTTTCACGCTTTCACCCGCGCGATATCCGGCCAATGCGTGGTGAACTCAGGCGACATCATATCGCGTCGCATCTCCCACCCCTTGCGCAGACCGGCACTGGCATACTGCAGGGTGTCTTTGCCGTATCTGGCATTGATGTGATCAAGGGTCTTCATCAGCTGGTTGGCTTTCTCCTGGTCATGCGCTTCGGCATCCTAGAATGTGAGCTGCCGGGTGGACTCTGGCTGCAGGTCTGTCAGCAGCACTCCCGGCTTCTTGAAAGCAAATCCCTTTTGGTAGATCTGCTCAAGAAGCCCGAGGGCCGCAGCGAGCATGGGCTGGGTATGGTTGGTGGCCCGGCAGAGGCAGGTGGAGATGCACGGCGAATACTGCGGTCCCGACTTGAACCTGTTGGTGTTCAGAAAGACTTGCAGGCAGCCGGCGCTCTGGCCGTTTGCCCGAAGCCGGCGGGCGGCGCTCTGGAGTTGACCCGATTCATCGCTTCCGCCTTGTCCGAACTGATTGGACGTCATGTCTGTGCCTCCTTGTTTACATCATGGTAAACAAAAAGCAGCAACAATGCAACTTTCTGGTGGAGATGTCAGCTGATTCTCGGTACTGAATCCGGTGGCCGTAGCCAATCGCACAAGGGATCGAGCGGGTCGGGCCACAGGGGTATTCTGGTTCGCATGGCTTCTTTGCTTGCCAAGGGCATGGAGATTTGAAAATATTATTGAGGCTCTTGCTTTTCTGTCGTCAGGGATAGGCCCCTGACGTCAACGTTTTCAACCTTACCTGATTGCTGGAGTTTTCACATGTGCGGCCGATTCGGCTTGTGGACTGACCCGCAGGAGGTGCAGTCCCACTTTCAACTCCAGGAGCCCCTGCCCCTGGAGCCGCGATACAATATTGCCCCAGGCCAGGAGATTCTAGCCATAGGCCAGGACTCGAACCAGGTGCGCAAGCCGAGCATGCTGCACTGGGGCTTGATTCCGCACTGGGCAAAAGAAGCGAAGACCGGCTACAAGATGATCAACGCCAGGGCAGAATCCTTGTGGAATAAGCCGGCCTACAAGGCTGCTGCCAAACGGCGACGCTGTCTCATCCCGGCCAGCTGCTTTTTTGAGTGGAAGCGGAAAGAGCAAGGGGCCAAGCAGCCCTTCTGCATCCGACCGAAAAATGGAGATATCTTTGCCTTTGCCGGGATCTGGGAACACTGGGAAGACTCCCAGTCAGGACAGGTCATCAACTCGTGTGCCATCGTCACGACAAAGGCCAATGAGGCCGTGTCCGAGCTGCATGACCGCATGCCGGTTATCGTATCACCATCAGACTATGATGTGTGGCTGGACCGCAGGGTCGAGCAGTCCGAAAACCTCCAGCGCGTGCTTGAGCCATACCCAAGCGGCGAGCTCGCAATGTATCCGGTCAGCACCGAGGTCAACAGCCCGAAGAATGACCATCGCGGGCTGGTTGCACTGAAAAGAGACGATGACATCTAGACGACGATAAGCTGATATCAAGAGATGTTTTGCTTTGGAAAAGAGCTGCCCACCAACTCCGTCCTGGGTCTGCAATCCATCATTCAAATTTGATTTGACTGCATTCAAATCTGACTTGATTTTTCCTGCGAGGTGACAGGTCTGCCTGTTCCTTGCTACATGTAACATCTTGAAATATCAGTTCCCAGGTTCGTCTGGTTTTGGTGCGGAACTTGCTATTAATCATGGTCTTATGAACCGATGGGGTGCAGAACTTCGACGAGCAGGAAATCCGTGATGACGACCAAAAAACCTACCTACGAAGAACTGGAGCAGAAAGTCAGGAAGCTCGAGAAGCAGTTCGCTGAGCGTTCCCAGGTATCACATGAGCAACTGATTCGCTTAAAGTATATGGAGTCGGTCTTCCACAATGGCCCGGTAGCCATCGTTACTCTGGACCGAGACCATAGAATCGTGGACTGGAATCCTGGTGCTCAAGAGATCTTTGGCTACTCAAAGGATGAAGCCCTGGACCGGGATCTGGACGACCTCGTCAGTGGGCCCGATGTGGACCATGAAGCACGTGCCAACACTGCCAAGGTTTTGGATGGCCAGACTTTACGGCCTGTGGAGGCTGTTCGATACTGCAAGTCTGGTTTTCCCATCCATGTCCTGGCCTCAGCAGTTCCAATCTTCATGGAAGGCGAGCTGAAGGGCCTTGTGGCCATGTATGCCGACATCTCCCAGCGCAAGCATGCCGAAGAGGCTCTGCTCGAAAAGGAGGAAAAGTACCGGGCGCTCTATGACAACGCACCATTGTCCTATCAATCTCTTGACGAGGAGGGCAACTTCCTGGACGTCAACCCCATGTGGCTCAGGACCTTGGGCTATAACCGCAATGAGGTCATCGGCAGGAACTTTGGCGAGTTTTTACATCCCGAATGGAAAGGCCATTTCGCGGTCAACTTTCCGGAGTTCAAGAGGCGAGGCTTTGTGCACGACGTCCAGTTCAAGATTCGACACAAGGACGGTCACTACTTGGATATCTCCTTTGAGGGCTGCATCGGGTATCACCCGGACGGGAGCTTTCGTCAGACGTATTGTGTTTTCAAGGACATCACCGAACAGAAGCAGGCTGAACATGCCCTTCGTGAGAGCGAGAAGCGGTACCGGAGCCTTTTTGAAGAGTCCAACGATGCCATCTTCCTCCACACCTTGGATGGCAAGGTCCTGGATGTGAATCCAAGGGGAGCGCAGATGCTGGGGACCATAAAATCGCATGTTTTGAACATGAGGGTCCAAGACTTTCATCCTTATGATGAGATGCCCATGTGTCTGGAGGCGCTGAAAAATACTAGCAAAATGGGAAGCGCCTATTTCGAGTCCCGATTCAGAAGAATGGATGGCTCTATCCTAGATGTAGAGATCAGCTCTCGAGTTGTCGATTCGTCTCAAGGAGTTGTCCAGGGAATTGTTCGGGACATTACGGAGCGTAAGCGGGTTGAAGAGAAATTTCGTTTGCATTCGTTAATCTTAAACCAAATTGAGGATCGGGTTACGGTAACAGACCTGGATGGTTTCATTGTTTATATTAACGATGCAGAGTGACGGATGTTAAAAAAAACTCGTGGGGAGTTGATTGGTGAACACCTTTCAGTATATGGCGACGATCCCACGAAAGGATCCACCCAGGACGAGGTCATATGCAGGACGTTGCAAGAAGGATCTTGGCGAGGGGAGATTTTAAACTATTGTGCTGATGGAAACGCAGTCATAGTTGATTGCCGAACTCATGTTGTCAAGGACGATGCTGGGACCCCCTTCGCCTTGTGCGGTATCAGCACTGACATCACCTATCGAAAGCAGGCCGAGGAAGAGTTGCGCAAAGAACGCGATGTGTTGAAGCAACTGATGGAGACCAGCCCGGCAGGGATAACTTTCGTAGATGCTCAGGGAAACCTGGGTTACGCCAACGTCCAGGCGGAAAAGACCCTGGGGCTGCAATCGTCTGTGATTAAAGGTCGCACTTACGATGACCCGGCGTGGAAAATCACTGATGCAAACGGTGCTCCCTTTCCCAGGGAGCAGCTTCCCTTTGAAATCGTGCGCCGGACGAAAGCGCCTGTTTTTGGCGTTGAACACGCAATTCAATGGGAGGACGGTACAAGGGCTCTGCTCTCCATTAATGGTGCTCCGTTGTTGAAAGTCGACGGCAGCTTCGATGGCATGGTCGCCTTGTTGGAGGACGTAACTGAGCGCAAACGGGCCGAGGCAGCTCTCTTGTCTGCCAAGCAACAGGCTGAATCTGCCAGCCGAGCAAAGTCCGAGTTCCTGGCCAACATGAGCCACGAGATCCGGACACCGCTCAACGGCATCATGGGCATGCTTCAGGTCTTGCAAATGACAAGTCTGGACGAGGAGCAGGGACAGTATGTGACCATGGCCACGAAGGCCACAAAGCGCTTGTCCCGGCTCTTGAGCGACATCTTGGACCTGTCCAAGATTGAAGCAGACAAAATGGAGCTCAGCGAAGAGGAATTTTTGCTTTCGGAGGTCATGGAGTCGATTCAAGATATTTTCAGCCATGCTGCACAAAAGAATGGCAACACCCTCAGGGTGTACATCGAGGACAGGATACCCTTAAGTCTCATGGGCGATGCGACCAGGTTGACCCAGATTCTTTTCAATCTTGTTGGCAATGCCACCAAATATACCCTGAATGGGACAGTCGACGTCCAGACCTTAGCGTTGTCAATTTCAAGTCCGGACACATGCCGAATCCTGTTCAGGGTCGAAGACTCGGGTCTTGGGATCCCTGAAAACCGGTTTCACGAGATCTTCGAGGCCTTTTCCCAGGTCAATACTTTCAGCGATCCCCATACACGGCAGTACGAAGGTGCTGGTCTTGGCCTGCCGCTGGTCAAAAGGATAGTTGACCTTATGGGCGGCAATATGGCCATTGCCAGCGAGGAGGGAAAGGGGACAACGGTCTATGTGAGCTTAGAGTTCCAGCTTCCCGAATCACGACAGTGGTCGCTGCAGATTCATGAAAGCGATGAGGACGAGGAGATCCAGCCTTTGAAGGTCCTCGTGGTTGATGATGACGAGGTCACGCGACTGCACATGAGCAGGCTTCTTGAGAAGCAGAAGCTGACGGTCAGGATAGCGGAAAACGGTGAAAGGGCCCTTGAAGAGTTGGCGAGAACCCAGTTTGACTGTGTTCTCATGGACGTGCAGATGCCGGTTCTGGATGGAGTGGAGACTACTAAGAGGATACGGTCTTCGAGAACAGGATTTCAGAAGGTCCCTATCATTGCTCTGACGGCCTATGCCATGTCTGGAGATAGGGAGACTTTTCTGCAGGCTGGCATGGATGATTACATTGCGAAGCCAGTAGAGGGCAAGGAACTCATCACTATCATCAAGAGAAATATAGAGAACATAACAGGTTGAGAGTAGGCCGGGATGTTAAACATGTACCTGCCCACCCCGGACAGAGCTGGAGGCATTCCGGTCATGCTGGCTCTGAACAAGCGCCGCAGCGACTGGAGCTTTTCGTCCGACGACCTGGACTCACAGACCCTGTCCGACCTGCTCTGGGCAGCCTTGGGCGTGAACCGGGAGAACGGAAACCGCACGGCGCCCACAGCCAGGAACAGGCAGGAGATCTCCGTCTATTGCGCCATGCGGGAGGGCTGTTACCGCTACGACGCGGACAGGCGCCGGCTCGAGCTGATCACCGACAGGGACCTGCGGGCACAGACAGGACGCCAGGGCTTTGTCGGCGAAGCTCCACTCAATCTGATCTATGTCGCGGACCTGAGCAAGGCCTCCAGCGAGTTCTATGCTGGATGCGATACTGGCTTCGTCGCCCAGAACGTCTACCTGTACTGCGCCTCAAAGGGGCTGGCCACAGTGGTCAGGGGGTGGGTCGACCGGGAGAGGTTGGCCAAGGCCATGGGCATTTCAGAGCCGCTGCGGGTTGTGCTGTGTCAGACTGTGGGTTGGCCAGGTTGATAAAAACACAATGGCGGCTGTTTTGACTGTGAAAAAGACTAATCAAGTCCCAGACACTGGGTGAGGATCTTCAGCGCTTTAGGTTTACTCCAAAGTTGTACATGGTATGATATGCTTTCTCGACCCTGATCATCCGTGATCCTTCGATATTTTACAGAAGCGACCGTTCTGGCCACCTCTTCAGGCAGCTCGTAGGGCTGAAGGAGGTTGCCGTTTTCGTCGAAGACCTTCCTGATGTCCGAGGTAGCAATCCTGAACAACTCACGAATAATCTGCCAAGTTTCAATCTGGGCTTTATCCCGAAGCTCCTCCTGCCTTTTCTCTATCTCTTCGATGATGTTGCCCTTTGTTAACAGCCGAGCCGCGGCCGCTCGGGCAACATTGGCGTTCTTCACATTGGGATAGGCCTCTTTGTAGGCCTGAGCCCCACTTCGACCCTTCATGTAGAGATCGATGAAGTGCCTTTGCCGGGGTGTCAAATCTGCCATTGTGGGCTTCCTCCTGGATCGTTGATATGTCGATTGTTTTGGCCTGCCAGCAGCCATTGCCGGCAGACCAAAAGCAGCAAGTTTCTTCGATTCAGGCTCCATTTTCCTCGACCAGGGCCAGGAGGTCGGCTTGGCAATCTTCATGCATTTCCTGATCAAAAATCGGCCTCTCTCCGAGGAAAGAAGTGGCTTTTTTACGCTGAGCTATCTTGGCCGAGGATAATTTCCGACCGGTTTTACCCATGCGGTATTTATCGAGAGGGCAGCGCCCCCGAGGCCGTGGGCGGCTTTCAGCAGATCCTCAGGGAGATCCGGGCGGACATCAAGGCGGCCAGGGCGGAGATTGTGAGAGCTTTGGAGAAGGAATGCAGATAGGATCAGTCAGGGGCCGGTCCTTCGGGGCTGGCCCTTTTTTGAGTAAAAGAAATTGAAATCTATGATATTTTTCTCAAATGGGGAGAGGGTGGGGAGAGGAAGCAAAACAGCCAAGAAAAAAGGACTCATCAGGTTTTTCTTGAATCCTGTGAGTCCTTGTCATTCCTGGTGCCCGGGGCGGGAATCGAACCCGCACACAGCTGTGCTGTAAGGGATTTTAAGTTCTATGCGTATGTGTTTTATCAAGTTTTACCTTTTTCGATTTTCACTTATAAAGCTTGACATAACAGATGGTTAATAGCTAATATTGCCTTACTCTGTTTTACAGAATTTTTTGTCTCTTGCTTACAATGTGCTTACAAATTTCCAAGAGGTCGAAATCATGCCGAAATTGACCAAAAAACTTGTTGACAGCCTTGAATTCCCAACAACGGGGCAGAAATTTATCTGGGACACAGACCTTAAAGGCTTCGGGATTCGATTGACCCCTTCAGGCAAAACCTTCATCGCTCAAAGTCGAGTACAGGGGCAGACCAAGCGAACGACAATTGGTAAGTATGGGGTCTATACAGTGCAACAGGCCAGGGATGATGCGAAGGACACGCTCCGAGACATGTCACGGGGAATAAACCCAAATGCTGAGAAAAGACGGCAAAAGACCTTAGCAGTTACACTTAAAACTGTGGCAGATGCCTACATTAAAGACCGAAAACTCAAACAGTCATCTATCTCAGACATCCGAAAACATATGAATGGATCATTCAAAGAATGGAGCGAAGTTCCGATCACTTGCATAACAAGAGACAAGGTTTTGTCACGTTTTCGAGAACTATCAAAAAACAGCAAAGCTCAGACAAATCAGGCATTTCGCATTCTAAGGGCCTTAATAAACTACGCCAGAGCTGCCTACAGGCCTGATGATGTGCCTATACTTTTAGAAAACCCAGTACAAATTCTTTCAGATGCAAAATTATGGCATAGCATTCAACCAAAAAGCCGAAGAGTTCCTACGGATAAAGTAGGCCACGTTTGGAATCTCTTACAATCTTTAAGAACTGACCCTATCCAAAGTTCTAATATGCAAACCTTAGCTGATGCAATTACTTTTACATTAATTACCGGCGGGAGATGGGGTGAAGTTTCCTGTCTAAAATGGGACCAAATAAATCTTGATGACAGCACATGGGAATTAAAAGATCCTAAAAACCATAATCCAATAATTTTTCCTTTATCTAGTCAGGCACAAGACATTTTGAAGAACAGAAAATCTGTCAATGAATACGTCTTTAACAACAATAAGTCAGCGTCTGGGCACGTCTATGATCAAAGACCTGTCATGAATAAAATTGCAAAATTTTGCAATGAAAAGCTCTCGGTCCATGACTTAAGGAGAACTTTTCGTGCTATTGCAGGGGAATGTGATATTGAATTCTGGAAAACCAAATTGCTGATGAATCACAAATTGTCTGGTGATATTACTATAAGTGCATATACTGAGACAAATGATTTACGATACCTTTCTTCTGAAGTCGAAAAAATTGGTCAATGGATCGAAAGGCAGGGCGTTATTGCAGCTAATAATACTATTATTAATATGAGCCAGGAAGAAGCTGTATAGGAGACTTCATGTCAGAAAAGTTGTTGAAATCAGGTTTAAAAAAACAAGATTTACAACACCTTACCAAAGCAGAAAAAAAAGTTTTGGAAGACTCAACAACAGAAGAGATTGAAGAGTTGAATGTTGATGACAATTTAAAGTGGAACGAGGCTTATATTAGTTGGTATGATTTTTTGGAGGGTGAAGGGCAAAAATTTTCTTATGAAGAAATTTATGACGCCATCAGCATGGGAAAGCTTTTGATATCGACATATGCAGTGCCCCCAAATCCAGATATGCCTTCAGGTATTTATGCACTCGAAAATTATGGGCCGAATAATTTGCTTGATTTTTTTAATGACTACAACGTTTACATAGAAAGAAAAACAATTAGAGAAATTAAGGAAAATGACTCGAATGAAGAAGAATTTAGTTTTAACAAGTTTGTAAGAGTTGGTGAATATTTTAAAATTGTTTATGATGAACATGAATTATTACTTAAAAGATCAAAGGGTTTGGAATACATAGCGTATCTCATAAAAAACAAAGGTCATCATTTCACACCTAGCGAAATATATAATGTTTTCAATCCACATAATCCGTCTACACAAAATAAATTGCCATATACCTCTACTGCAAAGCAAAAGTTTCAGCAATTAAAAGATCTTGAAGAGGAAAATATATATGTTCATTCAGGGAGATATTATACAAGTTCATCATCTCAAAAGAGAACAACAGAGAATTACGCCTTAAGGCTTGAAGAAATTGAGCAGGAACTCAGCGAATATGGGCTTTATTATACTACCGAAAAAATAGACAAATTACATGAAGAAAAGGAATGGATCATCAGTGAATTAAGACATCATAAATTTTCAACTTTTTACAATGATCCATGTAGAGACAAGGTTGGAAAAGCTATACAATCAGCTTTTAAAAAAATAAAAGCCAATAACAGCATTGTTGCAAATCATTTCAAACAATTTATATCTACCCCAAGAGGTAATAAAATCACATACAATCCTGGCCCAAATATAGACTGGATAACTGATTAGTTGATCCAACAAAAAATCCTTTTTGAGGCGGCTCAGTCAAAGCTGAGTCGCCTTTTTTTGTTTGGGACCCCAAAAGTCCCAAATGGGAACTCATTTTTCCCTCCTTAGATTTTAAGAAACGTTATAGGAGGTGAACCGAGATGAGAGAAAGTCAAAATCTTTTAGACACAGAAAGCGCCGCAAGTGTTCTTGGAGTCAAAGCAGGAACTCTTGAAGTCTGGAGGACCTATGGCAAAGGGCCAAAATTTCTCAAAATCGGACGTTCAGTTCGATACAGACGGCAAGACTTAGAAGCGTATTTGGAAGATTCGGTCATGAGCTCGACCAGCGAGTATAATACCAAAAAGGATTAGTTGTATGACTGTATTTTCAGAGGAGTTCAGGTCTGAATGTAAAAACTTTGATGTTGATGCCAGTAATAAAGAATTGTCTAAAAAAAGGCAGCAACTTTGCTATCAAACAATTATTTACAACATTAATGTAATAATTGAAGCCGCCCGTCAAGACTTACACTGCTTATGTCTTGCTAAAAATGATTCTTTTTTTGACCATGCTGAACTCATTAAAGAAAACATACAACAAATCGAATACTTTTTGAGATACAGAGACACAATCGAATATGAGCTCCGATCCAAGACGAAATTAAAATAAAATCAATTCCGGTTCAAAATGGATAGCTCCAACATAATGACATCAGCGCTTCAAATCCTCTACCCGGATGTCGAAGAGCTACAGGTCAATGGCCTGGCTCCTTGGATGACTATCTGGTCAATGCCGGGGAAGGAGTCGAATCACGTCCCTATCCAGAAACTGTCTTCAGTTCCTGGTGTCATAAAAAACTGGGTACTTGATCGGCATATCTATTTCGGACCTGGCTTGCGCACAGAAAATTTGGGCCGTTGGAAAGCCGGGTCGAACCATCATGTGGTCGCCATTCCTGGAGTATGGTCGGATATTGATATCCTTGGTCCTGGGCATAAGGAAACCAACCTCCCTACGACACTTGATGATGCCATTGAGCTGGCCTACTCGATCCCGGAAATCCCACCGTCGATGATCATTTTCTCTGGAGGCGGAATCTATCCCTTTTGGCTCTTCAAGGAAGTCTGGACCCTGGAGACAGAAGACGAGCAAAACGAAGCTCAGGGACTTCTACGTCGCTTTGAACGTACAATCCTGAACCAGGGGAAGGCAAGGGGCTGGAACATCGATTCCGTGGCCGATTTGAGGCATGTGATACGCCTTCCCGGCTCTCTCAACATCAAGGATCCGATAAATCCGAAACGGGTTGTCATTTACGAACACCATCCGGATCGTCGATACAACCCAGATGATTTTAAGCCCTACCTGGCTGACATTCAGACAACAACTGTTCATTCAGCTTTACCAGCTGATGATGACAACTTCCAGCCTGCCGACCTTGAAAAAATCTTGCAGAAATGCGGTTGGATGAAGCACTGCCAGGATGATGCGGACAACCTTCCGGAACCCGAATGGTACGCGATGCTGTCAGTTGTGGCGCGCTGCGCAGATGCCGAGCAATGGGCGCATGATCTGAGCAGGCCATATGAAGAGTACAACGAGGCCGAGACCTCCATGAAGCTGGTTCAGGCACAGGAGCGGACGGGCCCGGTGACCTGCGAACGGGTCTTCAAAGAGCTTAACGGGCAATACTGTATCGGATGCACCCACAAGAAAAAGTCACCGATCTCTCTCGGGCGTACACACAACGAGGAAGGCAACGCCATGAGCAAAGATGGAACACTGACTGTCCTCAAGGGAGGTCAGCCAGACAAGCCCATGATTCAACTGCTTGACGGCCAGTTACCTCAGATCGTGGACCAGGCTGAACAGGTCCTCATCAATGCAGGTGAACAAATTTATCAGCGAGAACAGTTACTGGTGAGGCCAGCTTTTCTGGGTGTCGGGGAACAGGGCGATATTACCCGCCATGAAGGAACGCCTGTGCTGCTCCTGCTGGACAAGATCTTCCTGACGGATCGGCTGGGCAGGGTGGCTCGTTGGCAAAGATTCGACGCCAAAATGCAAGACTTCAAAGAGATTGATGCCCCTCAGAAGGTTGCCCAAACGCTTCTGTCCAGAACCGGCCACTGGAATCTACCGTTCCTGCGGGCAATCGTCGAGTGTCCGACTTTGAGAGCTGACGGGTCTATCCTGCAGATCCCCGGCTACGACTCCACAAGCGGACTGCTGTTCAAACCAGGTATTTCCTTTGACCCCATTCCTGAAGTTCCTTCTGCGGACGATATGATCAAGGCCATTGAAGACCTGGAGGACTTGGTTTCCACGTTTCCCTTTGAGGCCCCAGAGGATAAAAGCGTGGCCCTTTCTGCGATCCTAACCGGTCTTGTCAGACCTTCCCTGTCCGGTGCACCGCTCATTGGGTTCTCTGCTCCAATGGCGGGGACAGGGAAATCTCTACTGGCTGATATTGTTGCACTCTTGGTTACAGGCCGAAGGGTCTCTGCTTTTTCTCAGGGTGTAAAGGATGAAGAATTCTCCAAGCGGATCGACACCGCTCTGCTCCAGGGGGACTCCTTAGTCAACATCGATAATGTCTCGCGCCCCCTGATGGGGGACGACCTGTGCCAAGCGCTGACGCAGAATAGCAAAAGGGTGAGGATCCTTGGCCGGTCCGAGATGCCAGAGTGCTCCTGTTCGACTTTCTTCATGGCAACCGGCAACCATCTTGTCCTACGGGGCGACATGAATCGTCGTGGCCTGATTTGCCGGCTCGATGCAGGAGTTGAGAGGCCTGAGGAGCGACGTTTTGAACGTAACATATACAAGTTTGTACCAAAGCACAGGTCATCCCTGGTCCGGGCTGGACTGGTCCTTCTCAGGGAGTACTTGGCCCAAGGGTGCCCTGACCTGGGGCTCAAACCAATGGGCAGTTTTGATACCTGGTCAACCTGGATCAGGGGCGCGTTGGTCTGGGCTGGATATGTAGACCCCTACAAGACCAGGGAACGTATACTGGTCGAAGACCCTGCGCTGGAAGAGGGCAGAAATCTCTATCATGCCTGGGATGCCACCTTCGGCAGTATGCCCACGACGGTGAAATACGCAATCTCAGAAGCATATCGCGACCCAGATACTGAACTGAAAGATGCCCTTGAGGCAATTGCAGCGACAAAAAACGGCATTAATTCACGCAGACTGGGTAAGTGGCTTGCCAAGCATAAAAACGTGATCATTGAGGGTCTGCGGCTAGTCAACGCCGGTGAATACCAGAAGACAGTCCAATGGAAAATCGTTCGGGTCTAGCTTGTGGGTTTCGGTGGTTTCGTGGGTTTGTCTTAGCCCTCGCGAGTGAAATGGCAGGACAAAAAAATAAAAGGGGGCAAAAAAGACCCACCAAACTCACCAAACCCACCATGTTATTCGAACAGATTACTAAAGACCGGAAGACATTCTTCAACAAAAGTTCAACAATTTTAGCTAGCCAAACAACAATGTTGTGAAATCAGGCAGGAAGTTTGGTCATGATCATCATCTGCGATACCAGAGAACAGCTGCCCTTCACCTTCTCCAAGTGGCCGGACATTCAAGTTCAACGGGCGACGCTCTCGGCTGGTGACTACTCGTTGGCCGGTTTCGAGGACCGGGTGAGCATTGAGCGCAAGTCCATAGACGATCTCGTCTCTTGTTTAATGGGAAAAGAACGCTCCAGGTTTGAGCGTGAATTGGCCAGAGCCAGGCGCTATGAGCTTTTCACAGTGGTCGTGGAAGCTGGACTTCAGGACATGTCCAATGGCCACTACAAGTCAAATATGAAACCTCATGCTGCACTTCAGACTGCGACCGCCTTCTATGTGAGGTATGGCGTGCCATTCATGTTTTGCGGCTCCAGAGAAGGTACGGAATACATGACATACAGCTTGCTCAGTAAATTTCTGTACGAGATCGAAAAGCGTTACAAGATAGCACAGCAGGGGTTCGAAAAGCTTTCGGGATGAATTTTCTCTCATGAGTGTAAAATTCTTGCAGATGCATCAAGGAGGTAAAATGACTTACATCATTGAACAAATTTGTAAAGGCTACATATTAGGAACTGTTATTGGGTTAACAATTAAAAATATTATAATGTCGATTTTATATCTATTTTACTATTAATTTTTTATATTAAAGAAAAAAATATTTAATCCGCTATTAAGAATAATAATATATTGCCATAATATAGAAAAAGCAAAGAGTTGAGAGTGTAATTTTACTGTACCATTTTAGAATATACAAAGCCTGGAAGAACTCTTTCTATTACCATACTGTTCTCAACCCTTGGAGAACATTTATTGGATCAACAACAGTCATTGGTCTTTGGCTTGGAGAATGTCCGTCCTGGAATGTCATGACCTTGGCAAATCCCTATATTGGGACCCTAGCATAAACTCTTTCTGAGATCATAGCCGAAGATCGAAACATGTTTCCAATGAAAGGACAAAAGTTTCCAGAAAAAGGAAACAAATCGTAGGAGTTTCCAAGTGCCTATGCCAAAAGTATCAAATGTTCAACTGGAGCAGTTAGTTAGAGATGGAAACACAGTTTCCCAGATTGCCGAAAAGCTCGGCGTTACAAAAGGAACCATCAGTAAGCGCCTTAAAGCATTGAGAGTTGCCTACTCCAGACATGCTGCTATCCATGATGCCCCGGAGGGAGTAGCCAGACAACTTGATGGCGTGGGCCAGTTGAAGAAGATCAACGAGGACGCGAATGAGCTCCTCGATCTCTTGATGCGCTGGAACAGGGGAGATGACGAGGCCTTGCAGATCCTGGAGAGCCAAGTCCGGTATGTCAAGCACGGCAAAGAGCAGGAGCCCATCAAACAGTTCAAGATGAAGGACCCTCGTGAACTGGCTCTGAAGGTCATGAGCGAGATCAGGTCTCAGCTTCGGCTACAGATGGAGATGATGCAGACCCTTTTTGATGTTCAAGCTGTCCAGGAATTTCAGCAGACCGTTCTGGAGGTCATTGGTGATGTGGATCCAGACATCAGAGATAAGATCTTACAAAAACTCGTTGAAAAACAAATACTTCGATCATCTCTTGAGTTCCATCCGCGAACAGTGCGGTGTGACGAATGATGATTCGAGCTTGACTGGATACCAGGAGGATCCTGTCGGCTTTGGCGAGGAGGTCCTGAAAGAGACCTACACAGAAGATGTTCAGGTCCTGATGGAGTCAGTCAGAGATCACGTTGTCACTGTTGCCAAGTCGGCCAACGCGACAGGCAAGACTCATGGGGCCGCCCGGGTCGGTGTGTGGTGGTACCTGACCCATCCAGATTGCCAGGTCTATACTGCTGCAGCTCCGCCAGAATCGAACCTGAGACGGCTTCTCTGGGGCGAAATCGGAGGCATCATCGAAAAGCATCCTGAGCTCTTTGAGGATAGCCAGGTCAAGAACCTTCACGTCGCCAGGGGAGCCCAGACTTTTTTGACAGGGGTGACTATACCCTCAAGTGGGTCAGACGCTCAACGAGAGGCCAAATTTTCTGGAAAGCACTCCCCTCACCTACTCTTCATCATCGACGAGGGTGACGCCGTCCCTGATGAAGTCTATCGAGGCATAGAGAGTTGTATGTCAGGAGGACATGCCCGGCTTCTGGTCATGCTCAACCCCCGGGCGGAAGTGGGTGAGCCACATCGGATGGAAAGAGATGGCAAGGCGAATATCGTTCATCTCTCGGCCTTCAATCACCCAAACGTCCTGACAGGTGAAGACGTCATCCCAGGTGCGGTGACCAGAGAGGCAACAGTCCGGCGTATCAATCAATGGTGCCGTCCTTTGGCTGAGGGTGAGACACCGGGGTCGGAATCCTTTGAGTTGCCCAAGATCATGGTTGGGGCCAAAGCTACTGATCAAAGTGGCCGAGAATTTCCTTCGCTTCAGGCTGGTCACTACAAGATCATGGAGCCGGCCTTTTCGTACATGGTCCTCGGTCAGTACCCCTCAAAAGCCAGCAATCAACTCATATCCAAAGAATGGATCGCTAAGGCCCGTTCAAGATGGGACGCCTATGTCGAAGAGCATGGAGAGAATCCTCCGGCTTACACCTCGGCTGTGATGGGGCTGGATGTCGGAGAATTTGGAACAGACGTCAACTGCTGCTGTTTTCGGTATGGCGGATACGTGGAAAGCCTCATTGTCTGGGGAGGTGTAGACCCAATCCAGACTGGGGAAAGAGCCAGTAAGGAATATAAATGTAGAAGAACCCATAGGGCCTGTATCGATGCAATCGGAGTGGGTGCCGGTATTGCCCCCCACATGCAACGAAAGGGGTGCTCGGCTCACGGTATAAAGACATCCTCCAGGCCTATCTCAAAAACTGAAATTGGCGAATTCAACACCCTTCGGGACGAGCTCTGGTGGAAGTGTCGAGAATGGCTGAGAACCGACACAGGAGCCATGCTGCCTCCCGATGAGATGCTGATTGAAGAGCTTTCAGTGCCGACCTACGAGGTCAAAAGCGGAAAGATTAGGGTCATGGCCAAGGATTCAATGCGGGAACTACTCCGAAGATCGCCTGACCGGGCAGATGCTCTCTGTCTGACTTTTGCCCAGGGCGGATTCTTTGCCGAATGTGACTTTTCGTAAGGAGGTAGCTATTATGTCGTATCGAAGGCTAGTAGGAGCTGTTTCCTGGCCAACATGGACTAAGCCAGGGATAGCCATTGTGGCAGGTCAAGAGCACATTGAAGACAATTCAGTAGGAAAAAGACACATCTATATCCTGGGTGAAGAGCAAGACCACGAGGTCGAATCTTTATATGATAAGTGTCTCAGCCTTCAGAGCGAACACGGTCCTGAATTTTGGCTGGTCAATCTCAACAATCAACTTATAGCCATTTTCGAGCAGTTGAACTCCAAGGGCAAAAAGAGATACAAAAGGACAATTTCTTTGCAGCTACCGCCAGAAGTCAACCAACCTGGGGCTTTGGAGATGTATGCCCAGATCCTCCGTCGTCGGCTCAAAAAAGAACAAAAATCTCTGTTTTTCGGCAACTCCAGTTTCATAGCTTCTGAGATCATGGACCTTCACCGTGAAGAGATCACAAAAGAGAACACAATAGATGAATATCCAGCATTAGCTGCTCTTGGGTTTATCCTAGGAGAGCTGGACCTCCGGGACCGGCCAAAACCCAAGCCATTTAAAAGGAAGCGGTCGAGAAAGGCGAAAGTCATCTGATGCCACAGGGCCTCTTGATTTGATATCTTCAGGAGTCTCTGTTCTCTTCAACTTTTCCTAGGGGAATAGCCAAATAAACTGCCCCCCCACCTCCAGACGGAGGCTCTTGTGCTCCGCGTGAGATTTTTTGTGTCTCAATCCGACCTAGGAGTCGGGTTTTTAAAGAAAACACGCTCTCACTCAAAATAGGAGGCTCTCACTTGACATTAGCTCCTTTCTGATCGCCCGGTGAATGCAAACCGTTGATCTCCTCTTCCGTCTGGTAGCATCATTCTGTCTATGCAACCCAAAATGATGACCTTGCGGATTGGCCGGTCAATGGGTGGTGATTCCTCCCCGGGAAGGCTGTATGCCTGTTCTCAATGACCCGAGCTTCGATGTCATCGCCTTCTTCTCCAATCTTAGCGAAAGGCATATTCAGGACGGGCTAGCCGGTGAGCTCGGGTACAGCCGAACCATTGCCCATGTCTACATCGAGGGTGATGGTGAGAACTGAGGAAAAGCATAACCAAGCGTATTTCGTTCTGCTTCTCCCAGGCCTTCTTGATCATCTCAATGCGCTTTTCGCCAGATGGCATCAACCTCGGTCACCCTTTCAGACTCCTTCTCGATGACCTTGAGGATGTAGCCCCCGAATTTGGCCACAATGCGCTTGGCCATGACCGGGCCGATGCCTTTGATCAGGCCAGAGCCCAGGTACTTCTGGATGCCGGCAGAGGTGGTCGGGGTGCAGCACTCACAGAAGACGGCTTTGAACTGCTCCCCGAACTTGGGGTGGTTGGCCCATTCCCCCTTCATCCTGAGTACTTGGCCAGCCAGAGGGGAGGTGATTATCCAGACATGGGTAACAAATCCCGCCAACAGGGGATCTTACCTTGGCCACAGAGTAATTGTTTTCAATGTCGTTAAAGGTAACGCCTTCGATTTGGCCCTGTAGGTACTCGAGGTCCTGGAAGCAACAGAAGGGAATGGCAGTATATAAAAGTTTCTCATTGTGATCAGATGCAACATGAAATTATAATTACAATTACTTAAAAAAGTAGGGGAGCGATTCTGAAAATTTTAATGCGATGATGAGTGGTCAGGAACTTGGTTACTAAATGCTGAGTTAGATATAAAAAAAGGGAGACTGAGGATCATCAATGCCCCAAAATAAAATGGAAATTCCAGTCCTGCAATATTTACAATCCAACCCATTATCAAAGGACTGAAGACTGTGGCAGCTGTGATGGCAGTGAATCTGACGCCCATTGCAAGTCCAGAGCCGCTGAAATCTGAAACCATGACCATGGTCAAAGGCTGTGAGATTCCGAACCCAAGTCCTCCGAAGAACAGCACTGTACCCAACCAAGATGGTGATGTTAACATTGGTAGTGCCCCGTGCCCTACAGCCAACAAAAGCAACGTGGCCCAAAGGAGACTCTTCCTGGACACCATACCCATAACCCTGCCAATCAATACTCTGACAGCAATCATTGCTAAGGCAAAGATTCCATAGAGTACACCAATAGTCATTTCATCAAAATGTTTATATTTTAAAAGTACAGGAAGGAATGAATCTCTCAAATTGACCACAAATGTTATTGTGAATGCAACAACAAGTATACTGATTAGACTAGTATTGTTAATCATGGATCGAAGTTTGGTGAAAATTCTAGTACCATCCTTTTGAATGGAATATTCAGAATCAATATTTTTATCTATAAAGAACACAACCGTCCCTATTGAAGCTAGCATACCAGAAAGTATAAATGCAATTCTATATGATAAATGAACACTAAGTATACCTCCAAGTGGAGGACCAACTATGAAACCAATAGCTGATATAAAGGCTAAAAATCCAAAACCTCTTTCTCGAAGATAAATCTTAGGCAGATGACTCACATAAGTCTGACATGATACTATTATAAATAAAAAGCCAACGCCACCAAATAGTTGAGCAAAGATTAAATAAAATAAATTCGGAGCAGAGGCCAACATGAAACTGTGAATCATATTAGAAGCTACCCCAAAAAGAAGGACTTTTTTCATGCCTAATCGGTCGATTATGCCACCAATTGGAATAGCTAAAAACATAGCTAGGAGGTTGAAACAACTTACAACTAGACCGATTTTTGCTGGGTCTGTTACAAGTTCTTGGGCAAAAAGAGGAATTATGGGTAAAACCATCCCATAACGAATAAAATGAAATAGATAGATTAGAATTAAGAAGCGAAAGTTTTTGACATGTGAATTAGATGTCAAATGTTTACTCCTTAGTCTAAATTGCACTTATTATAACTAGTTGTTTTGCATAAATTTAAATTATTGAAATTATATTTTAAATAAAAGTTATTTAATGAATTAATTTTTAATCATAAATATTAATATTTTTGATATTGCATTATTGTTTTGAAATGATGAAGAGAGAAAAGAAAATTATAGGTATTGAAAAAAGGTAGGTTTGTAAAAGATATATTTGAATTTGTATGATAAAATTATTCTAAATTCCATTTGAATGGAATTACATTAGAAAATTATATTAGGCCTTCGTTCTTTAATGAATCGACTTCTTCCTGATTATAGCCAAGTAAATGAGAGTATATTTCTATATTATGTTCACCTAAGTTTGGGGCATTGTTTTCTATTATGCCTGGTGTTTTGGATAATTTGACAGGTATGCCCGGAATGGGAACATTGCCAACTCCAGGGTAGTGCATGTTAATGTACATTTCCCTTGCTCTAATTTGAGGGTTATTCTCCAAATTGCGCACTGAATTGATTCGTCCACAAGGAACTCTTTTTTCTTCTAACAACTGGATTAATTCATTTACAGTGTATCCAGCGACCCAGTCACTAACAATGGGGCAAAGCTGATGGCGGTTTTGAAATCGGTTAAGGTCATCATTGAACCTCTCGTCTCCCTGGAGATCCTTGCGGTCTAGGAGTTCTGTGAATCTTTGCCAGATTTTGTTCCCAATGACACTGATCATGATCCACCCATCCTTGGCCTTAAATGCATCAGTGAAATTGTAGTATGAATGATTTCCGACTTGCGGTCGGACGTGGTTCATCAAAGTGTACTCTGCAAGTACGCCCATGCCGGCGACGAAGGTAAAGGCTGAATCGAGTAATGAAACGTCAACTAGCTGACCCTCACCCGTTCGCTCTTTATGAAACAGCGCCAGGATAGCCCCGTATGCTCCCAGGATCGCTGTTGAAAAGTCCGCAAAAGGGACTGCTGATCGAGTAGGTGGGTTTCCGGGAAAACCAGAATAGCTCATAGCGCCAGATTCAGCTTGGGCAATAGCATCAAAGCAAGGTCTGTCAGCATAAGGCCCGTCCTGCCCATAGCCTGAAATTGCGACGAGAATTATCTCAGGATTGACTTCTTTTAAACGTTCATAGTTGAGTCCAAAGAGTTGATTCCCTTTAGGGGTGAAGCCGGAGATGACAATGGAAGACAACTTGACCAATTCATCCAAGACTCCACGACCATTTTGACTGGTGAAGTCCAGAGTGATGGACTTTTTGTTTCGCGGAGTGATCATTTCATATACGATGGCTCTACCACCTGGCTCAAATGGACCTAGTTGCCTGTCAAACTCTCCCCCTGGCCGTTCGATTTTGATCACTTCAGCTCCCATGTCGGCAAGCATTGTTCCGCAATATCCGCTGGCAATGACACGCCCAAAATCTAGAATTCGCACGCCTTCAAGCGGTTTAGTCATTAGAAGGCTCCCTCGTTTGGTAAGTAAGCTTTAAGGTTCAACTAATATACATTATTCCAAATTTTTAAATTCAGAATGAACATGCAGGCGTTTGCGATTGGCCTTCTTGATTCCCAAGGCATCATTGCCAATAAGCAAGCGCATAATATTAGCTGTTCCCTCTCCTATTTGATACAGCTTGGCATCTCGATAGTATCTTTCAACTGGGAGGTCCAGTGAATATCCCATACCCCCGTGGATCTCCATAGCCAACCCGGCCACTTTGACCACTGTTTCTCCGCTGAAAAATTTGGCCAAAGCTATTTCCTGAGTGAATGGACGGTCTTGATCGTTAAGCCAAGCACCTCGACGAACAAGAAGCCTTGAGGCTTCGGTTTGTGCAACCATTTCTGCGACACTGCTTTGAATAAGCTGAAATTGTCCTATGGGCTTGCCGAACTGGATCCTTTGATTGGCATACTCAACAGAGCAATCAATGCAAGCCTGGGAGAGACCAACAGCTCCGCTGGCCACGCTGATACGTCCTCTGTCAAGTGCAGTCATGGCTACTTTAAAGCCTCCGCCCCATGTTCCTAAAAGGTTTTCTTTTGGTACACAGACGTCTTTCAAGTATATCTCGGCAATAGGTGAGGATTGATCTCCTAGTTTGGGTGTTTCACGAGTTGTCCATCCCGGCTGGTCCGTTTCCACCACCACTGCACAAAGTCCTTTATGTTTGAGGCTCTTGTCAAAGGAAGCATATACTACAGCGACATCGGCAACAGTCCCATTTGAAATCCATGTCTTATTTCCATTGAGTAGATAATGATCGTCTTTCTCTTCAATTGAGGTTTCTATAGAGGCTAGATCAGACCCTACGTTGGGTTCAGAGAAGCAGGCACAACCTAACTTTCGTCCAAGAACTAGATCCTTGACATATGCATCCTTTGCTGCTTTCGTTCCACATTCCATAATGGTATAGGCCACCGTCATGGCTTGTAAATTAAAGAGAGAACGCAAACCTGAATCCACACGAGAAATCTCTTCGCAGATCACTGAATGAGCCAGAAAGCCGAGGTTTGACCCTCCATATTTGTCAGGAAAAGCAGAACCAAATAATCCGATCTCTCCCATTTTTGAGATCAGGTCTCGCTTAAACCCTTCTTCTTTGACTCGAGGAGCAACCTCTTTGCGAGCAAATTTTCGTGTTTCTTTCTGAACTGCCTTGATTTCCTTGCTTAATTCAAAATCCATAAACTTAACCTCTTATGCAATCCATATCATATTACATTATAATTGATTTTTGTGTTTTTAGCTTTTACTGCTTGCTTGGGACAAGACAAATAAACTTTAAATAGCCATCTGACATAATAGCATGTTCTTCATCTGGACCAATATAAATAATATCACCTTTTTGAAATTTAATTTTTTTTTCACTACCAACTAAAATTCCACTGCCTTCGATGATATAAATCTCATGTTCGTAGGGATGCTGATGGGTATCTCTAGAAGATGCACCTTCTCCGTATTCAATAATCCTCATAAAGAAATTTTTAGCTCCATCATTTTCAGAAATTGCCAATTTTAATGTAACATTTTCTCTAATAGTATTTGCTAATACATCTTTTTCATTTTTTACTATCATGTATGAAACCTAACTTATTAATTTTTTATTTCATAAAAAAATTTTTCATTTTATACAAAAAATGAAACAACAATTAAATTTTCAGAACAATGTTCAGACAATTAACATTGTTTTTTTTGAAAAAGATATTCTTTGATTAAATTACTTACTTGTTGAAGAGCAAGTAGAGAAAAACCGCTTGCAATAATTCCTTGTAAAAAACCAATTGGCAGGGCTATTGGGCTCACTAATTTCCAATTCATTGAATAAGAATTCCAGGCTATAATCCAAGAGAAGTAGCTAAGCGTTAAAAGAATGAGAAGTGTTATTGTGCTTGCACTTATCTTCAGTATATTTCTTAGCTTTGTTCCACAATGTTCTTGAACAGCACTCATGATAATATGCTTGTCTTCCTTCAAGCATGTAGCTGCACCCCAGAATACTACAATGAGTAATCCAGTAGAGCCAAGTGTTACAGTGTCAAGGAAGCCTACAACAAAAACATTGCGTGCTATGACATCACAAATTATTATAGCAATAAGAAAGAGTGTGGTAAGAGAGGCAGGTATGAGAAAGAGTGACGTCAGGCAATCGATCACAAATGATATTTTTTTTATAATGTTGTCCATAGCATATCATCTCATATATTTTTTCAAATGGATCTTGCCTAACTCAGTAATCCTTTATAGTAGACTCTTGAGTTAGAAGAAATTCTAACTCAAGAGTCTAAATTATATTTTCTTTATCACTATTTTTAAAAAACATTTAAATTATAATACCTATATCTTAATTTTTAGATGCTGTTGTCAATATGATATCAAGCATTTTTTCAGCATCCTCAGTTCCTACATCTTCAACCCATTGGTTGTAAACGTTTTTGACCTTTTCCCTAGCTATCATACGTTCAGTTTTACTAACTTGATGCAATGTGCTATCGCAATCATTTTTTAATGATTCAATAACCATTTGTTTTTTGCTGCTGTACTTTTCGTAAAGCTGACTTCGGAACTTCTCGGCGGCCTTGTCAAAGCCTTCCTTGACCTCTGAGGGGAGTGAGTTGTACTCCTTGTAATTCACAATCAGTGGGTAGGTAACCATAGACAGATCCCAGACGTAAATATTATTTGCAACTTCATGGAGACCGCGGGAGAGCATAGATGAGTAATTATGCGTACTAGCGGCAAGTGTTCCCCGTTTTAAACCTTCATAAATCTCTTCTGGGGAGAGGCTGACTGCCGCTGCCCCTAATGTTTCATAAGCTGCGACATCATATCTTCCAGGTGCCCTAATTCGAATCCCTTTGAAATCATCCACCTTGAGAAAAGGCTTGTCTTTGCTGATTATGTTCAGGGACCCTGCCGGAGTCTGAAAGATTATTTCCAGGTTTGTGTTGTGTAGTGCATTATCCATGATTTTTCTTGAATCAGAGCCTTCGTCGTACATGCTCAAGTGCTCTTCCATGGATAGACCAGTGAAAGGCAATGAGGTCCATCCGAAGATAGGTGCAGCTGCAGTGAGGTATGGTGTATAAATATACCCCATTTGAATCTGATTCATGGAGACTGCTTCATGAATTTGCCTGGCAGGCATAAGTTGCCCGCTGGTAAACATTTTAATTTTCATCTTTCCATTGGTATAGGTTTCGATATCTTGGACAAACTGTTCTGCAAGCGGCATAGTCCAGTCACTAACAGGACGAAAGTTGGCCCATCGCCAGTTAATAGTCTTTGCTGAAGCATCTAATGGAAATACAATGAACACCATAAGCAGGATAGGAAGCATGAACAATATTGTTGTCTGTACAAATCTTCCCCACATGTAAACCCCCTCTTTCTTTAAAAGTTACAACATTTACTCCTTTTTAATTACTTCTCAACCTCCTTGATGTAGTTTTAGAACATTAGATATTAACTTATCATTTTGGCTGGAAGCCATAACGCCAGTGACGGAAAGATCCACAGCAGGACAATGACTACCAGCCATACCAAGACGAAAGGCAACAGACCGATGACGAGCCTTTTCCAAGCTAGGCCCGTAACGCCCTGGATGACATACATATGCAGACCAATGGGCGGTGTCAGTGTTCCCTGCTCAGCCAAGAGAGCAGTGACCACACCGAACCAGATTGGGTCGTAGCCATAGGCTACCATGAGTGGAAGGATGGCTGGCACTACAATCATAATTTGTGATACTGGGTCCAAAAAAGCGCCAACAAGGATCTGAAGGCCAATAACCAGGACGGCCACGGAAAATGCAGAGAGTTGCGCCTCGCGCGCTGATTCAGCGATAAGATCCGGCACTCCCAAATAGATATAGTACGTGGATAAAATATTTGCACCGACCAATATGATGAGCACAAAGCAGGTAGTGTTGACAGTGCCTTTGAGGGCATCCCAAAATTCAAGCCAGGAGAAGTCTCTAGAGAACAATCTAATTAGGAAAGCCCCAACTGCACCAGCAGCGGCTGATTCATTGGCTGTCATGAGTCCACTGTAAATTGGGTAGAGCACTATGAATGCAAGGACAATAAAGGGTAGAATGTGTTTGAGACTCCGGACTTTTTGCAGAAGGGTGGACTGATAATTAATGCCCTTGGGAACAAGATTGGGTGAGGTGAGTCCAAGAATGAAAATGAACAAACTCAGACTCAAGACAAGTATGATTCCGGGTATGATGGCCGCCATGAAGAGTTTCCCGACGGAAAGCCCCACGGTTGACGCATAGACGATCAGAAGTGCGCTAGGAGGTATAATCGGGGCAATTGATCCCCCTGAGGCAAGCATTGCAGCTGCTAGGGTTTCATTATAGCCATGTTTTTTCAGCTCTGGATATGCGATCTTACCCACAGTTGCCGTGGCAGCAACACCTGAACCACTGCACGCTGCAAAGATCCCGCAGGCTAATGTGCTACCAATGCCTAGTGACCCAGGCATCCTGCCAGTGAAAAGATTAACGGTGGAAAAAATGTTCTTGATTGTATGGGACCCCATGAGCAAGTGGCCCATAAAGACGAACATCGGAATGGCGGCTAAAGCATATTTGAAGGAATGTTGCCACGGAACGTTGGCAGCAATTTCAAGCCCTCTGATCCCATCCATAAAAAGCAAGGCGATAAGACCTGTTCCTGCTAGAGCAAAAGCAATAGGAACCCCAATAACGAGAAACAAAATCAACAGGACAATGGGGCCATAGATTGCCAGTTCCATAACAATATTCCTGGTAAAAAATTTTATGACCAGGTGAGGCAATGTCCCAAGCTTACCCGCGGAACATTAGTCAGTATCTGGTACGATCGCGTTCTCTGGACATATTTGTTCACATGAAGAACATCCTATACACAAGTTTTTGTCAATTTTCACGTGTTTGTCTTCTGTCACATATATAGCTGGACATGAGTAGGCATTTACACAGATCATGCACTTCTGGCATAAATCATCAAGTACTGAATAGGTTTTATTTTTTGTGCGTGTTTTATGACGTTTTCTTACAACTGCACATGGACCTCTTGCTATAATAACGGATAAACCATTTTTAAAAAGTGATTTATAGATCGAATTTTGCAAGTTTAAAATATCAAAACTATCTACAATAACAAAACTGTCACAGCCCATGCCCTGCAATATGTTCTCAATGCTTAGCGGTTTGACCTGGGCTTCTTGATCGGCAGGAGTGGGTTGCATTCCGGTCATCGCAATGACATCATTATCCAAGATTATAACTAGGATATTTGAATCATTTTTGATGCTGTTGGCAATGCTTGTTAATGAAGCATGGAAAAATGTACCATCACCGACTAGTGCGACAACTTTATTTATTGATCCTTCTTTAATACCCTGTGCCACCCCAATGCTTGACCCCATACTGTATTTGATATCTCCAAGACTGTATGGAGGGCTTTTTCCGATTGAGTAGCATCCAATGTCTCCAACAACCACGATACTGTCGTCGCCAGCTTTTTCAATTTTTCTCTTTACCTTTTTTAACGAATAAAACACATTGCTATGTGGGCACCCGGCGCAAAAGGAAGGAAGTCTTTGCGGAGCCTTAACGTCAAAGGACTTCCCTGGAGGTTGAGGTATATCTATGTAATCTTTAGCGTTTAACCGTATGAAATTAGCCACCTTCTCTATGGTAAGTTCTCCAAAGCACTCCATGTGCCCTGATGACTTGCCTAAAATGTTTGCTGATCCTTTTACTTGATCACTCATTACTTTTATTTTTTCTTCAACTAAAGGCCCTCCTTCTTCTACAACTAGAATTTGTTTGCATTTTTGAACCAGGCTTTCAATAATATTATTAGGCAAATAATTGCTGCAGCTTATTTTAACTAAACCAATAAGTTCTGTATCTGATGCTGTATTTAGGACTTCTTTAACATATTCATAACCGATGCCAGAAGCTACAATGACAATATCAGGGCTCGATTTCTCTAACTGATTGAGATCGTATGATTCGACTACTTTTTGGATTTCGGATTGCTGGTCTAAAAGCCATTTATGCCTTTTGAGTGATCTGAATGTGGATAAGTAGAAACGTTCTTCTGAGGTATCAAAACTGCCTTTTTTTTCTATTTCTGGAAAGGAACCATATGCCACGTCAGCTCTAGTATGGCTGACCCGTGTCACTGTTCTAAGCATGACAGGGAGCTGAATACGTTCAGAAAGATTGAAAGCGCAGAGCATTATTGCTCGTGCATCTACCGGGTTGCACGGCTCGAGCACAGGAATTTTGAAAAAGTCTGCATAAAAGCGATTATCCTGCTCATTTGCTGAGCTGTGACAATTCGGGTCATCTGCACTAACAATGACTAATCCTCCTCTGATGCCACCCAGCACAGCTACCGAAAGAGTGTCTGCGATCCAGTTGACCCCAGCGTGTTTCATGCAAACAAGAGCTCTCTTGTTGCACAATGAGACTCCCAAAGCCTTTTCAAAGGCGATCTTCTCATTCATGCACCATTCTACTTTTACTCCTGTTTTTGAGCTATTTCTATGTAGATATTCGGTTATTTCTGTGGAGGGTGTACCAGGATAAGCACCTGCATATGAAATGCTTGCTTCTAAAGCTCCAATTGCAAGGGCTTCATTTCCGAGAAGTAACTCTTTATGTGATAAAGAAGTATCTTGTACATCTACAATTTTCATTATTCACCCACATCATAATATTTTTATTTTATCATTTATTAAATATTCATTTTGAATTAATACCCCATGCTGAGCCAGCCTCTTTCAGATTGCTCTTTGCCTGGACCTATAAGGTTGAATCTTCGCGGAGGTGGTAGAGTGTATTTCTGCCACAGCTCATACCAGACGAGATCAAGACGTACATAAAACTCCAAAGGAGGTATAAGGTTGCCTTTCAATGCTGAACGGGGAGATACCACCCAAAGATTAGGTCTAGGTATAACGCCATGCGACATTAAGTATTCATATCCTTCAGCTGAGGATTTTATGGCCTCGCTGATCGTTTTGAACCCGTATGGCTGACACATTTCTACGCCTTCCACAAAGCAGGGCGTGATATTGCCTTCGCCGAAGACATCAACTTCATCAAGCATGAGCTTTAGCCACTGGTCCCTTCCGATGTGCTTGGCTTTGCCAGGGCATAGTGTCTCAAAGAGTTCGGGATCCCAGACTTCGAGATTGGTCTCATGTACATCAACACCGGCTGCTTTGTACTTTTTAGCTATCGCCGGAGGCTTAGGCGATGATTGCAGGCAAACAGGCCATCTCGAACCGATTGCATCCTTAATTTTCTCGACATATTGCAGATAAAACTCATCTTCTGTAAAGCCTTGAACCTTTGTAATTATTGTACCACCCGTAATCATGATGCTTCTGGGCTTTTTGCCAGTAGGCCATTCTTCTCGTAAATAGATTTCCTTCATGACCTCAGCTACTCGATCAGCATCCTCTACCCATTTCTGAGAACTTCTCAGGCCAAGTTTTTTTTGAACTTTTCCAGCCTCATTGATGTCGCAGTACTTACATTGATCACCTTTGGCCCAGTATTGACACATCCTAAAAGGTGTCACCCTTGAAAAGCTTTTGCCGGGTACTGCATCAACGATTTGTCCATAGCTAACACCGTCATCAAATGTTTTATTTCTGTAATTTGGCACGGGATAGGGATCGAAGACATCAGCGATTTCAACTTTATTTCCATTTTCCTTTTCACAGAGCTTTAATCGTCCATCGATGACATCAATATGGTATGTAGAGTCTGGATTCTGATGTACGTCTGCTGTTACATTACCACGCAGACCATAAATTCCACCTGTGTAATGCAACTGGTCAGGAACCCTTACAGATGCTCTGCCCGGTACTTTCTCGCTTTCCTGAAGATCAAAAGTAAATAAATTATAGGTTTTAGTTGCAAATGGCTCTAAATAATCCAATGCCTTTGAGGAGAAAGAAACTCCTGTTCTTAGGAGGTCGTTTTGGAGGATGGCTTCAAAAGTGGCATCAGGAATGAGTCTGGCCAATTTCTCTATTTCCTCTCTTCTGGTGATATTTTTTTCATTGTTCATTGGTCTATCCTTCCTGCGTTTTTTAAAAGTTTTGTGCCTATTTCAAAGGCTTGAAGATTAATGTCCACCAGTCGTTCAGTCAGGATGCTTTTCATAGCATTGACAAGTGCCTCCTTTCTCATTGGAAGCTTACCTGTCTCGGCCAGTAGGCCGAGCATGACTATATTTGCTGATTTAGGAAATCCGTTTTCCTTGGCCACTTTATTGGCATCAATTGAGTACATGTATTTGGTTCTCGTTTGTGCAACCTCTCTAACTGTCAGCTCATCTGGGTATTTATCCTTAGATGCTTTAGATGAAGCAGGTATAAATGCCTTTTCATTGAATAGTAGTAGGCCATTAGGAGCCAAGTAGTCTAATCCATTTAGCGTTTCTGCTACTTCTAAACTTAAAACAACTTGTGCTGATGCATAGGTGAATGTTGAGCAATAGAGTTTATTACCGAATTTAATGTGACTGATGATTGATCCGCCTCTTTGTGATACACCATGGATTTCGCCAATTCGAACAGAAAAATCTTCAATAAGAGCAGCTTCACCTAAAATCCTGGTCAATAAGACAACCCCTTGACCGCCAGTACCTGTGATCAGGACATTAAAAGGGACATGCCTTTTGTTCATGTAAATAATCCTTTTTTTTAAAATAAAAAAAATAATAAATATATTTTTTTTATCAAAATATTATTATTCTATAAGAGTATTAAATTCCATGTTCTTAGGGCGAGTAAGCTCCGCAACAAATTTATAACGATCTGGCCTGCAATACAGTTTAGATATGCCAATTGGCTTGTTTTTCTGCTCATAGACATACAGGATAATGTAGAGGAGAGGCTCAAAAATATCAATTTTGAGAAATGAAGCCTTCTCAGCATCTGCCTTTGTTACGTTGATTTCCTGCTTAATGTACTCAATCTGCCTATTAAATTTTTTGCTGAACAGTTCAAGAGGTGGAGAACTCTGAAGATCTTCTTTTGTTATTACTCGCCCTAATTCAGGGATAATAAAGTTTTCAACATAATATAAAGGTTCGTTGTCTACAGATTTAAGTCTTTTGAAATGTGTTAGGGCTTCCCCAGGCTGAATACCAAAAAAAGAAGACATTTCTGCATCAGCAGTGATCTCATCCAACTCTAGGATAGAAACGTCGGCATTTTTACCGTGTAGGATAAGATCTTCAACATAGCCAATGAGCTTCATCTCCACGGGCAGTCTGTTGGATTCTTTTCTGCCAGATACATAGGTCCCCTTGCCTCTCTTGCGGACAATAAGCCCTTCTGACTCAAGCCTCTCAAAGGCCTTTCTTAAGGTACCCAGGCTGATATTATTTGCCTCACAGAGGCTTCGCTCATCGGGTATTCTATCTCCGTTTTTGAGCTCGCCCGTATTGATCTTGAATTTGAAAAAGGCTTCTATTTGGTAATAGAGTGGAATATCTGGACTGAAAGATATTTGAAATTTTTTCATGACCATTCAGCGGCTGGTGAGAGGTTTTCGAGTTTGATTCATTGCTGTATATGATTATATCAATAAAGCAATAAAACTTTTCGTGTCAAGGATTTTTTTATTTTTTTATTACGATTCTTTTCAGTGGGTTAGGTGGATAATGTTTGAGGGCTTGATTATCTGTCTTTTCTCTGCATTGCTCGCGGTTTTTCTGGAGTTAAAAAATTGTCTATGGATATGTGTTTTTTAAAGATGTTAGGGATACAAGTTTTTACGAATCTGAGTCACGTTGGTGATGGCTCCAACAGGCTTCGGAGCTACTTCCTTCATAGCTCCTAAGGCCTATGTCTGCTGCTGACGCTGACTTTGACCTAGGCTAAAGTATAGCTTTTCTCAGAATGTTTTAGTTGACTCGTTCGATCTGGCCCTAATGAGTTCGAGGGCGGAGGTGCTGGTTTTTTTGCTAATAGGGGCAGGATTTTTAAGTTGGTCAGATTGAGCTGCGAATCGATGGAGAGATGCCGAGTGTCAAAACAGAGATTGTGGACTGGTAGTTGAATTGGGACCATGGCCAAGTATTTCAAGAATCCTGTTGGTCTTGGCTATAATTGCTCTTCTAAAGGATCGAGAAATGATTGAAGACTAGCTGCATATTATGTCACACTGAACTGAAAAATAAAAGAGCCCCCGAATATATCCAACAGCTCAGAAACAGAAAGCCCTGGGTTCATAACCTGATCATTCTTTCTTTCTTTTCTTCCAAAGCTGCATCTCCTGCATCTTTTTCTTCCGATCCCTGGCAAGGCCTTTGGCTATCAGCGCCGTCCCTTTTTTCATGCCCCATTTCTCTTTGTAATCAGCAGGAGTCAGGTCATGTGTTGCCAAGTGCTTCTTGGTCAAAACCTTGAATGACTTCCCACACTCCAAGCAAATAACAGACTTTTCCCTGATGGCCTTTTTGGGATCAACTGGAGGCTCTTGATCACTTTTACCGCCAGATGCAGCATCAACGCCTTCAGTAGCTGACTTGATGGTTTCTGAAAGAGATTTGACCATAGAAGCGATTTCTTCTTCAGTCATATTTCTAACGCTTGCCTGAGCCTTCACAATCTCAAGAGCTTCTTTTACATGCTCTTCCATAAACCCTCCACTTTTAATGTTAGCTAATTGGAATCTTCTAATTTATCCTTGTTCTGATGTAAAGGATGATAACAAATTTTCTGATCAGTCCTTCCAGAAATTGTTAAAACGTGCACTGGACAGTTCAGTATATCTGACAGTATGAGTTATGCTTTTATGGCCAAGATAAAGTTGAATAGCCCGAGTGTCCTGTCCTTCATTGGCTAACTTATACCCTGTAGAATGCCTGAGCATATGAGGGTGAATCTTGAATTCAAAGCCGGCGTCCCTTCCAGATCTCGCTATGATCTTCTGGACATTGCTCACAGTCAGAGGCCCCTTTCTCTCAGTGACAAAAACAAATTCAGTATCTGGATAATCCTTCATGAGCTTTCTCAAGGCCCTGATCTCCTTACCTCTAAGTGGATGTGTTGAAGGAGTGCCATTTTTAAGCCGACTCACATGAATGATTCCTTGCTTGAGGTCAATCTGAGACCATTTCAAAGAAACAGCTTCTCCCGCACGTAACCCATGACTATACATTACAAGGATAAGGGTTGAGTCCCGATGTCCATGTCGGCATCTCTTGGCGGCACAGATCAAGGTTTCAACTTCATGTTCTGCCAAGTGCTCCCTTGGACGAAGATCTGTGTTCTTCGCCCGACCAGGCGGACTGACTTTCCGTTTTTCAAGTATCGGAACATCTTTTTCGGACATGGCTAAAACCTCGTGATTGGGTGATCGGTCTATTTAAACTTTCCGTTTCAAGTACATTATACGGAAAAAATATTCACGTCAAATCAACAGTCCCGTGACCACTGTTCAACACTTAAGACCTAGGAAATAATAGCTATTGAGCCAAGGGAATACTCTCTTAAAGAATTTCTTTCAGATTGGTCTATTTTTGAAAGGAGATGAGTACTGCACCCATTGCTCCAGCCTGTATATGGCGGGTTTTTAAGCTTGATTGACAAAAAATGGGCTGATAGTTTATATTTAATTCTTGGTCAAGGATAGGGTTACTTTTACATCATTACATGATTTGGTAAGGCGAGGCATGGCAAGGCGAGGCTCGGCATGGTAAGGTATGAATAATTATCACCCATAACCTAAATCATGCGGAGGTTGACATGCCAATAGTCGACAAAGAAGATATTGTTGGATATTTTAACACAAATCAAGATGTTATTTGTGTTGACTGTATGACTGTATCTGATTGGGACAATTTGAATCCTGAGAAAATCTTGCTTCGGCATGAAGTAGAAAATGATGATGACCGTATCTATTTTTGTGATGAATGCGATCAACGCATTTAATTTTCGTGCCTTGATGTAAACATTTTTAGCTATAAGATGATACTCTATCCTTGGCCTAAAATTAAATACAACTTACTTTTAAATATTACTTATAAAATTATAGTTTTTTATATTTTGTATAAATGATCTATTCATATTGATATTCAATGATAGAACTTTCCTCCCAGACCCTGTAGTTCCTCCAGGGCCATATCGAACTCCCACACCTACACAAAGCAGAAACACAGTTATTCAAAAGCCGAGGTCAAGGTCCGCGGCCGCCGCGACCTGGTCACTGTGGTCGGCAACATCACCTCTCCGCTGGCCGGCCAGGTCCTCAAGATGAAAGGGGAGTGGGCCAACCACCCCAAGTTCGGCGAGCAGTTCAAGGCCGTCTACTGCGAGTGCTGTACCCCGGCTACTTCCGCCGGCATCCAGAAGTACCTGGGCTCAGGCCTGATCAAAGGCATCGGCCCGGTCATGGCCAAGCGCATTGTGGCTCAGTTCGGCGACGACACCCTGGAGGTCATCGAGAATGAGCCAGACAGGTTGACCCAAGTCGAAGGCATCGGCGAAAAGCGCATCGACATGATCAAGCAGGCTTGGGAGGAGCAGAAAGAGATCAGGCAGGTCATGCTCTTCCTCCAGGGGCATGGGGTCTCTGCCACATACGCCAGCAAGATCTTCAAGACCTACGGCAACGACTCTATCCAGGTCGTCCAGGAGAACCCCTATCGCCTGGCCACAGACATCTTCGGCATCGGCTTTGTCACTGCAGACCGGATCGCCCAAAAGCTCGGCTTCTCCCCCGACTCGGAGTTCCGGATCCAGGCCGGCATCTTGTACGTCCTGCACCAGCTCTCTGACGAGGGTCACGTCTTTTACCCCAAGCCGGAGCTCGTCTTCAAGTGCGCTGAGATCCTGGAGGTCGAAACAGACCAAATCGAGAAAGGGCTGATCGCGCTCAACGCCGAACGCCATGTCGTCATCGAAGCCCTTACCAAGGATGGCCCTGAGAGCTCCTCAGAGGCCGTCTACCTGGCCAAGTACCACTTTTCCGAAACCAGCATCGCCAAGAAGCTCAAACGCCTCATACAGGCCCCCAAATCGATCAGAGCTGTCAATACGGACAAAGCCCTGTCCTGGGTCCAGCAGACGTATTCCATCGAGCTGGCTGAAAAGCAGACAGAGGCAGTCCGCAAGGCCCTGCAGGACAAGGCCTTGGTCATCACCGGCGGGCCAGGCACGGGTAAGAGCTTCCTGCTCAAGGCCATCCTGAAGATCGTCGCCCGTCTCAACGCCAGGATCTTGCTGGCCGCGCCAACCTGCCGAGCGGCCAAGCGCATGAACGAGGCAACCGGGTTCGAGGCCAAGACCATCCACAGGCTCCTGGAGTTCGACTTCCAGAAAGGCGGCTTCAAAAAGGACGATGAGCACCCGCTGAATTGCGACCTGCTGATCATCGTCGAGATGAGCATGGTGGATACCATCCTCATGCACCACCTGCTCAAAGCGGTGAGGCTGGACACCACCCTGATCATGGTCGGGGACGTTAACCAGCTTCCCTCTGTGGGGGCCGGCAACGTGCTCATGGACATCATCAGATCCGGGGCTGCCCCGGTGACCGAGCTGACCGAGATCTTCAGGCAGGCCAGAGAGAGTTCCATCATCGTCAACGCCCACCTCATCAACCAGGGGGAGTTTCCAAGGATCAAGCCGAGGGAGGACAAGCTCGACGACTTCTTCTTCATGCACGAGGAGGATCCAGAAAAAGTCCTGGAGAAGATAAAGTCCATCATCATGGAGCGAATCCCCAGGCGCTTCAAGCTGAACCCCATCTCCGACGTCCAGGTCCTCTCTCCCATGAACAAGGGCTTGGTCGGAGTGTCGAACCTGAACACCCAGCTCCAGGAGTGGCTCAATCCCAATGGGCAGGAACTGGCCAGGGGCGAGCGGCAGGACCTTCAGAGACGGCGACAAGGTCATGCAGATCAAGAACAACTACGACAAGGAGGTTTTCAACGGGGACATCGGCAGGATCATCGGGCTGGATCTGGAATGCCAGGAAGTGAAGGTCAGGTTTGAAGACAGGGTCGTGGTCTACGAGTACGCCGACCTGGACGAGCTGGTCCTGGCCTATGCGGTCAGTATCCACAAGTCACAGGGGTCGGACTACCCTGCCGTGGTCATGCCCCTGCTGACCCAGCACTACATTATGCTGCAGAGGAATCTGATCTCAACTGAAATTAGTCAAGGGAAGAATTTGGGTGCGATAATAGAGTTCAAAAAGACATTGGCGATTGCTGTGAAAAATGCAAATACTCAATGTGGTAAACTTTTTTGATTTTAAATTGAAGAATCTTTATGCAGCTATTTATCAAATAGATCAATATATTATATCTATTTAAAAAAAATATTCGTCGATGCATGCCAATGAATTCATCTATGACGTTAAGAAGAATAGGTTGGAATCACAGATAGAGAAAACTAATTTTCCTTTTCGATGGCAATTTATTATAAGATTCTATAAATACGATTTTTTGAGTAAGATATCAACCAAATACCCTTATCAAATGGATTTTGATCCAAATTTAGATGGTCGACAATTTCATCTGTCACAGCATCCCAAGCCCAGTCTAAAGGTGATGAATCTCTAATGACGAGCGCTACATTAGAGCCATAATCCTTTTTGAGCTTTGATTGTATTCGGCTAACTATCATTCTTTTAACATTACCTTGAAGGCAACTTGCTCTATCTAGAGGATTAGATCTTCCAGCCTTTACCTCTTTAAGGTGCTGCTTTAAACTATTGACGCTTCTGTGATCAGATCTCCCAAGTGCTGCTTGTATATCTTTTGGTCGATCCTCAGTCAGTGTAATTTCCAAATTTAAAATATTACCATATTTATCTTTACATCTTATATCTGGTGAATCAGAGTATTCAACGATCGAAAAAGATGTACCCATTTTGGAATTATACAATTCTACAAAGGCATCGGCTGTTGCTTTTTCAATTGCTTCTTTTTCGTTCACAGAAACCCCCATATTGGGAAATATAGTGCGATGCTAACTAGTTGGCGAAAATAGGCCAGGGCTGAATCCAATTTGATACGCGTCATTCAAACCGTTCATCCCTTACTCGATCACGCCTTGTCTCCAACTGTCGCTCTCTATTGATTGCTTCCGCAATTCTGGCCTTAGCTTCTGTTATGATCGGCATAAAATCGTATGGAAAAAAGGTCTCCAGACTGTCAAACAAACTCGCATTTCTCTCCATAATTGCAGCACGCGAACCGCCCCAACTCTGCGGTCGAAACCGTTCGGAAATTACAGCCAACACTCTTTGAAAATCTGGAGCGTTGGTGAAAAGCGCCTTCGCATGCTCAGACCAAACCTGAGGACCATTCTCTTCTGGGCAATTCGCGAACGAGATGATCGAGGCCGCAAGTCGATAACGAAGATCTTTATCTCCTTCGCACCAGGCAATCAGCGTCTCGCAAGAAATGACATCGGCTGGGTTGACCCGAAGGTCGCTTATATCCTCGAATAAATTGATGCCCACGCGCTGATCCTGCTCATTACCTCCTAATAACACATTCAAAACTGGTATTGGCTGGACCTTTAGCAAGGCAGTCAACAGCTCTTTATTGTCAAAAGAATAAGTTTCTTTGGCTGCAACAGCCTGCCTCAAACGTGTCGCAATCTCTGCCGCTATTGGATCAGCATCTTGAGCAGATAAACAGGCTTTTACAACTCCCGCCAGCTGGTAGTCCTCATGCTGTTGATGTTTGCAGAAAGTAATGCGCTGAAGAAGCTCTCGACCCCCCTCAAGAAGAACTGCTTCGTGCTCCCGCTTACTTGAACAATCTGAATGAAGACGCATATAAAAGATATCCAAAGCTATTTCAAAGCCATTAGGTTCGTCTGCAATCACTAGAATAAGATCCTTGAATTTATCAATATCTAATTGACCTATACTTCCATCTAACGATAAGTCTCTATACATCCAAATTGGGCTTTTTCCTTCTCCAAGTGCTAGTTTAAGCCGTTCGACACAACGCTTATCGAGACTAACGGCCGAATGTAATAAAGGAAGAAAATACTTCAAAGCAGGTTGATCTAGTGCCAAGTCAAGGAGGTCATGCGCAAGGACCCTATCCTTATCCCAAAGCTCAGCAAGGAAACCCCTAAGCACCTGAACATTCCGTTGCTCCGAGGCGATCCACTCAAGTCCCTTAACAAGATATGTCCAAGTAGCACGAAGATCTTTGGATCCTTCAGCTAATCCCTTCCCAAACATCCAGACTTGGTTGCCGCCTCGAAGGAGTTCGTTCAGGAGTTCTGCAAACACCTCATCATCACTAGCCACTGTACAACCGAGCTCTCTTGCTGTTATCTCTAAGCGCTCAGTCGCAGTCATGGAATCGTCCTCAATGTCCATATCTTCAAGGCCAAGCTCACCGGCCCTGTCACCGAGAACTACCGCCCTCACTCGCTCCAATAGACTAGTTGGCCGCAGGTCATCCACCAGCGCAGACAAGCGTGATGCCTCATCGGACGACAGTCGCTTCCTATCGAAGTGGATCGTCTGCCGGCACGCAACCCAACCCTCGCGCCAGAATCCATCAGCAGCGAACATACGAAATAGCCTTTCGAGTTCATCGCGCATATGAGCCAAGGCCCACAAGCCTCTGAAGTTTCTTGCCAGAAGGTCACGCAGCTCCGTTTTGAGTAAGCCTTCTTTCAAACCTAAACGCTCTATTAGCGAAAGGGCGGAACCATACCATCTGGTGACTTCGGCGCTACTTCTGGGCATATAGCCGAAGTCTCGTGATCTGGCCCCGAACTTGAAACGGTCGCTTGAGCTAAAACGCCTCGTCTCTAGGACCTTTTCTAGGGCAAGCAAACCCAGCTCTTTTGACTCATTTTCGCCACATATGAGAAGTCTTTCGAGCACACCGAGACGTTGATCAATAGAGGCGTGCGTTCCAGAAAGGTAGATCATAAACAAAGATACAAACAATTCGGATGCCTGCTGAGCTATCATCCGATCTTTGCTCTGCGTTGAGAGATGAGCAAGCAATTTGGTGCTCCGCTCGAATAATGAACAATCATAGGCCAGGGAGCGCAGCAATGACATGTGTTGCTGCAACACCATTAACGCCTCGTCAGGGTGAAACTTGCAAGCACGCTCCAGAGCTGCCAGTGTCTCCTCTGGAAGCACTGGTGCGATGTTTTCAAACATTGCATGCTGGAGTTCATTAAAAGAGGATGGGTCACCGAGGATCCCATCCTGAGAAAGCCATCTTTTCACGATTTCGATGGCCTTGGGGTGGTCATGCAGAAAGGACAACCTCCTCGAGAAAGACCTTGCTAAGCGCTCGTTTCTCCCATTGACCAATTGCTGATTAATGAGATTGAAGGGTGTATCTTCTAGCGCGTGGGCTGCGAGACGGTTCGCGATGGCGTGCGGCAGCACCGCCCGCCATACACCGCGCTGCTGCACGAGATCACGCCGAAGTAACTCAGCGACATGACGAAATGTTTCTGTCGGAAGCTGTCCAGCGAGAAATGCCAACTGAGGAAGCTCTGCACCTTCACCTTCGAGTGCTTCTCCATTAAAAGAGTAAACGAGCGAGCATGCCTGGGCTGCAAGGAGTAAGGAGTTATCCGATTCTTGCCGTTGCCTAAAGAGCCGTTGAAAGAGCTCTTCGTTCGATAGACCGGCGATGGTGTCTGTGCGCTTGACCGTCTCTGCTAGGGTTATTGCAATCCGGGCGTTGCCACCGGACGCTTCAGCGATGGTTTGGGCGTCTACCTTGGATAAATGCGGATACCGACGACAAACCAGCTTCTCAATCAGCTCTTGCGAAGACGTATCAAGAGTTACGACTTGGGTTCCCTCAGGTTGATCATCGCGCACGTCATACTCAATCGTGAGGACGCTTACTAAACTGGCTTGGCCACTGCAAAGTTCACAAAGCCTTCGATGCAAATCCGGAGGACAATTGTCGACAATGAGAACTGCACGCAAGCGGTTCACGATCAAATCCGAGACTAAACCGGTCGGCTGTGGGTCGGGGTTATCCGACAAGTTGGTGTACACGGCAAGGGACTTCGGCAGAAAGCGCAATCCTATCCGATCATCGAACAGGGCTTGGGCAAGTCGAGTCTTTCCAACACCAGATAGACCAACCAGACGAACTATCTTGCCTGGTTGGCTTAGTTTGTCCCGAAGCCTGTCAATGACTTCGGCCACCGATTGCGCAGGCTCATCACGAGGGCCTCCAAGGTGCAAGCTCAACTTGTCATCAAGAAGGTACTCGGCATCGACATTCTCTGATGAAGCGCTCCACGGGCCGTAAGGACGCCAACCGTCAAGAGCCCTACTCACCTTCTCTTTAACCCAAGTAATGAGACCAGGATGACGCCGCACCCATGTCGCCAAACGAGTGCGGTCGTAGAAGTCTGTATAAAGCTGATCGGCATTGTCTACACCGTCCAGTGCCTCACGCATGGCATTCTGCCGATTGCTGAGTGCACTATCAGTAGTTGATCCAGTTGAACTGACAATCACATAAGCACCAGCTACATTAGCTAGGTCTTGCAGGATAGGCCGAACTATTCCATTTGGCCTCATCTCATCGACGATCTTGGACCTAGGCATGTCTGGCTTCTTTACTTGGAACCCAGTATTGGAGCGCGGAATAAAACCTTCGATGGACACTGCTGTTGGCAAGGCCACTCTAACGTCCAAGCCTCCATCCGCTGCTGTCTGATTTCCACCCCATGTAACCGCTGAAGGTGACTGCAGGCGACTTGCGAGTTCAGCTTCGCATAGACGACCGACCAGCTCCCGCAGGTCGATGTCGTTCAACTGATTGATTTCATCTGGAGTGATGTCAAACATTAGGTGCCCTAGAATCAGTCAAAAACTTTAACTGGCTCCATGTACTTGGCTTCCTCTGAGTTATAGAGAGTGAAACACAAAACCTTTGA
This sequence comes from uncultured Desulfohalobiaceae bacterium, assembly GCA_964403955.1. Taxonomy (GTDB): domain Bacteria; phylum Desulfobacterota; class Desulfovibrionia; order Desulfovibrionales; family Desulfothermaceae; genus CAYOID01. The sequence goes on along the minus strand of CAYOID010000002.1, from coordinate 70,645 downwards.
GAAGTTAAGTAATGGCATATAAAGAGGTCCTCATGAAATACTCACTACTGCAGTAGGAAATCATTCTCAAGCATCAGCTAGCGTCTTGGGTTTTCCCGACCAGTTCCCCTTTGCAGTATTTCCGATACACTCAGGCGTATCCGTTCCTTACAAATTCTTCGGATAAGTTCTCACCGTCACCCTCGATAAAGACATGGGCAAGGGTCCGGCCGTACCTGTCCACCGTGATCGGGACCACCTCGACACGTTCCCTGCCGGCCAGGTTGGAGACAAAATGCTTGATCGTGCTCGTTCATCTCAATTTCACTCCACCCCCAATCCCTTAAACACCGCATCCACAGGGTCGGCGAAGAAGCTGGTCTGGAACTTAGCGAACAGCTCTCCCGGTATGGTTGAAATGTCCCCAACACTGCTCATGGGGATCAGAATACGCTTGGCACCAGCGTCAAAGGCAACCTGTAGGCTGGCAGCCAAGTTGTCGGCCTGGATCACGTTCCCGCCCAGGCTCATGTCACCAAGGACCACAAGGCTGCCCTGGACCGGGCGGCCCATGAGTCCGGAACAAAGGGCCAGGAAGCAGGGCAATGTCATGGAGTTGTTGGGGCCGGTATTGTGCATCTCGACAATGTGCAGGTGGTAGTCACGGTCTCCTGGCTTGAGTGAAGCGCTGATCCGGCTGGAATGAGCCTTGAAGTAGTCAAAAGCCACCTTGATGGGTTCTTTGGCTTTAGCGCTGGAACCCACCCCGGAGATGGACAGCTTGCCATTGCCAGCGGTGACTTGCAGCTCAATCCGATACAGGCCCAGCTGCCCGCTGCTTCCAGTTCCAACTGTGTGAAGGGTTCCGGGATTGAGCGGGCCTTCAGGGATGAGGGAGCTCCCTCCCTGTTCCGGGACACCGACGAATTTCTCCTCCCTGGTTTCCTGGTCGATATAGCTGAAGTGGACGTCATAGAACTCCATCCCCCCTAGCCGTTTGAGCTGCTCCTTGACCCTCCTGCGACACTCCAGAGCGTAATGCAGGCATTTTTCAACCGCCTCTTTGTCATACTCTCCATGAGGGTAGAGGAGCTTGAGCAGGCCGGAAACCGTCTTGCGCACGGCAATGGTGTCCCGCTGATTCAGGTTGTTGCCCAGGAGAAAAAAGCTGTCGATGGCATCGGCAAAGGTGGTCTTGCGCATCTCCCGGAAGTATTCAGCCAGGTAGTCGACAATCAACCCATAGAGGTTGGTGAAAAACTCCGGACGCATTTTGGGAATCTCCCAGCCCGGGATATAGCAGTGCATGCGGTCGAAAAAGGCAGTGTCGATCATCTGTTCCGGAAAGGGAGCAAAGAGGTGACTGGTCTTGAGCAGGGTGTCCACGCTCTGGTTGATATTGCCCACAAAGACCATGGCCGCATTGGCGCTGATGGCGTCCCTGCCCCTGGAGAAAGAACCGGAGGCCATGAAGTCCTTCATGATCTGCACCCCGTCCTTTTCCTTGAACTTGATCCCGGCCACCTCGTCAAAGGCCACCACGTCCCACACCCCGACCAGGCCCACCTTGTGCGAGGTCATGTTGTAGAACAGATTGGGAACTGTGGTCTGTCCGCCGGAGACCAGGATGCTGTTGGGACTGATCTCTTTGTAGACATGGCTCTTGCCGGTTCCCCGCGGCCCAAGCTCACAGACATTGAAGTTGTTCTCCACCAGGGGGATGAGCCTGGCCAGGAGGTGCCATTTTGCCCGTTCCTCCAGGGCCGTAGGTTCCAGCCCTGTCGAGCGAAGGAGGACGTCCATCCACTGCTCTTCGGTAAAGGCCCTCCTGCCGTCATAGACGGTGCTCATGTCCATGTTGGGCATCTGGATGGGCTTGAGCTCGTGGATGGAAAACGGCGAGCCTTTCTGGCCTTCCTCATGATAATAGTTGATTCCGATGATGCACCAGATCCCGCCGACCAAGAGCTTGTCAAACTCCTTGACCGTTGTGCTGGAGATCTCCACCCCCTTGACCCCCAGGTTGGAGAGAAAGGCCTCGTAGCAATCCCGCTTTTCATTCAAGGTCACTGTGACCTTGTCGATGATCTTAAAGCTCCCACGCTCCCTGATGGTTGATTTGATCTTTTCAGCCTCATCAGGGCGGACATAGTTCTGTGCCAGAATGTTTTTGACGCTTGAAATCCCTTCCTGGATAATCTCCTCATCGTCCGAGGCACAGTACATGCCCAGGAGATATTCCAGGACATAGACAGGGACGTTGGCCCCTTCCTTGAGGAGCTTGGTCAGGTCCTTACGGACCACCTTGCCCTGAAAGTGTTCATTGAGAAGGGCATCCAGGCTGAGAGTTTCGTTTTCCATCTGAATAGTATCCTTCCATCTCTTCAAAAATCATTCATGAAGGCCAAATCAATGGTCACGGGGATCCGTTCATACTCGATCTGGGTGTCCGGGTCCCTGAGGACCAAGGCGTATTCCTTGGTGCTGTCGTAGCTGCCTTTTTTGAGCATGAGCTTGATCGGTCGCTTGCGTTCCTCCATGGAGTCGGAGTCACTGTCAAAGGTCACCGTCTGCTCATTGCTGATCAAGGTATCACCGTCCCGGACGGAAATCACCAGGGTCCGGGGCAGCATGCGGTCCGACGTCTTCTCGGTCTGGATGAACTCGAACTTGCAGATGGTGTTCACCAGCTTGCGGTTGGAGCCCAACAGGGACACCCCGACCTTTTTGACCGCCTCTTTTTCAGCCGCCTTGGAATCCAGCTCCTTGACCTGGAGAATTGGGACAACCACCTCCTGGGGCAAGGCCCCGCCGTGGATGAACTTGGCACCACCGGAGAAATGAAATCGGTTCACGCCCTTGGGTATCCAGAACTCCATCTCATCGTCGGTGCCGGCGGTCACTGAAGTCAAACCGTGCCAGACATTGTTTGACTCTCCGAGGTTGTGACCCAGTATGTAGCGTTTCTTGGCCTTGACCACGCCTTCTGGCTTGTATCCCAGCTCGCTTTTTTCCAGAGCCCCAGGGGGCGTGTCTTGATACAAAAAGCCATGGTCGGCCGTGACCAGCACGTTAGAGCCGTTGAGGCTGTTGACGATAAACCGAACCAGGGAAGAGAGCTCGGCAATGGTCTTGCGGACTGCAGAAAAGGTCTTGGTTTCACTGGATGCTGAATCACCGGTGGCGTCGATCTGGTTGTGATAGATGTAGATGACCTGCCACGGCCGGACCAGCTCCCGTCCCTGGTCCTTGTTCATGGCCAGCAGGTCCTCGGCCCTGACTGCAGTCCCCTCATGATCGGAGAGGATCTCCTGCCGCTGTTCCAAGGAGGCGCAGGCTTTGCCGTCCACCAGGACCTGGTCCGAACCTTGTTTATAGCCATACCTGGAATGGGGAAGCAGAGCCGCCATGCCCAGGGCAGTGTAGCTCGGCAAGACCCCGAGCTGGGTTTTCAGCCTTGCCTTGAACCTGGATTTGGAATTGATGTCCCTGGCCAGTTCCTCCGCAACTTCATAGCGAAGGGCATCGCTTATGATCACAAAGACCTTGCTCCTGGAAGAGGTGAGCAGGGCCTTGACATAGGTCGAAAAGAAGTGCTGCTGCTTGGGGATGTCGAGCAATTTCCAGTCGGCCAGGAGTCCGGATTCCCCGTCCATAAATCCGCCCCAGCACAGACTGATCTGGTCCAGGAACCATTTGGAGTAGCAGGACTCTATCACCTTCTGCACCTCTTTGAGCACATCCCAGCCAGCCAGTTCGACAATATCCGCAGCTTCATGAAAATGGCGGTAGAGCTGGTCAAAGCGATACAGATCTCGAACATAAGCATGATACATCTGATCGGCGCTGGCAAAGCTCAGGCCCTGTCCGTACTCACGGCGCAGTTCCAGGAGATCAAGAGCAGCATCCAGACCCTCATAGGTGGTGGCGTAGATATTGGATGTATGCTCGTATCCCTCCAGATGGATGGTGGCCCAGTGTCCATCCCGCCTGCTGAGGATGGCTGATTTGAGGTCATCAAAGCGATCTGACTCATCCTGGATGATCTGGGAGCGCAGAGAACGGATCACTTGCCGTTCCACAAGCTCAAAGGTCATTACATCCAAAAGGGAGTGAGCGTCATAAGCTGCCAGATGCTCCTGAAGCCCCAGCTCACCTGCCACTTGCCCAGAAACCAGGGTATACTGCTTGTAATGGCCGAGGTGTTTTCGCCACTGGTCGACAAACACAGAGACATTGGTGCTCAACTGCTGGTCCTGAAGCCGAAAGTGCTGCAAGGAGCTGGGGAGATTACCGCGCAGGGTATTGGCCATGTCCCCAACCAAGAGGCGGATGAGTAGGTCGGAGAGATTCGGGGCTTGGGCATGATAGCCAAAGGCCCTGGTCATTTCATTCCAGAAGAAGGGAGCAAGGCCGAATTTCTCTATTTCCTGCCATGACTTAGGCGCGGTCTTGAAATCACAGCCTGTTTCAGTGCACATCTCTCCAAAGATCTTCATCAGGATATCGAAAACGCTGGCCTGGTCTGCCCGGGCGAGCACAGCCAGCATCTTGGTATCCATTTCCTTTTCCTGGTCATCCGGGGTGATAAGTTTCTTCAATCGCTGGGTCCGTTCCTGGCTCTTGAAGAACTTCATCCGTTTTCTGATATGCTCCCGCATGGACTGATGGGTCAGGCTAAGTTCACTGAGGAGCATAGAAGGCCGGTCGGCATGGAAGCTGTGGCTGTAGAGGCGGATATCCAAAAGCCAGTCATGATCAGGGTGGGGCTCAGGTGTCGGAGAGTAGAGCAGATATGTGCCCTCTTGATCTTCAAGTTCGAGGCGGACCTTGAGTTCAAGCTGGCTTTCCTGCTCCAAATGAATGACCTGAACTCCATCCAGATTAAGCTGAGGCACCAGGTCCACAAATTCCTGGTCCGGGTCATGCCAGAAGACAATGCGGTGACCCTCGGTATGGAAAAGGTGGTTCAGGCTGTCGGTTATTTGGGCTGTGTTCATGAGTTACTTTGAGGCTGAAGGTTCAAAAATCAAGGCTGAAGACTGAAGACTGAAAAAAAAAACATTCACCACTGAGAGCACAGAGGGAAGAGGAGAGACAAATTTTATATCTCTGTGGTCCTCAGTGCTCTCTGTAGTTGGCGATCTTCTTTTTTGCATATGGCCTTCTATTCAGACAGCAGTCTTCTGCCCTTATCCGTCAGGCGGTACTTCTGTTTGCGACTGCTTGGCTTATCCGGGATTGTACGTTGGATGTATCCTTGTTCAAGGGCTGGATGGAGATAGTTTTCCCGAAAAGATGCTCGATGTTTCAGCCCCATATGTTCCATAAGCTCTGATGTGGACATGTCCTGGTCTTCCAAGGCCTTGAGGAATACATGCATTTGATCAGCCTGGTCGGTTGTTGACTGGGTCGGTGACTGGGTCGGCGACTGGGTCGGTGCCTCCCCTTGGGAGACAGTTTTCCCTACTGTAACCTGTTCAGCCAGATGCACAACTACCCGAACCCGGGTGCCGATCTCCATAATCTCCAGTTCCGGCAGACCCAATTCTCGGGCTTCCCGGAAGATACGGGGCATGCCGCTGCCCCATTGCTCAATCAGGTTCAGCTCCCGGAAGACCCGGGCAATGACGTGGTTGCGGATTTTGGAGATACCTTGCTTCATGTCCTCCACAGTCATGCCCGGCAGGAGCATTCCAGGGTTCTCTACCTCAATCCGGTCGTCAAAAAAGGCCACCCGGATGGGTGCGCCTCGTTGGGAGTAATCGGCATGCACCAGGGCGTTGATAACCACCTCCCGCAATATGCCCAAGGGTATGCTCCAGACATCCTTGCGCCGGACCTCGGAAAAGTCCGCTCCGCGCATGGCGTGCTTTTTCAAAAAGAGTATGATGCTGTCCACAGCCTGGGGCAGATGGTCATGCAGTTCAGCGTGATCAAAGATATCCGCCTTGTCCCGGCCTACAAACCGGCCGCACTGGACCCAGGCATCTGAAAAGTGACGTTCCCGCTCCTTGCCGAAAAGGAGGATCCCCCCTTTGGTGGGTACCAGTTTACCCTGGTCCTGGGTCAGCAGTTTCAAGGTCATCAGCTCGTTTTCACCCAGAGACCGGTCCTGCCCGAACATCTTCTTGGCCGTCTCCAGGTCCAGGTCGTCAATTGACAGCCCGGGCATGGGCAGCTCGTCAAAAGAAATACCTTCAGCAGTCCGGCGAAGCTCGGCTATGAGTTCCCGGTCGGCCTGTCGGTTGGTGGAGCCAAGACGAATATAAACACCGGCTTCCAGACCCTCGGCCTTTATATAATGGGGTCGCAGTCCGCTGAGGAATACCTCCACTGTGAGCAGGGTCTTGTCCTCCACAGTAATGAATTCAATGTTGGGCACCAATCGCGGGGCGACGGCATCGGCTACCAAACTGCACAGCCGTTCCTCTTCGTCCAATGGCTGATCAATGCCGATCACGTTTTTCTGGTCATCCACCCCAAACACAAGCCGCCCGCCGGCGGTATTGGCAAAAGCCACCAGGGTCTTGAGGAAATTTCGCGGTGACGACAGATCCCTCTTGAACTCCAGAGTCTTGCTTTCAGGGGATTGGAGGAGATGTTCAATGGCTGAGGGCATTCTTATAGAACCCATTTCTTTATGCTGCTTAAGGCCAAAACTTAGGTCCAATTATATTGTTTTCAATGCAGGCTTTTTTGAAGTCTTCTAAGAAAGCTTCCATTTTACTTATAATAAATCTAGCATATGCACCAGACTTCATTTTAACCAACTTATGATCCATTGTGATATCATGAGCAACCAAATTCTTTATTATGGTTTCTGTTTTTGTTTGCTTATTCTTTTTAAGAAGGCATATATCTGAATTAGCATGCACAAATAAATTGCGAATTGTGTAAGCATCTTGAATTATACTCCAATATACTGAATACTGCGGACATACACTAAAATTTTTACATAAAAATTTTGCCCACTTATTGATATTGTTGTCACCATTAATATCTTTGCTGTTAATGTTTATTGTAACAATTTCATATTCTTCAAGATGTTTGCAAAGGCCAACAAAATTCGCCTCAAATAATGAACATGAAGTAATTAATAATGATTGGTACAAAAAAGATGGGTGATTTTTGAAATGATCGTCAACCTCATTACGTTTATATTCATAATATGCATCCAAATCCTCTTCTTCTAAGTTATTTTCATGGGCATAACTTTGCATATTTTTATCAAAATCAGCCATCTTGTCTTTAATAGCTTTTTCAGAATATATGGCATATTTGTCAAGGCTATAGAGGTCTTCAATACAAAAATGGATTAGGGCAGGGAAAATGCCCTGCATATGAAAACTTTGCCTTGGATATCCTCGTTCCAATTGATTAATTTTATTTTGTTCCTGATGACTCATATCTGGTTAACCTTTTCTGCCTCAGCCTTCAGTCTTTCTCCCCCGTCACCGCCTTGACCTCAACCAGCAGATTTCCGAACTTGCCGTAGTTGACCTTGACTCCATCGTCCAGGTCCAGGCTGATCCTCTGGTCGGCGTAGTGCCGAAGCTGCTCGTCAAACTCCTTCAGCTCCTCTTGCTTCTTGCGCATGGTGTCCAGCTCTTTCTGCATCTTGTTTTTTACGCTGGCGGAGCTGGCATTGTCCCTTTCTTGCTCCAGGTATTCGATCCTGGCTTTATATTTGCCTTGCAGAGGCGTGACATACATGGCCCGCATGCGTGACAGTGTGGATTCGTTGTAGCGGTGCAGGTAGATCAGGCACTGGAAGGCCTTGTGCTTGCCGCTGGAGAACAGCCAGTAGATGGGCCGCTTCTTGTACACCTTGAGGTGGTGGTCCTTGAAGAACTTGTCGCTGATGTAGCGGCGGATGGTCTGAATGGGCTCTTCGCTCTTTTTGGGTCCGAGGCTGTCGGCCACGAACTTCAGGTTTTCGTCCAGGGTCTCCGGTGGCCAGGCAACCTTAATGAACTCCACAAACCGGTTGGTGGCATCGTCTGCAAACCAGTCCTCGTCCATCACTGGGATGATCCCGTCCTCGTCAGCCGGGAAAGCCTGATACCGGCTTGGCTCAAACCCTTCGTTGCCGCTTTCGGCATAAATCAGGCCCGATTCATCCAAGGAGTAGCGGCCCATCATGCAGCCGATTGCATAGGAGATGAGCTCCTTCATAGTGTCGGTACGGAGTAGGGCCTCAAGCTCTTCTTCGGATTTGTTGCCCCCATAGCGGTAGTAGGGGTTGCAGGTCAGAGTGATTTCTTCAAGAGGGACCTCAGGGCTAAGTTCGTCTTGGAGGCCATAGGCTCCAATAAAAATGCGGTTGTTTTCCTCTTCCAGCCGCTTCATTTCTTGGGTTGTTTGCTGCCAGTGGGATCGAAGGGTTGAGTATGCACTTGCAAGTGAGTCAGAACCAATTTGATCAGTTAGAAAAGGGAAAGTGGAAAAATCCCAAGAAATTTCATAAGAATCCCAGTCTGATTTTGATAGAGCAATAGCTTCCTCAATCATTATGACATGAAAAGGATCAGGGTCTTCACAGTAAGGTAATATTGGGAAAGAACTGATATCTCCAACTTGGAAATTTAAGGTTGGGCTTATTAACGAGACAATAGCTTCTGAGATATTTGAGTTCATCAATCCAAGAAAGATATTATTCATTTCTTCTAAGTAAGCAGATGGCCCAGCATCATCAGATAATGAACCCTCTGGAATTTTTCTTAAACTGATCTTTGAACTTGTTATTTTTCCCCAACTAATACATGGCTTAAAAGCATAAAAATTATTACGTATTGTGCTACCAGGATGACTTTTTATTAACTCTCCATTATTTTCCCAATTTACAACATATAATCTATTTCCAAACCATTTTTTGAATCCACCTCCCTTGTGTGTAGGGTAATACTTATACGAATAATTAAAAGTTTTATAAACATCATTGCAGTTGAAATATATTTTATAAAAATTAACTTCAAACCAATTCCTTATAAAAAGATCATTTTGTCCTGTATCTGAACCTTTTCCTACTTTTCCATATAATTTTAAAGATTTACTTTCAGAAAAAATTGTTTTTATTCTGTTAGATGCCCAATACGCAATCGGACTCCCAGGAATCTTCTTAAAATCAGCCCCAGAAGAAGTATAGTACCATCCACAATCAGGATGTTGTATTGCCTCTAATGTTTTTGATGCCTGATTATTTGCTCCTCGGAAATCCGAAAGACGGATATAGCTCCCCTTGAAGTTGGGCAGGTAACTGTTTTCTATGGTGTATGTGCAGATAGGAACAGTAGCACCTTCAAATCCTGAGTATTCCAGCTGAATAAGAGAAGTGATCGTCTTTTCGTTAAGCAGAAAACCCCGCAACTTTTCATAGGAGGAAATGAACATCCACACATAGGGAGACATGAAACCAAGCTGGGCGTGCTTTTTGGACATTTCCAGATTGCTGACAATAAAGGCGGAAAAGAGATCGGACTTATAATCAGAGTAGTTGTCTTTGAGGAAGGATTTGAGTTCGCCATTCAACCCCTTACTCCCCATGTACGGTGGATTGGCCACAACAAAGTCATACTCTGTAGCCAACAGTCTCGCCTGGCGGACCAATGGCAGGAGTTTTCTGGCCATGTTTTTGGAGTATTCATCCCAGCTCAAGGCTTTTTCTATCAGCTTCTCCAGCCTGGGCAGGGCGTCTTTGACCTTATCCGGCACGGAGAGCAGGGAACCGAAGGTCTTGGCGTCCTGGAAAAGGCGCAAGAAGGAGTTCAGCTCGCCCTGGCTGATCTCGGGCTTATCTTTACCCTTGAGATAACCCTGCTCCTGTTTGGGTTGGACCAAGTACTGCTGCCTCTCTCTGGGGCCGCCAACCTCCACAGTCCGCTCTTTGAGCAGGGTGCCTGCCAGTTCCTTCATATCCAGGCCCTTGCTTTCCTGGATGGCCATGATGTTCAAATTCACTGGCCGTTCCGGGTTAAGTATCCTCCGGTCGTCTGCCCTGGCCTTCATGAGCACGGTGAACCTGGCCAGTTGGGCGGCCCGGTCATCGATATCCAGGCCATAGAGATTGAGTTCCAGAATATGTCTGGGGATGTCCCTGGTGCGGTAGCCGCGCTCCAGGTAGATCTCCTTGAGCAGATCGTAGGCTTCGGCCAGGATGTGTCCAGATCCGCAGGCCGGATCCATGAATGTCAGGTCCTCGGGGTTGAGCTCCTTCGGGGTGATGACCTCCAGTTGTGCTTGTACTTCCGGCTCTTGTTCAACCGGCTGGATGTAGAACTCCATTTTCTCTCGGATGGATGAATTCGGGTAGGTCATGAGCCATTTGCGGCCCAGGGTGTTCTGGACCATGTACTTGACGATCCAGTTGGGGGTGAAGAGCTGGGTGGCGGCTGGGATGTCCTCGCTCTTGACCGTCTTGCCGATGACCTGGCTCTTTTTTTCCGAGATGTAGAACTGATAGAGCCAGCCCACGATCTCGATGTTTTCCCAGTCCTCTTCCGGGATTTCTGTGACCATCTTGCGAATGGGAGAGTTGGTCTGGAGCAAGTTTTCCGGCAAGAGCAGCTCAGATGCATCGCTGACCCGCTCAAACAGAAAAGGCATGACCCGGTGCAGGGCATTGCACTGAGTGATCAGAAGCAGGCGGTACAGCTCGACGTCCTTATCCCCGGCCAAGCGCATTTCCGCCACTTTGTCCTGGTCAAGGCCAGGGAGTTCCACACTGGTGGCTTTTTCCAGAATCTCTGGGATGTCCGATTCGCTGGGATTGCTCAGCACCCGGTAGCCATGTCCCAGATAGTCGTGCAGCTCCATGTACCGCAAGGCCATGAACCGGTTGAACCAAGTGTAGGCCACCTCTTCCATGACCTGCTCAAAGCCTGTGAGCTCTATCCTGGCTTCCAGGTCCTTTCTCTGCTTGGCCACCTGAACAGGAAATGGCCTGCCGGCAATCAGGGCCACTTCACCCTGAACCTGGACAGGCTCGATCTTGGATTCAGACAGACCTAGAACTTTGGCCCGGTCAGTGACCGCCTGGATGAATTCCCGCCGGGCCTGAGGAGCATAGGCTTTGAGCTTATTGATATTCATGGATACTCGCTTCTGTATTGACGATAAAAAATTTCACCACTTCTCATTCTATCCGTATGCGTACATCTTGCCCAAGCTCAGCAAGGAGCTTTTGCTTCAGGTTTTGGACAAAGTTTTCCACATCCTGTTCGTTTTCCAAATAGGCCTTGGTGGCCAGGGTAGAGGTCCTGATTGTCTTGATCTTTTTTGCCGGCTTGGTTTTGTTTGGCTCAGTCTCTGGTGGCTGTTTTTTCTCTTCTATCTGGGCAAAAGCCTCATGGACGGTGCGTTCAAACTCTTCCAGAAGATAGGATATGTTGGGGATACTGATTTCCTGGGCCACTCGGCTCTGGATATCCTGCAGCGGCTTTTTGACTCTCTCTGCAAACTCCTGATCAGCGCTGGCTTGTTTGAGCTCTGCGTCCACGGCATTTTGCCGGGCACTCATGTATCCCATGGCCTCTTTCCGCTTTTCGGCCACCATCTGTTCATTGATCTCCGAGAGCTTGGAAACCAGCGGGTTCACATCCTTGAGCATGCCATACGGAGCCTTGGCTTCGGCTATATGGTGCAGCCGGCTTAAGGCTGAAGCGGCGTCATCGTCCTTGGTCAGAGCGGCCTCGTTTTTGGAGAACTCGGTCAGGGATTTTTTGAGCTTGTCCCAGGTGGGGCGCTGGTTGGTGTAAAAATCGTGCAGGGTGTGCAGGTCCTCGCTGGTGTCCAGGAGATCGTCCCTTTTGGAATTGAAAGTCTTGATGAACTCATAGGTGTCTTTGACCACCAATATGGCCTGAATCACAGCAAGGCCGCCTTCAATCTCTTTCCGGCCCGGATACTCTTCCGTCTGGGCCAGCTGCTGATATTGCTGAAGACTTTTTTGCCACCCTGTGAGCTGGGTCCGGATGGCTTTTTCCAAATCATCGAAACCGTCCGGTCCGATCTTGCCGAAGAGCTCCTGACAGAGCTTCTGGGCCTTTTCCACGTCCTGGCCAGATGGGACCTTGCGCTGGAGGATTTTCAGCGTCCTCCACTTGGCGGTCTTGAGCATAGGGTCCAAGGCTTCCCTGGAAGAGAGGCTGGTACCGTTCATCAAGAGATTCAGCTCCCCGGCCATGTAGATCTTGGCCACCAGCAGGACCACTTCCCATTCAGGCCAGCCGTAGGGACGTTTGGCAAAGTGTTCCACAAGATCGCTCAGCAGGACCTGGTGATTCTTGTAGACCATGAGCCGGATATACTCCTTGACCTCCTGCCTGGCCTCCTTGTTCACCTCGGTGATGCCTTTTTGCAGCTCCAGTTGGCCCATGTCCGTGGCCATGAGCACGGCTCGGATTTCCTTATCCGGGGCTTCGTGCAGTTTGTTCAGGTAATGGAACTTGTTGTACAGATTGACAATCACATACTCGATACCTTCTTCCACCACAGCCCGAGGTGTTGAGCCCTTGATGTCCAGGGTTTGGCCCAAGGCGGAGAAGCTGGCATCTAAGATGAGTTTCTCAAGCAGGCTTTTCAGCCTTTTCCTTCGTTCCCGATTTTCTTCCTGCCTGTCGCGGAGAATACGGCTGAAGGATGTTGACTGGGCAGCATCGCTCTTCTGCCGGATGTACTTGTCGGTTTGCAGGCAAATGCGGACTTCCCGGCCCAGTTCGTCATTTTCTTGAAGCTGAATAATAACCCGGCCGTAGTTCTCCGAGGTGTGCATGACCCTCTTGAGCTCGTTAAAGACATCGTAATCGTCGGCCAGAGGAGTGATGACTTCCACGGCGATTTCCTGATCCAGCTTGGAGCTGTAGGGGTGGCCGTCCAAGAGGCGGCTGAAAGGATAGTCCCGTTTGTAGGGCTTGTACCGGAATTGCTTCTGGTCCTTGAGGATGTCGGAATAGACGATTTCCGCCAGGAGCTTGACCTCTTCCGAGCTCGTAATATCCACCCCCTTGATTTCCCGGCTGACATCCCGCTCTTCATTGGTCAGAAAGAAGTACAGATCCCCGTTGCGGCTGATCAGGGTCTGCTTCTCCAGGCGTTCCAGTCCGGCCTCGATCTCTCGTTTCAGGGCCAGGCGATCGGCATCCACCTCTTCGATGAACAGGGTGACCAGGTTGTCCACATTGGGCTTCATGATGTCCACATAACGGATGAGAAACAGGGTTTGCAGCAGGTGGTCATCAAAGGGGTGCTTGAGTCCCGGGTTTTCATTGGCCTGATCAATGGTCCGTTTGACTGCTGTATCCAGAAAGCTCTCAATAGCCGGATAGAAGGCATACAAGGGGACCAGGGCTCCAATTTCCCGGTCAGATATGCTCTTGGCCGCGGACTGGAAGGCGTCCAGCATGGACCGCTCTCCACGGCTTAAGTGCAGGCCCGTAGCCCCGGCTGTGCGGATGGCTTCAAAGACCTTTTGCACCAGCTGGAAGTGGAAGGGAGCAAAGGGGTAGTTGTTGATAAAGTCCTGCCTGTCCCGGAAGGATTTCAGACTTGCGCTGTCGCTGGAAAAGGTGAGCTGGTTGATGAGGATGTCTCCCTTGGAGGCAAACAGATTGGCCAGCTCTGTCTGAGCTTCCGGGGTCTTGTCCAGCAGGCGGGCCTGGATGACTTCATCTGTATTGGAGCTGGACAGGGAGAGCCGGGTGGTGAACCTCCCCTGGATCTTCGAAAAGTCGTTGGCCTTGGATGATTTGAGATCACCCAGGATGGAGTCGATGTCTTCCTGGGAGGTGACCACGACCCAGGCCCTGCCCTTGCAGATCCGGCCCAGGTCCTCGGTAATGGTTTGCAGATTGAGCATGAGGTGTTCGTCATCTCCGATGAACTGACCCACTTCATCCACCAGGAAAATGAGCCGATGATTCTTACCTTTGGCATCCAGGTACTCGTTGACCCGCTTGGCAAAGTTCTCAATGGTCAGGCTCATGCTCTGTTCGGCCTTCTCAAACCAGTCCTCAGCCGCTTCCAGGCTTTGGCCCAGGGCCTGGGAGAGGGCCTGAACCATTTCGTCCTTGTGAAAATAGTAGGCATCCCGCTCGTTGAGCCAGTCTTCGCCGCTGAGCTCCTTGAAAGCGGAGCAGAATTCCTGGAACTTGCCCTTTGCGGTCAGGTGACGTTCCATCTCGGCGATGTGCGGGGCGTCTCCGGAAAAGCCCTGCATCTCGTTAAACACCCGCCAGAAGACGGACAGAATTGCGCCGCGGCCTTCCCTGGAGTCGGCCCGGCTGTCGATGTTGAACAGGATCACATCTGTGTTGGTGGAGGTGGCTTTCTTGATGTCAGCCAGAAGCATGGGGTCCTGGACCTTGCCCTCAAAAAAGCGCACCGCTTGCTTTTCCTCTCCTGTTTCCGGATTGTGGGCCTGGAGGTTGCTGAGCAAGTAGGACAGGATCTTGATGAAATGCGACTTCCCGGACCCGAAGAACCCTGAGACCCAGATCCCGATCCGGCCTATGATGTTCGGGTCCTGGGCGTTTTGAATGGCATAGAGAAAGGCCCCAAAGAACTTGCGGAAGTGCTGGTCCAACTCCCTGGTGATCACGTATTCGTCCAGCTCCTGCCAGACAACGGCCTCATCCTTCTGGTCCGCCTTGACTACACCGTTGATGGGCCGGAAGAGATTTTTGGAAAAAATGTCTCGTATCTGCATATCAATGCTCCTACAAATAGGATGTGAAGCTGAAGGAAAAAGGGATACTCGATCTCATTTCTTGTTTTCAGCCTCATGCGACCAATCGAAAGGCCCGGTAGTAGTTGCTTTGCTTGAGCCGGCCAAAGAGCCGCAGCCCCTGCCCGTCGAATTTGCCGGGATAAAAGATCACCAGGGGCGTATTCTGAATCAAGGGGTGCAGGCTATTGAGCAAGGAGTGACTGCGGATCAAAGGCCAGGCAGAGCCGATGCCGGACAGGAGAATGAGATCTTGCCCATCCGGATTGACCTGCTGAACAAAAGAGTCGGCTATCTTTTTGGCCTCCAAGGGGCCGCTCAGGGCCTTGAGCAAGGCCTCATCCCCTTTGTTTTTTTGAAGCTGGAAAGATTTGTCCAGGAGCTTTCGTTCCCGGAGATACTCGATGATGAGCTGGAAAAGGTTGATGTGGGCAAATCGCAGATCCGGCTTCCTTTTGGGCAGCTGATCTTCAATGGTCTGGAGATAGGCCCGCATGCGCAGCTCATGCTCAGGTTCATAATCAAAGATGTAGAAACCGATTTCGTTGCCCAGACCGGCGTTGGACAGGAGTTCTTTGGAGAGCAGGCGATCGATGACCTGGTTGAGACGATCCTCGAATCTGGCGGTCATTGAAAAATCTCCAGACAGTGAAGAACATAGGTTTCCTGGTGTGTCTCCAAAATAGAGCGGATTTCCGGAAGCAGGGTGAAGGGGAGGAGGTGCTTGCTGCGAGAGGAATCGATGATCTTGGCTTCTGCCAGAATCCTGAAGACCACCTGCCGTACCTTGGCCCGGGTTGATTCCGACCAGGAGTCCAGGGAGGAGTCGACGGTCCGGCACTGCTCAATAAAGTGATCCCAGTCCCGGTAGGCAATGTCAGGTTGAAAGGTACGGATTTGAGTGGTCACGACCTGATGGATGAAATCACCCACCAGACGGTTGTGCTTGATGGTGGCGCAGAGCACAGCCTGGGTGGCCTGTTCCTGGGAACCGTCGCGAATGATGTTCCAAAAACTTGGATCTAACAGGGTGAGGCGGGCCACAATCAGCCTGGCCTGTCTCTGGGCAGTGACCGGGCTTCGTTTCTGAAGGAGATTGTCTTCCAGGATCTTGTGCTTGAGAGGTCTTCCCTCAAAACCCTGAATCATGAGGCCGGCCACTTGCCTGCTCTCTCTGACCAGGAGAGAGCCAGCCACAATGTCGCCTTTATAATGGGGGCTTGCCGTCTTTTGTATCGCCATCAGGTCCGCAGGGAATTGCTTTTAAGGGAAGGGCTGAGACAAGATGAGAACCATTCTCATCCTCATATAATCATTGATAAATTACGAAGATTCGTACCACTTAAGCCAGCATCAGGCAAGGCTCCATAGAAATTGATCAAGCTCAAAAAAAAATGACGGCATGAAACAATTGGTCATTATTCAGCTGTCAAAAAATATGATCGAACAGAAGGGAGGCTATGGAACTGAGGGAACGAGTGCGGAAGGGAAAGATGCCCAACGACTTATATTAGGGGAAGGTTTCTTGGCGAAAAAAAATCCAGGAGATTTGGCCTGACGCTTACTATGTGCTTACAAATTTTTCGCCGATTACAGCAAGAAGTCCAAAAACTGGTGCCCGGGGCGGGAATCGAACCCGCACACAGCTTTGCTGTAAGGGATTTTAAGTCCCTTGCGTCTACCAATTCCGCCACCCGGGCCAGAAGCCTCATTTAATCCGAATCATTTCACCCCGTCAATCCCATTTTCCCTTCACCGTTGCCAGAGGCAACGGTGAAGGGAAAATGGGATTGACCTGAAGAGACAGACTCTGTTTTGAGCAGGGTGTGTTGCCTTGATGCAGCCAGTGTGATCAGGGAAAAAAGCCTTCACAAGCTCTTTTTTCATGCCAGCCGGAGGCGATCTGGCCAACCAAAGGCAAGGATGCTAGAGTCCCGCCCATGCCGACAAAGCACCGACAACGCTGCGTGGTTCTGGGGCTGGACGGGCTGCCCCACTCCCTGGCCCGGGACCTGGCCGACTCAGGGCGCTGCCCCAACCTGGCCCACCTCCTGGACCTGGCCCCTTCGCAAGCGATCCAGTCCGAAATCCCGGACCTCTCTCCTGTCAACTGGACCTCGTTCTTCACGGCCAGCGGACCTGAGCAGCACGGGGTCTTCGGCTTCTCCAACCTGGACCCCAGGTCCTACTCCCTGTTCTGCACAGACTTCAGCAAGGTCAAGACGCCGACCATCTTTGACCGGCTCGGGGAACAGGGCCGGATGAGCAAGGTCATCAACCTGCCCAACACCTATCCGGCCAGGCCGATCAAGGGCATGCTCATCTCCGGTTTCGTGGCCCGGGATCTTGCGTCCGCGGTCTACCCCAAGTTCCTCCTGCCCCGGCTCCAGGCCGAGCAGTACAAGCTGGAGGCCGACACCGAGGCCGGGCGAGAGGACTTCAACGTCCTGCTGGGTGAGCTCAATGCCACCCTGACCTCCAGGCGCAAGGCTCTGGACCTGTTCTGGCCCGATCTGGCCTGGGACCTGTTCGTCCTTGTGCTCACTGAAACCGACCGTTTGGGCCACTTCATGTTTCCGGCCCTGGTCCAGGACAGCCACCCCTGGCACTCGGCCTGCATGGACTTCATGGCCAGCTGGGACCGGGCCATCGGCGACCTGCTGGAACGCTACCAGGCCCTGCCCGGGCCCAAGAGGCTCATAGGCCTGGCCGACCACGGCTTCACCACATTGAAGACTGAGGTGGACCTCAATGCCTGGCTCAAAGAGCACGACTTTCTGCACCTGGAGGCAAGCCCGGCCGGGGAATGGGACAGCCAATCCATGACCCCGGCGACCCGGGCCTTTGCCCTGGACCCGGGACGGGTCTACATCCACACCAGGGATCGCTTCTCCAGGGGGCGGGTCAAACCCGAAGACACAAAGAACCTCATGGCCGACATCAAACAGGGCCTGATGGAGCTCAGCCATGATGGCATTCCGGTTTTTGAAGCCATCAAACCAGGGGAAGAGCTCTACCCTGGCTCGCCATACCCGGACACCCCTGACCTGGTCTGCGTTCCCAGGCCCGGGTTCGACCTCAAGGCCAAGTTCGACCGCCATGAGGTCTTCGGCTTCTTTGGCCGGACCGGGACCCACACCCATGGGGACGTCTTCTTCGCCACGGACAGCCCAGGGGAGGTCTCCATGGTTCGGGACGTCGGAAGTCAGGTGATGGCGGGGTTTCAGGAGCCCGGCCTGATCTTGGCTTAAATTTCATCCAAAAATCGGATGAAATTTAAACATCTGAGCACAACAAAATAATTCAACTCGCAACATCGAATGCCATGACGACCATCAACCTGGACAACGATCTCAACCCGGCCCAGCTCGAGGCCGTGACCACCACCAGCGGCCCGATTCTGGTCATCGCCGGGGCCGGCAGCGGCAAGACCCGGACTGTGGTCTACCGGCTGGCCCACCTGGTGAACATGGGGCTCAGCCCGGAATCCATTCTTCTTCTGACCTTCACCCGCAAGGCGGCCCAGGAGATGCTCTCCAGGGCCAGCGGCCTCCTGGGGCAGGGACTGCACGGGGTGGCCGGGGGAACCTTTCACGGATTCGCCTTTTCCATCCTGCGCAGGTACGGAGCAGCCATCTCCCTGAGCGGAGACATGACCATTCTGGACCGAGGCGATTCCGAAGGCGTGGTCAAGCAGGTCCGGGACATGAACGCCATTGGCAAAAACGACCGCTCCTTCCCCAAAAAGTCCACCCTGCTCTCCCTGATCAGCAAGAGCCGAAACAAGGAGCTCGACCTGGGGACCCTCCTGGAAAAAGAGGCCGGCCATCTTCTGCCCTATACCGAGGACATCGTGACCCTGTTTGACCTCTACCAGGGCTTCAAGGCCGAACACGGGCTGCTGGACTACGACGACCTCCTGTTTTCCCTGGAACGCCTCCTGCTGGAACGGGAGGACATTCTGGACTTTCTGAGCCTGAAGCACTCGCACATCATGGTGGACGAGTTCCAGGACACCAATCTGGTCCAGGGGAGGATCGTCAAGCTCCTGGCCGGCCAAAGCGGCAACATCATGGCTGTGGGTGACGACGCCCAGTCCATTTACTCCTTTCGCGGGGCCACGGTGAACAACATCCTCAGCTTTCCCGAGATGTTTCCCGGTACCTCCATCATCAAGCTGGAGCAGAACTACCGCTCTGCCCAGCCCATCCTGACCCTGAGCAACAAGGTCCTGGACGGGGCCAGGGAGAAGTATGCCAAGAAGCTGTTCTCCATGGAGCGCGAAGGTCCTCTGCCCCAGGTCCTGCGGCCCATGAGCGACCTCTCGCAGGCCCAGGTGGTCCTGGACAAGATCCTTGAGCTGAGCCGGACCACTCCCAAGCACGAAATCGCGGTCCTGTTCCGGGCCGGGTTCCAATCCTACAACCTGGAAATGGCCCTGAACCGGATTGGGATGGGCTACCGCAAGTACGGCGGCCTCAAGTTCACTGAAGCAGCCCACATCAAGGATGTCCTGGCCTTTCTGCGCCTGGTGCACAACTACGCCGACCTGCCGGCCTGGCAGCGGGTGACCTCCCTGCTCCCGGGCATCGGCCCCAAGACCTGCCAGAAGCTCTACCAGTCCATGCAGTCGGATCGAAGCCTCATCCTGCAGCAGTGCGCCAAAAAACCCGAGCTCAAAACCACTCTGGAGCTCATCGAAGCCCTGCGCATGGAGCAGCCCCCCCCCATGTACGCCCTGGAGAAGGTTTTCGAACACTACCAGCCCTATCTCCAGGCCGCTTATCCCGACGACTACCCCAAGCGCCAGGTCGGGCTGGAGCAGTTGGCCCAGATCGCCTCAGCCTACCAGGACCTGGACGTCTTCCTTTCCGAGCTCAGTCTGGAACACCCGGACAACCTGGGCGGAAACGAACCCCCGGAGGACACCCTGATCCTGTCCACGGTCCATTCGGCCAAGGGCCTGGAATGGACGGCGGTGATCATTCTGGACCTGGTGGAGGACCGCTTTCCCTCCAGGCATGCCCAGATGGACGTGGAAGCCATGGAGGAGGAACGCCGCCTCTTTTATGTGGCCTGCACCAGGGCCAAGGAGTACCTGGGGCTCAGCGTGCCCGAGACCATCCACAACCGCAGTCAGAGCCGAAGCGACCCGGCCATGGTCAGCCCTTTCGTGGCCGAGCTGGAACCGGCCACATTCGAGGAGCTCCGGGAACGCTACAGCGGCACCCTGGCCAAGGCCCCCAGCCGTCCCGACCCTTCCAGAAACGAGACCGCAGGGCCGGACAGACAGAGCGCAGTGCCGGCCCAGGCCCGCTGCTCGCACAAAATCTTCGGCCAGGGCAAGGTCGTCAGGTTCATGCCCCCGAACAGGTATGAGGTCAACTTCCCCGGGTTCGGGCTGAAGGTGATCCTGGGGGATTATCTGCGATTTGAGGAGAATTAAAGCGGGCGGGGGCAAAAAGCATGTCAGGTGTGGTAGCGGCAGGATATGATAGTGATGTGGGTCTCATCCACAACATAGACCAAGCGGTTCGTCTCATCGATCCGCCTCGACCATAACCCGGAGAGATTCTCCTTGAGGGCTTCCGGCTTGCCAATGCCTTCAAAAGGAGAACGTAATGTATCTGCTATCAGCTTGTTGATTCGTTTGAGCGTCTTCTTGTCCTGACTCTGCCAGTACACGTAGTCAGTCCAGGCAGCATGTGTCCACGCCAGCAGCCTACTCATCAATGTCTCGCTCAATCACCTTTCCGGACTTGTACTGTTCGATGGATTCGGCCAAGTGAGCGGCATTGGCTGGCGATTTCAGCAAGTATACGGTTTCCATCAAGCTGTTGTAATAATCCAGCGACATCACGACAGCATCTTCAGCATCCCGCCGGGTGATGATCGTGCAGTCCGCATCCTGAACCACATTGTCAAGAACGGATTTGAGAGCATTCCGGGCCTCAGAAAAAGAGACAACTCGCATCTTCTTCACCTCCCAAGGGATCTCAACATGTACCACTTATACGACAAGTCATCCTCAAGGTCAAGAAGTGAACTCACTGGCCAGGCACAGATCCCGGACCTGCAGGTCGATGCTGGTCATGCCGTTGTAGTGGTTGAGCCTCGGGGTGAAGGCAAACAGCACCGACTGGCCCGTCAGGTCGGCGGTCAGGCGATCCGCCTGACGCCAGGCCTTGCCGAGCATGGTCACCCCGGCCTGTTCATCACGGACCTCGAGAGAGACGTGGTTCTTGCCGAAAATCTTGTGCTTGCGGACCTTGAGGGGTTTGGAACGAAAGATGGGCTGGGGGTTGCCCGGCCCAAAGGGCTGCAGAAGGTCGATCTCCTTGACCAGATTGACATCCACGGCCTTGAGGCCCAGGACAGCTTCCAGCTTGAGCTTGGGGTCCAGGGGCTGCAATCCGATCTGATTGACCACGGCAAGGTGAAAGGCCTGCCGCAGGTCCTCCACCCGGTCCGGGTCGATCTTGACTCCGGCAGCCTGCCTGTGGCCCCCGAATCCAGTCAAAACCCCGGAGCATTCGGACAATCCCTGGTAGAGGTCGAACTCCGGGATGCTTCGCCCTGATCCTTTGAGCTGCCGGCCATCTTTGGTCAGCAGGAGGGCCGGGCGGTTCGAGTGTTCCACCACCCTGGAGGCCACGATCCCGATCACCCCCTGATGCCAGGACTCATCAAAGAGAACAAGACCGGCCCGGCCTGATTGCTCCCGGGCCTGTTCCAGGGCCTGGGTCAGGATATCGTCTTCGATCTTGCGCCGCTGCTGATTCAGTTTTTCCAGCTCCGCAGCCAAGGGCCTGGCTGAACTCAAGTCCGGGGCCAGCAAGAGGTCCAGGGCGGTCTGGGGGGAACCCAGCCTGCCGGCAGCGTTGATCCGCGGGGCCAGACTGAACCCCACCTGGCCTGAACCCATGGGTGCCGCGGGCGGCAGGCTGCTGACCTCCTTGAGGGCGAAAATGCCCGGCCGCTTGGCTTCTCCCAGAAGGAGCAGCCCGTTCTTGACCAGAATGCGGTTCTCCGGGGTCAGCGGAACCACGTCCGCAACGGTCCCCAAAGCCACCAGATCCAGATAGCGGCGCATGTCGTCGGGCTGGCCGGGCAGAAGCTTGTTCAGTGCGGCCATGAGCACAAAGGCAGCCCCCACCCCGGCCACGTTGGGATAGGGCGACTCGCCCAGCCTGGGATTGAGAATGGCCTGGGCATTGGGCAGGCTTTGCCCGGGAAGGTGGTGATCCGTGATCACCACGGTCATCCCAAGTTCTCTGGCCCGCTCCACTGCCTCAAGGTCGGCGATGCCGCAGTCCACAGTGAGCAGGGTGCGCATCCCCTGTTCAGCCAGACGCTCCACCCCGGCAACGTTCAGGCCGTACCCTTCCTCGCCTCTGTCCGGGAGGTGACATGTTGGCGAAATCCCTCTGTTGCGCAAAAAAAGGACCGCCAGGGCAGAGGCCGTGACTCCGTCCACATCGTAGTCGCCCCAGACAGCCACCCGGGCATCGTTTTGCACAGCCTGGGCCAGGACTCGAGCCGCTTCAAGCGCCTCGGGCCATGCTTCCAGAGGTTCCAGATGCCGCAGGCCAGGGCCGAGAAAGACATCCATGTCCCTCAAGGTGTTCAAACCGCGACGCCAAAGCAGCCTGGCCAGGAAGTCCGAGATGTTCAGCTCCCTGGCCCAGGTCTTCAGCTCGGGCGGCTCTTCACCTCCCTGCGACTCTCTGGGAATCCATCTGCAAAACACGCTTGCACCTCTTCAATGATGACAGGCAACTTGTCATTGCTGGACTGTTACTCATGAGGGCAAAAAGTTTTTTGACTTTTTGCACGCTGCACTCAGCAGCGCAGGAAGTCAATTCCCGCTTGCTTCGTGCGCGAGCCGCGCCATCAGGCGCGGCTACTACGGGGAGCTCAATGTAAAGAATTTTCGCTCCCCTTAGTATGTCCTTTGCCGGTTGACTGTTCAGGCTTTGGTCTATCGCCGCGGCAGCTGCTGGTCTCTGTCTTCTGTCTTCTGTCCTCTGCTTCTCCCCAGGGCCGGCCCTTGGGACAAGGGCGGCCTACCCGGACCCAGCTCCTTCCCCAGTAGGGCGGCCTTGTCCCTAAGGCCAGCCCAGACAGGCTGCACAAGCTACCCCAGACGTTGCAACAAGCCAGACACTGGCACTCACTGTTTTTCTTCTGTCCTCTGCCCTCTGACCTCTGTCTTCTGTCCTCTGCCCTCTGTCTTCTGTCTTCTGTCTTCGGCCCTCTGCTTCTCCCCAGGGCCTCAATGCGGCTGTCAGAATCCGGAGAAAGCCGCAGGAATTCATAATTCAGCCTCGCCAGAGGCTGAATTATGAAAGATACCCTTTCTGTTTGAGGTATTTCAAAAAATTCTTGCCCTCTGCAAAATCCGGATTGATCTTCAGGGCGTTTTTGAGAGCCTGGAGGGTTTCCTTGATGTTGCCCATCTCCAGATGGACCCTTGCAATGTTGTGGTAGAGGTGCTCGTCTTCCTGGGTCAGCTCCAGGGCCCGCTGGTAGTACTCCAGGCACTGATCGAACATTTTGTTCTTGCGCAGGCTGATCCCGAAATCGTTGAACAGGTGTTTGTGCTGGCTTTCAAATGCAGCGTCAAGCTTGACCAGACGCTGGAAAATATCCTCAGCCTTGCCGGTTTCCCCCCGATCCAGATAGGTCAGCCCCAATCCGAAATTGGCCCTGATGTTCACCTCATCCACCTTCAGGGCGTTGTTGAACTCGAACTCGGCGCTGAAAGACTCGCCTTTTTTGCGATGCCGTTCGCCCCTGGCAATGGTCTTCTGCAGCTCCCGCATCTTGGGGTAGACTGTGTAGGTGTAGAACTCAGGCTCAGGGGAGAATTTCTCCAGAACCTCGTCCTTGTCCAGGACCCTCTTGGGACCGGCCGGGACATAGTTCTTGTTCAAGAACTGGACCTCAACCTGCTCGTTGTCGATTTCCTTGACCATGAAGTAGTGCTTCTGGATGGTCTTGCGCTGCGTCGACCCAATGCCGACCTTGCTCACCGACTTGGTTGAGAAAACCCCTTGAAGCTTGCCCCGTTCATCAACAAATTGCCGGGCCTCCATATCGGTCTGCTTCTTCTGGTTCATTTTCGGCCCTCACTGATGGTTGTGCTCCCCTGGGCCCTGTTTTCGAGGACGTCCCTGAGCAGTCCAGGCTGGCACTCCGGCCGGCACTTTTCAGCCAGATACACGGCCCTGAGGCGGTCATAGGCCTGATGCAGGTCGTCATTGACCAGCCAGTAGTCAAATTCTGGGGCAGCCACAATTTCTTCCCGGGCGGCTTGAACACGCCTGGCAATTGCCTCCTGGTCCTCGGTATTCCTGGTCCGCAGCCGCTGGGCCAGCACATCAATGCTGGGAGGCAGAATGAAGATGGAGACCCCCACCTGCAGGTTCTGCCTGAGCTGCCTGGCCCCCTGGATGTCGATGTCAAAGAGCATGTCCTTCCCGGCTTCGAGCTCCTCAAGGGTGGCCTGCCTGGGCGTGCCGTAGAGGTTGGAGTGGACCTCGGCCCACTCGGCGAAGAACCCAGCCTGGATCAACTGCTGAAAGTCCTCCCGGCTGACGAAGTGGTACTCCCGGCCGTTGACCTCCCCCTTTCGCGGGGCACGGGTGGTGAAGGACACGGAAAAGGAAAACGCGTCGAACTCCTTGAGCAGCATGGACACCAGCGTGCTCTTGCCTGCCCCGGACGGGGCGCAGAGCACGTACATCTGTCCCCTGGACCTAGACTCCACGTTCGGTCTCCTTGTCTGTATAACGCTGTCCGATTGTTTCCGCCTGCAGGGCGGACAAAAAAACATGGTTGGAATCAGTGATGATGATCGACCTGGTCTTCCTGCCCTGGGTGGCGTCCACCAGCCGGCCGTCCTGGCGGGCATCTTCCCGGAGGCGGCGCATGGGAGACGACCCGGGATTGACGATGCCCACCACCCTGCTCAAGACCACAAAATTGCCGAATCCGATATTCAAGAGGTGTTTGACGCCCATGTTCACTCCAGGTTTTGCACTTGTTCCCGGCATTTCTCCAGTTCGGTCTTTATGTTCACCGCCAGTGAGCTCACAGCAGTGTTCTGGGCCTTGTTCCCGCAAGTATTGATCTCCCGAAAACACTCCTGGAGCACAAAATCGAGCTTGCGGCCATTGTCGTCATCAGCAGCAAGGAGTTCGGACAAATTGGACAGATGAGCCCGCAAGCGGACAAGCTCCTCGGTCACATCGAGCTTGTCCGCCAGCAGGGCCAGCTCCTGATACATCCTGTCCTGGTCCAGCTGGGCCGAATCGAGCAAGGTTTGCACCCTGTCCTGCAGGGTCGTGAACTTCTCCCGGGCCAGGTCCTGGGCCGAGCCCTCCAGCTCCTGAAGCCACTGCTTCACGAGCTCCAGCCGGTGTTCCAAATCGGTTCTCAGGGCCTGTCCTTCCCGAACACGACTCTGATTCCAGTCCTCCAGGGCCTGGGCCAGGCCCTGGCTCAGCTCTGAAGCCAGGTTGTCGTCCTGGGCAGTGGCTGTCTCCTGCCAGACCCCGGAAAGGTTCATCAGCCGGTTCACATCCGGCTCAAAAGAAAGGCCCGCCTCCCTGGCCAGCTCAGAGAGCTGATTCAGCATGGCCCTGGCCTGGGGCCTGTTCAGGCTGACCGGGACAGCTTCGGGTCGGAAGAGCTGCACGTTGAGATCGACCTCGATCCGGGCCCGCTTGCATGCCTGGCGAATCTGGCGCTCCCAGGACTGTTCATGGCCTTTAAGATAATGGGGCACCCTGAAGCGCAGGCTGAACTGCTTGGAGTTCACGCTCCTGATTTCCCAGTGCTGGGCACACGTTTCGCTTTCCTGGCTCAAGGATCCGTATCCGGTCATGCTCTTGACCATGTTCAACTCCACATCAGTGATCGCAATGTAAGAAAGTGGCTTCAGGCTTCAGCGCAGCCTCGAGCTGCGCTGAAGCCTTGGGTTTGAACTGAAAAAATTTCCCTGCTTTTGATCAGAGCGTGTCGCCTTCATACAGCCAGCTTGATCTGGGCAGAAACTTTCGGGGGTGCTTCTCTTCCTGCTCCCCTGGCTGCTCCCCTTTTCCAGTCGTCTAGCGGGAAAGAGCCGTCCCCGCCTTCCAGTCCTGAAGCTTGTGCTTGTAGCCTTCCCGGAACCGGGTCAAAATGGCCTGCATGCGCCGTCCCCTGTAGTCCGGAAAGGTCCAGGGCAGGCTCTGCCACCCCTTGTGCTGATAAATCAGGGTCAAATCCGCCCAGATCCCCTGGCTCAAGTAAATGCGGTGAGTGTAATTCTTTCCTGTGCCCAGAACAAGCCTCTCCAGGGAGAGCAAGCCGGGATCCAGGTTGAAAAGACGCCGCCCGTCCGGGCGGGCATGACCCTGTTCGAGCCGGTTGGTGAAGACTTTCATGTCCGCCAGCCCGGCGGGGTCGACCAGGTCCCTGAAGCTGATCATCCTGCGCTTCAGCGGAGTCCCCAGCTCCTGGTCATAGTAGCGCGTCTCCCGGAACTCAAAAGGCTCAGTCACGTCTTCAACAGGACCGAAACAGGGCCGCAGCTCCTGGAGCAGACCAGGCCAGAAATCGTCCCACCTGCTGCTCAGGATGGACAGGACAGCCAGCATGGGATCTGGGCTCTGGGGTGTGCTCATGGCAAGTTCTCAAACCAGATTGATCGATGAAAAAACAGCTGTCCACTCAAAGGCATCTGAGCCGGAAACTCCTTGGGGCTTTCTCTGCCGCAGGGCGGCCTTGTCCCTAAGGCCAGCCCACTCAAGCTCCACAAGCCACCCCAGACGTTGCAACAAGCCAGGTACTTGCATTCACTGTTTTTCTTCTGCCCTCTGTCTTCTGCCCTCTGCATCTCCCCAGAGCCGGCCGCTTGGAAAGCGGCGGCCTACCCGGACTCCGGCTTCTTCCCCAGTTGGAAAACGGCGGCCTACCCGGACCCAGGCTCCTTCCCCAGTAGGGCGGCCCTGTCTTCTCAGCCTTGAAGCGGTTCGAAAGCTCAGACGTATTCACCTAGAACTGCGTCTCAAAAGTATTGACTCAGTTTTTGGCGTTTTGTTCTTTTATTCGAGCTTGGTGCGAATTTCGATGTTCGTAATTGGAATTTCCGTGTCGTTGATAGATAGTGGGTCAAGTTTGAAAAAAAAATCAACGCATCAAATTGCCACCACACAGGACAGGACTTATAAGACACGGCACTGGGCAGCCTTAACCGGCTCCACCAGGAGGCCGTCCTCCACGACTTCAACCGGCCGGACTTTGATCAACGACCCCTTGACTGCACCTGCGGGTCTTTGAGTCAGGCGGCATACTGTGTAGAACTCGCTCATGCCCACTGGGGGTTCCAGCCCCTCCAGGACCACCTCCAGACAATCCCGGCCAAGGAGCTTGTCCCAGAATGCCCGCTGCCTGCACTTGACCTGGCTGCGCAGGAGGCGGCTGCGCTCTTTTTTGACCCTTTCCTCGACCTGATCCTCGAAATCTGCAGCCACAGTCCCCGGGCGCCGGGAGTACGAGAACACATGGGCATAGGTGGGATCAAGAGTTGAACATACCTTCTGGCTGAGCTCGAAATCGGCCTGAGTCTCCCCTGGAAACCCCAGGAGCACATCCAGTCCCAAACCAAAGACCGGCCAGATATCATGCACCTGCTGGAAAAAGCGTCTGGCCATCTCCGGGCTGGAGGGCTTCCGGCCCATGGCCCTGAGCACATCCGGACTGCCGCTCTGCATGGACACGTGCACGTGAGGGCAGACGCTTGAGGCTCTTGTGAGCACATCCAGGCCCTCCTCGGACAGCAGAACCGGGTCCAGCGAGCTCAGGCGCAGCCTGAAACCCGAACCCTCCTTTTCAGACAGCTCCTTGTCCAGCCAGTGGACGAGGTCCCAGAACCCTCTGAGGCCCCTTTCAGGCGCCCGGTACTGGGCCAGATTGATGCCGCTGATGACCAGCTCGTGATGACCTGCCCGGATCAGCCGCCTTGCCTCGGCCAGGATCTCTTCCGGGTCTCTGCTCCTGGGGCCTCCCCTGGTGTGGGGCACGATGCAGTACGTGCAGAACTGGGAGCACCCGTCCTGAATCTTGAGGACCGGCCTGGCCCTGGCAAAGCTGCTGATGGACAGGTCAAAGATCCGATACCCCATCCCTGCCTGGACAGGCTCCAGCTCTGCCAGGCCGTTATTCACCCTGGGGCAGGGACTGGCCAGCCCGGCCTTGTCCTCCTGGGGCACAATGGCCGCAATGCCTGGAAGGTCCCTGATCTGATCTGCAAAAGCCCGGGCTGCACACCCGGTGACCACGATATCCGCCTGGGGCTGGCTGGTGTGAAATCGCCTGACCGTCTTGCGCAGGTCCTGAACAGCCCGGTCTGTGACGGCACAGCTGTTGATCAGGACGACCCTGGCCTGCCCCGGCCCGCCGGCCTCCCTGCATCCCTGAGCCAGCCAGGCCTCGCGCAGGGCCTGGGTCTCATACTGGTTGATCTTGCATCCCTGGGTAAAGGTGGTGAAGAAATCAAAATCAAGCCTGGTCTTCAATCAGTCCTCCTCCCAGCACCTGGCCCCGGGCAGAGTAGAATGCGGCCACCTGCCCTGGAGTGGCCGGCGATCGAGGCTCGAGAAATTCGACCCGCAGACAATGGTCCTGCCTGGAGACCCGGGCCGGTTTGGCCTGATGTCGATAAATGGTCTGCACCCAGACCTCCTCGGGCCACTGCTCGAAACCGGTCAGCATGCTCACCCGGCCGACCAGGCAGGCCCGCGACTTAAGCTCATCTCTGGTGCCCACAATGAGGGCGTTGGTGCGCATATCCTTGTGCAGCACATACAGGGGTTCGCTGTAGGGAATACCCAGCCCTTTTCGCTGGCCGATGGTGTACCGATGCAGACCCTGGTGGCGGCCGAGCACGGCTCCGGCTGAATCAAGGATCGTGCCGGGGCCCGGCAGACTGACCTCCTGGCGCTCCACAAAGCCCCGGTAGTCGTTGTCCGGGATGAAGCAGATCTCCTGGCTCTCTGAAGGGGCAACGACCGGAAACGACCGTTTCTCCAAGGCCGCAACCGTCTCTGTCTTGGTCCAGGTCCCCAGAGGGAAGCAGGCCTGCTCCAGCTGCTCCCTGGAGAGCAACGACAGGAAATAGCTCTGTTCCTTGGACCGGTCCAGCCCCCGAAAGAGGCCAAGGCCTCCGTCCAGGCCGGGCTGAAGGCATGCATAGTGCCCAGTGGCCAGCTTCTGAGCCCCCAAACCCTGAGCGGACCGGAGCAGCAGATCGAACTTGATCCGCTTGTTGCACAGGGCGCAGGGGTTCGGGGTCAGCCCGGAGCAGTACTCCCGGACAAAGGGCTCGATGATTCGCTCCCGAAAAGCAGAACTCAGATCAAGAACATGATAGGGCACATCCAGGCGTCTGCAGGCCGCAGCCAGCTCGTCTCTGACCCGGACCGCCCTCGGTTCAGGAGGACAGAAATGGGCATGCACGGCAAGGGGATCATGGCCCTGCTCCCTGAGAAGGAGAAGGGCCAGGGAGCTGTCCACTCCGCCGCTGACGGCGACTGCGATCTTCATGTTCGTGTTCGGATCGAAAGGACAAGACTGCCCGGCAGCCCCCTCAGGAAACAAGGCCAAACGGCTGGGGCAGGGGGTCCAGGGCCTGCTCCAGGACAGTCCCGACCTGAAGGAGCCTTTCCTCGCCAAAGGCCGGCCCAAAGAGCTGAAGTCCGATGGGCATGGACGTCTCCGGCCCAAGACCGGCTGGCAGGCACAATCCAGGGAGACCGGTCAGATTCAAAGGATTGGTGAACACGTCTGTGAGGTACATCTGCAATGGATCGCCCGCCATTTCCCCAATGGGGAAGGCGGCTGTGGGAGCTGTCGGTGCGCAGATGAGGTCGCACTGCTTTAAGACCTGGAGGTACTCGTCCCTGATCAGCCGTCTGACCTGAGCTGCCTTTTTGTAGTAGGCGTCATAATATCCTGCAGACAGGACATAGGTTCCCAGAATAATCCTGCGCTGGACCTCCGGACCAAAACCTTCGGTCCGGCTGAGCATGTACATTTCAAGCAGGTCTTTGGCCGAGGTATTCCGGTGGCCGTAACGCACTCCGTCATACCTGGCCAGATTGGAGCTGGCTTCAGCCATGACGATGATGTAGTAGGCTGCAATGGCGTAAGGGGAACTGGGCAGGGAGACCTCGACCAGCTCTGCACCGCACTCCCTGGCAGTGTCCAGGGCCCTGCGGCAGACCGAGTCGACCTCACGGCTGAGTCCATGTCCCCAGTATTCCCTGGGTACGCCGAGCTTGACCCCCTTCAAGTCCTTGAGGTCAGCACAGGTCCGTCCAAAAGCCGGGACAGGCTCGGGAGAGGAGGTGGCGTCCTTGGAGTCGTGGCCTGCGATGACCTCAAGCACTGTGGCCGCATCCTGGACAGTCCTGGTCAATGGCCCGATCTGGTCCAGGGAGGAACCGTAGGCGATGAGCCCGAATCTGGACACCCGGCCGTACGTGGGCTTGAGTCCGACTATCCCGCAGAACCCGGCCGGCTGCCTGATGGACCCCCCAGTATCCGTACCCAGAGCGACAGGAGTCTGGCCTGAGGCGGTACTGGCGGCGGAACCGCCGCTGGACCCCCCTGGAACCCTCTCCGGATTCCAGGGGTTTCTGGTCAGCCCAAAGGCTGAATTCTCGGTGGACGAGCCCATGGCAAACTCGTCCATGTTCGACTTTCCAAGCACGATGGCCCCGGACTCTTTGAGCCGGCCCACGGCATGGGCATCGTAAAACGGCCTGAAGTGTTCCAGCATCTTTGAGCCGCAGGTCGACGGGAGGCCTTTGGTGGCCAGGACATCCTTGACGATCACCGGGACCCCCCAGAGGGGCTTGTTCGGTTCAGGGCCCTGCCGGTCCATGGCCTCGGCCAGGCTGAGGGCCTGTTCTCCATTTCGGTACAAGAGGCTGTTGACCACAGGTTCAGTGGCCTCGATCCTCTCCAGGCTTGCCCTGACCACCTCCTGCACGGTCAGGTCCCGGTCCCTCAGCAGACCCCGGAGCTCTTCCAGGCTCATGGACGAAATCTTGCTCATGGTCATCTCTTCTTTTCCAATTCTTCTCAAGCAAATATCCAAAGTTTTCTGAATGCGGACCAGAAACCGGTCCGCATTCAGAAAACTTTGGGGACGATGAAGTAGGTCCCGTCCGTCTCCGGGGCGTTGGACAGGACATCTTCCCGGGCATACTCCTGCCGGGCCTCGTCCTCCCGATAAGCCCGTTCGTGGAAGACCGGTGAATACAAAGGCTCAACCCCTGCGGTCTCGAGCTCGTTCAGGGTATCCATGTACTGCAGAATGTCGTCCAGCTGCCTGGCATAGAGCTTCAGCTGCTCATCGCCGCACTTGAGCCTGGCCAGGCCAGCCACCCTGGCCACTTCGTCCTTGCTGATCTTCATGTCCGGTCCAGCTCCTGTTCCAATCCAGCTTTGCCTCTGGCAAAGCCAGATTCTCTTCTCGTGGTTTCAAGGTTCAGCCCAGCCGTCATTCGGGCGGGTCCTGCGGGCCCTCTGCCTGCTGCTCGCCCCTGGCAGTCTGATCCCTCTGCTCGTGCAGCTTGCGCCTTTTTTCCAACAGCCTGCCCATGGTCTTGAGATCGGCCCTGATCATTCTTTCCCCCTGGAGCTCAAACAGGTAAAGGTCCTGGGAGGCCCGGCCGTAATGGTCCCAATGCATAGGGGCCATGCTCCAGCTGAAATCGTCCAGCCCGGCCAGCTTCTGATTCAGAGCCTGTCTGGACTGAACCGATGTCTGGGAAAAGATCCGATGGGCGAAGCGCAGGAAGTCGAAGCCCAGACCGACCCAGAAATCCGGGCCCCCCTGGACGGTTGTCTGCAGCAGGTCCTTGAGATTGGACATGGCCGGTCCGGGATTGTTGTCCCACCAGGCTCCCGGCATCAGGGTCAGCTGATAGAACTGCCGATCCAGCTTGGAAACGCGTTTTGCCTGCTGGCTCCACAAGGCAGGCCCGAGAAAGATCAGCCTGTCCTCGTCAAAAAAGAAAAACTCCGGGATCAGAAGCTGTGCGTGCTGGAAGCTGTCCGGGATGAAAACGGCTCCGAAATCAGGGTCTTGACGGGTAACCTCGGTCTCGCTGGGCTCCCGATCCTCTTTTTTTCGGTCCTGGAGCACCTCCTCGGGAACCTGCAGGAACTCGGCCA
This sequence comes from uncultured Desulfohalobiaceae bacterium, assembly GCA_964403955.1. Classification (GTDB taxonomy): domain Bacteria; phylum Desulfobacterota; class Desulfovibrionia; order Desulfovibrionales; family Desulfothermaceae; genus CAYOID01. The sequence continues at coordinate 38,712 of CAYOID010000002.1, read as the reverse complement.
CGTTCTGCTTCCAATCCGAGGGCCTGCCCTGGTCGTAACCGGCCAAGGCGGCCAGCTGTCCTTGATTGGTGACGGTTTCCTGCCAGAAAGCACTGGCCATCCTCCGGCCATAGTCACCCTTGGGATAGAGGATGCCGAACCGGTTGATGTCCAGCTCCTTGGTCACAGCCTGAATCAGGGGCCGGACCTGGTCCTTATGGCTGGGAAAGAAGCGGTACCCGTCAACCCCTTCATCTGCAGGGGCCAAAGTGGATCTGAAAGCAAAAAACGTCCTGTTCAACAGGAGGTTGTTCTGGACCACCGTTTTCCAGATCTGGCTGCGTAAAGGGCCGCCCACCTGGGAAAACCCGCTGGGCAAATCCTTGAGCTGCTGCAGCCAGTCATCGGATTCGGTGTTGATGATTCTGATCTGCACGTTCAGGCCAAGGCGGCTCAGCTGATACTGAGCCATTTCGGCCCCCCTGAGCACCTTCCACCCGATGTCCTGGTAGCCTCCGCTGAGAGGCAGCAAAAAGGCAATCCCGAAAAATGGCCGGCCGTAGTTGTCTTCCAGAAAATCCAGCTCCGACCTGAGTCGTTCCAGGTCGGTCAGCTCAGCAGAGCCGAGAATCCTGGTCAGATCCTCCCATGTCCTGAGCCAGGTGGCCTGGCCGGACAGAAAACGTTTCCTGGCCAGTTGCCACTTCAGCAGGGCATACGGGTATTGACCAGGATCCTGCTCCGCCAGGGACGGCTCGATCGTCTCCCAGTCGGACTCCTCAAAGCTTTTGATCGTGCTCAGCAGCCTGTCTTCCAGCTCAAACTTCTGCTCCTCGGTATCGGCCAGGTCGTAAACCGTTTCCAGGACCTCCCAGGCCCGTGCAGGCCTGTCCTGGTCCAGAAAATGGCGGGCCAGAAACCAGGCCGCTTCCTGCCTGACCGGCCAGGGGTAATCCGGGCTCTTGAGCAGGGACTGGAGCCTGGTCTCCATTCTGGCCGGATCGTCAAAGCTCAAGGCATTGAGGCGCTGCCAGCCCCAGGTCTGTTTGGCCCCCTGCACACCCTCGGCCCAGGCCGCGAGATGATCCCTGCTTTTCTGGACATGTCCGGCCCTGAAAGCACTGGCCGTTGCCCTCTCCCAGGCCTTCATCAGGGTGTCCCGGTCCAGGCCTTCGTTGTCCAGAATATTCAGATACAGGGTTTCGCTCAGGGCATACCGGCCGCTGGACCAGGCCTGATCAGCCCTTTTCTGCAAACTGGCGAACTGCTGTTCCGGTGTGGGGGGGGGCTCAATTTTCCGGGGAGCGCACCCAAACCCCAAAAAGAGGCTCAGGCCCAGAAAAATCGCCCAGAAACGCAGACACTGGCCCATACAGACGTTATCTCCTGATTGTATGTCAGCGCAGCCTCTGGCTGCGCTGAATATTTGGGCTCATGAAGTTCATACGAGGGCATAAAAAAGCCCGGCCATCAGGATGCCACCCGATGACCAGGCCTAGATATAGAAAGGGGAGTCGGACCTGTCAAGGTACAGGCCGTGGTCCCACGGTTTGGTCCTTATTTCTGCTCGGTGTACTCAGCGTCGACAACATCCTCGTCTTCAGCGTTGGTTTGAGCCCCGCCGGCTGCTCCAGCGCCGGCATCGCCGGCCTGGCCACCGCCGCCCTGGCTCTGCTGCTGATAGAGCTGCTCGGCCAGTTTGTGTGAAGCTTGAGAGAGATCGTCAGTGGCTTTCTTGATTGCCTCCTCATCCTCGCCTTCCATGACCTTCTTCAGCTCTTCGATCTTGGATTCGATGTCGCTCTTCACGTTGGCCTCCACCTTGTCCCCAAGATCGCGCAGGGACTTTTCCGTGCTGTAGATCAGGGTGTCGGCCTGATTCCGGGCTTCAATGAGCTTGCGCTTCTTTTCGTCATCTGCGGCGTGGGACTCGGCATCCTTGACCATCTTGTCGATTTCTTCCTCACTCAGACCGCTGGAGGCCTGGATCCGGATGGACTGCTCCTTGCCGGTTCCGGTGTCCTTGGCCGAGACATTGACGATCCCGTTGGCGTCGATGTCAAAGGTGACTTCGATCTGGGGGACCCCCCGCGGTGCCGGTGGTATGCCCTCGAGATCGAAACGGCCCAGACTCTTGTTGTCGCTGGCCATCGGCCGCTCGCCCTGCAGGACGTGAATGGAAACCGAAGGTTGATTGTCAGCCGCAGTGGTGAAGACCTGGCTCTTCTTGGTCGGGATGGTGGTGTTCTTTTCGATCAGCTTGGTGAACACGCCGCCCATGGTCTCAATACCCAGAGAAAGCGGAGTCACGTCCAGCAGGAGCACATCCTTGACGTCTCCAGCCAGAATGCCGCCCTGGATAGCTGCGCCCATAGCCACGACTTCATCCGGGTTGACCCCCTTGTGCGGCTCCTTGCCGAAGAGCTCCTGAACCTTCTTCTGGACCAAGGGCATCCGGGTCATGCCGCCGACAAGAATGACCTCGTCAATGTCGTTCACTGAAAGGCCTGCATCCTGAATGGCCTGCTTGCAGGGCCCCATGGTCCGCTCAACCAGGTCGGAGGTCAGGGACTCCAGCTTGGCTCGGCTGAGCTTGAGGTTCATGTGCTTGGGGCCGTTCTGGTCAGCCGTGATGAACGGCAGATTGATCTCAGTCTCCATGGTGGAGGAGAGCTCCTTCTTGGCCTTTTCTGCAGCTTCTTTCAGGCGCTGCAGGGCCATCCGGTCCTGACCCAGGTCGATCCCGTTCTCCCTCTTGAACTGGTCCACGAGATCGTTGAGCACGGCCTGGTCAAAGTCCTCTCCGCCCAGAAAGGTGTCTCCATGGGTGGCCTTGACCTCAACAACGTTGTCGCCGACCTCCAGGATGGAGATGTCGAAGGTCCCCCCTCCCAAGTCATAGACCGCGATCTTTTCGTTGGACTTCTTGTCCAGCCCATAGGCCAGTGAAGCGGCAGTGGGCTCGTTGATGATCCGCTTGACGTCCAAACCGGCGATCTTGCCGGCGTCCTTGGTGGCCTGCCTCTGACTGTCGTTGAAATAGGCCGGGACCGTGATCACAGCTTCGGTGACCTTCTCGCCCAGGTAGTCTTCGGCGTCTTTCTTGAGCTTCTGCAGAATCATGGCCGAGATCTCCGGGGGGCTGTACTTTTTGCCCTGGACCTCGACATAGGCGTCGTTGTTGGAACCTGGAACGATCTTGTACGGGCTCTGCTCCTTCCATTTCTCAATGACCTTGGCGTCATAATCCCTGCCCATCAAGCGCTTGATGGAAAAAACGGTCCGCTCAGGGTTGGTCACGGCCTGACGCTTGGCCAGCTCTCCAACCAGCCTGTCCTTATCTGTAAAAGCGACAATGGAAGGTGTCGTCCGTCCGCCTTCGGGGTTGGGGACGCATTTCGATTCCTTACCTTCCATGACATACACACAACTGTTGGTTGTGCCCAAGTCAATTCCTATGATCTTACCCATACATCATCCTCCTCGGAAAAATTTCCTGCACGTGTTTGCTAGTTTGTAAATTAAGATTGATTTGCCCTTAGTAAAGGGGTCAGCACACTTTTTTAACAATTTTTGCTGACCATGACCTTAGCCGGTCGGATGACCCGGTCATGCAGGCTGTAGCCCTTTTGCATGACCTGACAGATGAGCCCGCTTTCCATGTCGTTTCGCGGCTCTTCGGCCAGGGCTTCGTGCCAGGCAGGGTCAAAGCATTCACCCTCGCTGCAGTCGATCTGCTTCAGTCCATGCTTGCCCAGGGTGTCCTGCATGATCTTCAAGGTCATCTGCACACCCTGGACAAGATCCTTGCAGGCTTCGACCTTGAGGCCGTGACCCAGAGCGAGCTCGAGGTTGTCGATAACCGGAATGATGTCCTCCATCAGGGCTTGGGTAGCGTAGGTGCACTGCTGCTCCTTTTCCCTGGACAGCCGCTTTCTGAAATTGTCGGCATCCGCCTTGACCCTGAGTATCTCATTGTCCATGGCCTTTTTTTCCGGACATTCAGGGCAGATCTTTTCCTGGCACAGGGCCTGCAACTCTTCCTGGCCGATCTGCGCCTGCTCATCCTGGACCTCTGAAGCTGTCTGAGCTTCCTCTTCAGCCTGGGCGGCCACGTTGGGCTCGTCTTTTCTCGAACGGTCTTTTTTTTCGGTCATGCACTCCCTCCTGAACAAGAAAACGCCCCTCGATTCATGCACAATGCTGTGGTCTCAAGGGGCCCTTTCGCAAATTCTGTTGAAAAGACCTCAAAATCTGGTCTCAAGAATATCAGTAAGCATCTTGGCCACGTAGTCAACCATGGGAACCATTTTTGCGTAATCCATGTGGATGGGACCAATGGTTCCTACCAGTCCAAAGGGCTGTCCCTTGAAGGTGTAGGGCGACGAGATCAGGCTCCAGCTCTCAAGTTCAGGCCCGTAAAACTCTGTCCCAAAGGACACGATCAGGCCCTCGGTTTCCGAAATCTTGTCCAGAATTTCGAGCAGATTCGACCTTTGCTCAAGAAACTCCAGAAGCTCGCGCATGCTGGCAAAATCGACCTGCTCGCCCCGATTCAGGACGTGGATCATGCCTTCCACAAAGATCTCACGGTCGGATTGCGGGGTGTTGACAGCGTTCCTGGCCAGGTCGAGGGCCCGGAAATACATGGCATTGAACTGGTTTTCCGCCTGCTTCATCTCATCGATGATCTGTTTCTTGACCTCCAGCAATGTCTGGCCCTGGAACTTCTCGTTCAGGTAGTTGCCGAACTTGATCAGGTCATCGGTGGTGATCTTTTGCTCCACAGCCAGGAGTCGATTTTGAACGATCCCTCCCTGGAGGATCATGATGGCCATGACCAGCCCCGGCCTGACCAGGACAAAATCGAGCTGATGGAATCGGACCGTGCTCCTTCGCGGAGCAACGGCCATACCCACCTGACTGCTCTGGTTGGAGATCAGCTTGGAGGCATGCTCCAGGATGTCAGTGAAACCCAAACCAGCCGTGCTCAGGGAGTCTTTGATCTTTTCCCGGCTCCCCGGGGAGAGCATCGCCGGCTTGAAGAGAGACTCGAGATAAAAACGAAAGGCCTTGCTGGTTGGGATACGCCCGGCTGAAGTGTGGGGCTGGGTCAGGTATCCCTTTTCAGTCAGGTCGGCCATGATGTTCCGCATGCTGGCCGGACTGAGGCTCAAGGCCGACTTCTTGGCCACATACCTGGATCCAACCGGAGTTGCGCTTTCGATGAAGGCGTGGACTATGATGCCCAAAACTTCTCTTTCTCTGTGATCTAAGGACATGGTCCTCCCTCTTTAGCACTCTGACATTTTGAGTGCTAATTGAGTAACAACTCAGGGAGGCGGTGTCAAGGCAGCCCAGACTCTGGCCAGGCTGAAGGTCGGGGGTTGAGGGCGGATGGTAAAAGGAATAAAAGACTGACGACTTGTCGTGCCTGAGGGGAACTGCCCCAACCTCTCAGGCCTTTGGCCAGCTCCCCGAACCCCTCAGTCCTGTGGACAGCTCCTCTTGGAAAAGGGGAGCTGCAAGGAAAGCTGTCAGGGAGGCAGCTAGGATGAGCATGGCACCACAGAACACAGTGGGTTCGATCAAGTCATCGAGCGGGTGTTGAAGAAAAGAAGCCTTGAACCACCCTTTCGCTGCGCTCACTTGACGACAAGGCAGACCCAGGGGCGGACGGGTAGGATCCTTTGCCCTGCTCGACGCTGATCAGGGCAAAAGGGCGCCTCGCTAACGCGACATGGGGATTACGCTGAGGTGTGCGCCGCAGGCGGGCATCTTTGCCCCGGGGAGGGTCGCCCGGGGCAAAAATGCTTATCCCGTCCCTCTGGTCCTCTTCGTCAAGCGACCATCGGGAGCGGGCGGTTAAAAAACTCTTGGAACTCTTTCTTCAATCCCACTGTCCTATGTGTGGGTAAAGACCAGGCCAGAGGCTGCGCTGACAAGGAAAGCCCTTCGCATCAGGAGGCTCTTCAGGATCACCAGCCGATGGTCAGGTAGTCGTGGATCGAGTTGGAGGCCAGTCGTCCGGCTCCGGCTGCCAGGATGACCGTAGCCTGCCCGGTAACAATGTCTCCTCCGGCCCAGACCGCCTTTTTCGAGGTCTTGCCGGTTTTGGGATCGGCCACAATGTAGCCCCGCTTGGTCAGGGCCAGGTCCTCAGTGGTCGAGGTCAGAATCGGATTGGCGTCAGCACCAACGGCAATCACCGCCAGGTCGCAGTCCAGCTCGAATTCAGAGCCTTCAACCGGAACCGGGCGGCGCCGTCCGGAGTCATCCGGTTCCCCGAGCTCCATCTTCAAGCATTCCATGCCCTTGACCCGACCCTGATCATCGCTGATAAACCGCTTGGGGCTGGTCAGGAGAAAAAATTCGATCCCCTCTTCCTCCCCGTGGTGGATCTCGGCTTCTCTGGCCGGCATCTCATCCCTGGAGCGCCGGTACACGATGCGGACCTTTTCCGCCCCCATGCGCAGCGCGGTTCTGGCCGAGTCCATGGCCACGTTCCCAGCCCCGAGCACGACCACATCCTTGCCCACTGCAAGTGGGGTGTCGTATTCCGGAAAGAGGTAGGCCTTCATCAGATTGGCCCGGGTCAGGTACTCATTGGCCGAGTAGATGCCGATCAGGTTCTCCCCGGGAATGTTCAAAAACCTGGGCAGACCGGCTCCAACGCCGATAAACACGGCGTCGAAGCCCCACTCGTCAAAGAGTTCGTCCATGGTGATGGTCTTGCCGACAACAGCGTTGCACTCGATGTTCACCCCAAGCTTCTCCAGAAAATGCAGCTCGGAAGCCACGATCTCCTTGGGGAGCCTGAACTCCGGGATGCCGTAAATCAGAACACCGCCCCCCTTGTGAAAGGCTTCAAACACGGTCACATCGTGGCCCTTGAGGATCAAATCCCCGGCCACAGTCAGACCTGCGGGGCCGGATCCGACCACAGCCACCTTCTTGCCGGTGGATTTCGCCTTGGGGGGAAGCTCGCCGGTGCCGTAGCGCCGCTCATGATCGGCCGCAAAGCGTTCCAGGTTGCCGATGGCCACGGGCTCTCCCTTCTTGGCCAGAACGCAGGACCCTTCGCACTGGTCTTCCTGGGGACAGACCCGGCCGCAGATAGCGGGAAGGCTGTTTCTTTCCCAGATCTTCCGGATGGCCTTGGTGAACTCCCCCTCTTTGATATGCTGGATAAAAGCTGGAATATCGATCTCAACCGGGCAGCCTTCGATACAGGTGGGCTTCTTGCACTGCAGGCACCTGGCCGCTTCCTGCTGGGCCAGCTCTACAGTGTATCCCAGGGGCACCTCGTCAAAATTCCGGGCCCTGACCTTCGGTTCCTGCTCCGGCATGGGCTGGCGGGGAATCTTTTCCTTTTTATCCTTTGACTGGGCCATACAATCCTCCCTCATCCGCTTGATCGTGTCCGCTCACATCATGTCCTGTTGCCGCTCAAGGCCATCTCGCATGCAACCTGCTGCTGTTTTTTTAACCGGCCTGGCACTCGCATTTGTACTTCTCATAAGCCTGCTTCTCCAGGTGGGTATAGGCCTGGAGACGAGTCGTCAGCTCCTCGAAGTCCACCAGGTGGCCGTCGAACTCCGGGCCGTCAACACAGGTGAACTTGGTCTCCCCGCCAATACTGACCCGGCAGCACCCGCACATGCCGGTCCCGTCAACCATGATCGAGTTCAGGCTGACCATCGTCTTGACGTCGTACTCTTTGGTCATCCTGGTCACGAACTTCATCATCGGCACTGGACCGATGCCCACAGCCAGATTGACCTTCTCCGAATCCAGAACCTCCTTGAGCTTGTCGGTCACAAACCCGTGGTGGCCGTAAGAACCGTCGTCGGTACAGACGTGAAACTCAGTGGAGGCGGCCTTCATCTCCTCTTCCATGATCAACAGATCCTTGGTCCTGGAGCCGATGATGGCCACGACCCTGTTCCCGGCCTCCTTGAAGGCCTTGGTGATCGGGTACATCACCGCAACCCCGGTTCCGCCGCCAACGCAGACCACTGTGCCCACGTTCTCGATCTCAGTGGGTTTGCCCAGAGGGCCGATGATGTCCTGAAAACGCTCCCCGACCTGCATGTTGGCAAAAAGAGCTGTTGATTTGCCGACGACCTGGTAAATAATGGTGATCGTTCCCCGCTTCTTATTGGTGTCAGCCATGGTCAGCGGAATGCGTTCACCCTTTTCGTTGGCCCTCAAAATGACAAATTGGCCAGGCTGGGCCTTGCTTGCTATTCGGGGAGCACTGATCTCGTTGCGCACCACCGAGCCTTGAGCCATCTCCTCACGTTGCAGAATCTCAAACATCTCCACCTCCCGGTTTGACTGCCTTTGCCTCAACGCATATTATGTATCTCTCTTTCAATGCTGTGTCAAAAACAAAAGCTCTGAGAGGAGACACACCATGACTCTCCTGTCTGATGAATCTCTACAAGAGACTCTTTATCGGCCATGATGTTGAATGACCAGGCTTGAGAAAATTCAAAAACATCCTTGCCTGGTAGGAAAAGAATCCCCCACAAGGCCGCACCATATTGTGGTAGCAGAGAGCTCGACAGCACTTACATGACCCCGCATGAGTCTCAACCCCATGGTTTAAGGCTGCTTGCATTGGAACTCTCTTTTGTGATGCCATTGGCCGCTTGGAGCGGCCCTCCGTCTGGCAGCACACTATGTGTCTTCTTTCTTGCCCAGGGCAAGCTTGTCCGCAATGTTGTTCTCGATCCAGGACATGTCCCACCATTCAACAGGATTGACCGGGATTCCGGATATGATGACCCCAAAATGGAGATGGTCGCCGCCAGCCAGCCCGGTAGCCCCGGTCCGGCCGATGACCTCCCCTTTTTGCACTGCATCGCCCTTGCTGACCCCAATGTGGGACAGGTGGGCATACAGGGTCTGCAGGCCAAGGCCGTGATCGAGAATGACCACCTGCCCGTAGATGCCCAGCCAATCGGCATAGACCACCCGGCCGTCGTTGGCTGCCGGGACCCTGGCCTGGGCAACCGAAGCCAGATCAATACCCAGATGAGTCTGGGTGTCCACTGTTTCCTGGTTATAGACATACTGCCTGGTGGTTCCAAAGGAGGCCCTCCTGGCCGCCCCTGGCTGACGAAGGAAACTGCCTTCCCACAAAGGCGAGCTCGAGGTCTGGGCCCCGATCTCCTGCAGGGTTGTGCGGTTCTGGGCCCGCAGCTCCCGATTGACCTTGAGAAAGAGCTGCAGATTGTTTTTTGCACCCGGGAAAAGGTTTTCGAACTGGCCCATGGTGGTCTGCAGAAACCCGTCCGTGATCGGAAGCCTGACTCTGTCAAAGCGTTTGGCATTCACAAAATGGTGAAAGCCGATCCGGGATTGGTTTCCGGCCAGGTCCCAGGCTACGACCCTGGGTCTGTCCTGGCCCGGCTCAGCAAAGAATGGAAAGGCGAAAAAGCAGAGATAGAGTCCGTTCGGCTGCTGATAGGCTGGAAAGAAGGTCCCCTTGATCTCCACTCCGGCCCTGTCAGCCTCCTCTGACAGCCTGAATCCCAGCAGACCGGATCCGCCCTGGTTGAGGTTGTGGGTGAAGCTCTCCATGATGATCTTTGGAGGACTGGAATCCATAACAAACTCAACCTCTTCCTGAACCTGGTTGCCCTGGAAGAAATTGGTCCAGGAATGGTCTTGAGCCCTGATGATCACTTTGGCCTGACCGTCCTTGAGCCCCTTCCCTTCAAGGCTGAGAGTGGCTTGGGCCGCCTCGTGGCCCTTGGGATATCTTTCAGAAAACACAACAACCTCATCGGCCCCCTGCTCAACCACGACCTCAAGGGAAGCCAGGCCGGACTTGTCATCAGCAGCTTCCACAGTGATCTCGGTTTTCGGAGCCAGATAGGACCTCTGGGGAGCAAAGGCGACCTCAGGGCTTTGCCCTTCGGCAAAGTAGAGGTATGTTCCTGAGCCGCCAGCCAGCAGGATGATCAGGCATATGAGGATGAATTTCTGTTTCCCTCTTTTCTGTTTGGCCATTCTGCCCTCACTCAAGTATGGTTGAAACGGTTTATACTCTCAGCCCCATGGAGACTTGCCTGGCCAACCTGCGGTTGTGTTCACTAAAGCCTTTCTTTGCAGCGCAACCAGAAACTGACCCTCCAGCAGGTGCCTCCGTGGGCGGTCAGATTCCGGTGGGCATGCCGTTTTTGAAAACTGTGGCGCTCAGGCGAGCCAGGCGATGGACCTGCTTTCTGATTTCCCCCTGGCTCTGTCCAGGGACTTTGCGGAAGCTCATCACGATCCCGAGCATAGAGGCAAAGTATGCCCTGGAAAAGAGGCGGACATTCTGCCTGGCGCAACCGACCTGTTCCAAAACACTGTCAAACTGTTCCAGATAGTGTTCCTGAATGGCTTCAAACTTCTTTCTGGCCTCTTCATCCAGCTCATCCTTGAGCAGGAAGTGACTGAGCATCTGAAAGGTGGCCTCCTTTTCCAGGAAAAAATCCACGATCCCGGCGGCTATCTGCTCAAAAGAGGCTGTCCCCTTTCTGATTCTGTCCTGTTGACGCTGGCTCCCTTCCAGGACCTCCTGATCTAGGATCTCGGCCAGAATGTCGTCCCGGCTGGAAAAGTAGCGGTAGATTGAAGCCGGAGAGATCCCTGCCTCATCAGCGATGTCCCTCATCCCGATCTCGTGGAAGGGACGTTCGGCAAAAAGGGTCATGGCTGCATCCAGAATCAAGTCTTTGCGGTGGGCCCGCTCGGTTTCCTTGAGTTGCAGGAAAGTCGATGCGTTGTTCATATGAATAAGGCTCCTGAATACGGTCTTGAGTTCGATTTCTGGAGACTCTTGACCTTTTGGGTCAGTTTGTCAATATTTGCAACGGCCTCAATTCAGCGCTGAATATTTGGGTTTGAACCGAAGAAAGAACCTTACTTGTGAGCCTCATGTGCCACCTTGATGCAGCCAGTTTGATCGAGAAAGAAACTGACATGGCCAGACCTGAGTCGACGATTGTGTCGGGCGGGGCAGGCCGGGCCGCTGAACGAAGGCTTCAAGCGAGAGCCGACCTGCAGAAAATCCACATTTTCCATCCAGGAGCCACTATCACTCAGCAGGAGAGGGCTTCAGGGATATGTCAATCTCCTGCAGGTCCTCGATTGTCCTCAGCTGAGACCGCAGCTCATTCCGGTTGCCAACGAGCAGGACCTGCAGCCGGTCCGGATCAAGATACTTTTGAGCCACCCTCTGGATATCTGCCGGGGTGACCTCTCGTATGCCCTGGACCAGCTCTTCGAAGCTGTCCGGGTCCATGTCCCGATATTCGTAATGCAGGCGCCTTTCCAGAACCTCTTCCGGCTTGTCGTAGCGAAAGACCAGGGAGTTCAGAATCTGATCCCTGGCCTGATTCAGCTCCTCCTGGCCCACGCCCTCTTTTTGCAGGACTGCCAGCTCGTGTTTCATGGCCTTGACAGCTTCGAGGGTCCTGGCGCTCTTGGTCTTGGCCCCGACATAGAACATCCCCGGGTAGAAGGCGTTGCAGCCGTAGTTGCCAAAGACCGAATAGGCCAGCCCCTTCCTGGTCCGGATGTTTTGAAAGAGCCGGCTGGAAAAGCCGCCGCTGAGAAGTGTGTTCATGACCTGGAGGGCCGGATAATCCGGATTGGTCCGATAGTCGCCTTCATGCCCCAGCAGGATCATGGTCTGATTGACGTCCGGCTTGTCTATGAAATACCAGCTCCGGCTCTTTGGCCTGTCCACGGGCGGAAATTCCATGGCCGTCCTCTGCCCTGGTTCAAAGGCTGAAAAGAGCTCCTCCAGAAACGGCTTGAGCTTCTCGGGCTGGATATCCCCGGCCACTCCCACCATGAGGTTGGCCCCCTGAAAAGCCTCCTGGTGAAAACGGAGCAGATCGTCCCTGGACAGCCTGGACAGGGTTGAAAACTCCTTGAGCCGGCCGTAGACCGTGTCCGGGCCATAGAGGATACGCCTGAACTCCCGGAAGCCCACCTCATCCTGATTGTCGTTGCGCCTGGCGATGTCGGTCATCATCTGTCTCTTGGCCAGAGATATCTTGTCCTCAGGCAGGGCCGGCTCACGCAGGACATCCACAAAAACCGGCAGGAGCCGTTCCAGATCTTTCCTGAGGACATTGAGCCCAGCCTCTCCTGAATCAAACCCCATGCTGACGTTCAATTGGGCCGCCCGATCCTCAAGCAGGGTATTCAGGTCATCAGCAGGCAGCTGCTGACTGCCTCCGCTGCGCATGACCTGGGCCAAAAGCTCAGCCAACCCCTCCTGGCCTTCAGGGACCTGGAACTCCCCGGACCGAATGCTCACTGTGACCTGAACCAGCGGGAGCTCGTGGTTCTCGACCAGAAAAAAACGGACCCCGTTGTCCAGGGAGAACGTTTCGATCTTTGTCTCCGGCCACTCGAAACTGGATGCGAACTCAAGCTCCGCATAGCTCTTGGGCCCTGGATTGGCTCCGCATGCCGCCATAATCGGCAGAACTCCAAGCACGAGAAGCGTCCAGAGGAAACCTCGCGGTCTGAATTTACTGATCATGCTGGGCTCCTGTGTCTGCCTTATGATTGACCAGCTGGCCGATGGTGCAGTTTTCCGGCTGGAGATAGGCTTGGGCCACCTCCTGGATGTCGGCCGCAGTGACCTGCTCATAGTCATCCAGGATGGTGAAGACTCTCCTCCAGTCCCCGCCCAGGATCTCAGCCATGGCCAGGGACTTGGCCAGCCCGAGATTTGAATCCAGGCCCCGGATCAGCTTGGCCCTGGCCTTGGTGATGGCTCTGTCGAGCTCCTCCTGGGTCACCCCCTGGGTTCTGATCCGTTCCAGTTCGCTGTCGATGGATTCTGAGAGCCGCTCTAGGGAGACCCCCTTGCTCGGAACCCCAAAAACAATGAACAGGGACGGGTAGACGTCCCCTGGAAAGCCGTTGAAGGCAAAAATGCTGGCCGCCACTTTCTCCTCTTCCACCAGGGCGCGATACAGCCTGGAGGTCCTGCCTTTGGCCAGGATGTCCCCCAAAAGCTCCAGGGCCGGGGCGTGGTCGTGAAACTGGCTCACAGTGTGATAGGCCCGGGCATACAGCGGCTGGTTCCTGGAACTGACCTGGACAGACCTCGTGCCTTCCTGGTCCGGCTCCCTGGTGACCACATCCGGCGGGTCCTGACCTTTGGGTATGGACCCGAAGTACAACCTGGCCCAGCTTCGAATCTGTTCCGGGTCAACATCGCCGGCAATGCCGATGGCCATGTTCTGCGGGACATAATAGTCATGGTAGAACCGGTCCAGGTCCTCCGCCCTGGCGGCCAGAATGTCCGAATCCCAGCCGATGACCGGATCACCGTAGGGATGGGCCACAAATGCCGCGGCCAGAAGCTGCTCCACCAGTTTTCCGGTGGGATTGGAATCCACACGCATCCGGCGCTCTTCACGGACCACCTCTTTTTCAGTGTAGAACTCCCTCCAGACCGGATGCCGAAGCCGGTCCGACTCAAGGCTGAACCACAGTTCTGCCCGGTTGGCCGGGAAACTGGAAAAGTAGACCGTGTATTCCGAGGAGGTGCCGGCGTTGAGGTCCGTCCCCCCGTTGAGCTCAATGATTCTGGCGAATTCATTGGGGATCACGTATGACCTGGCCTTGCTCCGCAACTCTTCGAAACGCTGCCGTTTGGCGTCCAAGGCCCCTGGATCGGGATTGCGTTTCCTCTTCTCTTCAAGCCAGGCGGCGTAAGCCTTGTCCAGCTTGTCCAGGACCTCTCTTTCCGGCTCCCAGCCCTTGGTGCCAATGGTCTTCGTGCCCTTGAAGGCCATATGCTCAAAGAGATGGGCCAACCCGGTCCGACCGGCCGGCTCATTCACGCTGCCCACCTTGACGCAGGTCACGAAACTGGCCACTGGGGCCTGGTGCCTCTCAAGGACCACAAAGGTGAGCCCATTGTCCAGAGTGAACTCGGTGACCTGGTTCTCAAAGCGGTCCAGAATAGTCTCTGCACCTGCAGGAAAAACATTCAAGAGCAGCAGAATCACTACTGCTGACAGCCATATGCGGTACCCCATTCTGTGTACTCCTCAAGGATCGTGGTGAAACGCCCAGCCCTGCTGATCAGCTCGGTCATAGAGCCGGACCGGATGACTTTGACAACGTCTTGTACTATATTCACCACCAGGGCGGGTGGCAAGACTTCAAGAAAACACTCATGCGGTAAGCTTCTTTCTTCGGTTCAACAAAAATATTCAGCTTTGCCAGAGGCTACGCTCGTATGAGACTTCATGAGGAAGAACCCCTCAGCCCTACGGGCAGCTCCCCCTACCCCTCAGGCCTTTGGCCAGCTCCCCTTGGAAAAGGGGAGCATTCAAGGGGAGCAGTCAGAGGAGCAACCACCAAAGTTTCTGCCCTGATCAAACCGGCTCACGGTAGCCGGAGGCTGCGCTGACATGAAGCTCAGAGTCCTCAAGACGCTCTTCACCTGTGGCTCTGGGCTGGCCTGCCTGATCTGGTATCTCCTCCTGCTGGTCATGGTCTGCACTCCCTGGCTTCTGAACTCAGCTGCAGGGCAGTCCGCAATCCTGCGCGCCCTGTCCGGCAATCTGCCTGAAAACGTCACCATATCAACCTTCCAGGTCTCGATGCTCCCCCGGCCCAGGCTTGAGGTCGACAACCTGGACCTGAACCTCGGTCCTGTTCAGGCCAAAATCCCCAAGCTGACCCTGACCCCCCGCCTGGTCCCTCTGCTCTGGGGGCAGATCAGCCCGGCCTCTGTGCATCTCTCCAACCCCCGGCTGAAGCTCCAGGAACTGACGCGTCATCTCACCACGGCACAGGGGCAGACGCCTTCCCGGCAGTCATTGCTTTCCCGCCTTCCAGAGCCGATGGCCGTCACCGTCCACCAGGGCGCTCTGACCATCTCCACAACTCCGGAGCAAGCCGTCAGCATGGACAAGGTCCAGGCCGAAATCAGGCTGGGGCAGACCACCCGGATCACCGCCTCCTGCACCTCTGCCCTGTGGCAGGACCTGTTCGTCGAGCTGCAGACCGATGTGCAGAGCCTGTCCACCACCGGCCGGTTTTCGATTCAGGAGCTCCGGTCTGACAAAGTGGCGGACACGCTGAACATCCCCTCCAGGTGGAGACCGGGCCAGAAAGGCCTCAGCCTGGAAGGGACCTTCGCCTTTTCGGACCCGGACCATGCCCGCCTGGACCTGCAGGCCTTTGCCCATGAAGTGACCCTGAGCAGGCAGGACCGGGAGCTGATCTTTTCCAATCCGGATCTGATCGTCAGGGCCGATGTCACCCCTGAGGAGTACTCCCTGCAGGTGGACCGGCTCAGCTTCGACGCACCCGAAGCAGCCCTCAGCGGGCAGATGCGGTTTGAACGCTCGACAAATAAGAAAACGCTCTTTGTCCAGGGAGAGAAGCTTGACATCGCAGGTCTGAGGCAGAGGTGCCGCATCCTGTTCGCCGAGGTCAAGCCGGTCCAGGAGGTCCTGGACATCGTCCAGGCCGGGGTGCTGTCCGATATGGCAGTGAGCTCTTCCGGAAAGACCCTGAAGCAGATCGCAAAGAACGTAAAGCTTAAAGCCGTGCTGAACCAGGGCAGGGTTGTGGTGCCTGAACCAAAGCTGGACCTGACCGACATCCAAGGCACTGTGACCATCAATAAAAACATCCTCACCGGCCGGGAGTTCTCTGCCAGCCTCAACCAGGCCAGGGCCTTGAACGGGACCATGTCCATGGCCTTGAACAGACACGTGCGCCCGTTCTCCATGGAGACGGACATCACAGGCCCTGCTGCCCAGATTCCCCCAATTCTGCGGCAGAGCGTGAAATCCAGACCCTTTCTCCAGGAGCTGGCCAGAGTGTCGGGAGTCCAGGGCACAATAACCGGCACTCTGCGCCTGAACCGAGATCAGGACCACCCCATGCAGGTCTCTGTCCAGGCCAGAGAGCTGGACATCCGGGCGCGGTACGCTCCTCTGCCCTTTGCCATCCAGGCTTCAGGCGGACGGTTCGAGTACACTGAGACCGCCCTTTCCGGACAGGGCATCGAGCTGGAGTTCGGGCAATCCAGAATCCAGGACCTGGCTTTTGAGCTGGCCCTGAAACCCTCCCTGGATTTGGAATACGATCTGCGCGGGGCCGACCTCAACTGGCAGGAGCTCTTTCCCTGGCTGGCTGGATCCGATTTCTGCCGGACCAACCTGCCGGGCCTGAACTCGGTCAACGGATCAGCCCGGCTGGGAAGCATGAGTTTCGCCGGTCCACCAGGGGCTCTGGCCCAATGCACCTACCGGGCCCAGGGCCAAATCCAGGACCTCGTCCTTCATCAAGAGGGGCTTCCCGGCCCTGTGCACCTGGATTCCGGCTCTTTTGACCTGCAGCCGGGAAAAATCCAGCTGGACCGCTGCAAGATTCGCTTCCTGGACGCTCAAGGCCGGCTTGACGGCTGGGTGGCCACCCGGGCAGACCGCAAACCGTCATTTGAGCTCTCTTTTGAGGGCAACCTGGGCCGCAGAGCAGGGGAATGGGTGATGAACCGGGCTGAGCTGCCCCAGGCATTCAAGCTCCAGACCCCGATGAAGATCCAGGGGTCCAGGATCGCCCGCTCGGCTGACAGGCTCGAGCTGCGTCTCAAGGCCCTGGTGAACGACACCGTGCACATGGACCTGGACCTGGTTCATGATGCAGACTCTCTGCACAGAGCGACCCTGGACCTTCAGGATCAGGACTCCAGGGCCAGCCTGGCTTTCTCCGCTTCTGAAGACACGTGCGATGTCTCTTTTGCCGGTACCCTCGCCAAATCGAGCCTGGATAGGCTCCTCCAGGACAACAGGTATCTCCAGGGCACAGTTCAGGGGGATTTTACGACCACGTTCAATCCTCAGCCCTTCCAGATCGTTTCAGCTTCAGGCCCGGTCAGAATCACCCAGCTGCTGCCTGTCCCTGAGTTCCAGCACTTCAAGGTCATTGACCTGAAAATCATGGCCGAGAGCACAAAGCTGGTCCTTGAAAAGGGACAGCTCAAGCTTGGGCAAGACGAGGTCAGCCTTGTGGGCACTGTTTTTCTCAAAGAGACGGCCTCCCTCCTTGAGCTCAGCCTGAGTTCAGGGGAGCTGCACTGGGACGAGTTGAACAGGGTCCTATCCCGGTTGAAGACCTTGAGGGGGGGCGCATCACGTCAGCCCGGATCAGATCCTGCCCTGTCAATGACCCTTCAGGCCCGGATCGACTGCTTTGACTTTCACGGCCTGTCCTGGTGCCCCCTCCAGGCAGAGGTCAATGTCTCTCCGAGACAGACTGTACGGGTCAAAATATCTGATTCCAGGCTCTGCACCATGGACACCCCAGGCTCTTTTGTGGTCAAGGCAGAGGGCAGCCAGGCCCAGTTCTATCCTTCGGCCCGGGACAGAGACCTTGGCACTGCCCTGAAATGCCTGTTCGGAAAGCAGGACCTCATGACCGGCCGCTACGATCTCAGCGGTCAGCTCTCAAGCCAGGGAGGCCTTGGCACTGGAGACTGGCAGGGCAGTGTGAATTTTCTGGCTCGAAACGGGCGTATCCAGCGCTTCAATCTCCTGGGGAAAATTCTGGGCTTTCTGAACTCCACCGAGATCCTGTTCGGCACATTTCCGGACATTGACCAGGAAGGCCTGGGGTATCACGAGCTGTCCATCCGCTCCAGAGTGAAAGACGGCCTGCTTATCCTGGACCAGGGCAGGTTGGACGGGGAGAGCATTGAAATGGGCTTTCAGGGTCACATGAATCTCAAGACCAGGGAGGTGAACCTCGATGTCCTGGTGGCCCCGCTGAAGACCGTGGATCGCCTGATCAAGAAGATTCCGGTCGTCAGCGGCCTGATGGGCGGGAACCTCATCTCCATCCCGGTCAAGGTCACCGGCACCTTTTCCGAGCCTCAAGTCCGGCCTCTGTCTCCGGATTCGGTGAGCACCGAGCTCAAGAACATGATGAAAAAGGCCCTCAACCTGCCCATGCAGATCATCCGCATCTTGGATCCAAATTCGAAGAGCGACTGACAAGGACTGCTGCCATATGCACGACCATGACCAGGGCCCGCTCCCCAGAGGAGCCAAATGCACCCGGTGCCGGAGGCAGGCCGAAATCCGCCTCCCGTCCCACCATGCCAACTTCTGCCCGGACTGCTTTCTGCATTTCTTCCGGAACGGTGTGGAGCGGGCCCTGAAAAAGATGCGGGTCTCCCTGGAGACCCCGCTCATGATCGCTGTCTCCGGGGGCAAGGACTCCCTGGCTGTCTGGGACATCCTGCACAGGCTGGGGTTCTCGACAAAGGGGCTTCATCTGGACCTGGGCATTCCCGGGTTTTCCGAAGCTTCCAGAGCGGCCGTAGCAGCCTTTGCCCAGCCTCGAGGCCTGCCCTGGTCGGTCTACGAGCTGAAAGAGGAGTTCGGATACACCATACCGGAGATCAACACTGGATTGCGGGGCAAGATCTGCGCCCAATGCGGCCGGATCAAGCGCCACTCTTTCGACAGGCTCACGGCCAGGGAGGGCTTTCAGACCCTGGTCACAGGGCACAACCTGGATGACGAGGCCGGACGTCTGCTCGGCAATCTGCTGGCCAACCGCCAGGAGTTCGTTCGCAAGCAGCACCCCTGCCTGCCTTCACCTCACCCGGACCTGCCGGCCAAGCTCAAGCCGCTCTATCGGGTGGACATTCAGGAAATCAAGACCTACTGCCGCCTGCAGGGGGTCGAACCGGCTTCAGCCACGTGCTCGTATTCCAAAAGGGCCACCAGCCACGTGCACAAGCAGGCCCTGGAGTTCCTGGAAGCGAAGATGACCGGCACCAAGCGCAGCTTCCTGTTTTCCTACCTCAAGGGCAAACCCCCGCCAGAACCTGACCCGATCGAGACCTTCTGCTCCCAGTGCGGCCATCCCAGCTACCTCCCGGTCTGCGGCCTGTGCAGCCTCTACAACCGGATCGCTGAGAAGAAACATGATTAAAGCAAGCTTCATACGAGCCTTGCCGCCGGCTTTCCTCAGCAAACGGCAAGGCTGTCTCTGAATTCTGAATTCTGGACTTTCGCGGCTGGACTTCAGATGATGTGAGCCGCATTATGCTAGGCCCACATCCGGCGCAGCCCGGCGGCCCCCCGATCCTGAATCAGCTCTTGACTGAGCTCCTGACAGATCCCGCATTGGCGGCAGTCCTTGCTGCAGATGGTCACGGTGCGCAGAAAGTCCCCGGGCAGGTCCTGATTGGGGAGGTTGAAACGCCCGGCCAGAAACTCCAGGGTGTCCATGATCTCCAGCAGGTTGCCAAAGTAGCTCTGCTGGTCGTAGATGGTCACGATTTTCCCCATGACCTCAGGTCCCCGGGTCCGGCCCGAGAGCTTGATGAAATCGATCAGCCCTGAATAGGCCTGGACATCTTCCGGCCTGATGAAGGGCGATCTGAGGATCAGGGACGGGTCCTGGACAAAGGTTCTGGCGCAGCCGAGCCTGGCATTGTCCACAGCAGTCCTGTCCTGCCCGCACTGCAGATTGGCCAGAGCGATCTGGGCGTCATGGGTCAGCTTGAACGGGCAATGCGGCAGACACCCCTCGTTGGCCAGGAGCCCGATGGCCGCCTGGGGCCAGCGCTTGCGGATTCCGGAGCAGACCTTCTCCAGCCTGTTCCAGGACCGGTTCAGGCTGCGATCCAGGAGCAGCTTTTCCGGTTCCCGGAAAGCGGTTTTGGAGATGAATTCCAGCTGAAACTGGATCTTGTCCAAAGAGTCCAGCATGCAGTTCAGCCCGGGCACGGCCTCCAGCCCGGCGGCCAGATCCGGGACAGCATCTGAAATGGCCTGCAGGAGGTAGTGGTCGACATACACGACCCCGTCCAGGTTGCCGTTTTGTTTGAGAGTCGTTAGGATCTTGACCACAGTGTCCAGGAATGCCGGCGCGGAATAGCTCTCCGGGCACTGGAAGCGGCTGTTCAGCAACCCGTATTTTTTGACTCCCGGCAAGGCCTGCAACCAGGTTGAGAGCTCGTCTGGGCTCACGGTGCGGCTCCTGGGCCGGGCATCCAGGGGCTCGCCTGTGTGCAGGCTGAAATACAGGGAATGGATCCTGGGCAACCTGTCCTGAAGGCAGGCCAGGTAATCCTGGTCGGGCAGAAATGGCAGGTCAAAATGCATGACTGTTTTTACCGTCCTGGTCTTTTGAGCAGGGTGTGTCACCTTGATGCAGCCGGTTTGATCAATGCAGAAGCTTTCTTGAGGGGTTCTTCCGAGCCGCCCCGATGTCCAGCGAGCCACCCGATCGGGCCAGCCACACATCTACCACAGACCGGTCCGGCCGTCACGGCCTGTCAGCGCAACCAGAGTCAAAGCTGAAGCCTGCTCAAGCCTTGAGGTGATCATGGCATGACCCTGACCGCAGCCAATCTGTCCGCCCTGCCGGTGGACTCCATCAAGGACCGCTTCCTGAACCTTCTGAGCACCGGGCCTGTGGTCATCGATGCCCCCACCGGTTCCGGCAAGTCCACCCGTCTGCCGTTGTGGGCCGCTGAAAAAGGGGCTGTCCTGGTGGTTGAGCCCAGACGCATGGCCTGTCGGTCCCTGGCCCATCATCTGGCCAGATCCACAGGGACCAGCCCTGGTGAAGAGATTGGGTTTGCCGTTCGCCACGAGTCCAGATACAGCCTGGATTCCAGGATTGTCCTGGCCACTCCGGGGGTGGCCCTGAGATGGCTTTGCAGCCGGTCTTTGAACTCTTTTGCAACAGTCATCCTGGACGAGTACCATGAGCGGCGCTGGGATACCGACCTCCTGGCCGCCCTGCTTCGCGACTCCACCCAGAATCTGGTCGTTGCCTCGGCCACCATGGATGGCGGCAAGCTGGCTGCTTACCTGCACGGTCATGTGCTCACTGCCCGGTCCAGACAGTTTGCAGTCGACATCCGGTATGCCGGGCGTCCGACCCTTCCCGGACTTCAGGATCTGGACCGCAGAACCGTGCAGGCAGTTCTCCAGGTCCTCAAGGAGACGCGGCAGGGGGACATCCTGGTTTTTCTGCCTGGAAAGGGCGAGATCTCGGCCGCCACAAAGGCCCTGGCCCAAACCGGGGTGCAGGCTGAAATTGTTGAGCTCCACGCTGGAGTCAGCCCTGAAGTCCAGGACCGGGTCCTGGACCTGGCCGACCATCAGAGGGTCATCCTGTCCACCAATGTGGCTGAAACCTCTCTGACCCTGCCCGGGGTGAGGGCGGTGGTCGACTCCGGGCTGGAAAGGCGGACCCATCACCGCAACGGCCGGACAGTCCTTGGACTGCAGAGCATATCCCAGGCCGCCGCCGACCAGCGCTCCGGACGGGCGGGTCGACTGGGGCCGGGATTGTGTGTTCGGCTGTGGAGCCCTTCAGCCAAGCTCGAGCCCTACACCCCTCCGGAAATCGTCCGGGAAGAGCTGACCGGGCTCTATCTCGCGGCTGCAGCCTGCGGCCGGTCTGCTGACGAGCTGGACTTCCCCGAAGTCCTGCCCGAGCATGCCAGGTCCAAGGCCAGAACACGGCTCCTGGCCATGCAGGCCGTCGATCACACTTTCACAATCACGGACTTTGGACGCAGCCTCTTTGTCCTGCCGGTGGATCCCTTTCTGGCCTACCTGATCATGGCCATGGAGGACGAGCCGGCCAGGTCCATGATGGTCGACCTGGCCGCAGCCTTGAGCGTGCAGGGCCTTCTGTACCAGCCCCCCGGGTCTGACCAGGGCAGGGCCGCCCTGCACAAGTGGAGCCCCGAGCCCTGCGATCCCACCACCCTGATCCGGCTGGTCCGGTCCTCACCGCCGCCAGAGCTGTCCGTCAATGAGAGGAATCTGAAAGAAGCCGGGCGCATCGCCGACCAGATCAGACAGTCCCTGAAGCTTTCCCGGCCAGGTCCTGATGACCCTCTGACCAGGGAAGCCTTCCTGGCTTGCGCGCTCAGAGCCGCTCCGGAGCTGGCCTTTGTCCGCAGGGCCAAGAGGCCTCAGGCCATGGGCAATGAGCAGGTCGAGGTCCAAATCTCCAGGGAATCGAGATTTCCGGACAAAGCCATGGCCGGCCTGGTTTTTGATCAACATGCCGTTCCGGCCCGGGGCACCCTGCAGACCATGAATCTGGCTACCTGCATCGCCCCTGCCCCCGTTTCCATGCTGGCCCGTGCCGGTCTGGGCTCAATGTCCAGCCAGGCCCCGGAATGGGATGGAGAGTGCGTCTGGGTCCAGCAGACCCGGGTCTTTGCCGGTCGGGAGATCGACTCGCAGAGGGTCAGGGCCCGGGGCGGGACTCTGCGACAGGCCGTGGCCGAGCTGGTGCTTCGAGGATCAATGCTCAAACCTGCCGGATCGCGCATCAAGGACGACATCGCGGCCTGGAACCTTTACCTGCACCTGGGGTATGGAGAGGGAAGCCCTGCCGAGCCCATGGCCTGGCTCGTCTCCCGCCTGGAAGAGATCGGGGTGGAAACCGAACAGGACCTGGCTGTCCTGGAACAGGAAGACTTGGCCTTTGAAGGCATCCCGGAGTGGGAAAGAAACGGCTTTGACCGCCGCTACCCCAGGACCATCTCCCTCCAGGACCTGCACATGCAGGTCGAGTACCACCCCTTGAAAAAGCGAATTGACCTCATTCGCACCAGGGGAGTTCGAAAGACGCCTCCCCAGCGCTGGGAGCTTCCCTCCTGGGGCCGCAACTGGACCATCCGCTTCCGGCAGGACAGCAAGGTGGTGCTCATCGAATGAAGCGCCATGAACTCGCGGACTCGCCATGGCGCTTCATTCGACAGCTCTGCAAAAGGGTCTCTGCAGTCATGTACTCCAGACTGAGACCATTGTATGAAGAAATCCAGCGCATCACCGGCTCTCCGGAGTGAACGGTTTCGGCAAGCCCCTCAGATCCCTTGATCAAACTCTGCTGTCCGAGCTGCCAGGCCCACCCCGAGGATATTGACGGCAAAGGGCAGGAGAAATTCGGTGACTGGCTGAACCCCCTTGCCCCCGCCAAGGGCCGGCAGGAGCAGGACATGGCTGACCGGGTGGGCTGTCAGCCCTTCCAGCTTCTTGGCCTGCTTGAAGGCCTCCTGGGAGATGACGATGGTCCGGGCAAATCGGCACCCAAAGGTGGACAGCTCATCCATGGCCTGCCCAGAATAGCGCTCGCTGCTGCCGTCGATGATGATCAGATTGTCGTTGCCCAGATCATACCCGGGCTGCAGGACCGGCAGGAACCACTGCCCCTGGGCATAGAACGGGCCGACCAGGGTTTCCGTGATCTGATAGGGCTCAGACTTCATAAAACTGTCCACATCCTGCCCCTGGAGAAAGGACATTTCCCACTTCTGCACAGCTGCTTCCCCATACGCCTCGCACATCCTGGCTCGCCTGCGCAGGGGCACGAACTTTTCCCCGACCCTGGAATCCACCGTGACCAGAGGTCCGTGGGCGCTTTCCCCAAAGGGATACCACTCCAGGATCAGTCTTCCGGTCATGTCGAACCGGGTCACCCAGGTCAATCCGTTTCCTGAGGCAGGCCCGACGAACAGACCGGTTGAATAGCCTTGATTGTCCTGAGCTGCTTCATCCAGGGAATGTCTGAGCCCGGTGTCGTTGAGCAAGGCATCCACGACCAGCCCGCTGAGCTGAAAATGGCCTCGCAGGACATCGGCCCTGACCTTGTCCCTGGTCTGCCAGATCTCGATCATGAGCAGGGAAACGGCGGCATAGAGCATTTCCGGCTCACAGCTCCTGGACTGTTCCTGCAAACACCAGCAGCCCATGGACCCCTCAAAAACCCTGGCGAACCGGTCTGCAATGGGGGAACCGAACCACAGGCAGTGAACCGGAATTTCTGAGGTGATGCCCTCCATCAGGTAGTCATCAGGTGTTGATACAGCCATGATGATCACCAGGGCCTCCTCTGATACCTTGGGGATCTTGCCTCCAGGCGATTCCACCCGCAGCGGGCAGCCCAGGAACGGGCCCCATTGCTGGGATACATTCCGGGCCGTGGCCACACTGCCCTTGTCCAGGGGGACCAGCACGATCTCCCCGTCAACAGGAAGATGGTCCATGACCAGCTCGGCCAGTTCATGGACGTGCTCTGACTGACTGGCCACGAGCACAGACAAGGGGTCTTCTCCAGCCAGGACTGAACCGAGCCAGCGCATGTCGCGGTAGTAGGTGCGTTCCCAAGTGGTGAAGGCCCTCTCTTCCCAATGCGCCTTTGTTTCCAGGTGCTGGAGCATCTGCTGCACACCTTCAGCCTCAAGAGCCAGGCTTTCATTGATTTTCTTCAGGTAACGGATCTGGAGGGCCGGGCTCAATGTCTTCTGGGGCCTGCTCCTGCTGGCTGTGACTGATTTGGCCCGGTTCCTGGGGAAATCGCCTGTCTGGCGGCCATGGGCCAGCCCATAGAAGAGGCCCAGCTGGTAGTAGAAGACCAGGTCCACAAACGGCTGCAGCACGTCTTCCACCTTGGGCAGCTGGACGCACTCCCCCTGGGACAGGTTGCGCATGGCGTCCAGGGCTTCGTGTTCGAAAGTCACGCTGACGAAGGAGACCCCGGCTTCTCCGAGCTGCTCCATGCACAGGATGGCTTCCTGCAGCCTGGACCGGTTGGTGGCATTGACCAGCACGAGATTGTCCCCAGACCAATTTTTGAACAGGTTCAACTCCAGATCCCTGTAGTCCACTGTCTTGCCCATGGAGGTCCAGCTGTTCTCCTCCAGCTTGAGAGCGATCTCAGCCCCGGTTCCCACGGAGTGTTCAGCATCGATGACCAGATGACACTGGCTGTGTTGATACGTTTGGCTGACCTGCCGGCAAAAGGACCTCAAGGCCTCGTCCTCAAGCACTTCATGCAAGATTCTGGGCAGCTCCTTCATCTTGGCGGTCACTGTGGCTGCCTTGCGCTCATAGCCCAGCCGGGCCACAAAATGCAGACTGAGCAGGGCCAGGGCCGTGAGCATGCACAAATTGCTTTTCACTCCGGACACTGTGACCTCTTCACCGCTGAAAACCGGGACGACCCCGCCGCTTTTGCGGACCACCAGAGACATGTCGGCAAAAGGTTTCTCGCTCACCCCGATCATGATCACATTGTGGGTCAAGAGGTCCTTGGCAAACTGGACCATATCCGCTGTGGTCCCGGACCAGCTCAGAAGAATTGCCAGATCCCGGTCAGGGTTGAAGATCTTGGAGACATCTTCCACCTCCACTGGGCTCAGGACCACCACGATGAATTCCGGGACCAGTTCTTCCAACAGATTCTTGACCACCGCAGCCATGTGGTAGCTCGCGCCCATGCCCACCAGAAAGATCCGGCGCAGTGATTCCAGATTCTTGCCGAAACGCCTGGTGATCATGCGCTGATTGATCTCCAGGCTGGGCAGGCTCAGCTCCTCGCCCTCTGGAATGGTGGAGTTGAGGATATCCCCTATCCTGTCCGGGATTTCGTTCAGATGGGTCTCGTAAAAGGACCGATTCAGGTCCTTCTTGATCTGGATCGGAGTTAACGTGGTCCTGAAGGGCTCAATGTCCACCTCCTGGCCGTCAAAATCGGTGATCTTCAATCGTCTCCTGACCTCGCCCCTGACGCACTCGGTCTTGATCGTGGCCAAAAGGCGCTCCCCCTCCAGCGGGGTGACCTTGACCTGAAAGCTCTCCAGGATCTCCGCTTCCCTGTCCCTGGCCGATTTGACGTGCTGATCTTCGTTGCCGGATCTGGTGCTGTTGCCCCGATCTTTCAGGATCACCGATCTTTTTTTCAAGACATCCAAGATCTGGCGAAGCTCCTGGGCCTTTTCCTGAATCATGGCCTGAGGGAACAGGCCCATTGCGGCATTGATGTCTGAGACCACCATAAATTCCGGGCTGTCCAAGCGCTGGACCACGAACAGGGGTCTGTTGTGGGTGGCTGCAAAGACCGTATCCGGGGAGTGAAGGCTCACCCCGGTCACCGCCACCTGCCCCCCGTCTTTGATCATGACCTGCATGGCCCGGGTGAAGGCCAAGAGATCGATGTCCTGTGTGTTCTTGTCCTGCAGAAGATGGTAGATAGCGTGATCGATTGCCTGGCTGCCGACCGCAATATCGTCCAGATCCAGTTCCACCTGAGCGCGTATGGCCTGGTACTGGTTCTTCTCCTGCACGAATTTTCGAAAGTAGGTCCCCCAGAGCTGGGCAAAATACTCGGTGGAGTTCTCGCTCTCCAGCCTCACGCCGACCACTCTGTTCAAGAACCTCTTGACCCTGGCTTCAACGGCTGAGCTGAACTGGCCATTGATGGCTGCACAGCGCTCCTTGTTCTCGTCGCTGAACGGATGGGTGTTTTTGATGTTCACCTGAGACTGAATCGCCCAACGTCCATGGGCAATGATCGGCTGGGACAGAAACCGCAAGACCAGAGGGTGGGTCCGGCCTGGGACATGTCCGGACGGAAGGCTCTTGGAGAATGACCTCCTGAAGACAGCCGGCAGGTAGTGTTCACGCTGCAGATAGGTCAGGGCTGATGCAGCAGCCAGACCGTAGACGTTGACCGCTCTCTCGGCCCGGTACAGGGTCTGCCAGTGCAATGTGCTCCCGGATTCCGGCTGGGGCCAGGACTGGAGAAAAATCTTCTGGACCTCGTTGTTCAGGCTCAGATCCTTGCCGCTCCGGGTCAGGACCAGGCTGTCCAGGAGGTGAAACAGGCGGGAAATCCCATCCCGGCTGTAGTTCGAGGACAGGACAACCTCAGTCCTGATCAGATACTTCCAGACGTATTTCCTGGCATAGGGATGCTTGGACCCGTCCTCTGAAGGCAGACGCACGGGTCTGGGAGCTTTCTCCTGCTCGGCCAGGCTGTCAAAGAGAACATCGAACTCCTGCACAATGTCCCTGGAAGGGATTTCCAGCTGTCCCTGTTGGGCCTGCATGCGCAGGGTCGTCTCCAGGGACCCCCTGAATGCGGCCTTGACCGCCAGAGGGGGCAGGTCAAAGCCATAGACCAGCTCCCTGATCACGGCCTGAAACTCCCTGGCCGAGCGCACGGCCCGAAAGATCGGCCTGGCAAAAGCCCCTGGGAAGCCAGGGTCGATCCGCTGCTCGCCATGCTCGTCCGTGAGCTCGGCCCAGGTCGGGTGACGACGCCTCCCGGCCCGGATATCCTCATAGGCATCCAGGGACAGGCCCTCATACAGGAGGAGCTGCTTCTGGACCTCACTCGATACCCCATGGCCCTGGCCGCTGCCGGCCAGGCTGAACAGCTTGGTCTCCCCGGTCGGGTACAGGGGCACCTCAGCCAGGGTGTCGATGAGCTGGGCCACAGAACCCACGGCCTTCCTGGTCCTGATGGGCTCCAGCTCGTCCCCGAACACGCCCACACCAGTGCTGTCCGGGGCCCGGTAGATGATGGCCCACATCCCGGTCAGAATTCGGGACAAGGGGTTTTCGGCATCACCAAAGTAGACAACGATCCCGCACATAGAGTCCTCAACTCAGTACTTGCCCTGCACAGCCTTGTGCAGGAGACGTTCCAGCTTGTGTTTGCCCATGTCCACAGGGTTGGTGGACATGTTCACGTCCTGCAGCGCGTGGTCGGCCAGAAAGGGGACGTGTTTGGCCCTGATGCCCAGAGCTCCCAGCGATGTGGGCATTCCCAGATCATGCCGCAGATCGACGACCCAGTTCAGGACCGCATTGAAATCGTGATGCGGCAGGTTGAGGTTTCTGGCCAGCTGTTCCATCTTGCTCCTGACGGCTCTCCGGTTCTCCTTGAGCACATAGGGCATGATCGCCCCGATGACCCGGCCATGATGGATCTTGAAGGCACCGCCAACAGCATGGGCAATGGCGTGCATGGCTCCAAGCCCCTTTTCAAAGGCCATAGCCCCCATGATCGACGAAGCCATGGTGTAAACCCGGGCATGCAGATTCCTGGGCTGGGTCACGGCTACTGGGAGCCACTCCTTGATGAATCCGATCCCCTGCATGGCAATGGCATCCAGAATGGGCTGAAACACAGGGCTGCACAAGGCCTCGAGGTTGTGGGACAGGGCATCCATCCCTGTGGACGCCGTCAGGTAAGGGATCAGCCCCCTGGTCAGGGTCGGATCGGCGATGACCACTTTGGGCATGAGTTCAGGATAGTGCAGGCTGACTTTTCGAGTCCCGGAACGCTCTGTGATCACAGCGTTGGCATCCACTTCGGAACCGGTTCCGGCAGTGGTGGGCAGGGCGATGATCGGAGGAAGCGCCCGTCCGGGCCGAGGCGGGTCGCAGGCTGAAGCAGCGAATTTCCACAGGTTCGTCGGCCCCACAGACGAGGTCAACGCAATGGCCTTGCCGGCGTCCAGTGCGCTGCCGCCGCCCACGGCAATAATCCCGTCATATCCGCCTTTTCTGAAGACCAACGCCCCCTTGGCCACTGTTTCAGCATCAGGCTCCCCAGTGATCTCGGAGAATAGGGCTGTCTCGATGGCGTCAGCCGCGTTGAACTCCATGATTTTGCTAATGAAGTTCAGTTTGGCCACACCCTTGTCGGTGACCAGCAAAGGCGAACACACGCCGAGCTTCCAGCAGACCTCTGGAAGCTCGCTGATCCGGTCCACTCCGAAACGGATTTCAGTGGGATGCTTCCAGTCCGCCTTGATGCCGCTCACTTTGACCCGAGATGCAGGTCTCATGGTTCACCCTCCTGCAGGCCGAGCCGCTGCAGTGTTTCTGGTCGCGGCCGCCCGAACTCGTCCCATCCCCTCTGCCGGTAGTAGTCGTGCAGCATGTGTCCCAGGTGCGGGAGCCTCTCCGTTGCTTTGCCGCCTGTCCTGGGTCTGGTCAGGATGCGCGGTGGCAGGTTGTCGTCACAGCGGCTGACCCCGCAGCACACGTTGTACATCCGCTTGAGATTGAACATCCGCTCCCCGGTGAGCATGAACTCGGACATGGCGGTCTCCCGACCGGTGACCAGGAAGAGCCCCTGGACCATGTCCTGGATGGTCAGCGGGCCGAGCACGAATTTACAGACCTTCAGGGAATCGAACAACCCCATCAGATTCTGCATGGACGCCACCATTTCCCCTTTGCCCTCAATGGCGAAAGGGTCGAGAGGTTCTGGGTACCCCAGCTCAGGCACCGTCAGTGAATCCTCCAGTCCGTGGGTCAGCCCGGCCAGATGGCAGGCGCCTCGGTTTGAGGTGGCATAGGACAGACCGGAGCTGAAATAGGCCCGAGGATCATGGGCCGGCAGCTCCAGCCCCTTGACGTGCAGGGCAAACTCTCGGGCCTCTGGCCCGAGCCGTTGGGCAGCCTCGCGAACACCGAGACCGAGCATGGCCCCGGCACCCTCCTGCTCTCCGATCCGCCGGACCATCTCCAGCATGGCCTCACCATTGCCCCAGCTCAGATCGAGCCCGTCCAGGTCCCTCGTGGTCAGCAGCCCCCGCTCATGGGCCTCCATGGCAAAGGCTACGGCCGCCCCCACGGAAATGGTGTCCATGCCGTAGCGGTTGCAGAGATCGTTGGCCCGGCACACAGCCTCCAGATCGTCCACCAGGCAATAACTTCCCAGAGTGGCGACACTCTCATACTCAGGTCCGGCCCCGGACACATGGCTGGCCCCTCCAGAGCCTGTGATCCCGATCTCGCGTCCGCACCCGATTGGGCAGGCGCCACAGTGAAAACGCCCGGTCAGATAGAGCTCGGCCAGGACCTCGCCGGAGAGCTTCTCCGCCTCTGGCCAGCGGCTCTGCCTGAAGTTCTTGATCGGCAGATCGCCGCTCTCCTCCAGGGCCATGATCCCTCCGGCCGTGCCGCAGGTGGACAGGGATCGACCGGCTTCCTTGATCCGCTTGTTGAGATCCTTGAACATTCGAGCAGCCCCTTGAGGGTCGGCCAGGGTGGGTTTGCGGCTGCCCCGGACAACCACGGCCTTGAGCAGCTTGGAGCCCATGACCGCCCCCAATCCGCATCTGCCGGCAGCCCGGGCATGGGACCCGTCATGCATGATCGCTGCCAAAGTGACCTGCCTTTCCCCGGCTGGCCCGATCACTGCGGCCTGGGACTTTCTGCCGAACTCGCGGGACAGTGACTGAGCAGCAGCGAACGTGTCCCGGCCCCAGAGGCTGCCAGCTTCCCTGAACTCCAAGCCGTCCTCGGTGACCAGGAGCACAGTCGGTGTCTTGGCCCTGCCCCTGATGAGCAGTCCGCTCCAAGCGGTCCTGGCCATTTCGACCCCAAAACGCCCCCCGACATCGCTTTCGGCAAAGAGCCCGGTCAGTGGAGACTTGGCCACAATGGAGTGCCGGCCGCTGCAGGGAAAGCCCGTCCCAGTCAATGGCCCCAGGGCAAAGATGAGCACATTGTCAGGCCCCAGGGGGACTGTCTCCGGGCCGGTTTCCCTGGCCAAAATCAACGCCCCCAGGCCGCTGCCCCCGAGAAAACGGACTTCGTCATCCTCCGGCACTTTGAGAGATGAGTACGTTCCCTTCGAGAGGTCGACGTCCAAGAATTGCATGGCTCCCTCCTGCAGCGGCTGAGCACCTCGTCTGCAAAGCAGACTGATATGAACGAATAGTCAATGCGTTTTCTCCAGACCAAAACAAGAGGGGCCGGGGGAATCAATCCCGACCCCTTTTTTTTCTCGATCACTCAGGGAC
Source organism: uncultured Desulfohalobiaceae bacterium (assembly GCA_964403955.1). Lineage (GTDB taxonomy): Bacteria > Desulfobacterota > Desulfovibrionia > Desulfovibrionales > Desulfothermaceae > CAYOID01. Next base: position 8,087 of record CAYOID010000002.1, on the reverse strand, counting down.
TGACCTGCAGCGCGTCACAGAGCATGCATCTCTTGCACGGTGAAAGCCTGCCAGGTCTACTCGCTGATCAAGCCGTGCTCCACCAGGTAGTCGTGAGCCACTTCCCTGGGCTGCATCTGATCGATGTCCACCTTGGCATTGAGTTTCTGCCACACAGCCTGTGTCTCGGCCACCAGATCAGTGGTCGCCCACTCATCTCCGCCTGGAAAGGAGCGGACGAGCTCCAGAATGATCTTTTCCACTTCCGGGTACTCCTTCAGGACCTCGTCCCGGATGCAGGGAGCCAGATCATACGGTGGGAAGAAGGATTTGTCATCCTTGAGCACCACCCAGTTGTTTTCAGCAATGGCGGCATCTGTACCAAAGACCATGCCCACCTTGGCTTGCTTGTTTTTCAATCCCATTATGGAAGCACCGGGAGCACCGGTCTTGAGATGGGACTCCGAAAGGTGGAAGTTGTAGTGTTTTTCCAGAGCCGGCAGGCCATCCGGACGAGTAGAGAACTCAAAATCCACAAAGGTGGATATTTTGCCTCCCTGTTCCCGGCTGTAGGCAGCAAAATCAGACAATGTTTCCAAATTGTTCTGGTCAGCGAACTCCTGCCAGCAGGCCAGGGCATAGGTGTTGTTGTTCCAGATGGGATGGAGCCAGGTGAAGCCGTTCTCGCTGTCCACCTTCTTGACCTTCTGAAACACATCCTTGTGATCCATCTCCGGCTTGTACTCCTTCTGCAGATGGGTCATCCAGGCTGTTCCGGTGTACTCGGCGCAGATTTCCAGATCCCCTGATTCCAGACCGCCCCGCAGGGCCATGGAGGTCAAGTCAGATTTGAGATCGACCTCAAAACCCCGGTCTTCCAGGATCTGCTTGATCATCTGGCCCACAATGTATTGTTCGGTAAAGTTCTTGTTCCCCACAACAACATGCTTTTTGGCTCCTGCCACGCCTCCTGAAGCGACAACCAAAAAAACAATGGCCACAAACACAACACTGAGTCGAGTCATCAGTCCACCCATACAAGCCTCCTCTTTTTTTGAAAAAAACAGAGATGAAATTGGGACCTGTTTTCAGGTCCCAATTTCATCAGACCTGCCGCTCGATCTTCAGTCCCCGGGGAGTCAGCCAATCCTCTATCCTTTCCAGAATAAAGCCCAAAATGATGGCCATGGCCGCAGTCGGAGCAGCACCCTGTAAAATAATCAGGGATTCCCGGGCAAAAACTCCGGTCAGAGTGATTTTACCAAGACCCGCTCCCCCGACCAGAACCGCCAGTTCAGCTGTTCCCACGGTGATGACTGTGGAGACCCGGATCCCGGCCATGATCACCGGCCGGGCCAGGGGGAGCTCGATCCTCTTGGCGATCTGGAGCCGGCTCATGCCCATGCCCTTGGCAGCTTCGATAATGGCCGGATCGATGTTCTTGATGCTCGTGTAGGAGTTGCGGACGATGGGCAGGAGGCCGTAGACGAACAGGGCCACAATGGCCGATTGGAACCCAAAGCCCAGAATCGGGGCCATGATGGCGATCACAGCCAGGCTGGGGATCGTCTGCCCGATATTCGCCCCCCCGATGACCGGCACTGAGAGTCGGGTCAGTCCCGGCCTGGTCACGAGGATTCCCAGAGGCACCCCGATGGAGCTGCCGATGAGCACGGCCACTACCACCATTTTGAGGTGGGACCAGCTGCAGTAGAAGATCTGCTCCCAGGTGAAGGTGGAGTAGATGCCCACCTTGCCCAGGCTGGTGACCCAGATCGTGACGGCCAGAAGCACAGCCAGAAAGACGACGAGCACGACTTCACGTTTCATAAGGACCCTCTGGATTGGTCGGCATCGCTCAGGGCCCGCTGAATATCCGAGAAGGCAAGGACGCCCTGGACCCGTTGCTCCCTGTCCAGCATGGCCAGCAGATTACGTTCGCCGCTGAGCATGATCGACAAGGCCTCGTCCAGGACAATGTCCACTGAAGCCTTGGCCAGGGAGTGTCTGAGGTGCTCTGAGACTGGTCCGGACCCTGCATCCTGGAGGTTGACGAAGCCGATAAAAACCCCGCTGTCGTTGACCACTGGGAATTCGTCCCTGTCGTGCTCTGCTCCGACCCGGCTCTTGACCTCCTCGACCCTCTCTGTTTCTGAGACCGTGAACACGGATTTGCGCATGACCTCTTTGGCCCGGATGAGCTGCAGCCCTTTCAGGGCCCTGTCCCGGCCGACAAAATCGGACACAAACTTGTCCCTGGGGTTGAACAGGATGTTGAACGGGCTGTCGAACTGAATGAGCCGGCCGCTGTTCATGAGGGCCACCTTGTCCCCCATCTTGATGGCCTCGTAAATATCATGGGTGACAAAGACAATGGTCTTTTTGATGTCCTGCTGAATCTTCAAAAACTCGTTCTGCAGATCGACCCTGGTGATCGGGTCAATGGCCCCAAAGGGCTCGTCCATGAGCAGACATTCAGGATCCGCCCCCAGGGATCTCGCGACTCCCACCCTTTGCCGTTGCCCCCCGGACAGCTCCTTGGGGTAGCGATCCATGAAATCACCGGGGTTCAGCTTGACCATCTCCAGCAGTTGGGCCGCCCTTTCTCTGCGTTTGGACTTGGGCCAGCCCTTGAGCTCTGGAACCACTTCGATGTTTTCGGCCACTGTCATGTGCGGAAAGAGACCGATCTCCTGGATGGCGTAGCCGATCTGTTTTCGCAGTTCAGTGTCTTTGAAGGTCAGGACGTCCTTCCCGTCCAGGAGAATCCTGCCCTTGCTGATTGGAACGAGGCGGTTGATCATTTTCATGGTCGTGGTCTTGCCGCATCCCGAAGGCCCCAGCAGAACACAGAGTTCTCCATCCTCAACCTTGAAGCTCACATCATCGACGGCAGTTGTTCCGTCGGGAAACGTCTTGGTCACGTGCTCAAGTTCGATCATGCACTGTCATCCTCTTTTGAGCCCCCGCGGCGTGATCCACCGCTCGAGCAATGTCATGAAGCCATCAATGATCAGGGCAAAGATGGATACTGTCACCCCCCCAATGACGATCAAGTCATAGCGGGCCGTCCTCAGGCCCCGAAAAATAGGGACACCAAGGCCGCCAGCTCCGATCAGCGCGGCGATGGCCGCGATACCGATGAGCAGGACGATGGAGTTGCGTAAACCGGCCAAAATGACCGGAAGGGCCAAGGGGAGTTCCACCTTGAACAAAATCTGCCAGTTGCTCATGCCCATGCCCCTGCCGGCTTCAATCATGTGCGGATCAACAGACTTGATGGCAATATGGGTATTGCGCAGGATGGGAAGCTGCCCATAGACGATGAGGGCAATCACTGCCGGAAGAAAGCCGATGGCCGAGAGCCCCAAACCGGACAGGACGAGCATCAGCAAACCAAAGAGGGCCATGCTCGGTATGGTCATCACGATCTCGGCCAGGTAGAGCACTGTGTCAGCCAGAGCCTCACGTCCAGGCACGGAAATGACGACCCCGACGATGATGCCGAGCACCAGGGATATGGATATGGCTACCCCTATGATCATCAGATGATCAACTGCCCAGTTGATGACCATATCCGGATTCTTCATCAGGTATTCCCAAGCTCTGATCATCGCATCACGCCTTGTGTATTCTTTCGTTTTCAGCTCAAGAAAAGACAGCTTCTGCCAATCAGGTCTCGATGGTCAAAAATCAAATCCGAAACATCTCACCTGGCCAGAAAACATTCTTTGCCTATTGTAGGGCATGGAGAGTGCTTCAATGCTGGTTGAGAAGCGAATTCATCGTTTCCATGCAGCAAACACTCAATAAAGGTTGAGTGTCTGTATCGCTCTCATTTATCTAGATAAGACTTTTTTTATATCTTAAGCTCTGGTGTTTTTTGTTGTCAAGGAAATTGAAAAAATCATAGAGTATTTCACTGCATCAGAACGTTCACTGCCAGAAATCCCAGATCAAATATACGGTCAGTATGGGAGGAAATTGAAAACACAAAAGCCGAAGAACTTCAATTCTTCGGCTTTTGCAGACATCAATCACCAGCCCGTATGAAAATCATTTCCAGGGCCTGTTTCTTTTCAAACTGGCCGTATCCGCGGGATACGCTCTGCTCAAAAAGAGTCTGTTTCTTCAGTGCAAGCCCAAATATTCAGCTTTGCCAGAGGCAAAGCTGAAGGCTAAATCAAGCCATTGGCCTTGAGCCACTCCCTGGCAACCTTTTCTTCGTCCTTGTTCTCCAGGTCAACCTCGGCGTTCAGCTTTTGCATTTCCGTTGTGGTCAGGTGCTTTGACAGAGGCTGGAAAACCTCTTTGAGCTCTGGATATTTTTCGAGAGCATCCTCGCGAACCACTGGTGATGGGTTGTAGGTCGGGAAATAGTTCTTGTCGTCTTCCAAGATCGTGAAACCAAAGGCGGCAATCCGGCCGTCAGTGGCAAAGCCCATGGAGACGTCCACATTCTTGTCCCGCAAGGCCTGGTACACCAACCCGGAATCCATCTTGCGCACCTTGCCGTAAGGCACCCGGAAATCATAGAGCTTCATCAAGGGCTTGAATCCGTCCGGCCTCTCCCAGAACTCGGCATTGACTCCAATGGTCAGCTCGTCGGGATTCTCGTTCATAAACTCAGCCAGGTCACTGATGGAGGATATGCCGAGTTCCTGAGCCTGATCCTCGCGCATGAGCAGGGTGTAGGTGTTGTTGAACTGCAACGGCTCCAGCCAAATCAGGCCATTTTTGGCGTCAGCATTTTTGACCCATTCATAGACCTTGTCCGCATCGCTCATGATCTCCTTGTCGTCCTGCTTGAGGAAGACCGTGTACCCCGTTCCGGTGTACTCGAAATACATGTCCATCTGGCCGTGTTCCAGTGACTGTCTGCAGACCGAAGAGCCCACCCCGGTTTTCATTTCAACCTCAAAGCCCCGGTCTTCGAGGAGAACCTTGGCAAAGTTGGCCAGGATGTACTGCTCAGTAAAATTCTTGCCCCCCACGGCAATCTTTTTTTCCGCGCTGGCCAACCCGGGTACGAGCAGCACCAGACCGAGACAAACCGCAATTCCAGTCAGTGTGAACCTGTGCAGAGTCATGAGGATACCTCCTTCCAATGTGGTGGTTATGAGTGCCTGTTCATCGCTCGACGGTTCTGCAAACCTCCTTCCGGTTCAGGCTCAGGCCTGCTCCAGGCGCAGACCTTTGGGTATGAGCAAAAGCCCTAGAAACTCGCACAGGTAGTCAGCCAGCAGGGCCAGCAGGATGGTGGGAATAGCCCCGGCCAGCAGCTTGTCTGTGCGCATCAGGTCAATGCCCATAAAAATCTGCTCCCCGAGGCCTCCGGCTCCAATCAGGAAAGCCAGGGCCGCTGTGCCAATGCAGATGACCAGGGAGACCCGGAAGCCGGTCAGCATGACCTGCATGGCATTGGGCAGCTCAACATGCCACAGGATCTGACGATTGTTCATGCCCATTCCTTTGGCCGCATCCAGGAGCCAGTTGGGCACGGCATTGATCCCGGCCAGAGTGTTCCTGGCGATGGGCAGGACCGAATAGATGAACAGGGCAAATATGGCCGGCCTGAAGCCAATGCCCATGAAGCTCATGACAATGGCCAGCACGGCCAGAGAGGGGATAGTCTGCCCCAGACCCACAATGTACATGACCACCCCGGCGTACTTTTTCATCCCGGCCCGGGTGAACACGATGCCTATGCTCACCCCCAGGGTCGTGGCCAGGGCCATGGCCACAGCGACCATGAAGATGTGCTGGCGGGCCAGGTCCAGGACATAGGCAAACTCATAGGGGTCGGCCATGTACTCCAGCATCCCGGTCCGGGACAACAGCACGCCAGCGCTGATGAGCAAGATTACCATGAACAAGCGGTAAACGCGAGTCAGGATGCTATCCATGCCTCAACCTCCTGCCCACTTTGATCCCCTTGGGTGTGACCAGGCTTTCCAGTCCGGCCATGAAGCCGTCCACAAAGATGGCCAGGACCGAAACCAGGACAGCCCCGGTCAGGATCATTGGTTCATAGGAGCGGCCGATCCCCTGCTGGATGAGGACCCCCAGGCCTCCGGCCCCAATATAGGCCGCAATGGCCGCAATGCCGATGCTCATGACCGCCGCTGTCCGCAAACCGGCAATGATGACTGGAACAGCCAGGGGGATCTCGATCTCCCTCAGCCTCCTCCAGCTGGTCATCCCCAGACCCCGCCCGGCATCCACCAGCTCCGGGGGCACATTTTGAATGGCTACATAGGTATTGCGAATGATGGGCAGTTGGCTGTAAAGAACCAGGGCGAGAATGGCCGGGACCTTGCCCAGGCCGTGCCCGAAAGGGGCCAGCAGGGGAATCATGATCCCGAACAGGGCGATGGACGGCGTGGTCATGAAGATGTTGGCCGTGTTGATGACCTTGTTGGCCAGGCTCTTGCTCCGGGTGATGGCGATGCCTATAGGCACCCCGACCACGATTGCCAGTGAGCAGGCCACCCCGACAATAAAGATATGCTCCAGGGTCAATTCTATGCATTTCGGGGCATTGTTGGCAATAAAATCCCAGACCTGCATGACGGCACCGCCTCATTTGGGGTTGTTTCCGGAGGTTTCACCCACTTCTCCGGCATACATCTGCAAAATCCGCTTCTGGATATGATCGTAGGCAATGGTCCCGGCAAAGTTTCCGTCCCCGTCCATGACTGCCAGGACCCGCATATCGTGCATGAGCATGAAGGACATGACATCCTTGAGGGCCATCTGCTCGTCAGCTCTGACTGGATAGGGCACAGCCAGCTCCTGGACCTGGGTGTTTTCATGCTTGAGATGCCTGGGATGGACATAGCCTATGGCCTTGCCCCGCTTGAGGACCACCAGATGCCTGAAGTCGTGCTCTTCCAGAAGCTGCAGGGCCTCCTGAGCCAGGGTGTTCCCCTGGACCACATTGGCCGGATTCCTGTCCATGACCTCATGCACATGGATCAGGCCCAAAACTTTGAGGGCCCGGTCCGCGCCAACAAAATCGGCGATGTACTGATTCTTGGGCTGAGCCAGGATAGCCTCAGGATTGTCGTACTGCACCAGCTGGCCTTCGGCAAAGATAGCGATCTTATCCCCCATCTTGATGGCTTCGTGAATATCGTGGGTGACAAAGGCGATGGTCTTTTTCAGCTTGCGCTGCAGCCGCAGAAATTCATTCTGGATCTCCTCCCGGTTGATGGGGTCGATGGCCCCAAAAGGCTCGTCCATGAGCAGGATATCCGGATTTGCAGCCAGGCAGCGGGCCACTCCGATCCGCTGCTGCTGCCCCCCGGACAGCTCTGCCGGATACCTGTTCCTGAAGGCCGATGGTTCCAGCTGAACCATGGTCAGGAGTTCGTCCACTTTGTCTTGGATAGCATTCTTGTTCCAGCCCAGGAGCTTGGGCACAGTGGCGATGTTGTCGGCAATGGTCTTGTTCGGGAACAGCCCGATCTGCTGAATGGCATAGCCCATGGTCTGCCTGAGCTTGACCGGGTCCACGCTCATGATGTCCTGACCGTCCACTGTGATCGTGCCCCTGGTCAAGCCCAGGAGCCTGTTGGTCAGCCTGAGCAATGTGGTTTTGCCGCACCCGGAAGGACCCAGAAAAATGACCAGATCTCCCTGTTCGATGTCGAAGGTCACATCTCTCAGGGCTGTTATAGCATCCACTCCTGAACCGAATATCTTGCTCACATCTTGATATGAGATCATCGAACGGTGCCCTCCCTCATGGACCATGCACTCCAGGCTTCAAACCCACAGAGTTGCAAAGACCTCCTGCAGTGTACCTCTCCCCTATCTTTTTCATGAATTCATAAACGTGAATCTTTTTTTTTGTCAAGGCCATGAAAAAAATAGGCAAAACATTTTAAGAACACGTTCCAGAGCACCTGCAGCCACAGCACTGGTCATTGCCTGGATCGATATGGAAGGAGAGTGCAGACATGTGCGTCTGCCGCCGGGAGATCAGGTACTCCCGGCAACAGAGTCGCATCAGATGTGAAAGGGAGGATAAAGAAATGAAGGAGAGGAGTCAGTTCAGACTTTCTTTGGCCAGCCTGACCCCAAGGTCCAGAGCTCTGTTGTTC
>CAYOID010000001.1:0-178588 GCA_964403955.1 uncultured Desulfohalobiaceae bacterium | reverse complement strand
GGCATACCCCGGGATGGACTCACACCATCCTGACAAAACGCCTTCACAGGCGCACCCAGCCCAGCCTCTGGCTGCGCTCAAGACAGACCACAGGGTATCATTGTTGGGATTTTAATCAAGGACATCAAATCGTTCAAAGCGCATGATAAAATTGCCCCGCCCCTGAGACACTGAGCGCAGCTCAGTGGAAAAGCCAAAGAGGTGACGCAGCGGGGCCAGGGCCTGGACGACCTTGCCCCCGCCCCGGTCGTACATGTTCTCGATCTTGCCCCCTTTGCTCCCGATCAGGGAAACCGCGTCGCCCACAAATTCCTCCGGGGCGACCATCTCCACCATCATGATCGGCTCCATGAGCAGGGGTCGGGCCTGGCTCAAGGCCTTTTTCAGGGCCGAGCCAGCCGCCATATGGTACCCCACTTCGCTGGAGGCATCCTGAAGACGCTGCATTCCAAGAACCCGAACCCTGACCCCCTGGACTGGATATCCCTTGATCACCCCACTCTGGAGGCCATCCTCAACCGCCTGATAGACGGCATTGATCCAGGCCCGGGGCCACCCGTCCGTGTTCATTTCCATCTGGATCTGATTGTTCTTGTCTCGGGCCAGGGGCTCAACCTCGAGTTCAACCTTACCGTAGTGCATCTTTTCGCCAAGCTCGCGATGGAACTCGTCTGACACCCTGGCCGAGACCCCGATGGTCTCTCGATACACGACCTGAGGCTTTCCTGACCGGAGCTCAACCTTGTTCTCCCTGCGCAGCCTCTCCAGAACGACTTCCAGATGCAGCTCCCCCATGCCGGAGAGGATGATCTGCTCTGTGTCTTCATCCCTTTGCATGGAGAGGGTGGGGTCTTCCTGAAGCAACTTTTCCAAAGCCTCCAGAAGCTTCTCCTCCTCTGAGCTGTTCCTGGACTCCAGGGCCAGGGAAATGACAGGCTTGTACTTGCTGATCTGCTCCAGGATGAGCGGATTTTCCTGGGTGCAGAAGGTGTCTCCCGTCCTGGCCTGCTTCAGACCGGCAGCAGCCACGATTTCCCCGGCCTTGGCCCTGTCCAGTCGCTCCTTCTGACCGGCATGGAGGGTGAAGAGCCTGGCCACCCGCTGCATCTTGTCCTGGGCTGCATTGTAGACCGTGGCTCCAGCCTGCAGGACGCCGGAATAGAGGCGCATCAGAGTCAGAAGACGCCCGCCTTCGATGGTCACCTTGAACACCAGAGCGGAGAGTGGTGCCGTGGTGGAGACTGGGAAGGACTTCTTCTTCTTGGTCCTGGGATCTATTCCCTCAACCTGAGCCACTTCAAGAGGGGAAGGCAAAAAGTCGCAAATGCCGTCCAAAACGGGCTGGACACCCATATTTTTCAAGGCCGACCCGCAATACACGGGCACGGCCTTCAGGGACAAAACCGCCCTTCTCAAAGACTCTTTGAGCTCCTGCATTTCAAGGGCCTCTCCGGCCACATACCTCTCCAGCAGGGCCTCATCCACTTCTGCCAGGGCCTCGATCAGCCGCTCTCGCCCCTGTTCGGCCAGCTCGCGCTGCTCCGGGCTGAGCTCGGCCCGTTCCATGTTGGCCCCGAGGGTTTCCGGATCAAAACTGAGGAACTCCATGGTCAACAGGTCGATGATCCCTGAAAAATCGCTGCCCTGTCCAAATGGAAGCTGGAGCACCAGGGGATGGACATTGAGCTTGTCCTTCAGCTCCTGGACCACGGCCTGAAAATCAGCTCCCAGGCGGTCCATCTTGTTCACGAAGGCCAGCTTGGGGACCTTGTAGTGTTCGGACTGACGCCACACCGTCTCACTCTGGGGCTCCACCCCGCCAACAGCGCAAAAGACACCCACGGCCCCGTCCAGCACCCGGAGCGACCGCTCCACCTCAATGGTGAAATCAACGTGACCAGGGGTGTCGATGATGTTGACCTGTTTCTCTTTCCAGTGGCATGTGGTGCAGGCTGAGGTGATCGTGATCCCCCTTTCCTGCTCCTCGGGCATGTAGTCCATCGTGGCTGTGCCTTCATGGACCTCGCCTATGCGATGGATTTTCTTGGTGTAGTAGAGAATCCGTTCCGTCAGGGTGGTCTTGCCGGCATCGATGTGAGCGATGATCCCAATGTTTCTGATTCGATTCAAATACTTGTCGCTCTGCGGCCCAGTGGACATACATACTCCCGAGTACGAAAATTTGTGCATTGCGCATGAAAATCATCCCCGGGGTCTGTTCTCTTTTGATCAACCCGACCCCAGGGCCGGCCGCCTGGAAAGCTGCGGCCTCCTTGAAGAAAGCCCCTTATTCTTTCATTCAGACGTCACACAGCTGCCCGGTCATCCGGCTGCCTGAGCCCATCCAAGATGGTCTCGAAAACACACCTGCCAGGGATAGTCCGGCCAGATCCAGCTCACCTCCTGCCCTGGTCCAAGAACCACAGGGAAATGCTTCAAGGCCTCCATGACCTTGCCCTCCTCCACCAGAACAAGATCGAAGTCCCTCTTCAAAAAGTCCTCCCAGCCTCCCTGAACTCCAGGCCATTTTCCCAGAGCAGGTTCTCCTGAAGCTGACCATACCTGGATATCGAGATTGGGGTGGGCAAAATCCAGGGTTTCAAAGTCCCAAAGCCCGGGGTCATCTGCAAAGATGCCCGCTGTCTCGGGGACAGGCAGGCAGAACTGCCAAAATCGCTTGCCCTTTGGCCTGGGTATGGGATGGTGTCCAGATCCGGGGGGGGTGCCCAAACGAAGCACGCCGCCCCAGGATCCATCCAAAAGGTCAATCGTTTCTTGCATCCCCTGTTCCAAACGTCTCTGATCGCAGGAATAGACCTGCTCAACGCCGGCCAGTTCCAAAGCCAGAAGGGTCGAATCCTGAAGATCCTCTTCTTGTCCGACGCACAAAACCGCCACGTCATGAACCGCAGACAAGAGTGGTGGCAGGACAGCCCCCAGGACCACACCCGGGCCCGCATCCGGCCGGGCCACCACCAGGCACCAGTCCCTGGGCTGCCTTCTCTGCAGCACCTTTGCCCCGGCAGGGTAGTCTGTCTGTTTGAACTCCTGCTTCCAGGCCACAGCCCCCAGCCAGGACCAGACATCGGCAATGCCTTTTTTGAGCCTGGCTCTTGCCCAGTCAGGGACAGTCTCGTAAGCCGCCGCAAACCTGTCCTCAGCAACAGCCCGAACATCAGTCATGAGTTACCAAGCCCTCCTGGATACAGCTCCTGGATCGAAAAGATCAGTGTCGCGTCCACGAATCATGCACCAGACCAAACGAGAAACCCCCATTCCTGGGGGCTGCTTCTGGTCTTCCGGGGTCAGGCTCCTGATCAACCTCACGGAGCTGCATGAGAGGTGAGGAATTTTCCTGGTTCTGCCGTTTGATGCATGAAGAGAGGTCCGGCTCAGAGCCAATCGAACCACTGTTTCCAGCTCCCTCTCTGGGAAGCCCGAATCTCCTCGGAGCGATCTTTCTGAAACTTGTAATAGGCCAGTCGACTCCGTTCAGAGGCATAGTCGTGTATTTGACCGAGCTCTTCAAAGTTCTGGACCACAAATTGGTAACGCTTCCAGGCCGCAAGATAATCTTTGGTTCTCCAATAAAAATCCGCCACAAAGATCTCATGCTCAGCCTGGAACTGCTTGCATTTGAGAATGTATTCTGAAGCTTCGGCAGCTGAGGCTGTATCAGGATAGTTCTCACTCACTCTGTGGAAGTACTGCAGGGCTTCAGTGATGTTGTCCTGAGGGAGATCAATGGATTTGAACTGCTTGAAGTTGCTCAGTCCGATTTGAAACAGGACATAGGCGATATCTGGATGACCTGGATGCAAGGCTTCAAATTCCTTGTAGGCATCCTCAGCAGCCAGGAAACGCCCATCCAGATAGTAGGCGTCGGCAAGCCTCAACTCGGCCTGCGGAGTGTAGGGGCTGAAAGGATAGCGCTCCTTGAGCTTGGTATAGAAGTCAGCCGCATCATCGTAATCTTTTTCCTCCATAGCCAGGTTGCCGGCCTCCATGAGCTCCTGAGCCGTATCCTGGGGCGGCTTCAAAAAGACCATGTCCACCAGTCCGCATCCGGAAGGACCCAACATCAGGGCCAGCCCCAGCACGAGGCAGCCGGCCGTGAGTCGAAATCTTTTCACGAGGTCTCTCCCGCGAGCCCTGGATTCAGGGTCATTCGCACATCTCGTCGATCCGAGCTGACAGCTGACGGGGGCTTTTCTTCCTGCCTGGACAGAACAGCGTCTCCGGGCAGCACTGGAATCACTCATCAGACATCTCGTTCAGGAAGAGGTGAGCAGAGTGCCCGGCAGCCGCTCCATCACCCACTGCGGTGCTGATCTGCCAACAGCGTTTGGAGCGGATGTCTCCGGCGGCAAAGACGCCCTCGAGGTTGGTCCTCATCTCGGTATCTGTGACAACAAAGCCTGCTTTGTCCTGTTCAAGCGACTCAGGCAGAAACGCGACCTGGGGGGTGATGCCCACAAAGACAAAAACACCCTGGACATCCAGAGTCTGAGGTTCCCCGGTCTTGACATTCTCCACATGAAGCCCAGTGACCTGCTGCTCGCCCAGGATCTCTTTTGGTCTGGTGTCAAAGAGGACTTCGATATTGGACTGGGCCATGACCTTGTCCTGGTAGACCTTGCTGCCCCTGAAGGCATCCCTTCTGTGGATGAGATACACTTTTTTGACCACCCCGGAGAGATACAGGGAATCCTCAAGGGCAGTGTCGCCGCCGCCGATGCAGGCCACAACCTGATCCCGAAAAAACTGGCCGTCGCAGACCCCGCAGTAGGAAACCCCACGGCCAGCAAATTCACTTTCCCCAGGCAGACCCAGCTTGCGATGCTCTGCTCCGGAACAGACGACCACAGTCTTGCCCACAATCCATTCGTCGCCGACCAGCACCTTATTCCGGCCATAGGCAGGTTCGATGGCCCGGACTTCGTCCATGATCTTGTCATAGCTGAAGCCGTCAAGATGCTTGGCCATCAGGTCCACCAGTTCATACCCCTTGATGCCTTCCGGAAAACCCGGGTAATTGTCGACCCTGTCCGTCAACAGGACCTGCCCCCCGGGGGCCATCTTTTCAATCCAGGCGATGGACGCCCCTGACCTGAGAAGATACAGGGCGGCTGTGATCCCGGCCGGCCCTCCGCCAATGACAATGCTTTCATATTCTTTCATTCTTACAAAGCCTTGTCGTTGATCATATCCTTGAGATTGCTCTTCGATACCGCGCCTGTGACCTGGCCGGCCACGTCGCCATTCTTGAAGAGAATCAAGGTGGGTATAGCTCTGATGCCGTATTTGCTCGGCGTGCTCGGATTTTCATCCACATTCATCTTGACCACTGTGATTTGGCCTTCGTAGTCCTTGGCCAATTCTTCCAGCACAGGAGCAATCGCCCGGCATGGGCCGCACCATGGGGCCCAGAAATCGACGAGCACTGGTTGCTCGTTTTTGAGGACATCGGCTTCAAAGCTGCTGTCAGTCACAGGATTTGGCATACCTTTTCTCCTTGCATTGTGATTTCAGTTGTCCCTGAGACGGGGAGCAACACAGACTTCCTCTCATTCTAAAGCCAAAACGTCATAGTAAGAAGCATCCGACAGGGTGTCAAGAAACAGGTCTTTGAAAGTCCCAGGGAATAGGCTTCCCCCGGGGAACGGCATCCAGAGAAAGTGAGTGAGAGTACCCTTTCTGCAGCAGGAGACAGCCGCTGAAGGCGATCATGGCCCCGTTGTCCGTGCACAGGTGCGGGCGTGGAATCACCAGCTCAACGTCCAGCTCCTGAGCCAATGCCGCCAGGCTCTGCCTGATCATGGCATTGGCAGCCACTCCTCCGGCAACCAGAAGGGATCGGACCGGTCCTGCAGTTTGAAAGGCCCGCTTGATCTTGATGCCCAGAGTTCGGGCCAGGGTCCAGTTCAACGAGGCGCAAAATCTGGGAAGCTCGGGGCTTGCGGAAGCCAGGGACTGGACATCCACGTCCTGGTCCATCCTGGGCTGAACCAGATCAGGCCGCTGAAAAATGTGGTTGGCTACAGCAGTCTTCAGGCCGCTGAAGCTGAAATCGCAGTTGGTATTCTCACAGTAAGGGCATGAGAACATTGATGTATCCGGCTCAGCCAGCTGGGCCAGCTGGTCGAGGACCATCCCGCCGGGATAGGGGAGATTCAAGAGTTTGGCTGACTTGTCAAAGGCCTCGCCCACAGCATCGTCCAGGGTCCGGCCCAGCAATTGAAAATCGAGTTCTGACTCGATCCGGTAGAGCTGGGTGTGTCCTCCTGAGATGAGCAGCCCCAGGGCTGGAAAACGAAGGTCCTGTTCCAGTCCAGGCCCAAGGAGATGAGCCCGCAAATGGTCAACGCCCACAAGCCGAACTCCGAGGCTCATGGCCAGCCCTTTTGCCATGCCCAAGCCGACAAGGAGGCTCCCGAGCAGGCCCGGCCCCCTGGCCACAGCTACTCCATCGATCTGCCCCAGATCAACCCCGCTCTCCTTGAGCAGGGTTCGAAAGAGCGGCCACAGAGCCTTGATGTGCTCCCTGGAGGCAAGCTCGGGAACCACTCCTCCAAAGACGGCGTGCTTTCGAACCTGGCTTGCCAGCTGTTCCCCCACGAGCCGACCGTCCTGCACCAGGGCAAGCCCGGTCTCGTCACACGACGTTTCAATCCCCAAACAGAGCATGGTTCAGGAACCATGCTCTCCAGGAAGGCTCAAGCCCCGCCAGCCAGGGAGATTGACTGGTCCTCGGAAATCACCCCTCCTGTTCATAGATTTCCTTGACTTTGAGCACATCCCGTTTGCATCCGATAAAGAGCGGCGTTCTCTGATGCAGCTCCTCCGGTTCGATGTCCATGATGGGACGAATCCCGTCGGTGGCCATTCCTCCAGCCTGCTCAACAATCATGGCCAGGGGGGCCGCCTCGCAGAGCAGACGCAATTTTCCCTTTGGTTTTTTGGGGTCCCGGTAATCGATGGGATACATGAAAACCCCTCCATAGAGCAGATTGCGATGGAAATCAGCCACAAGTGACCCGATGTACCGCAAGCTGTACAAACGGCCCAGGTCACTGTTTGGATCCTTGAACTCGGCGACCACTTTCTGGGTCTTCCGGTCCCAGTAGTTCCAGTACGCCTCGTTCACAGAATAGATTCTCCCCTGCTCCGGGGTGGTGATATCCGGATGCGAGAGGAGGAACTCGCCCACACTTGGGTCCAGGGTGAAACCATGGACCCCTTTGCCGGTGGTGTAGATCATGACTGTAGACGACCCATAGATGATGTACCCGGCAGCCACCTGCTCGGAGCCTTTTTGCAGGACGTCGCCCAGCTCGACCTGGGCGTGCTTGCTGTCTTTGCTGCGATAAATGGAAAATATGGTCCCAATGCTGACATTGGCATCGATATTTGAAGACCCGTCCAGGGGGTCAAACACAAGAAAATAATCGCCTTTGGGGAAACGGTCCGGAATCTGGATCAGGTCGGCATGTTCCTCCGAAGCCATGGCGCAGAGCACACCGGCTCGTTGCAGCCTGTGGACCATGATGCGATGGGCATAATCATCCAGCCGCTGGACCTCTTCACCCTGAACATTGACCTTGCCGGTGTATCCCAGTACATCCACCAGCCCGGCCTTTGTCACTTCACGGGACACGATCTTGGCCGCAAAGATGAGCTCATTCAAGAGCCTGGTCAGCTGTCCCGTAGCCTGGGGGGCCTGCTTTTGGTGCAACAACAAATGTTCGGTCACTGTGATCTGCCGCATGCCGGCCTCCTGTAGTCCTGTCATCACACACCCCCTTTTTCCGGTTTGATTCGACTCAGTGCACTGACACCCGTTGATGGCAGAAACAAAGTCAGATGATTGACTTTGGTTCAGTCAACGGTTTCAACAGCATAAAAAAGCGGCTTGTCGCCTATGTAACGGGCTATCCAATAATAGGCCTTGTCCTGGATCTCAACCTGGCCAGCCGTCTTGTGCTCCAGATTGTGCTCCCAGTCGATGCCCGTCAGCTCCTGGGAGACCTCTTGGTTCTCGCCATCCCAGAGCAGATGCCCGGGCGTGAATATGATGATCTCCCGGGGCTGTTCACTCAAAGAAGCCAGGGTTCTGGGGTCGAAATGGGCTGCGATGTTTCCACTCAGTTCAGCAGCCTGATACAGCGGCCGGATCACAACAATCTCCGGGCCGAGTTCACTGGCCTGAACCTGAAAAGAGAGAGCCCTCAGGCTCTGGACCGAAGTTGCGTTGGTAGTCTGCAATGCTTCCAGATCGGGCTGCTTGATGGCCTGCTCAGGGTACCGGCCCACGAGATCGCCTTGCCTGTTCCAGGCCAGAACTCCATTCAGCCAGGAAAAACGAGAGACGTGCGAGCGCATCCAGTCTTGATCCGGCAAGCTTTCCTGGACCAGGAGATCCCGGGTAAGATCTTCAATGTGTTGATCGATCTCCTTGAACAGTCGAGCCATCTTCTGTTCGTTTGCACTGAGGCCTGAGTTCTGCTCCAGATCGATTTGTGCAGGCAGGATGGCTCCTTGATAGATCTTCTTGGTGGTCTCCCAACCCCCGCAGCCTGCGAGTCCAAACAAGAATGCCAGACAAAGAACGCTCAACACTCCCCTCTTCAGCACATTCAGCTTCATGGTAACGCCAACTCCTCGCATGATCTCTGTACACGAAACGCCTTGTTCTAGGGAAGTTCTACCTCCTGCTCCCCGGCAAGTCAAACCGGGCTCCCTTCCCTGCTTTCCCAAATCCCTGACCACTTGCCTGGCTGCCCAAAGGAAAGACGGACTGAATCTTGCATAGTTTCAAGACGCCAATACATGACATGCAGCCATCCATTGATCTTTGCTCTGGACTGTACTATAGACACACGAAGCTCTTTAAGGATGATACCCATGCAGCTTCTCTTGATCATCTCCCTGATTTTGATTTTCGCTGTCCTTGATGCCTTTATCTATTCCCACCTCAAGACCAGAGCCGATACAGCCATCTACCGCATGGACAATGACAGAAAAGCTTTGCAGGCCAACCTTGCCGAGCTTCAGAAAGAGGTTCAGGAACTGAAAAAGTCCGAGGCAGGGCTGAAGCAGAAACGGATTGACCTGCACAAGGAGGCAAGCCAAGAGGAAGGCCGAAGTGTGGAACTGACCAAAAAACCTGAAGAACTCTTGCTCTTTGACAAGATCATCACCCCGAACCAGCTGTCCAGAGCCAAGAAGTACATTCAGGAAAACTCATCCAGGCTGTCGATTCTGGAAGCCTTGCTCCTGCTGAACATCATTGACGCAGAAACAGCCTCCTCTGTCAGGGGGCGAATCCAGACTGAAAAAATGTCATGACCATGACTGCGATCATAACCCTCTTCATCCTGGCCCTGATCTCATTCTGGACGCTTGGCTACTTCCACATGCGCTTTCAGAATCAGGTCCGCCTCGAAACCAGACGGTTCACGTCAGAACGAAACTCTCTGACCCAGAAAATCGAGGCTGCGGCCAAGGAAAAAAAAGCCTTGGAAGACAGCATAGCCGCCCTTGAAGAAGACATTCGCACCCTGCTGACTGATCCCGGCCCTTAAGCCTGCCCACCCCTGGATTCCAGCCTTTGAGCCAGTCTTTCCAGACGGGAGACCAGAGCGGTCTTCCGCCCATACTCTGAGGACCGGCACGACCCTTCGCTCTTTTCCGGCTGCCTGGCCGATGCCTCGATGTGCTCCTGCATGGACTGGATTGCAGCCTGCAATTCCTCGTATTCATCCTGGGACTCTGCATTCTGCTGCAGCTCCACATAGATGTCCAAAGCCTGGGAATAATCTCCCTGCTCGGCCAGAATATCGGCCATCGTCCTGGTCCGGTAGGAAGCCAGGCTCGCGGAGTCGTCTCTCTCCGGCTCCTCTGCCTGGTCAGTCTCCCCGGCCCCATCTTCCTGAAAGGATGCGTCCTCAGCTTGCTCCACAGGCTGCTCATCATGGCCCATCTCCAGGTCATCGTCCGGGGAAATCAGATCAGCCTGCACACCCTGATCTGCTGGAGCTTCTTCAAACAGAGCCGTGGCCTGTGTATCAGCCCCTGAAGACATCTCTGAAGTCACAAAATCAAGACCACCTCCGTGCGAGCCAGATGTCGGGCCGCTGCCGTCCTGCTCAGACGGCCTTGAATCCGTTTCACCGGCTAAAGCCGCAAAGCCCTGGTTGAGGATTTCTGTCCAGGACAGAGGGCGGCCCTGCAGGGCCGAGCCGACAAAACGCAAGGCTACGCCTAAATCGGTGTGTCCGGACTTTTCCTGCTCCCTGGCCCAGGCTGTCCAGACCTCCGGATACTGCTCCAGGACTGCCGTGATCCCTTCCAGGAGCCAGCCCTCCTGATCAATGCCCTGACCTTGCCTGATCAAGAGGCTCAGCAGAAACATCTTGGCTTCTACATGCCGGGGGTCTTTGTCCAGGCCGGACCTCAGGGTCTGGATGGCCTTTTCCAGGTCGTTATTCTGGGCATAGAGCCTGGCCAGGGGAAAAAACAACCTGGCGGGATCCAAATGCAGAATCTCTTCATACCATTTGATCTTTTCTTCCATAACAGCCCTTTCCTTTGCAGAGTGTTGGCAGATCCTGACGATTCGTGTCTGGTCAAAGCCTGGCCTGAACTTGATGGTTCAAGGCTCTTTTTCCGAAAAGAGGTACAGGGTTTCCCCGGGCTGGACCCAGTGCATCTCCCTGCGAATCATCGTTTCCAAGTATTCCGGATCATTTTTCAAGAGGCGAATCTTGCGGCTCAAATCCAGATTGGCTTCTTTGACCTGCTCAATGTCTCGCTCGATGGCCTTTTTGGTCTTTTTGAGCTGCATCGTGGCCAGAAGACTGTTGTCACCCCAGATGAGATGGAAAACAAGAAGGCTGTTCAGAACCAGAAGGGCTATGAGCACGATTTTCCAAAACATAAAGAAACTCCAATCCGCGGTTGAGTTTCATGTCAGATCCCCCTCTTCCCTGACCGCGCTCCATGGTTCCCTGACCTGGTCAAACTCCCCCCTGGCCTGATCCAGATACTGTTCTGCACTGTCCAGGTCAGACAGGGACAGATAGGTGTTCACACCCAGCACGAAGGCCTTCCCGGGATCAAAGCTGGAAGCCTGGGTGCCCAGCAGGATCACGTTGACATCACGTCTGATCTGACCCGGCCAGCAGGCGATTTCATTCAGCAACTCCTCGTGCTCAGCTCCCTCTTCAAGAATCACACACTGGTAGCTGTTCAGCCTGAGCTTATGCATGGCCTCGTTCAAATTCTCCGCTGTGCTGAGGTAAAAGCCGGTACTCAGCAGGTAGCCTTCAACCCTTTCCCACCAGTCCTGATCGTGGACCCGAACAAAAGCCACCTCCGCCCCAGGGGGGAACATTTCCGGCTCAGCTGCCAGGTTCATATCGTCTGCAGAAAATGCTGCATCCCGGTCTGTCCCGGCCCCACCTTGATCACCCTTTTGAGGGAGCTGAACAATATTTTTCCCCTTGCACCCCGGGCAGGTGAAGCGAAAACGGCCCTGTCCGGGCAATTTTTCCTCCGGCACATCAAAAGACTTGCCGCACTGTTCACAGGTCAGACGCATCACACTCATCCTGATCAGCTCCATGATTGTTGGGACCCGGGTCCACCATCACCAGTCGTCTTTGCCATAGTCAAGGTCGAGCTCGAGATTTTCAATATCGGTCACTTTCTCCCCACGCTCGGCTTTGATCTTATCAATCATCTGCCCCAGCCTGGACTTGTCCGACCCGTTGAGCATGGCGATCTCTTCAGAGATCACCTTGCGGGCAAACAAATCGGCTATGCAGGTGTCGAAGGTCTGCATCCCATAGGTGGAGCTGGTGTCCAGAACATTGTAAAAGGTCTTCTCCCCCTCTTCACCGTCGAGAATCAACTCCCTGATCCTGATATTATTGGTCAAAATTTCAAAAGCAGCCGCCCGTCCCCCATCCAGTTTGGACATCAACCGCTGGGAGACAACGTACTTCAAGCCTTCGGCCAGCCGCCCCCTGATGAGCTGCTCCTCATTGAGCTCAAACATCCCGATAACCCTGTTGATGGTCTGGGCAGAATCTGACGTGTGCAGGGTCCCCAGCACCAAGTGGCCTGTCTCAGCCGCCTCCAGGGCAATGGTCATGGTTTCCCGGTCTCTGATTTCACCCACCAGGATCACTTTCGGGGCCTGGCGCAGGGCTGCCCTCAACCCGGAGGAGAATTGATCAAAATCAAAGCCCAGCTCCCGCTGATTGACAGTGGCCGTTTTATGCTCGTGCACGAACTCAATAGGGTCCTCAAGGGTCACGATATGAAAAGGGTTCAGTGAATTGATGGCATCGACCAGGGCTGCCAGGGTTGTCGACTTGCCGCTTCCCGTAGCGCCGGTGACCAGGATGAGGCCATAGTGCTCCTTGGCCATCTGATGAAAGATCTTGGGCAGGTTCAGTTCGTCCACAGAAGGGATCGTGGTCGGCAGCCTGCGCATGACTATTGCCAGAGAGCCTTTCTGGCTGAAGACATTGACCCTGAATCTGGCCACGCCCCGGACATGATAGGAGAGATCGCAGGAACCGGTCTGTTCCAGATCCCGGTAGAGGCGTATGTTCCGGCCAAGAAGGCACTGGGCCATGGATTCCACCTGCCAGGGAATCAAAGGACCGATGTCCGGGTCCAGCCTGACGGTCTTCAGCTCTCCATGCTCTTCCGCCTGAACCGGCTTCCCAACAGTGAAGATGATGTCTGATAGGCTCTGGGCCTGCGACAGGGTCTGCTTGAGCACATGATCGAATTGAGAACGGAGCATTGGCTAGACCTCGGTAAAGTCTTGAGGAGCTTCGGACAGAAACTCCCGGAACTTGGACTTGTTCACGGCTTTGTTGTAGGCCTGATCCGCATCGATCATGCCTTTTTCCAAAAGGCGCATGATCGCATCGTCCAGAGCCTGCATGCCGTATTTTCGTCCGGTCTCGATCACGGAATTGATTTGAAATATCTTGTTCTCCCGGATCAAGTTTCGAACCGCAGGCGTGGCGATGAGAATCTCCAGAGCGGCGACCCGGCCTTTGACGTCCGAGCGCTTGAAAAGATTCTGGGCGACCACGGCCCGCAATGACTCCGAGAGTCCGGAACGGATCTGACCCTGCTGATCAGCTGGAAAGACGTCAATGATCCGGTCGATGGTCTTGGAAGCCGATATGGTATGCAGGGTCCCGAAAACGAGGTGGCCTGTCTCAGCAGCCTCCAGGGCCAGCTGTATGGTTTCCAGGTCCCGCATTTCACCCACCAGGATGATGTCCGGGTCCTCGCGCAGGGCCCCGCGCAGGGCAGCCTTGAAGCTCTGGGTGTCCCGGCCGACTTCCCGCTGGTTGATCAGGCAGTTGATGGGCTCATGCACGAACTCAATAGGATCCTCGATGGTCAGGATGTGATCTTTGCGGATCTGGTTGGCGTAATGAATGATTGCAGCCAGCGAGGTCGATTTGCCGCTTCCAGTGGGACCGGTGACCACCACCAGGCCTTTGGGCAATGTAGCCAGGTTTTTGAGAATGGGCGGCAGGCCCAGATCCTCGATGGTCAGGATCTCCTGGGGTATTTCCCGAAAAACAGCGGCCACCCCCCTTCGCTGCAGGAAAAAATTGACCCTGTACCTGGCCATGTTCGGGACTTCATAGGAAAAGTCCACATCGCCGGTCTCTTCGAACTCCTTTATCTTTTGCTCTGGAGTGATCTCATAGAGCATGCTCTTGAGTGTTTCATGCTCCAGGAGCTTGAATTTCACCCTCTGCATGTCCCCATGCAGCCTGATCAGGGGCTGAGACCCTGAAGTCAGGTGCAGGTCTGAGGCTCCAAGCTCGTTCATCATCTTGAAAAAAGCGTCAATCTGGGCCATAGGACCTCCATAGGCAGAATTGCTCAGGGAAGTTGAAACGACGACTGCTCATCCCAGGGGGGCAGGTCCTTGACCAGGCTTGAGCAGGTCTCTTTTTTGAAATGGATGCGAGGCACATCAGGCATCAGATCGGGGCAGAGGCATGTTTCCGGCCCTTTCGGGCCAAACATGTCATGTGCGGACCTGGGCGAAAAAACGGTACAGGTAATTGCCCCCGGAAAAAATGGTCAGGATCAAGGCGATCCAGATCAGGACCATGCCCAGGGGATTGGGATCAAATCCCCACCAGGAGTAGTGGAGAATCAAGGGGCACAAGGCCACAACCTGAACAATGGTTTTCAACTTGCCATACCTGTCTGCTGCAATGACATGCCCCTGGTCGGCTGCCACAGCCCTGAGGCCGGTCACGGTCATTTCCCGGCCGATGATCAAAATGATGATCCAGGCCTGAAGCCACCCCAGATGCACGAGCATGATCAGGACAGAAATAACCAGCAGCTTATCAGCTAAAGGATCAAGAAACTTCCCGATATTGGTCACCAAGCCGTATCGCCTGGCCAAGAAACCGTCAAAGAGATCCGTCAGAGACGACAGGATGAACACCAGCATGGCCAACAGACAGGTCCCCCTGTTGGGGAAGTACATGAGCAGGACGATCACCGGAACTGTGAGGATGCGCAGCAGAGTCAGGTTGTTGGCCACATTGAACATTCTCATTCACTCCTCAAAAAGCCTTGTCGTACTCAGCGACTCCAGCATGTTCATAGCGGAAGCACAGGCAGCACAACAGTTCAATGGCGCTTCAAGTCTTGGTACACCGCCAGGACCCGCTGGACGTACTGTTGGGTTTCGGGAAACGGAGGCAGGCCCTGGTAGCGCTTCACATTCCCCGGTCCTGCATTGTAGGCGGCCAAAGCCGTTTCCACACTGGTAAAAGTGTCCATCATCTTTTTCAGATAGCGGACTCCGGCCTCGATATTGGCTTCTGGATCAAAAGGGTCCCGGAGTCCGAGATCCTGCTGGGTTTCCGGCATGATCTGCATCAAGCCCTGGGCTCCTTTGGTGGACACGGCCTGAGGTTCAAAGTCGGACTCCACCTCCATGACTGCCTGGACCAGATCGGCATCGACATCATAATGGCTGCAGTATCTCCTGATCAGGCCCAGAATTTTCCCCTGATCAACTTCAGGTCCGGTATTGAAGGAAAAATAAGGGCGGTAATCTGGAGTGTCAGGAATGTCAGTAAAGTGGAGGACGCCTTGAGAATCTTGATAATAGTAAATTTTTCCGGCCAGGGACCACGTTCCAGCCGTGGCGACAAGGCCAATCGCAACGACTGCCGAGATGAAGTGCAAAAAAGAATTCATGACCACTCTGTGCTGAACGTCTCCGGAACGTGTCTGAAACACCCAATCAGACAGGCTTGTCTTCCCAGCCGTGGGTCCCGACAAGATCAACAAATTGAGCCGGCCCCAGGTCCTGTTTGAACCATTTGCCCTCTTCCTTGCGGATTCTGATCAGCCTCTGGGCTCTCTTCTGAGATCCCAGGGGCATGATGAGCTTTCCGTTTTCACCCAGCTGGGCCAAAAGGGGACGGGGAACCTCCGGTCCTCCAGCCGTGACCAGAATCCGATCAAAAGGGGCTTCCTCTTCCCAGCCCAGCGTTCCATCAGTCAACTTGACCTTGACCTGAAAGTAGCGCAGGGCAGTCAAGCGTTTCAGGGCAGACAGATAGAGGGGCTTGACCCGCTCAACTGTAAACACGTCTGCTCCGATTTGGGCCAGCACGGCGGCCTGGTACCCGGAACCGGTCCCAATCTCCAGAACCCGCAACCCTGGTTGAACCTGCAGGGCTGAGGTCATCCTGGCCACACTGAAGGGTTGAGAAATGGTCTGTCCGAAACCTATTGGCAGTGCGTTATCCCCGTATGCCTGGGACTGCAGGGCCTCGTCCACAAACTCATGCCGCTTGACTTCGCCCATGGCCTTGAGGACAGCCTGATCGGTGATGCCTCTGGCCACCAGCTGTTCCCGGACCATGGCCGCCCGGCGCACCTTGAGATCCACGCCCACTTTGATCCCCGAAAATCGGATCAATGCTCATACCTGATATCGGCCCTGTCCATCCCATTGAGAAGGGCCTCCATTTCATTGCGGACACTTTCCAGATAGGCGGGATAGGCGTCGTTCACCGCAGACGACAGGCTCAGATCCCAGTCAGTCTGTTCCGGAACCACCCCAAGCAGGGACACTTTGATGCTCTGCCCACTCAACTCTGCCAGGGTCAGGGCCTCCCAAAAGCAAATCGAACAGAAGAGGTCCTTGTGCAGCAGCAGATCTTCATGGGTCAACCTGAACAGGGTCCCCGGTTTTCTGCCTATCTCAAAGCCGCCCAGGACAAGCAGGCTTTCATAGCCTTGCAGGGAAAGCGATCCATTGAGCTGACTCTCATCCATAAAGTCGACCTGGTTGGACCACCCTTCCCGGTACAAGTCCCGGACTGCGTAAATACCAAGCCCTTTGTCGCACTTTAAGATATCACCTATCCCGAGCACCATGAGCCTGGCCATCACTCTACTCCTTGCAACATTTTCATTGCTCAGTTCCACATTTTCTGACGTTGTTGTTCCAGAGCCTGTTCCTGTTCTTCAAAAGACTCAAACCCTGCTTGATGGAGCGCATTCTCCACTGTTCTGTTCCAGTCCCAATTGGCATAAATGACTGATTTGTGCAACCTCTTCCGGAAAGATTCCAGTTCCTGGCGGTAAAAATCTTCCTTGGGACTCCCTAGATTGGACTGAACCTGTTCATGGAGCCGGCCCAGTTCACCTTCATACCAATCCAAAATCTCTTCTGCTGAATTGTTGTGTCTGGTGATGTGCCCATAACGCTCCTTCTCAAGCTTGGAAACCAGCCTGGAGAAGTGCTGTTTCTTGAGCCAGTCTCCAAGGTCCCGGACTGAAACATTCTCGTTTTCCAGTTTTCGAATCTCCTGTTTGGTCTGAGGGTAGGTGTCCGGCACCACCGAAGCTGATACAATACCGGCAATGCACACCAATCCTCGGATGATGGTGCTGTTGGAGACCCCTTGACCGCAGAAGCCCACTTTCTTGCCATACTTTTGGCCTGTAAAAATGGTGGTCAAGATGGCCCAGACCACAGCCGGGTCCTCTTCATCATAGATCTCCCTCAGCCTGGAATTGTCCCGGTCCGTGCCCAGCACGAGCTGGGTCATGTCATTGGAGCCGATGGACAAACCATCAAACTCCTGGATGAACTCCTTGGCCAGAATCGCGTTGCTGGGGATCTCGGACATCTGAATGACCTTCAGGCCATCCTCTCCGGAGCGCAGATTGTGGACCTGAGCCATGTAGCGCTTCATGCTCCGGGCCTCTTCCAGGGTGCGCACGAATGGGAGCATGATGTGCAGGTTCTTGCCGCCAAAAGCCCCCCGGGCCAGCTTGAAGGCCTCGATTTCCCAGTCATGCAGGTTGCGCGACACTCCGCGGTACCCGAGCATGGGATTATCCTCATACGTTTCGTAGAGGACCCCGCCGACCAGGTTGCGGTACTCATTGCTCTTGTAATCCGTGGTCCGGTAGACGATCTCCCGGCCGTAAAAGGCCATGGCAAACAGGGCCAATCCCTGGGACAGGGTCTGGACATAGAGCTCCTTGCCCGTTCGATAGCCTTTGGAGCGGATCGCGGATCGGATCTTTTCCGGCAGCTCAGCCACGTCATCCATGGCCTGGGCCAGCCCAACCTTCTGAGCGACATCCTTGCGCAGCTTGCGGATCCGATCCAGGACCTGCTTGACTTCCGGCTCGTCCTGGATTCTGTTGACCTGCCTGGTGATCTGTTCTTCGATTTCCGCCCTGCGCTGCTTGTCTTCAGGGGCTTTGTCGCCCAGCTGGGCCAGTTCGTCAGCATAGCCCATGATCTGGCTGACATGCTCCCGGATATTGGTGGAGGTTTTGATGATGTCCAGCCTCTGCGTGGCCTTTTCCAGGAGGTCGTCCAGCCTGTAGTCCAGCTCCCTGATGCGGCGCTGTTGGGCCAGGACCTCCTCGGTCCCCCGGGCCGAGACCTGCTCGCTCAGCCGCTCGATATCTTCGCCCAGGCCGCTGACAATCCCGACATATTTGCGCAGGTTGAGGTCAAAGGTCAAAATCCCGAAGTCCAGCTGGTCCCTGATGATCTTGGTCAGCCGGTCTTCCATATCCTGGAGCTTTTCCTCGACCTTCTGATGCAGAGTGCCCCGGTCGAAAGCATCCAGGGCCAGGGGGTGCACGCCGATGTTGCTGAGCATGAACTCGGCCCGAAGCAGACCGACCTCAAAGTCTGCCGATTCCCGCAGCCTGGACAGAAACAGGGCCTGGCCCACATCTGCCAGGATCAGTCCGACCTTGGTCCTGGTCGTGGGCAATTGGGACACGTCCACCTCGCCGCCGACCTCGATCAGCGGCTGCAGTCCCCGGTAAACCTGCCCCCGGGAACCGTCCACCGTAATCTCCTGCCCATCCAGGGCTCGGAGGATCTCCACCCGGTTGATGCCGATGACCGAGGGGATCCCCAGCTCGCGAGAGGTGATGGCTGCATGGCTGGTGTCCCCGCCCGCGCTGGCCAGGACAGCTGATGCGATGCGCATGCCCGGGACCATGTCCGGGTCGGTGCGCTCGGCAGCCAGAATGTCCCCTTTGTTGATCTTGTTCAGTTCAAGGGCTGAACGCAAGAAACGGACCTTGCCCCGTCCGGCCCCCCTGGAGGCCCCGTTACCGGTCAGGACAGCATCGGCCCTGGCCAGGGCCTGGGGGTCGACCTCCTGCCGGCGCATGAAAATCGTGTGCGGATGCCTCTCAAATTCGGCATTCCATCGGGTTTCCGGCCTGGCCTGGACAAACCACAGTCTGTCCCAGCGGTCGATGCAGAACTCGGTATCCATGATCATGCCGTCGTAGGTCCGGCTGATGGACCGGACCCCCTTGGCCACGTCTTCGGCCTGAGCCAGAGACAAGGCCCATCTGAAGACCTCCTCTTCAGGCACGGACATGATCCTGGTGCCGCTGGCATCCTGGCTGTAGTCGATCTTCTTGTCCTTGAGTCCCATCTGCCGGATCACGACTTCGGATCCGTCATCCCGCTGGAAGACATAGAACTTGTCCGGGGTGACCATTCCAGAAACCACTGCCTCCCCAAGACCATAGCTGGCATCAATGGACACCAGGTCATTGCGATCCGTACCCCGGCACCCTGTGGCCGTGTCCGCGCTGAAGGCGGTCCCGGAAATCACCGGCTTGATCATGCGCATGATGCACACCGAGAGCGAGGTGTTCTCTATGGACCACTCCTTCTTGGCCTGCTCGGCAATGGAGTCGTCCCCGGTCCTCTCGGCCTGGGCCACGGCATCCAGGATAGCCTCCCGCCGGTAGGTCATGGACCTGAGATTGTAGGCTGAGGCACAGTCCCACTGATAGGCTTCAACACAGTCTGCTTCGGTGGTGATGTTCAGGTAGGTGTCCTGCAGTCCGGCAAAGGCCTTCTTGCGGCTGTCCTCCCCGGCGGCCGAAGAGCGGACAGCTACCGGAAGATTGTCCACCCCGGCCTCCTTGCATATGCCCCGGTATCCCTGGCGCACGGCATCTTTGACCTCAGCCGGCATGTCGACCGAGAGAATGGCCACCTGAACCAGGACAGACCGTTTCCGGAGCTGGTCGATGCCTTCAGGGGAGACAGCAAACCCCTCGACCACGTTGTTGATGAACTTGCGCAGCCGGATGAGCTGTCCCTGCTCCTCACCCGGCTGGAGTTCCTTGACGCTCTTGGCGATCCTGCGCACAAAGGACTTCAAGAAATCCGGGTCGGCATTGGCCTCTGCGCCGCTCCAGTTGACCTTGCCATAGGCCTCGTCCACCACGGACCTGATCAAGCTGGCGTTGACCCGGGTCTCGTCCAGGAGCCTGTGAAAGGCCTTGGAGGATACAGCCCGAAACTGAGGGGCTCGGATGTTTTCAATCTCGTTGATGATGGCTGTATTGTAGTTCTTGCCCCCGACCAGGAGCTCGGCCTCCTCGCCCATCTTGACAATATCCGTACTGCCGAGCAGGAGCTTCTGGGGCCCCTGGCCGGACTGTACGCCGTCTCCCTGCTTGGTCGAGGGGGTCTTCTTCGGGCCCGACTGTTTTCCTTTTGCCTCCGCCATCCCGTTTCCTCCTTTGACTTTGCAGCCCTGGTCACACAGGGACATCTTCAGAAGAACCCATCACTTGATTGCCCGCCAAAGGCGACCGTGGGACACAAGAGCGACCCATACGCTTTTCAGCCTGGGGTTCGAGGGCTCTTAACAGATCTCATGCAAAAACAATTCCACATCATAGCGATCATTCCAGGCTGCCTGCAAGAAGCCTTTTGGGATCAAGGTCCGCGATCTCCTCTTCCAACTGCTCCAGATCGGCCAGAATGGCCTCGTTTCTGGACAGAACCGCTGCATATTCCTTGTTGGCCTGCTCGACCCGCTGGCTGTCGCTGTATGTTGAGGGCTCGGCAAGCTGAGCTTCCAGGTCTTCCTGTCTGGCCATGAGCTCTTCAAGCTCTTTTTCCAGGGCGCGATATCGTTCTTTTTTTGGCTTTACGTCCCTGTAGAGCTGGTTTCGATATTCAGCTTCCTGGCGCTTGCGATCCCTGACCAGGTTCCGCTTGCACGCCTTGCCCCCCTCCTGGCCCGGCTCATCGTGATCTTGAGTCATGAGCCTCTGCATATAGGCCTCAAAACCGTGAACCTGAACGTCGATTCCGTGCCTGCCAAGCACCCAGATCTCTTCGGCCACCTCCTGCATGAGATTCCGATCATGGGCCACCATGAGGATGGTCCCTGAGAACTGCTGCAAGGCCAGACTCAGAGCCTGCCTGCTCTCCAGGTCGAGATGATTGGTTGGCTCGTCCAGAATCAAAAAATTGGCCCGGGACAGGAAGAGCGAGGCCAGCATGAGCCTATTCTTTTCCCCTCCGCTCAAATCCGCCACCGGCCGCTCCCAGGTGGACTCTTTCAGCATGAACAGGCCCAGCACACTGCGATACTCCTCTTCCTTGAGGCTCTCCGGGCAGAGACGGCGAACTTCCTGGAGGACTTTGGCCCGCGGATCCAAATGTTCGTTCACATGCTGGCTGAAGTAGCCTGGCTGGACCAGACTGCCCATGGAGATCCGGCCGGACTGGGGCTTGAGCTCTCTGTGCACCAGCTTGAGCAGAGTTGTCTTGCCACACCCGTTGGGCCCGGCAAGCCCGATCTTCTGGCCTCTGAACACAGTGAATTCCAGGCCGGACCACAACTGCTCCCCCTGCTCAAAAGCAAAGTGCAGATCATGGACACTCAGGACTGTCTGGTTGCTCCGTTTAGGCTCAGGCCAGGCAAAAGAAAGGGTTTTGGGGGATTCTCCCAGTTCAAGAGAACGTTTTTCCTCCTCCAGCTGGGCAATCTGCTTCAGTCTGGACTGGGCTTGCCTGGCCTTGTCGGCCTTGTAGCGGAAGCGATCCACATAATGCTTCTTGTGCTGGATCTCCTGATCAAGCTTGTCCTGCTGCTTGAGGGCAAAGGCGTCCTGTTCCTCTTTCCAGTGCAGAAACTCGGTCAGGTTGCCCTGCCTGTGGATCGGCTTCTTCCCCCCCAGCATCAAGACCTGGTTGCAAACCCGGTCCAGGAAGACCCGCTCATGGGCAACAAACACCAGAATCCCGGAAAAAGCGTTCAGAAAAGACTCCAGCCACAGGACTCCTTCCAGATCGAGGTGGTTGGTTGGTTCGTCCAAAAGGAGAACATCCGTACCCTGAAAAAGAACCCTGGCCAGCTTGGCCCGTTCACGCCACCCGCCGCTGAGGACCTGGACCGGCTGGTCCCATTGATGTTCCCTGAACCCCAGACCGTGCAGCACTGCCTTGGCCCGGTGCTCCGGATTGTAGCCCAGCTTGTACTCCAAGAGAGTCTGCTCTTGAGCCAGATTCTCCATAACCGGACGGGAATGCCCCGAGGGGGAGGACCACTGCTCCCAGAAAGCCGCCCAGGAGGGCAGGCTTTCCAGGACCCAGCCCAGCAGAGGTCTTTCCAGATCAGTGGTTTCAAACTCCTGACTGGAATAGCCAACCCCGGTTTCGGGCGGCTGCAGGGACACCTTGCCTGTATCGGGCTGTTCCTCGCCAGCAATGATCCTGAGCAGGGTGGACTTCCCGGTCCCGTTGGCCCCCACCAGAGCTATCCGCTGGCCGGGACTGAGCTTGAGGCTGACCCCCTGGAAAAGGGACCGGCTTCCAAAAGACTTGCTCAGGTTGCTCAGGATGAGATTGGACATGATTCTGGCTCGCAATATCGATGAGATGCCGGCCAAACCCGTTTGAGCAGCTTGACCAGCCAGGGCTCAGGTCCCGACATTTTCCGTCACCAGATCCCCCATGGCGGCACACCCGACGAGCGTCGTCCCGGGCTGAACAATGTCGGCAGTCCGGTATCCCTGCCCCAAAACCTTGACCACAGCCTCCTCCAGCATCTCAGCTTCCCTGTTCAGCCCCAGCGAGTGGCGAAGCAGCATGGCCGACGACAGTACCGTGGCCAGGGGGTTGGCCTTGTCCTGGCCGACTATGTCCGGGGCTGAACCGTGTACCGGCTCAAACAGTCCGGCAGATCCAGTCCCCAGGGACGCTGAAGGCAAAAGACCGATGGATCCGGTGATCGTGGCGGCCTCATCCGAGAGGATGTCTCCGAAAAGGTTTCCGGTCAGAATGACGTCAAACTGGCCTGGGTCACGGACCAGCTGCATGGCGGCATTGTCCACGTACATGTGAGAGAGTTCAACGTCAGGGTACTCCCGGCCCACTTCAGTGACCACTTCCCGCCACATCCTGGAGACATCGAGCACATTGGCCTTGTCCACAGAACAGAGCCGCTTCCGGCGTTTCCGGGCCGTGGCAAAGCCCACATGGGCGATCCGTCTGACCTCGCTTTCAGTGTAGACCATGGTGTTGGTCCCCACGCGCTGCCCATTGCGAATGGCAACTCCCTTGGGGGTCCCGAAGTAAATCCCCCCGGTCAGCTCCCTGATGACCATGACGTCAATGCCGGAACCGATGATATCCGGCCTGAGGAAAGAAGCCTCTTTGAGCTCCTTGTAAATCACTGCCGGTCTGAGATTGGCGAACAGCTCCAGAGCCTTCCTGATACCTAAAAGTCCCTTTTCCGGGCGAAATTCCGGGTCGCTGCCGTCCCACTTCGGCCCGCCAACCGCACCCAGAAGGACTGCATCCGAGTTCCGGCAGAGCTGAACTGTCTCTTCCGGCAATGGCTGCCCGGCCTGATCTATGGCAATCCCGCCGATCAGGCCCTCCTGAAAGTCTACCTTGTGTCCAAAGAGCTGGGCAACCTTGAGGAAAACTTTCTGGGCCTGGGCCACAATCTCCGGACCGATCCCGTCTCCCGGCAGGAGGGCGATCTTGATGTCCATGGATCACACCTTGTTCGATCTGAAGTTTCTGGTTCGAGTCAGCGCAGCCCCTGGCTGCGCTGACTTCAGCTCTCTGTCTTCTGCAGTCTTTTCCGAACGTAGTTCACCAAACCGCCTTTCTCCAGGAGGTCCTTCATGAACTCAGGCAAGGGGACAAACCGGATCTCTTTGGAGTTGCTCACATCAAGGATGGTCCCCTGGTCCAGGTCCACCTGCAGCTCGTCCCCTTCCTGGATCGAGTCGACCGCATCGCCCACCTCCAGCAGGACCAGGCCCATGTTGAAGCCGTTGCGATAAAAGATCCTGGCGAAACTGTGGGCGATGACCACAGGAATCCCAGCCCCGAGCAGAGCCAGAGGGGCATGCTCCCGGGACGACCCGCACCCGAAATTGGGACCGGCCACCAGAACATCCCCGGACTGCACGTTCTTGACCCAGTCAGGGTCCAGACCGGCCATGCAATGCTCCCCCAGGACTTCCGGCTCGGTGGAGACCAGGTATTGAGCCGGAATGATCGCATCCGTGTCCACATGCGCGCCCACAGTGTGCGCCTTGCCATGAAACTGCATCTGTGCCTCCTTATGCGTCCTGCATGACCTTGAGCGGATGGCTGATCCGGCCGGCCACCGCACTGGCCGCTGCTACCGCCGGCCCGGCCAGGTAGAGTTCGCTCTCCAGGCTGCCCATCCTACCCTTGAAGTTCCGGTTTGTTGTGGCCAGGCACGTCTCACCGGAGGCCAGAATGCCCATATGCCCCCCAAGGCATGGGCCACAGGTCGGCGGCCCGATCACAGCCCCCGCTTCCATGAACACGGTCAGCAGGCCCTCTTTGAGAGCCTGGGCATAGATGGCCGGGGTGGCCGGGATCACAATCAGCCGCAGATCCTTGGCCACCTTTCGACCCTGGAGAATTCCGGCTGCCTCGCGCAAGTCCGTGATCCGTCCGTTGGTGCAGGACCCAATGACCACCTGATCCAGCACGACCCCAGCCACCTCCTCCACTGGAACCACATTGTCCGGAAGATGAGGGCAAGCCACTCTCGGGGTGAGCCCCCCCAGATCCATGTCCAGGACCTGCTCGTAGGTCGCCCCGGGATCCGGCTCAAGAGCTTTGTCGCTGTCCCGCCCGGCCCGGGCCAGATAGCGCAGGGTCGTCTCATCGGCCGGAAACAGCCCGGCCTTGCCGCCGGCTTCGATGGCCATGTTGGAGATGGTCAGCCTGGCCTCAACCCCCAGCTGGGCAAGCCCGGGTCCGTCGAACTCAAGGACCTTGTACAAAGCGCCATCCACGCCGGTCCTGCCGATGAGCTCCAGGATCACATCTTTTCCACCCACATGATCAGGGAGTTCTCCATGCATCTCCACCCGGATGGAAGCCGGGACCTTGAACCATGTTTCTCCCAGAACCATGGCCGCAGCTATGTCCGTGCTCCCCAGGCCGGTGGCAAAGGCACCCAGGCCCCCATAGGTGCAGGTGTGACTGTCTGCACCAACCACGATCTCGCCCGGGCCGACCAGGCCCAGCTCCGGGAGCAGGGCATGCTCCACCCCGGACCGGCCGCCTTCATAGTAGTGAGTCAGTCCCATCCTGTGGGCAAACTCCCGCACGGTTTTGACCTGTTCGGCCGAGTCTATATCCTTGTTGGGGGTGAAATGGTCACTGACCAGGATGACCCGCTCCGGATCAAAGACCCTGTCAGCGCCCATTCTCTCAAAAGAACGGATGGCCAGGGGGGCGGTGATGTCGTTGGCCAGCACCTTGGAGACCCTGCACTGGACGATCTGGCCCGGGCCTTCGACAGGCTCACTGCTGTGCAGTTCCAGGATCTTCTCCGCTAAACTTTTGCCCATACCCTGTCCTCCTCTTTCCTGGCCAGCCTGTTCAAGGCGTTGATGTAGGCCTTGGCGCTGGCCACGATGATGTCTGGATCAGACCCGCGGCCAATGGCGGTTCGCGGTCCGTCTTCCAGTTTGACCGTCACCTCCCCCTGGGCGTCGGTTCCCCCGGTGATGGCGTTCACGGAAAAGCGAAGCAGCTTGGGGCACCGCCCGGCCAGCTGACAAATGGCATTGAACACCGCATCCACTGGCCCGACACCGAACTCCGAGAGCTGCTCCTCCTCGCCGTCGATGCTCATCTTCAAGGTTGCTGTGGGAATGGCCATGTTGCCGGAAAGTGAGCTCAAATACAAGAGCTTGTACTTGTCCGGCAGCCGGTAGACCTCTTCCAGGACCAAAGCCTCCAGGTCCTCGACAAAGACCTGTTTCTTCTTGTCCGCCAGATTCTTGACCGCATGGGACACCACGTCCAGCTGCTCCGAGGTCAGCCTGTAGCCCAGCTCTTCCAGGCGCTTTTTGACCGCATGCTTCCCGGAGTGCTTGCCCAGGACCATCTCAGAGGGCGGACGGCCGATGCTCTCTGGAGTCATGATCTCATAGGTCTGCTTGTTCTTGAGCATCCCGTGCTGGTGGATCCCGGCTTCATGGGCAAAGGCATTGCCACCGATCACGGCCTTGTAGGCCGGGATAGGCTGGCCGATGATCATGGACAGCAGACGGCAGGCCGGGAACAGCTGCTCGCTGTGCACACTGGTCTGGAGATGGTGATAGTCTCCCCGGACCTTGAGAGCCATGACCACCTCTTCCAGGGCGGCATTTCCGGCCCGTTCCCCGATACCGTTCAGGGTGACCTCCACCTGCCGCGCCCCGGCACGCACTGCAGCCAGGGTGTTGGCCGTGGCCAGCCCCAGGTCGTTATGGCAATGGACGCTGAGCACCGCTTTGTGGATACCGGGGACATTCTGCTTCAAAAAGGCGATCAGCTCGGCAAACTCCAGAGGCTGGGAATAGCCCACAGTGTCCGGGATATTGATGGTCGTGGCCCCGGCAGCGATGGCCTTCTCCACCACCTGGGCCAGAAAGGTCCACTCCGAGCGGGAGGCGTCTTCTGCGGAAAACTCGATATTGCTCGTGTATCCCCTGGCATGGGAAACGGCCGAGTCAACCGCCTTGAGGACCTCGTCCCTGGTCATGCCCAGCTTGTGCTCCATGTGAATGTCCGAGGTGGCCAGAAAGGTGTGGATTCGAGGGGCGGCCGCATCTTTGATGGCCTCCCAGGCCCTGTCTATATCGGCTCTGGAGGCCCTGCACAAACCTGCAACCTGGGCTGTTTCCACTGCCTGGCAGATGTCCCGTACTGCCTCGAAATCACCCTGGCTGGCAGCTGGAAACCCGGCCTCGATCACGTCCACCCCCAGGGCATCGAGCTGTCTGGCCAGCCTCATCTTTTCCTGCACATTCATCGTCGCTCCAGGCGACTGCTCTCCATCCCGCAACGTGGTATCGAATATGATGACCTGGTCCTGCATGAGGTCCCTCCTTTCAATCGTCAAAATTGTCCTGAAAAGGAACTGTCGCCTCCCGTCTTTTTTCAGGGCACAGACGACAGCGCCAAAGTCAGGTCCTCCTCTCGGGGACCTGATCTGGAAAAACGCTTGCGCTTGATGTGTATGGATGTATCACGAGGGCTTTGAGCGGGAAAGCCCCCGTAGGAGAGTCTTGTTGCGCAGGGGAAGATAGACGAAGGTGTAGACAAGCCCGGAGAGGAGATAGGTCATGAAAAAAATAAAGGCCAGCAGCCTGGGTTCCGAGGCCACCAGGACAAAGAGCAGAACCACTGAGACAGAGGCGGTGTAGGGATGGGCCTTGGCCACTTCCACATCCTTGAACGAGGCGTAGCGAACCTTGCTGATCATGAGCAGAGACAGAACATACATCAGCCCCAGACAGAATGGGGGCAAGATCGTTCCCACCAGCTCAGCATCCAGATACGACGTGAACAGGAGCAGAGTCGCCAGGACACAGGCAGCAGCCGGGATGGGCAAGCCCACAAAAAACTTTTTCGGCCGCAGACCGCTCCCCCTGGAGGCCACGACATTGAACCGGGCCAGCCGCAGGGCCCCGCAGGCCACAAACAGGAAAGAACTGACCATGCCCAGACGCCCGTAAGCGCTGGTCTGCCAAAGATAGATCATCAGGGCCGGATTGACCCCGAAGGCCACCAGATCGGCCAGGGAATCGAACTGAACCCCGAATTCGCTGCTGGCCCTGGTCATTCTGGCCACCTTGCCGTCCAGCCCATCGCACACGCAGCTGATGAGTATTGCCAGGGCAGCCCAATGGAAACGGCCTTCCACAGCCCACAGGATTCCGGCAAAACCGGCAAAGAGGCTGGCTGTGGTGAAGAGATTGGGCAGGACGTAGATGCCCCTGTTCCTGGGCTCGCTCATGCCCCATCCTGGCTTGTTGAAAAGTGTGCCTTCATGGTTGCCCTTCTTCAGTCACCGCTCTCCGAGCCAGGAGCGTCTGTCCGCCCACAGCCCTGTGACCTTTTGAAATCAGGACTTCATAGCCATCCGGGCAGTAAAGGTCAACCCTGGACCCGAACTTGATCATGCCTACCCTCTGCCCCTTGTCAAGAGCGTCTCCCTCTTCAGCCCAGCAGACAATCCTCCTGGCCACCAGCCCGGCAATCTGGACCATTGTCCACTCGCGGCCGTCCTGATCGCTGATGACCAGCACATTCCGCTCGTTATCCGTGGAGGCCTTGTTCAGCGAGGCATTGAAGAACTTTCCCGGAATATAGGAAATCCGCTCAAGGCGCCCCTGCACCGGGGCCCTGTTCACGTGCACATTAAAGACATTCATGAAGATGGAGATCCTGGTCTTTTTTTCTGCACTGACTGGATCCGGCGCGGTCTGTATCCCAATGACCCTGCCGTCGGCCGGGGCGAGCACTGATCCGGACTGATCAGGGACCACCCGCTCCGGATCTCGAAAAAAGGCCGTGGTGAACAGGGTCACGGCCAGTCCGATCACTGCAGCCCAGCCCCAGCCCAGGATGGCCAGCACCAAAGTGGTAAACGTCAAAAAAGCAACCGGCATCAAGCCTTCAAGACAAAATCCGATGGATGAGGGTTTCATCGTCTGATCCAGCCTCCAGCATTGGGAGAGTTCGCGATATGAGGCACCAACGAGGTCGCCATGTCCCACATTTGGGAATTGAAGCTTTCAGATCTCAGCGCAGCTAGAGGCTGCGCTGTAAACCGATTATGTCCTACAGCCGGGCTGATGTAAACACGGATCGGAAGTCCTTCTGTTTTTCAGCGCAGCCGGAAGCTGCGCTGAAAAACGACATTGATTTTATTCCTGATATCGGCTAAGAACCAAACAATGTGTTCCGGTCCCCGGTCCTGATCCGGGCTCATTGTGCCGGCTCCGAGGGCTCCTTCCCGAATGTTTTTCCCGGGATGCTGCCTGCCGGATCCTAACCGCTCAACCAGGAGGTGCCTGATGAAGTCTGTCAAACGCATCCTAACGCTTGTCCTGATCTGTGTCCTGACCGCAGCCGGTCTGGCCTCAGCAGGAGAAACCCTTGACACGATCAAGGCCAGAGGCTTCCTGAAAGCCGGAGTGAACGGTGACATCTATGGGTTCAGCATGCCGGACGACAAAGGCAACTGGAAAGGTCTGGATGTGGATACGGCCAGGGCCATTGCCGCTGCAGTGTTTGGCGATGCCAGCAAGGTCAAGTTCACGCCCTTGACTGCTGTCCAGCGCCTGCCGGCCCTGCAGTCCAAAGAGGTGGACGTCCTGTGCCGGAACACCACCCAGACCCTGACCAGGGAGACCAAGAACGGTCTGAACTTTGTCCAGGTCAACTTCTATGACGGCCAGGGCTTCATGGTCAAAAAGGACATCGGGGTGGACAGCGCCAAGCAGCTCGACGGGGCTGCCGTCTGCGTCCTGCCCGGGACCACCACGGAGATGAATGCGGCTGATTTTTTCAAGGCCAACAACATGAAATGGAAGCCTGTGGTCATCGAGCAGGCCCCTGAGCTGAACAAGGCCTTTTTTTCCGGGCGCTGCGACGTGTTGACCTCAGATTCCTCCCAGTTGGCCGGACACAGGGCCGTGGCCCCCAATCCGGACAACTACAAGATCCTGCCGGAAATCATCTCCAAAGAGCCTCTGGCCCCGGTGGTCAGGCACGGGGACGATGAGTGGTACGACATCGTCAACTGGGCGGTCATGGCTCTGATCAACGCCGAGGAGCTGGGCATCAACTCAGAGAACGTGGACGAGATGCTCAAGAGCAACGATCCCAAAATCCAGCGTTTTCTCGGGGCAGTCCCTGGAGTGGGCAAATCTCTGGGCCTGGACGACAAGTGGGTCGTCAACGTGATCAAGCAGGTCGGCAACTACGGCGAGATCTTCGAACGTAATGTCGGCCCCGACACCAAGCTTGGCATGCCAAGAGGCCTCAATGCCTTGTGGACCGAAGGCGGCCTGATGTACGCTTCGCCCTTCAGGTAAAGATCCCGGCTATGGGCCGATGGCTGCTCCCGGCAGCTCGTGGCCCAAGGCCGTTGATGCCCCAAGACCTGTACCCCTGCCGGGGAGCGGACCGCGGTCCGCTCCCCGGTTATTTCCTCTTGAATCCCGCTATGAACCATCGCACCCAAGCAGAAGAAAAAGTTCCTTTCTGGCTGGACCCCAAAAAACGCTCCCTGGGCTATCAGTTTCTGATCTTTGTCATGGTCGGGCTGCTGGGGTACTACCTGATCTCCAATCTGCTCATGAACATGGAACGGCAATCCATCGCCACTGGATTCGATTTCATGCAGAAAACAGCATCGTTTGAGATCGGTGAATCGCTCATCCCCTACTCCTCCTCACATTCCTACGCCCGGGCTTTACTGGTCGGAGTCCTGAACACCCTGCTCGTGGCCGTGATCGGAAACATCATCACCCTCATTCTGGGGACCATCGTCGGGGTGGCCCGCCTGTCCTCCAACTGGCTGGTATCCAAGCTCGCAGCCATCTATATCGAAGTCCTGCAGAACGTCCCGGTCCTGCTGCAGCTCTTTTTCTGGTACGCCATGTTCTATGAGATCCTGCCCTCTCCCAGGCAGGCCCTGGCCCCGATGAGCGGCGTCTTTATCTGCAACCGGGGGTTGATCTTCGGCATCCCTGCCGGGCATCCAGGCTGGACATATGCCGGCCTGGCCCTGTTGGCCGCCGGCATCCTCACCTTTTTCATTCGCCGGTGGGCCAGACGTCACCAGGACAAGACAGGGGAGCACTTCCCGGTCTTCATCACCTCTCTGGCCCTGGTCATCGGCCTGCCCCTGCTGGCCTGGTGGCTGGGGGGCGCCCCCATGGCCATGAACGCCCCTGAGCTGACCGGCTTCAACTTTTCCGGGGGCGTAACCGTCAGCCCTGAGTTCTCGGCCCTGCTCCTGGGTCTGGTCCTGTACACCTCGGCTTTTGTGGCCGAAGCGGTCCGGGCCGGAATCCAATCCGTGGGCAAAGGCCAGACCGAAGCCGCCATGGCCGTGGGGCTGCGCCCCGGAATGGTCCTGACCCTGGTCATTCTCCCCCAGGCCATGCGGGTGATCATCCCCCCCCTGACCAGCCAGATGCTCAACCTGACCAAAAACAGCTCCCTGGCCGTGGCCATCGGGTTTCCCGATTTTGTCTCCGTGGCCAACACAACCATCAACCAGACCGGTCAGGCCGTGGAGGGAGTGGCCTTGATCATGGCCGTCTACCTGGTGTTCAGCCTGTCCACGTCACTGTTCATGAACTGGTACAACAAGAGATCGGCCCTGGTGGAACTCTAGTGTCACGTCAAGTTTGCATTGTCATAACTCGTCTTTCTGGCTCCCCTCCTTGCCGCCTGTCTTCAGGCGGGAGGGAGGGGCAGGGGTGCGTTCTTTATCTGCGACATTCGAGACAAGACAAGTCACGAGCATGATGACCTCAACATCTTGCCAACACTTTCACAACCTGGTTCCTTCGGCTGCATAAGAGTTTTCGCAGCCGCATCTTTCGTGTGACAGACCTATGACTGAACAGAGCACTGCCCAGTACACAACCGGGGAGGTCCTCCCCCCTCCAATCATCAAGATCGGGGCCCTGCGCTGGGTCAAAACCAACCTCTTCAATGGCTGGTTCAATTCACTGCTGACCCTGCTGACCCTCTATCTCCTGTGGATCACGGTCCCTCCGTTCGCGGAGTGGGCCTTCATCAAGGCCAGCTGGTGGGCCGGGAGCGAGGTCTGCAAGGACTCTGAAGGGGCCTGCTGGTCGGTCATCACCAGAAACATCCGGTTCATCCTCTTTGGGTTCTACCCCTATGAGCAGCACTGGCGCCCTTTTCTGGCCATGCTCCTGCTCTTCGGCCTGCTGTACATCAGCCAGAAAAGAACATTCTGGCACAAGTCCCTGCTCTACGCCTGGGTCATCGGCCTGGTCGTCATGGGCGTTCTCATGCGCGGCGGCCTCTTTGGACTGCAGCCTGTGGAGACCACCAGGTGGGGGGGGCTGCCCCTGACCCTGCTCCTCTCGGTCTTCGGCCTGACTGC
Organism: uncultured Desulfohalobiaceae bacterium; assembly: GCA_964403955.1. Classification (GTDB taxonomy): domain Bacteria; phylum Desulfobacterota; class Desulfovibrionia; order Desulfovibrionales; family Desulfothermaceae; genus CAYOID01. Next base: position 146,768 of record CAYOID010000001.1, on the reverse strand, counting down.
GGCCTATCCCCTGGGTGTTCTCCTGGCCCTGGGCCGGCAGTCTGACATGACCGGGGTGCGCACTCTCAGTGTGGTCTATATCGAGCTCATTCGCGGGGTCCCGCTGATCAGCCTGCTGTTCATGTCCTCGATCATCTTTCCTTTGTTTCTGCCCGAAGGGGTGACCATCAACAAGATCCTCAGGGCCCAGGCAGCCATCATCCTCTTCACCGCAGCCTACATCGCCGAGGTGGTCCGGGGGGGTCTGCAGGGCATGAGCAAAGGTCAGTATGAAGCAGCTCAGTCTCTGGGCCTGAACTATGTCCTGACCATGAGGCTGGTCATCCTTCCCCAGGCTCTGAAGATGGTCATTCCACCCACTGTGAGCATCCTCATCTCGGCCTTCAAGGATACCTCCCTGGTGGTGATCATTGCCCTGTACGACATTTTGAAGACCTCCAAAACCATCCTCTCAGACCCGGAATGGATGGGCTTCAGCCCAGAGGTTTACATTTTTGTGGCCCTGCTCTACTTCCTGGGGTGCTTCTCAATGGCCAACTTCAGTCGAAAACTTGAACGCGAGCTCAAAAGGGATTGAGAGAGGACTGCATGACCGCTGAACAGCAACGCCAACCCAGTCAGGAACAGACCGCAGACCCGATCATCCAGATCGCTGGACTGCACAAATGGTTCGGAGACTTTCACGTTTTGCGGGACATCAACCTCAATGTCCAGCGCGGAGAGCGCATTGTGGTCTGCGGGCCTTCAGGGTCTGGAAAATCAACGCTCATTCGGTGCATCAACCATCTGGAAGAGCACCAGATGGGCCAAATCGTGGTCGACGGGATCGAGCTGAGCAACAACATCAAAAACATCGAAAAGATCAGGGCTGAAGTGGGCATGGTTTTTCAGCACTTCAACCTCTTCCCGCATCTGTCCATCATGGAGAACCTGACTCTGGGTCCGCTCTGGGTCAGAAAAGTCCCCAGGGCCGAGGCTGAAAAGACAGCCATGCACTACCTGGAGAAGGTCCGCATTGCCGAACAGGCCCACAAGTATCCCGGGCAGCTCTCAGGGGGACAGCAGCAACGGGTGGCCATTGCCCGCAGCCTGTGCATGAAACCCAAGGTCATGCTCTTTGACGAACCCACCTCTGCCCTGGATCCGGAAATGATCAAGGAAGTCCTGGACGTGATGATCGACCTGGCCAATGAAGGCATGACCATGCTCGTTGTCTCTCATGAAATGGGTTTTGCCAAATCCGTGGCCCACCGGGTCCTGTTCATGGATGACGGCCAGATCGTGGAAGGCAACTCCCCCCACGAATTCTTCAACAACCCCCAACACGAGCGGACCAAGCTCTTTCTGCACCAGATCCTGCACTGACCCCCCTTAAAGTGAAAAGACCATGCTGCGCATCCATGAAATCCGTATCCTGGTCACCGGGGGAACCTTTGACAAGAGCTACGACTCCCTGACCGGCCAGCTGACCTTCAAGACCTCCCATGTCCGGGACATCCTGGACCAGGTCCGGTGCAAGCAGGCCACGACCCTGGAAACCGTGATGCTCAAGGACAGTCTCAACTTTGCTCCGGGAGACCGGGAAAAAATCTGCCACCGGTGCCTGCAGTGCCCTGAAAGCCGAGTCCTGATCACTCACGGCACGGACACCATGGTTGAAACCGCCCGGATGATCGGAGCCAGGAACAGGGACAAGGCAGTGGTTCTGACTGGGGCCATGATCCCGGTCACAGTCATGAACTCCGACGCCCAGTTCAACCTCGGGTTCGCCTTCTCTGCTGTCCAGGCCCTGCCCCCGGGAGTCTACATTGCCATGAACGGCAAAATCTTCACCTGGGACAACGTCCGCAAGAATACCGAACTGGGCGAGTTCCAAACCCTGGACTGAACAGCGATGCACACCTATCCAGTCTTTCTTGACCTGAAGACCAAGACCTGCCTTGTGGTTGGCGCAGGTCAGGTCGGGCGCAGAAAAATTCTCGGCCTCCTGGAGCGTCGGCCCGGCCGGCTGAATATCGTTGACCCGTGGATCTCCCAGGAGCTGGCTTCAGAATTCGCCCACCACAGCAACGTGGCCATCCACAGGCGGGACTTTCGTCCTCAGGATCTGGACAACGTCTTTCTGGTCTTTGCCTCCACCTCTGATCAGGACCTGAACGCACGGATCAGCGAACTCTGTGCCCAGAAGAACATCCTGTGCAACATTGTGGATCAGCCCGAGGACTGCAGCTTCATCGTCCCCTCCATGCACACCCAGGGGGAACTGACCATTGCCGTGTCCACCGGAGGGGCCAGCCCGGCTCTGGCCCGAAAAATACGCCTCAATCTTGCAGAACGCTTTGGACCGGACTATGCAACCTGGCTGAAACTGCTCAGACGACTGCGCTCTCTCATCCTCAGCCTGGAACATCCCTCAAAAGACAACAAACCCCTGTTCCAGGCCTTGACAGACGAAGCCATTCTTGATGCCATTTCCCGCCGGGACGCCCTGCAGCTTGAAAGCCTCCTGGAAGAGAAGCTGCCTGCAAACCTGCACCCGAGCATCAAGGACCTGACCCATGACCTCTTTGATCCTCTTTGACCTGACCATTGCCCTGCTCTACTTTCTGGGTGCGCTCTTCTACCTGGCCGGCGTCCTGGGCAAGAACCCCACCCTGAAGCGGGCCTGCCTGGGCATCACCCTGACCGCTTTCGGGCTGCACACTGTGGACCTGGGCCTGAAGCTCCTCGTCGAACAGCATTTTGTCCTTTCCCAGGGACAGTTCTATCTCAGTCTTCTGGCCTGGACATTTCTGCTCATCTACTTTCTGGTCTGGTGGCGGCTCAAGCTCCAGTTCCTGGCCCTGACTGCTGCCCCGCTGGCCCTGATCCTGTTCACATCCTCCATGGCCCTGAACACCACCCCTCTCCAGGTCCCCAGCCAGATGAGCGGACTCTGGTTCGGACTGCATGTGGCCGCCCTGTTTCTGAGCATCGCTCTCCTGGCCATGGCCTTTGGGGCCGGTCTCTGCTACCTCTATGTCGACAAGCAGATCAAGGACAAGACCCGGCCTGGGCGACTGCGCAGGGACTTTCCTGCCTTGACCAGCTTCGACCGGGTCAACCACTGGGCCGTGAGCCTGGGCTTTCCGCTCTTCACCATCGGCATGCTGGCCGGATTTCTCTGGGCCGGATTCACCTGGGACAGATTCTTTTCCTGGGACCCCAAGGAAATCTGGAGCCTGATCATCTGGCTGCTCTTCGCCTATCTCTTTCATCAGCGCCTGGCCCTGGGCTGGAAGGGCAAAAAGCCGGCGACTCTGGCCTCGTGGCTCTTTGTTCTCAGCGTGATCTCACTTCTGGTCCTCAACTTCCTTGTGCCAACCCATCACAGCTTTCACCCATAATCCATGCAGTACACCATTGCCCTCGTTGGACTCAATCATCGCACAGCTCCAGTGGAGATCAGGGAACGCTTCGCCCTGACCGACACTCCCCCGGATGACCTCGATATGCTCGGGGAGGACAGCCCTATCCGTGAAGCCATGGTCCTGTCCACATGCAACAGGGTGGAGATCCTGGCCGTGTCCGCCCAGGAACAGAATCCGGCTGAACAGGTCGTCAAAGCCTGGGAAAGGGCCTGTGGGGCAGAACCCGGCACACTGGCTGAGTACACCTATGTGCACAACGACCTGCAGGCCGTGCGGCATATCTTTCGCGTCGCCTCCAGCCTGGACTCCATGGTCCTGGGTGAGCCCCAGATCCTGGGACAGCTCAAGGACGCCTACAGGCTGGCCCTGGACAGCAGCACCTCCCGGGTGATCATCAACCGGCTCATGCACAAGGCCTTTTCAGTGGCCAAGCGGATCCGCACCGAAACCGCCATTGCCCAGTCTGCAGTCTCCATCAGCTACGCTGCCGTGGAACTGGCCAAAGAGATCTTCGGGGACCTGTCCAAACGAACAGCCATGCTCGTCGGGGCCGGTGAAATGGCTGAACTGGCAGCCACACACCTCATCAATGACGGCATCGCCAGCCTCCTGGTCACCAACAGGACCTATGCCAGGGCCCGGGAGCTGGCCCAAAGATTCCAGGGCCAGGCTGTTCCCTTTTCTTCTCTGTTCGACAGCCTGACCACGGTTGATATCGTCATCAGCTCCACCGGGTCCAGGCAGACTGTCATCCAGGCCAAGGACATGCGTCAGGTCCTCAAGATGCGCAAAAACCGGCCCATTTTCTTCATCGACATTGCTGTGCCCCGGGACATCGATCCAGATGTCAACCGGTTGGACAATGTCTACCTCTACGACATCGACGACCTCAAAGGGGTGGTGGAGGAAAACCTGGCCCAGAGGCGGGAAGAGGCCCAGGCTGCGGAAGTGATCATTGAAGAGGAGGTCCTGCGGTTTCAAGAATGGATCAAATCCCTGGCCCTGACCCCGACCATCGTTGACCTGCTCGAACATGGGGAGACCATTGCCCGCAAGGAGATCCAGAAAACCCTGAAAAACATCGGACCGGATGTGTCCCCGGATGTGGCCCGGGCCATAGAAACCCTGGGGACCTCTCTGTCCAAGAAGCTCTACCACTATCCGATCACCTTCCTCAAAAGACGGTCTCAGGAAGAAGACTCCTGCCAGTTCTTCGTCTCCCTGATCCGCAGGATGTTCGACCTGGATCAGGATGAAATCCCTGACGATGCCCACGCCTTTAAGAAAAAAAAATAACCGTATTGACTCAGACCACTGTCCTGGACATAATCGATCGTATCAAACTGGCTGCATCAAGGTGACACACCCTGCTCAAAAGTGAGGTTCCTGCTTCAGTCCAAACCCAAAAATTCAGCTTTGCCAGAGGCAAAACTGAATTCTATCATGGAGATTCCGAAACACCCTGCAATGCCCATCACGGTTGCCATTCTCTGCGGAGGCCCCTCTCTTGAGCGGGGCATCTCCTTGAACTCCGCCCGTTCAGTTCTGGACCATCTGGGCGGAGAGGTCGAGATCGTGCCCTTCTACCTGGACCTGCTCAAGAATGCCTTCCGGATCTCCGTAGCCCAGCTCTACTCAAACACACCTTCGGACTTCGACTTCAAGCTGGCCCGCACCGCCGATCCTTTGATCACGACTGAGCTCATCCAGGCCCTTCAGGACGTGGACCTGGTCTTTCCTCTCATTCATGGGGCCTTTGGTGAAGGAGGCGAGCTGCAGTCTTTTCTGGAGGAGCATGGCATCCCCTATATCGGGTCCAGCTCCAGGGCCTGCCGCAAGGCCTTTGACAAATTTTCAGCCAACGAGCGCCTGAAGCACCTGGGATACTTCACCTATCCACAGCTCCTGGTTGAAGAGTCCCAGCCCATCCGTGAGGTTGAGCAGCGACTCCAGGAGTTTTTTCAAGACCAGTCCCTGCAGCGGGCTGTGGTCAAACCCACGTCCGGGGGATCATCCATTTGCGTCTTTTCCGTGGCCACTCCAAAGCAGGCCCTGGACAAAATCTCTGCCATCTTTGCCCAGGGAATCGATCACAGGGTGGTTGTCGAGCCTTTTGTCCACGGCCGGGAATTCACCTGCATCGTGCTCCAGGACCGGGACAACCGGCCTTTGGCCCTGCTGCCCACGGAAATCGAGACCGACTATGGCGGTCATGAGCTTTTCGACTACCGGAAAAAATACCTGCCCACCTCTCAGGTTATCCACCACTGCCCTCCCCGGTTTGATGCCTCTGAAATCGAGTCCATCCGGACCCAGTCTGAAGAACTGTTTTCCCTCTTTGGCATGCGGGACTTTGCCCGTTTTGACGGCTGGCTGGACAGCCAGGGCCGCATCTGGTTTTCGGATTTCAACCCCATCAGCGGCATGGAGCAGAACAGCTTTCTCTTCCAGCAGTCCGCCAGGGTTGGCCTGAGCCACAGGGCCCTGCTCAAGTCCATCCTATCCAGTGCCTGTCGCAGGGAAGCCATCCCTTTGTCTCCGATCAGGAACAACCATCCCGGGCAGACCAAAAAACCGGTCCATGTCCTCTTTGGCGGCTCGACCTCCGAACGGCAGGTCTCCCTGATGAGCGGGACCAATGCCTGGCTCAAGCTGCGCCGGTCTTCCAGGTACGCCCCAAGGCCCTTTCTCCTGGATCTGGAACACAACGTCTGGGAATTGCCCTATGGCTTGACCCTGTACCACACTGTGGAGGAGATCATGGCCAATTGCCAGCAGCCCGGGCTGGAAGGGGACGCTCTGGCTGCTGCCGCACGGGACATCAAGCACCGCCTCCTTATAGAACCACATGAAAACAAGGACGATTTTTTCGTTCCCCGCAAGATGAGTCTGAAGGCTTTTCTGGACAGCTCTCCCTTTGTGTTCATCGGCCTGCACGGGGGCATTGGCGAAGACGGCACGCTGCAGGCCATGCTGGAGCAGCGGGCCGTCCTGTTCAACGGCCCAGGGGAGATCCCCTCCAGGGTGGCTATGGACAAATGGGAAACCGGAAAAATTGTGGACCGGCTGGACATTGAAGGTCTCAGCTCGGTGCCCAAGGCCTTGATCAGGATGGGGGACCTGGCCCGGGGAGGACCGCAGGCAGCGGAACGGATCTTTACCCGGACTCTGCAGCAGCTTGGATGCGAGACCCTCCTGGTCAAGCCCCGGGCCGACGGCTGCTCTTCCGGGATCGTTCATCTCTACTCCCCTCAGGACTTTCTCGTCTATCTGGACTATCTCAGGGCCAAGGCCTGCTTTATACCCAAAACGACCTTTGCCGGGCAAAAGGAGAACGTTGAGATGCCCCTGCAGGAGGTTGACGAGCTCCTCCTGGAGAAGTTCATCGCCACCGACCGCATCCGGGTGCAGGACCATTCTTTGGACTACGAGCGAACCAGCGGCTGGATCGAAATCACGGCCGGAGTCCTGGAGAAGGACGGCCGCCTGCAGGTCTTCAACCCCAGCCTGACCCTGTCTGAAGGGGAAGTGCTCACTGTCGAGGAAAAATTCCAGGGCGGCACCGGGATCAACATCACCCCACCCCCGGAGGAGATTGTCGGCTCAGCTGCCCTGGCCCGGGCCAAGGACCTGCTCCTTCAAGTAGCCCTGGCTTTTGGGCTCACCGGCTATGCCAGGCTGGACGCCTTTCTCGAAGTGGACACCGGCCGGGTCATGCTCATCGAGGTCAACACCCTGCCGGCCCTGACCCCGTCCACGGTCCTCTTTCAGCAGGCCTTGAGCTGCGACCCGCCCATTTTCCCCAGGGAACTGATCGAGGCCCTCATCGCCAACAGGGGATACTGATGTCAGCGCAGCCTCTGGCTGGGCTGACAGGTCGAGGGTTGAGGGTAGATGGTTGAGGGCGGAAAAAAGCCACGACTTGTCGCGTGATGACACTCAACTCGGCCAGTTTGATCAAAGAAGAAACTTGACTCAAAAATCAAGTTTCATACGAGCGCAGCCTCTGGCTGCGCTGAAGAGCTGGAAGCAAAACTGAAAAGGAGACCAAGCATGAAACTGGAAGAAGCCATCACTACTGCCCTGCGTTACGAAAACCAGCTCCGGGACATTTATCTCCAGGGAGCCTTGGACTCAATAGACCCCACAGGCAAAAAGGTCTTTCAGGACCTGGCCGAGGATGAGCAGAGCCATGTGGACTACCTGGAGCACGCGCTGCAAAAGTGGAAAGAGACCGGGCGGATTGCGGCTGAGGAACTGAAATCGACCGTACCTCCTCTGGAGGTCATCCGCAAAGAGGCAGCCAAGGTCTCTTCCCATATGTCCGAAGAAGACAGAGGAGTCCAGCAACAGCAGCTGAGCAAGGCCCTGAAGGTGGAAAAGGAAACCAGCAGATTCTACCAGCAGCTGGTGGCAGAGCTCCCTGAAGAAGCCCAGGCCATGTTCTCCAGATTCCTGGAGATCGAAAACGCCCACATTGAAGCGGTCCAGTTCGAGCTGGACTATGTCAGCCACAACGGCACCTGGTTCGGGTTCGAAGAGTTTGACCTGGAAGTGGAGTAAGGCCAGGCCCATGACTGAGAACACCATCCTGCTCGAATCCGGGACCAATGAACTGGAAGTGATCGAGTTCCATCTGTCCTCCGGCCATGGTTCCCAGGCCCGGATGACGCATTACGCCATCAAGGATGACCCTGTGCTTCAGGACATCGTGGTCATCATGTTCTCATCCATGATCACGGACAGGATAACCCATAAGTGTCAGGCCGTGGGCGCCGACGGCCAGGTCTCCAAGCCGGACATCGGCAGGATACGGGAGACCATCTCCGAGCACCTTCCGGAGTGAGGCCCGGGCTCCTTCTGGCTCGCTCCCGGTTCTCGATCCCGATGTTCAGCCTTGAGAAAGACCTTTCTGACCCTCCTCCATTACCCCCCAGACATCCTCTTTTGTGCATAAATTTTCCATTGAATTGCAACTATTTTCCCAAAAGGCATGAAAAACTTTTGCACACACAAATTGCCTTCTGAGAAGAAATCTTAAAAGCGCCTCATAATCAAGGCCTTGAGAAAAACCAGCACGCTCTGCGGGCAGGCCTCACAATTGCATGAACAGGGCATGGGTCGCAGATGCAAGGAACCGGCAGCCTGCGGAGTGGACCATCAGCGGTCCGATCCAGCCTACCTGTCCGCCACGTTCAACCCGGGAGGTCGGCATGCTCCAGGCCAAAACAATCTCCTTTTTGTGGTTGGGGCTGACTCTGATCGTCCTTCCTGCTCACAAGGCACTTGCCTCCAAGGAACACCCCTATATCCAAGCGATACCGGGATTCACCCTCTACGACAGCGAGTTTAAGAACTTCGCCTCCTTTGCCTTCAAACTCAAAGAGCAGGACGGGACCATCTCCAAAAAAGAGGTTCAGGGTAAAACCTGGGAGCTCATCTACGAGAACGCCAAAGGCAACTATGAGTACTCGCGACTGGAGATCATCGAGAACTACCGCCGTGAAGCCCTGACGAAAGGAGGCAGGGTGCTCAGCGGGGACGAGGTCGTGCTCGACTTCAGGGTTCCATTGCCTGAAGGAGGCACAGCCTGGGCCCACCTGTACACTGCCAGCAACTATTATGAGCTGACCATTGTCAATCAGGAAGGGTTCAAGAAGCAGCTGACCTTCAGCGCCAGGGAAATGAAGGACAAGCTGGATTCACAGGGCCGAGTGGCCATCTACGGCATCCACTTCGATTTTGACAAAGCCGATCTCAAGCCAGGCTCGGAAAAGGTGCTCCTGGAGATGGTCAAGCTCATGAAGGACAACCCCGGCCTGCAGGTGGAAATCCAGGGCCACACGGACAATGTGGGCCAACGGGCCTACAATCAGCAGCTGTCTGAACAAAGGGCCACCACGGTCAGAAGCTTTTTGTCCCTCTACGGCATTGCTCCGGAAAGAATTACTGTGCGGGGCTTCGGTCCCCACCGGCCTGTTGCCGACAACAGGACCGAGGAGGGTCGGGCCCTGAACCGGAGAGTGGAGCTGAAGAAGCTCTGAGGAGGCAGAGGAGGCATCCCGGCAAGAAACCTCAAGCTGGAGGTCCCTGGCCCAGGGCTGCCTGCCATACGACCAATCATCCCATTCAGCCGGGAATGACCGGGAAGAATCATGGGCTGCCTGGCGCTCGCAGAAGCCCGCCAGGCAGCCCGGTAAATCCCAGCGAATCAGGGCCGGGGGCCTTATCCCGGTACTGACTCGTTCCCCCTCTCGATGCATGTACAGTCCTGCTGCATCAGGTCCCGGATGGTCACCGAGGACAGCTTGTCATAGACCATGTCCTGCACATCTTTCCAGAGTGTCCTAGCTGGGCAGTGGCTGGCCCTGGGGCAGGGCTTGTCCTTCAGGTCGCACTCCACAAGGTGGCTGTCACCTTCCAGGACATCGACGATGTCGGCCACCGTGATCTCATTCGGAAGCCGGGTCAAAAGGTGTCCCCCTTTGGCCCCCCGAACGCTTCTGATGTACCCTGCCTTTTTGAGCTCCCAGATGAGCCCTTCCAGGTATTTGACTGAAATATCCTGCCTCTTGGCGATCTGACTCACACTGACAGGGCCATCCTCCTGTCTCTGGGCAATGTCCAGGACCAAACGGGTTCCATACCTGCTTCTGGTGGTGAGGCGCATCTGCATCCCCCGCGAGTGCTGGTGAAAATTGTTTGTTGACTAATGTATATCGAATTAATATACATTAAGACAAGATTTTTCAAGCCTGTATTTGTCTCCATCGATCAAATGTGGAGGATGTCCTCGTGACCAGAGGCACCAAAAATGCCAAACTTGACTGAAATTCATATCAGGGACGGATCGTGTCCCTGAAGACCAGCCCTGAAAAACTGACAGCCTTGCTCTGGCACCATGCCGCATCAAGGCGTGATCGCCAAAGTGAGTCAGGGAGGAACAATTGCCAAAGGGGCACCGGTCGATGTTCTTCAAGGGGCGGCACTGCCCTGAACCTTTCCATCCCCAGGAGGATCGCATGTGGGACTACACGGATACAGTTAAAGAACACTTCCTCAACCCCAAAAACACCGGGGAGCTCAAAGACGCCAATGCTGTGGGCGAGGTCGGCAGTCTGGCCTGCGGGGACGCTCTGAAGCTGTATCTGTCCATCGATGAGCGCGGGGTGATCCAGGACGCCAGGTTTCAAACCTTTGGCTGCGCCAGCGCCATTGCCTCCAGCTCTGTGCTCACGGAGCTGCTCAAAGGGAAAACTGTTGAAGAGGCCAAGACGCTGACCAATAAGGACATCGTGGACCAACTCGGCGGACTGCCCAAAGAGAAGATGCACTGCTCGGTCATGGGCCAGGAAGCTCTGGAAACGGCCCTCAAGGACTACTGGAAGGAAAGGGACGTCCAGCCCCAGGCAGAGGGTGAGCTGGTCTGCAAGTGTTTCGGGATCACCGACGCTCAGATCAGGAAAGCCATCAAAGACAACGACCTGACCACCGTAGACGAGGTCACCAACTACACCAAGGCCGGAGGGGGTTGCGGCGAATGCATCCTGGACATTGAAAAGCTGCTCCTGGAAGGCAGGGAGCAGGAACCTCCCGCTCAGGACACCGCTGCCAGAAAGTTGACCAACATCCAGCGAATGCAGCTCGTGACTCGGGTCATCGACCAGGAGATCAGGCCCAGCCTGCAAAAGGACGGAGGGGATATCGAGCTCATCGATATCGAAGGCAAGGAGGTCCTGGTCTCCCTGCGCGGGTCCTGCGTGGGCTGCCCGTCCAGCCAGCTGACCCTCAAGGGACTGGTGGAACGCAGGCTGCGGGACGTTGTCGAACCTGACATCCGCATCAAGGAGGTCCAGCCGTGAACACAGTGTATCTGGACAATAATGCCACGACCATGGTCGCCCCTGAAGTTCTGGAGGAGATGTTGCCCTACTTCTCTCAGCTCTACGGCAACCCCTCCAGCATGCACTCCTTTGGAGGGCAGGTCGGACTGAAGATCCAGGAGGCCAGAGAACGCATCGCCCATGGGCTGGACTGCGAGCCTGATGAGATCATCTTTACCTCCTGTGGCACGGAAAGCGACAACACGGCCATCCATGCCGCCCTGGCCAGCCAGCCTGAGAAGCGTCATCTGATCACCACCCGGGTGGAACACCCTGCAGTGCTCAACACCTGCCGGCACCTCCAGAAACAGGGCTATGACGTGAGCTATCTTGGTGTGGACGGTTCGGGCCGGCTGGATGGAGAGGAGCTGAGGGCAAGCCTCCGGGAGGATACCGCCCTGGTGTCCATCATGTATGCCAACAACGAATCCGGTGTTGTCTTTCCCATGGAGGAGATTGCCTCCCTGGTCAAGGAAAGTGGCATCCTCCTGCACACCGACGCGGTCCAGGCTGTGGGCAAGATCCCCCTGTCCCTGGACACGCTCCCGGTGGACTACCTGGTCCTCTCCGGGCACAAGATCCACGGACCCAAGGGTATCGGGGTCCTCTTTGTGCGCAAGACCGCCCCTTTCAGCCCCCTGGTCATCGGTGGTCACCAGGAGGGCGGCCGCAGGGGCGGAACCGAGAACACGGCCTCGATAATCGGGCTGGGAAAGGCCATGGAGCTGGCAATGTCCACCATGGATGTCGAGGGCACCCGGGTCCAGGCCCTGCGCGACAGGCTGGAGCAAGGACTCCTGAAATCCATTCCCGAAGCCCGGGTCAACGGCGCACCAGCCCCCAGGCTCCCCAACACTCTGTCCATCGCCTTCAAGTTCATTGAAGGCGAGGCCATGCTCCTGATGCTCAACGAGCACGGTATCTGCGCCAGCTCTGGTTCGGCCTGCACCTCCGGCAGCTTGGAACCATCGCATGTCCTTCGGGCTATGGGTGTGCCCTTCACTTTTGCCCACGGTTCTCTGCGATTCTCCCTCTCCAGATACACGACCGACGAAGACATCGACTTGGTCTTGAACCGACTGCCTCAGATAATCGAACGCTTGCGGGCCATTTCCCCTTTTCGTGACGGTCAGGAATCTTTTGAAGCCTGCACCCTGGAACGTGAAACCTCCTAAGGAAGACCGGTCATGAACATTCACCAGAACATGTCCGCCTTGGTCGGCCGAACTCCCATGGTCTGGCTGAACAAGCTGTCGCAAGGTTGCCAGGCCAGGGTGACGGCCAAGTTGGAGTTCGCCAATCCCTGCTCTTCGATCAAGGATCGCATTGCTCTGAACATGATCCAGCGGGCTGAGGAACAGGGCCGAATCACTGCAGACACCCAGATCGTCGAACCTACAAGCGGCAACACGGGCATTGGTCTGGCCTTCATCTGTGCCATGCGGGGCTACCGTCTCATCCTGACCATGCCCGAATCCATGAGCCAGGAGCGCAAGAACCTGCTCAAGGGATTCGGGGCCGAGCTGGTCCTCACCCCGGCCAAGGACGGCATGAAGGGGGCCATTCAGAAAGCCCGTGAGATCGTTGACGCCCGGAAAAACTCCTTTATGCCCCAGCAGTTCGAAAATCCGGCCAACCCGGAAATCCACAGGCTGACCACGGCGGAGGAGGTCTGGGAGGACACGGACGGTTTGGTGGACATCTTCGTGGCCGGTGTGGGCACGGGAGGAACCGTAACCGGAGTCGGCGGCCTGCTCAAGGAGCGCAAGCCCTCAGCAACCATAGTGGCAGTGGAACCGGCCGGTTCCCCGGTCCTCTCCGGCGGGTCTCCCGGACCCCATCCCATCCAGGGCATCGGGGCCGGATTCGTGCCCAAGAACCTGGATACCAGCCTCATTGACGAGATCGTCAGGGTCGAAAACGATGACGCCCTGAGCATGGCCAGACGACTGCTCAGGGAAGAGGGCATCCTGTGCGGCATCTCCTCCGGGGCCAATGCCTGGGCGGCCCTCGAGCTGGCCAGACGGGAGGGCAACAGGGACAAGCTGCTCATTTTTGTGGTCTGCGACACCGGAGAGCGCTACCTGAGCACGCAGCTCTTTACAGAGGATGCGTGAGGACGCGCGTGCCTGACCGGGCTATCCTGGCCTTCACCGCAGCAACTGGCACAAGTCATAGACAGGACATGACAATGAACACTCAAAAGTCTACCCCTGCGCCTCTCCGATCTCTGGAAGAGGTCACCGAGGCCCTCTGCCGGCCGGAATCCTTTCAAGGGGTCTATCACGGACCCATGCACGACCAGCCCATGCCCTCCACCCAGATCTTGGCCGAACTCATGGACCTTTTGAAGTCTGTCCTTTTTCCCGGCTATTTCGGCCGCTCGGACGTGACTCCCGAGACCATGCGCTATCATGTGGGTGCGGCCCTGGACACGGTGTACCGTCTCCTTTCGGTCCAGATCAATCGCGGGCTGTGCTTTGTCTGCTCCCGGGAGCCGCAAGAGTGTCTGGAGTGTGAAGAGCGGTCCCGGGAAGCTGCCAGGCGGTTCATCTCCCGTCTGCCAGAGGTCCGCCGCCTCCTGGCCCTTGACGTGGAAGCAGCGTATGAAGGCGACCCGGCAGCCAAGACCCCGGGTGAGACCATCTTCTGCTACCCGTCCATCACCGCTCTGACTCATTACCGGATAGCGCATGAACTGGAACACCTGGAGGTATCCATCATCCCCAGGATCATTTCCGAGATGGCCCATTCCCAGACCGGGATCGACATCCATCCAGGTGCGGAGATCGGGGAGAAGTTCTTCATCGACCACGGAACCGGCACAGTTATCGGGGAGACGTGCATCATCGGCAACCATGTCCGGATTTATCAGGGGGTCACCCTGGGAGCCAAATCCTTTGCCAAGGATGACCAGGGCAGGCTGGTGAAAGGCATCCCCCGCCATCCGGTTGTGGAGGACGACGTGGTCATCTACTCCGGGGCGACGATCCTGGGGCGGGTGACCATAGGCAAGGGTTCGGTGGTGGGAGGCAACGTCTGGCTGACCGATGACCTTCCTCCCTCCTCGAGGGTCATGCAATCCAGCTTTGCCTCTGGCAAAGCTGGATGATATTCTTTTGTTTTAAAAGATAAAATCAATTCATGCGCTCGACAACTCTTGGAGTGATTCTGCCAGTTTGATCAGTGAAGAAACTCTCTTGATTCAACGCTGCCAGCGCAGGGGTGACACCTGAACACTGGCGATTGCGTTGCATACAAGCGCTTGTTCCGAACCAGGGAGGTCCTGATGTGGCAGCCGTTGATCATAGCTGTTGTCGTGCTTATAGCCGGTGCTTTTGTCTGCAGGACTTTCTGGAGATCCTGGAAGAAAGCCCGCCAGGGCCAGCCTGAATGCCCGGGATGCTGCCAGGGGTGCGCCAAGCTGAACACGCTGGAGTCACAAGCTCATGGAGAAGTGGGACAGCTCGACTGCAGCCAGTGCGAACTCAAGAGTCAAGCTCAAAAATGATTCAGCGCAGCCAGAGGCAAAGCCCGGACGTGAAGGCTATGGATTCACAGAACACATCCACGCTCAAGGCCAGATGGTGAGCAGCCACTTCCGGCAGGACAATCTGACAGACGAAATCGATGTATTCATCCGCCTGGCCGGCGAATTCAGGAGGCAGGGCATGGGCCCCCAGAAAGGTCGGGCAGACCGTGACCGGCAGGCTCTGGCCGATCCTGGCCGCAGCCCTGAGCATCTTGAGCTCGGTCTCCAGGTCCAGGCCATACCCGGACTTGATCTCCACCGTGGTCACCCCTTCCTGCATGAGCCTGGCCAGCCTGGCCCGACCGCTGCAGACCAGCTCCTCTTCTGAAGCCTGGCGGGTGGCTCTGACCGTGGACAGAATCCCTCCGCCCCTGCGCTGGATCTCCTGGTAGCTCACCCCTTGCAGCCTCTGCTCGAACTCCCCGGCCCTGTTGCCCCCATACACGAGATGGGTGTGGCAATCCACCAGGCCGGGGGTGATCAGCCTGCCCTGGACCTCAAAGACTCTGTCCGCCCGTTCTCGCATCTCGGACGGCAGATCTTCGGCTTTTCCCACCCAGAGGATCCTACCCTGACTGACGGCCAAAGCGCTGTTGCGAATCAGGCCATAGGGTTGCTCTGCCCCCTGGCGCATGGTGGCCAGATCGGCTCCTACCCACAGGGCATCGATCTCCTCCGGCCACTGAACATTGAGAGGCTTCACCCTCTCACTCTCCTTGTCATTCATATCAATGGTACATGTCATGCGGTCTTCCGCATGACATGTACTCCGGCATGAAATTCACTCCAGCTCCCCCACAGCGTCTTCCACTCTGTGCACCAGGTCTCCGCTGCGGATGAGCTCAGCCACCTTTTCGATATCCCTGGCCAAGGTCCGATCCCGGTCCAAAAAAGGGACCACATCCCTGACTGCAGCGTAGGCGGACTGGGTCCCAGGGCCCGGCCGGCCCCTGGTCAGAAGATCCAGGGCCTGGACTCCGCACAAAAGCTCCACTGCGATGACGTACTCCACGTTGTTGATGATCGTCCTGGCCTTGAACCTGGCCACTTTGACCAGGTTCGCCACAGCGATCCTGTCCGCCCCGAACTCGACTGGTCCCTGACCTGGTTCACTCAAGGGCGCTCTCCACCTTGGCTTCCATGTCCCCGGCCGCTGCTTCAACCTGCTGGAGCAGGTCCCGGACCTCTTTTCTCAGTTCCTGAACCAGACCCTCATCCTTCAAGCCGGACAGGTTGATCCGGACATTGAAGGCCGCTCCCTTGGCTGCTGCCAGCATGAGTTGACTGCCAACGCCGGCATCAGTGATGCAGTTCGGGTTGCCTTTGTCAGCCGAGGTTCGCAGAAGATCAGCCAGAGAGGCCACTGCCTTCAGGGTCTGCAAGGGGACCCGGGCAGCCTCCAGTGTGGCCTCCTGAATGGCCTGCCTGCGCTGCTCCTTCTGGACCTGATCCTCTCTGGGCATCTTGAAGGCGGCCATGACCCTGTTGTAGGCCTCTGCATCCCGGTCTATCAACTCCTGGAGCTCCAAAGCCTGCTGCTCGGCCTGCTCCCGGACCTCTTCCATCTCGGGCCAGACGTCTTCATACTTGGGCCGGCCCAGGGTCAGGCCGGCCACCATGGAGCTCAGGGCTGTGGCCAGGGCCCCGGAGAGGGCGGCCACGCTGCCCCCTCCAGGAGTCGGCGTACCTTGAGCCAGCTCATGCACAAAATCCTTGATGCTCAGCTCTGCAAAGCGCATGGGTCATCTCCTCGCATGAAAATCATTCCCGGGGTCTGTTCTCTCTTGATCAAACTGACCGAGTCCAAGCCTTGCTCGACAAGACGGGGATCATTTCTTCCCTCAACCATCCCCTCTCAACCCTCAACCCGCGATCTTCATCCCTGCCCGCGGCTTTTGAGCATGGCCAATTCCACCACCTGATCGTGGCTGAAGGAGTTGAGCTGCAGGTAGTAGGCCACGCTGTCCAACAGGGCAGCCGCCGGGACCATGCCGTAGACCTCGGTCTCGACCACGGTCACCCCCCAGCGTTTGGCTTCCATCCGGATCATCTCCACCACCCGATACAAAGCATTCTTTTCATAGTCCACGATATTCATGGACACCTGGGTCAGGCCCTGCTCCTCCAGGACCAGGCCAATGCCCTTGACATGGCAAAGCCCCCCGCTGGAGGCCTTGACCGCCTTGGCAATGGCTTTGGCCACTCCGACATCCCGGGTCCCCAGGTTCACGTTCAGGGCAATGAGAAACTTCCTGGCTCCGATCACTGCGGCCCCTGCAGTGGGGTGGATCTGCGGCGGGCCGATGTCCGGGTGCCTCTCCTCCTGGCCGATCTCCTCTTTCAGGGCTTCGAACTGTCCTTTCCGTACCACTTCCAGACGCCTGCGCTCGGGTTTGAGGGCGGCTTCTTCGTACAGGTAGACCGGCACCCCGGTCTGGTCATAGAACCGCTGCCCAAAAGCCCTGGCCAGATCTACGCACTGGGCCATGGAGATGTTGCGCAACGGCACAAACGGGATCACGTCCACAGCCCCAACCCTGGGGTGCCCGCCCTGGTGGGAGGTCATGTCGATCCTGTCCACAGCCACTGTGGCTGCTGCCAGCAGGGCCTCCTGAACCGGCCCCGGCTCTCCGGCCAGACTGACCACCAGCCGGTTGTGGTCCTTGTCCGCCCTGGAGTCCAGGACCCAGCACCCCTCCGTGTCTTTGAAGCACTGGACGATGTCCTTGATCAGGGCCTGGTTTCTCCCTTCACTGAAGTTGGGAACGCATTCGATCAATTGAGTGCTCATAGTCTGACCTCTCAGCACATGATGGGCTGCACGAATCTGGATGCAGCCGCTAGAATTCAATCAACCCGGCCGGCTTGAGCGGCCGCTGTGGTCCTCACGGCACCTCTTTTCCGCCCTCAGCCCCCGTGCATAGGGAGTGTGATCCCGTGACTTTTGGCCATGCGAACAGCCTCCTCGTAGCCGGCATCAGCATGCCGGATCAGGCCTGTGGCCGGGTCGTTTCGAAGCACTGCTCTGGCCCTGGCCCCGCTCTCCGGGCTGCCGTCAACAACCGTGACCTGCCCGGCGTGCAGGGCATAGCCGATGCCCACCCCGCCGCCGTCATGAAAAGAGACCCAGCTCGCTCCAGAGGCCACATTGGTCATGCAGTTCAACAGGGCCCAGTCAGCCACTGCATCCGAGCCGTCCTTCATGCTCTCGGTCTCCCTGAAGGGCGAGGCCACCGAACCGCAGTCCAGATGGTCCCGGCCGATGGAGAGACTGCGGCGCTCCTCAGCAGCTGTTCTGGCCCGGCCCAGGGCCTCCTCCAGATCTCTTGTCATCTCATCCAGGTAGCCGGTCTGCAGCCTGCGCTGGATCCGGTGTTCGTCCACTCCACGCAGATGGAGACCCCGCTGTTCATGCTCACGGCCAGGGGCTGGGCCCCGCCCATCCCACCAAGGCCGCCGGTGAGCACGATCCGGCCGGAAAGATCGGAATGGAAGTGTCTCTCTGCCAGGGCGGCAAAGGTCTCATAGGTCCCCTGAAGGATACCCTGGGTCCCGATGTAGATCCATGACCCGGCCGTCATCTGCCCGTACATGGTCAGACCCTTGCGGTCCAGCTCGTGAAAGGTCTCCCATGTGGCCCACCTGGGCACGATATTGGCGTTGGCGATGAGGACGCGAGGGGCCTGGGCATGTGTCGTGAGCACCCCGACCGGCTTTCCGGACTGGACCAGGAGGGTCTGGTCGTTCTCCAGATCCAGCAGGGTCAGGATCAGGGCATCGAAGCAGTCCCAGTTCCTGGCTGCCCGGCCGGAGCCCCCATACACGATGAGCTGATCGGGATTTTCCGCATTGTCCGGGTCCAGGTTGTTACAGAGCATGCCATGGCCTGCACACCATGAAAATCATCAATATGCCAAAGGATATAGATTGAGCCCAACACCTTGTCAACAAGGGTCCATGACCATGTATTTTCCGGTTTCAGGGCTTGACCTGAAAATATTGCAGAGATAACATTGGGACATCCTGTATTTTTTTATGCCTTGCCCGATCGCAGAGAACACAGGCGGTCCGCGTTTCAGCTGGACACACTCGTCGCCTTTGACCGAGTGTGATACTGTTTCATCACCAATCCAAGGAGGCCGATCATGAAAAGAGTGTTCCATGTCATGTGTGTGCTGGTCCTGGTTCTGGGATTGACCGGACTTGCTCAGGCGGCCGATCAAAAGCTGGCCGACAAGCAGGTCCTGAACATCGCCTTTGATGCCGGGGACGCCAAGACCCTGGACCCGCACCGGGCCGCGTCCACCGTGGACCGGTCCACGGTGGACCCCATCTTCAACGGCCTGGTCCGCTACCCTCCTGGGCAGCAGGTGGAGTTCGAACCGGACATCGCCAAGTCCTGGGAGGTCTCGGATGACGGGAAAGTCTGGACCTTTCACCTCAGAGAGGGCGTTTTTTTTCACCCCTTTCCCGGACACCCAGAGGGGTATGAGCTCACCGCCGAGGACGTGGTCTACTCCCTGGAGCGGGCCAGCGATTCCACCTACTCGTCCTATGCCGGTGAATACCAGGGCATGACCTTCAAGGCAGTGGACGACTTCACGGTCCAGGTGGTCGTGGAGCAGCCGGTTTCAGAAATTTTGTTTCTGGCCAAGTTCGCCAACTATGCCGGCGGGTTCATCGTCTGCAAAAAGGCCATAGAAGAAAAGGGCAACGAGTGGTTCGGGATCAACCCGGTGGGAACCGGCCCTTTCATGTTCGAAAAGTACACCCCCAGGGAAAAGGTCGTTCTGGCCGGACATGAGAAGTACTTCCGGGGCACGCCGCACCTGAAGCAGTTGAACATCAACTATATGCCCAATGTCAGCTCCCGTGAGTTCGGGCTGCGCACTGGGGAAATGGACATCATCGAGGGCATGAACGAGGCCAAGTGGGTGGAGAAAGTCTCCACCTTCAAGGATGTCAAGGTCAGCACCTTCGGGCCCTGTGAGACCCAGATGCTGCACTACAACATGAACCGGGAGCCCTTTGACGACATCAAGGTCCGCAAGGCCTTTTCCTATGCCATCTCCCGCCAGGGCGTGGCCTCTTTCATGGGTGAAAGCCTGGCCGTTCCCATCTATTCCCCTGCCCTGGCCCCGCCCGCCCCGGGCGCTTTGACCAGGGAAAAGGCCATGGAGGCCGATGTGGTCTACGAGGACAACGTGGAAAAGGCCAGGGAGCTCCTGGCCGAGGCCGGCTACCCGGACGGGCTGTCAGCGAAGATGAACATCAGCGAGCTGGCCACGAGCTACAAGAAGCCCATGGTGGCCCTGCAGGCCCAGCTCAAAAAAGCGGGCATCGACCTCAAGCTTCAGGTGGTCGACCACTCCTCGTACCACAGCCTGATCAGGGACGATGCCAATCCCATGGTCTACTACGCCTGCTGGCGGCCCAACGTGGACGTCCACCTGACCCGCTTCTATCATTCCGACTCCATCGTGGTCTCAGGGGACAGCCCGGACACCAACTTCTCCCACTACGGAGGGGGCGACGCGGACGGCGACGGTGAGGTGGAGAGCATCGACAGCCTGATCGAAGAGGCCAGGTACGAGCTGGACAAGGACAAGCAGATCGCGCTCTGGGAAAAAGCTCAGATACAGCTCCTCGAAGATTGCGCCGTGACCCCCATGATCAGGCTCCAGTATGCCTTTCCCATGAAAACCTACGTTGATTTGGGACATCCCCTGGAGTTCAGCTGGCAGACCTACTCCCCCCAGATCACTGAAAACACCAAAATACTGGCCCATTAAAAAATTCGGGGCTCGAGAGGACTCGAGCCCCGAATTTTTTCACGTCAGATATGAGCTCTAGAGTGTGTTTTGTTACAGCTTTGCCCACTGGCAAAGCTGAATTCTTGCAGCTGCATCTCGTATTTTTGCAGCCGCATACGAGGCGAACATGTTTCAATATGCTGTCAGGAGGCTCCTGCAGGCCATACCCATCCTTTTCGTGGTCCTGACCCTGGTCTTCATCCTGGCCCGTGTCCTTCCAGGTGATCCTGCCACCGCGGCTCTCGGGGACTATGCCAGCAAGGAGGCGGTGGACGCCCTGCGGGACAAGATGGGCCTCAACGACCCAATCTGGGTGCAATACTTTCATTTTCTCGGCAGCCTGCTCCGGGGCGACCTGGGCGTCTCGGCCATCAGCGGCTATTCTGTGGCCAAGCAGGTCGGCAATGTCCTGCCCTACACCCTGGAGTTGACCATCTCCGGAATCCTGCTGGGATACATCTTCGGAGTTCCACTTGGCATCTCCGCTGCTGTGGGCCGCAACACCTTCATCGACTACTTCAACCGGGCCTTCTCCCTGATCGGCCTCTCCATCCCGGCCTTTTATCTGGGCATCCTGCTCATCCTGGTCTTTTCCATCGTCTTTCCCATCTTTCCGGTGGTCGGGGGCGGTGACCTGACCGATCTCTCGGACAACCTGCGCCACCTGGCCCTCCCGGCTCTGACCCTGGGATTGATCATGACCGCGTACATCACCAGAATGACCCGGTCCTCGATACTGGACATCATCAGGGACGACTATGTGCGGACAGCGAGGTCGAAAGGGGTTTCGGAACGGCTGATTCTGTACAAGCACGTGCTCAGAAACGCCATGATCCCCATTGTCGCCCTGGGCGGCCTTTACGCCGTTGTGCTCATCGGCTCCTCGGTCATGGTGGAGATCGTCTTCTCCAGGCCCGGCCTGGGCAAGCTCATGGTCGGGGCCATCAAGCAGAGGGACTACACGACCCTGCAGTCGGTGATGGTCATTTACGCCGTCATGGTCATGCTCATCAATCTGGGGACAGACCTGATCTACGGCGTGATCGATCCCAGGATCAAATACGACTGAATGAAATTTCAAGGGCAAGCCCGCATGAAATGTGAGGAGGTTGGATGGCTGTCAAAATTTCCCAGCGCAGGCGAATGTGGCTTGCTTTCGTCAGAAACCGCACGGCCCTCATCGGAGCTGTCATCGCCCTGCTCATTGTCCTGGTGGCAATCTTTGCACCTCTCCTGTCCCCTTACGAGCCCCTGGATCAGGCCCCCCTGGACCGGCTGGAAGGCAGCAGCAGTGCGCATTGGCTGGGAACCGACGATTTCGGACGGGATGTCCTGTCCAGGATCATCTACGGCAGCCGGATCTCGCTGATCATCGGCACGGCTTCGGTCCTGCTCGGCCTGGCCCTGGGGACCTTCTTCGGCATGCTGGCCGGATACCTGCGGGGCAGGATCGAGACCCTGGTCATGCGGGGCATCGATGTCATGATGTGCTTTCCGGACCTGATCCTGGCCATTGCCGTCACCGCTGCATTGGGGTCGAACCTGTTCAATCTCATCCTGACCATCGGCATTGTCATGACCCCACGGTTCGCCAGGATAGCCCACGGGGCCATTCTGTCCATCAAGGAGAGCGAATACGTGGTCGCGGCTCAGGCCATCGGGGCCACCACCCCCAGAATCATGGCCAGGCACATTCTGCCGAACATCTTTGGGGAGCTCCTGGTGGCCGCTACCTTGTGGATCGGAGTGGCCATCCGTCTGGAAGCCAATCTGGCCTTCATCGGCCTCGGGGTTCAGCCGCCGACCCCAACCTGGGGGAACATGATCCGCCAGGGGGTGGACGTTTTGATCAACGCCCCCGGCATTTCCATATACTCCGGGCTGGCCATCCTGATCACCATCCTGTCCTTCAACATGCTGGGAGACGGCCTCAGGGACATCACCGACCCGAAACTCAGAGGTGAATGAGGTCCCGGGACCATACTGACCACAAAAAATCTGCGAGCGAACCTTGAGCGAAAAACTCCTGGACATCAAAAAGCTGAAGACCTACTTCTACACTGACGAAGGGGTGGCCAAAGCCGTGGACGGCATGGATCTGTCCATCAACAGAGGGGAGACCCTGGGAGTCATCGGGGAGTCCGGCTGCGGCAAGAGCGTCACTGCCCTGTCCATCCTCCAGCTCATCCCGATTCCGCCGGGAAGGATCATCGAAGGCCAGATTCTGTTCGAGGGGGAAGATCTTCTCCGGAAGAGCCGAGAGGCCATGAAGAAAATCCGGGGCAAGGAGATCTCCATGATCTTCCAGGAACCCATGACCTCGCTCAATCCTGTGTTCACCATCGGCAATCAGATCGTGGAGACCATCAGGCTGCATCAGAAGACGGACAAAGCCTCTGCCTGGAAGCAGGCCAGGGAGATGCTCGATCTGGTGGGTATTCCCTCCCCGGAGAGAAGGCTCAAAGAATACCCGCACGAGATGTCCGGCGGAATGCGGCAGCGGGCCATGATCGCCATGGCCCTGTCCTGCAGGCCCAAGCTGCTCATCGCGGACGAGCCGACCACTGCCCTGGACGTGACCATTCAGGCCCAGATCCTGGACCTGATGAGACGAATCAAGGATGAGCTGGACATGGCCATGATGATGATCACTCACGACCTCGGGGTGGTAGCTGAAACAGCCGATGACATTGTGGTCGCCTATGCCGGCAAGGCCGTGGAGTATGCCGATGTGGTCACCATCTTCAAAAAACCCCTGCACCCCTATACCAGGGCCCTGTACAACTCCATTCCCTCCATGACGGCCACCCACAAGCACCGCCTGGAAGTCATCCAAGGGATGGTCCCCAATCCCTTGGAATTTCCCCCTGGCTGCCGCTTCCATCCGCGTTGCCAGTACGCCCTGGACATCTGCCGGGAACAGGAGCCCGGACTGGTGGACATGGGGGACGGCCACCTGGTCCGCTGTCTGATGTACGACCAGGACACCCGACACCTCTTTGAACAGGCTCGTATGAACCTTCAAACGTAATATCCAGCTCTGCTAGAGCAAAGCTGGATAAGGAGAAGAACGTCTTGCTCGAAGTCGAAAATCTGACCAAATACTTCCCGATCAAGAAGGGGATTCTCTCCAGGACAGTCGGCTACGTGAAAGCCCTGGACGGCATCGATTTCACGCTCGAGCAGGGACAAATCCTGGGGCTGGTTGGGGAATCGGGCTGCGGCAAGACAACTGCCGGACGGGTCATTCTGGGGCTGATGCCCCCGACTGACGGCAAGATCGTGTTTGAAGGCACCAACCTGGCCGGGCTGAGCCTGAAAGAGATGCGCCGCATGCGGCGGC
Source organism: uncultured Desulfohalobiaceae bacterium (assembly GCA_964403955.1). GTDB lineage: Bacteria > Desulfobacterota > Desulfovibrionia > Desulfovibrionales > Desulfothermaceae > CAYOID01. The sequence goes on along the minus strand of CAYOID010000001.1, from coordinate 122,787 downwards.
ACATGCAGATCATCTTCCAGGACCCCTACGCCTCCCTCAATCCACGCATGACCGTCGGCAACATCATCGGTGAACCTTTAACCGTGCACAAGGTGTCCTCAGGCCAGGAGAGGGAGAACCGGATCGAGGAACTCCTGGAAACCGTCGGCCTGGCCGGGCATCACAAGAACCGCTACCCCCATGAGTTCAGCGGGGGGCAGCGTCAGCGGATCGGGATCGCCCGGGCCCTGGCCCTGAACCCGAAGCTGATCATCTGCGACGAGGCGGTCTCGGCCCTGGACGTGTCCATCCAGGCCCAGGTCATCAATCTTCTGGAAGACCTGCAGAGCCAGTTCGGACTGACCTATCTGTTCATTGCCCACGACCTTTCGGTCATCAAGCACATCAGCAGCCACGTGGCCGTGATGTACCTGGGCCGGATTGTTGAAAAGACAACCACTGAAGAGCTCTTTGCCAACCCTCTCCACCCTTACACCAAGGCCCTGCTGTCCTCGGTTCCGATCCCGGACCCTCTGGCCAAGAAGGAGCGGATCCCTCTGTCCGGTGATGTTCCCACTCCAATCGATCCCCCGCCAGGATGCACCTTCCGGCCCAGATGCCCCAAAGCTCTGCCGGAATGCAAAGAAATCAGACCCAGGCTGGAAGAGCTCGAACCAGGACATGAGGTGTCCTGTCTGCTGTTCAGAAAGTGATCCAACCTTTATAGTGAAACCTCGACTCACCTGGAAACCTCGTATGAAAGTTCGAAAGAAAGAACCCCTCTCCCCTCACTCAGTTCCGTGAAAAGTGCTGCGCATGAACGTTGTGCGCATGTACCTGATTTGAAGCTCAAACTGATCAACCTTAAAGAGAGGTTCTTTCTTCAGTCCAAACCCAAATATTCAGCGCAGCCAAAGGCTGCGCTGACCTGGAAAGCCAATGAACCTGACTGCTCGTCTCACAACCATTCTTTGCCTCTTTGCCGCATCCTTGCTCCTTTTGTCTGTGGCTCTGCCCAAAGGCCTTGCCGACCAGCCGTTTCCGGAGAAAAAAGGCCCGGTGAACGACTTTGCAGAAGTCCTCTCGCCAGACGTGGAGCAAAAAATCAACAGCCTGGCCCAGGAGCTCTGGAACAAGGCCTCCACCGCCCTGGTCGTGGTCACCATGCCGGATATCGGCGGAGAAGAGTACAACGATTACGTCAACCGACTCTATGAGCACTGGGGGATCGGGATCACAGGAGAGGACAAGGGCGTTTTGCTCTTCATCACCCTCAAAGAGCGCAAGATGCGTATCGAGGTCGGCTACGGGACTGAAGGGATCATCCCGGATGGTCTGGCCGGTGAAATCAGGGACACCTACATGCTGCCCTACCTCAAGGAGGACAAGTTCGACCAGGGCATGCTCAACGGCGCACTGGCCGTGGCCGCTGTTGTTGCCCAGGCCGAGGGAGTCGAGCTCTCCGGCCAGCCAGCCCCGGAAAAAAGAGACTCCGGAAGATCCACAGGGCTTGCGGGGATTCTTCCTCTCTTGATCCTGATCTGGTTCTTCACCTCCATGGTCAGACGCCGCCGGGGACTTTCCAGAGGGAGAGGGGCGTCCTGGATGCTCCTGCCCCTGATCTTCGGCGGAGGCGGCTTGCGCTCCGGGAGGTCCAGCGGTGGTTTCGGAGGGTTCTCCGGGGGTTTTGGAGGTTTCGGGGGAGGCATGAGCGGCGGAGGCGGTGCTGGCGGAGGATTCTGAACCCTTCCCATCACCTGACAGCAATCAGTTCAGACCGGCGTGGAGAAAACATGGCCAAGGCACCGGACAAACCGAACGAACTCTTTCAGCCGATCACGGCTGACTACAGAAAAATCTTTGCCGACGATCTGGTGAGCATCATTCTCTATGGCAGCGCCGCTTCCAGCGACTACCAGCCTGGCTCATCAGACATCAACCTCATGATCGTCCTTACTGACCAGGGGATCGACAACCTGGACCAGGCCCTGCCCCTGGTGGAAAAGTGGCGCAAGAAACAGGTGGCTGTGCCTCTCTTCCTGACTCCCCATTACGTGAAGACATCGCTGGACGTCTTTCCTCTGGAGTACCTCAACCTCCAGCACCGGCACGTCCTGATTCACGGCCGGGACCTCCTCTCCGATCTGGCCTTTGAGCCCGAACATGTCCGCCTGCAGTGCGAACGGGAGATCAAGGGCAAGCTCCTTTTGCTCAGAGAGTCCTTTCTCCAGTCAGGAGGGAAAAAAAAGGAGCTGCACGCAGTCATTGCCAGCTCCCTGCAGGCCTTCACAGCCATCTTCAAGGGGCTGCTCTTCCTGAAGAACCAGGAGTTGCCCGAATCCAACCGGGAAATCATCAGTGCGGGCTGTGCGGCCAGCGGCCTGAAAGCCGACCTCTTCCTGCAGCTCCTGGATGTGAAACAGCAAAGGTCCAGACCTGATGAAGCTCAGACCACAAAGCTCTTCCTGGACTATCTCAAGGAAGTCAAGAACCTGTACACCTTTGTCGACCGCGAGGAGAGCTCGGTATGAAAAAGGGACTCTTGATTGCTGTCCTTGTCCTGTTTCTGATCGTTCTGCTTCCTTTTTTCTGGCTCAAGGGCACTTACAACAGCCTGGTCACCATGGACGAATCGGTCCAGGCCGCCTGGGCCCAGGTGGAAAATCAGCTCCAGCGCAGGACGGATCTCATTCCCAATTACGTCAGTACCGTGAAAGGCTACGCCGCCCATGAAAAAGAGGTCCTGACCCGGGTCACCGAGGCCAGGGCCCAGGTGGGCAGTGCCGGCACGGTCCAGGACAAGATCCAGGCCAACAATCAGCTTTCTTCGGCCCTGTCCCGCCTCCTGATGGTTGTCGAACGCTACCCCGACCTCAAGGCCAATCAGAACTTCATCCGCCTCCAGGATGAGCTGGCCGGGACGGAAAACAGAATAGCTGTGGAACGCAGACGCTACAACGAGGCTGTGCGCGCTTTCAACACCGCTATCCGGACGTTCCCGACCAGCATGGTCGCCAGCCTGTTCGGATTTGAGAAGAAGACCTTCTTTGAGGTCCCGGACGAGGCTCAGGCCCTGCCCGAGGTGAACTTCAACTGAAACTCTGGTGGAGAACAGCGATGAAGCTTTCACGGACACGAAAATGCAGCAACTTTTGGGCCTTTGCCTCCTCCCTGGCCTGCTGCCTGCTTCTGCTTGTTGGATGCGCCGGTCTGGGCAAGAAGCTCGAGCCGCCCAGAATCAGCCTGGCCAACATCTCCGTGCAGGAGTTCAAGACTTTTGAGACCGTCTTCAAGCTCCAGATCAGGGTGTTCAACACCAACGACATCCCCCTGGTCGTCAATGCCCTGGACTGCGACCTGGACGTGAATGGAAAAAGGCTGGCCACCGGGGTGACTGAAGCCGAGACAACCATCCCGGCCCTGGGCTCGGGACTTCTGGATGTCGCGGTCTATGCCTCGTCCCTGCAGATGGTCGCCCGCGTCCTGGACGGACTCGGCGTCTCCGGGACCGGCCGGGACCAGGAATCGATCGATTACACCCTGTCCGGGCGCCTGCACCTCGGAGGCCGGGCCCTGCCCTCCAGGATCCCTTTCACAACGACCGGGACCCTGTCCATGGATCGATTTTCACGCTGATCCAAAAAAGAACTCCGGGATTGGACCCAACATTGCCGCCATGCTCAAGAACACCTTCTGCCACATGCAGGGTATCGGCCCGAAAAAGGAACGCCATCTGTGGTCTCAAGGACTTCTGACCTGGGAGGATGTTTTGCGCGAATCCGCCACCCTCCCCGCTTCTTTCAAGCGCCTTGAGCCCTATGCAGCCCAGTCCCTGGCCGAACTGGAGCGCGGCAACTGCCGTTTTTTTGCCGACCACTTGCCAAAAAACGAATCCTGGAGACTCTACGAGACCTTCAGGGACCACACCGCGTATGTGGACATCGAAACGACCGGAAGAGGAGGCGGGCTGGACCACATCACCACCATCGCCCTGTTCGACGGCTCCAGGGTCAAAACCTATGTCTTCGGGGACAATCTCGAGGCCTTTGCCGACGACATCCTGGAATATCAGGTCATCGTGACCTTCAACGGGGCCTGCTTCGATCTGCCTTTCCTGAAGAATGAGATCTGCTCGGACCTGCCCCCGGCCCACATCGATCTGCGCTTTCTCCTGGCCTCTCTAGGGATTCGGGGAGGACTGAAACGATGCGAAAAATCACTTGGGCTGGACAGGGGAGTCCTGGACGGGGCTGACGGTTATCTGGCCGTGCTCCTGTGGGAGGAGTTTCGGGCCACTGGGAACGAGGCGGTGCTGGAAACCCTGCTGGCCTATAATGTGGAAGACGTGATCAACCTGGAGCCCCTGCTCCTGGAGGCCTGCAACCTGAAAATGGCCGGCCTGCCCTTTGAGGCTGAGCCCCTTCAGAGCCCCGCTTGCCCTGGAGTCAACCCTTATGTCCCCCACACCCAGGTCCTGGACAGGTATGTCCACCTCCTCAACCGCACAGAGTGCCGCAGATAAAGAACCCTCCCCTGGCCCCCCCCCCGCCTGAAGACAGGCGGCAAGGAGTGGAGTCAAAAAAAGTTGATAAAACCAAGAGAAGTCATTTTTGCCTCAGGCAAAAATGACTTATGAACCGCTCAAGCCTGTCCATGGCCTGATTCAGGATCGATTCATCAAGCGTGCAGGCGATGCGCACAAACCCCTCTCCTGACTGTCCGAAAGCCACTCCGGGAATGACCACCACCCTCTCCTGGTCCAGGAGATCCGTGGCAAAAGCAGTGCTGTCAGGGCAGACCTTGCGAACATCAACAAAGACATAGAACGATCCTGCCGGTCTGTGCGCTTTGAGCGAATCCATCGCCTGGATGCGTCTCCAGACCAGCTCAACCCTGCGGGCAAATGCCCTTTTCATCTCCTGAAAAGGAGACTGATCGCCCTGAATGGCGGCCAAAGCGGCGCGCTGGCCCACGCTGCTCACGCAGGTCGTGGAATAGTTGACCACCTTGATCACATGGGGCATCAGCCACTGAGGGCCATGGCAGTAACCCACCCGCCAACCGGTCATGGCAAAGGTCTTGGAGCAGGAATTGACCACCAGGGTCCGCTCAGCCATGCCAGGGCGAGTGGAGATGGACTCAAAAGCAGTGTCAAAAACCAGTTGATCATAGACCTCGTCTGAGATGACCAGGAGGTCCCTCTGGTTGGCAATCCGGGCCAGGCTGTCCAGGACCCGGGCCGGTATGACAGAGCCTGTCGGGTTGTTGGGTGAGTTGATGAGCAGGCACTTTGTCCGGGGAGTGACAGCCCGGTCCAGATCTTCCGGATCCGGGACAAAGCCGTCTTCATATCTGGTGGGCAAGGGGACGAAAGTGCCGCCAGGCATGGTCACATGAGCTTGATACGAGGGAAAATAGGGTTCAGGCACAATGACCTCGTCGCCAGGCTCGAGCAAGGTCATCAAGCCGGCGCTCAGGCCGCCCATTCCGCCCGGGGTGATCACGATCCGATCCTTGGGTACCAGCCTGCCGGCCTGCTCAGAAAGCCTTTCAGACAAGGCCTGAATGAGCTCGGCGTCACCCCTGGCCGGGACATAGTGGGTCCGGCCGTTGAGGGCGTCCTGCATGGCTTTTCGGGTCACCCCCTCCGGGGTATCGAAATCAGGCTCGCCTATGCCCAGGGATATGACTCCCTCCAGCTCGGCCGCCCGTTCGCTCATCTCTCTGATCACGCTGAAACGGAGCCCTTGAATCTGCTCCCGTACCTTGGCTTCCATATCACTTCCTTTCGTGTAGCTCTGGGGCGGCCCTGAGTGGCCCTGTTATTGCATATGGTATACACAGTGGCAACTCAAGCCGGTAACGCAGTTCAAGCTTCCGCCTTGGGCAATCAACCCTCAACCTGGCAGCTGAGAATCTATTCCAGGGGCATGAGCCACGTCAAGCAGACCGGGCCGGACCAGGATCACGGCAGTCCATTGCAAGTCAGCGCAGCCTCTGGCTGCGCTGAAAATGAAGATTGCGAAACGACGCGGTCTCCTTTACTCTTCTTTGTCTCAAAACCGGGCACCTCAAGGGCCTCAGGTTCCTCGTATGAACAAGGAGATGGGCTTGCAGCCTGATGTGCTGCGGGCATGAAAATCACCCTTAAAGCTGCACTCATGAAAATCCGCAACAAATTGACCATCCTCCTGGTATCCGTCACTCTGGTTCCGCTTATCGTGGTCACCTACTTCCACCACAGCTCCATGCACGACCTCGGCAATGAGGTCGCTTTGCGGACCAAGCTCATTTTGACCCGGAATGAAAAGGCCTCCCTGTTGAAAACAGTTGACGACTACAACCGGATCATTCAGAAGCAGAAGAGCATCATGGAATGTGCCGTCCGCATCCAAGCCAGGGAAGTGGAGCAGTGTCTGGCCAGGGCACCGGCTGCGGCGAACCGGATTCTCTTTCCTGAGGATTTCCAGCCCGGAGAGCCTCTCCATGACTCTATGAAGCTGGCCTACAAGCATATCCGGGAAACGCAGAAAGCCGGTCTATCACCAGTGCGGGCCGATTACCAGCACCAGCTCTTCATTCTTCCGGAAAACAAGAGCACACAAGACCTCAAGCCTGAACTGGCCAAACTGTCCAGCCTGTTCCAGGGCTACAGGTTCACCTACCTCCTCCAGCCGGACATGATCTACTGGCAGCACACCACTCTGGAGTCCGGCCTGCACAGCAGATATCCCGCCCATGCCGACCCGTTGAAGGGCTACGACCCGCGACTCCAGAAATGGTACACCCTGACCGAAAAGCGGGATCGCCTGACCTGGCTCGTGGCCCATGAAGCCGCCACCCAGGCTTTCACCCAGGTCGTGGCCATGCCCGTGCACAAGCCCGACGGCACTTTTGCCGGGGTGACAGCAATCCATATCCCTTTTTCCAGCACCTTTCAGGCCCTGGAGATTCCAACCATGTGGGCTGAATATGTCCAAACCATGCTCGTCTTGTTCGACCCCGGACAGCACCCTTCCAACGGCCAAATCAAGGTCCTGGCCTATGACATCTCCAACGGCTCGGTCAGTGCCCTGTTCGACAAGCGCCCCAATGGAGAAAACATTTACCTGTCCTCTGAAGATTCTGAAAACTTCAAAAAGCTCCTGCAGGGCATTGCCAGCGGAATGTCCGGAGTCCAGAGACTGAACTACAAAGGCCATGACCTGCTCTTTGCCTACGGCTCCCATGGGGTGAACGAACCGTTTCCGATCCTGGCTCTGCCCTACGAACACATTGAGGATCAGGCCGTTACCCTGCAGGAACATGTCCAGGACTGGACCAATGAGTACTTGCAGATGACCGGTTATGTGGTCCTGGGGGCGGTTCTGTTTTCGCTCTTCGTGGCTCTTGGATGGACCAGGACCCTGACCAGGCCGATCATGCGCCTGGCCTCTGCCGCTCAGTCTCTGACCCGGGGGAATTTTAAGACCCGGGTTCACATCCGCAGCGGAGACGAACTCCAGGAACTTGGAGAGATCTTCAACGACATGGGGCCCAAGCTGCAGGAAAACGAACGTATGCGTCTTGCCATGGACGTGGCCAAGCAGACACAGCAGTATCTTCTGCCGAAAAAGGCTCCCCTGGTCGAAAGCTACGACATCTCCGGGGTGAGCATCTCCTCGGATGAGACAGGGGGCGACTACTACGACTTCATTGAATTTCTCGATGTGACAACGGACAAAATGGGGATCGCCATCGGCGATGTCAGCGGACACGGCATTGGAGCGGCTCTGCTCATGGCTTCGGCCAGAGGGGTGATCCGTTCTCAGGCATCCAGATATGACAGGGAACTGAGAGACCTGTTCACTCTGCTGAACAAGCACCTTTTGCGGGACACCAGGGAAAATCAGTTCCTGACCCTGTTCTACGGTATCCTGGACCCCAAAAGCCATTCGCTGAGCTGGTGCTCTGCCGGACATGAGCCTGGGATCAGGCTCAAAAGGCACAGCGGCCAGATAGAGGAGCTGCCCAACACCGGCATGCCTCTGGGAATCACTGAAGATGCTGAGTATGAGACCGGCGGCCCCATCACCCTTGAGAAGGGGGACCTTGTGCTCATCAGTACAGACGGGATCAGAGAGACGCACAATCCCAACAGGGAAATGTTTGGCTGGGAGCGTCTGCACAGGCTCCTTGTGAACAACGCCCACCTGAGCACACGGCTCATCTGTGACAAAATCGTCCAGTCCCTGGAGGACTTTCGCCAGGGGGCTCCGCAGGAAGACGACGTGACCATGGTCATCATCAAGTATCAGGACAGTGCAGACAAATAGGGGCTGGGTTGGTGCCTGGGGGAGGCAGCGCACAGGCAGGAGCTTCTGCCTCCATCTTACTTACAGAGGGCTGCAGCTCTTCATGGGTCAGCGTGTCCAGGCAAGGAGGCTGAGAGGGCATTTGTCCGGCAGTCCCTGGCAAGACCTGACCTGGGCCCGATGCGTCTCTCTCTTGCGCCAGACGCGGAACCATTGTTGTGCAGGCCCACAAAGGACTCACCGACCCTGGCCGCTTCAGAGACGACCCTCTCTTTGATCTGCCCACGCCTGGCCAGACTCGAACTGGAAAGCTTGTAGGAAACATAGAGTCTGTTGATCCCACTGACATAGCCGACAGGTTCCTGACCCAGGAGCTGTCGGGCCCCCCTTTCCACATGGCCGAACCAGCGCCGGGAATCCAGGCCCATCTCCGAAGCCTTATGCCGTGCTTTGCGAATGGCTGTCGGGCCGGCATTGTAGGCCGCCAGGGCAAACCGAATCCGCTCTTCAGGCCCCAGGTCCTCGCCGTTGAAATAAATCTCCAGCAGATGATTCATGTATTTGGTCCCGGCATGAACGTTCTGTTCCACATCCTGGAGATCGAAGTCACCAATCCGCTTGTCCCTGGCCAGGCCGGGCATGATCTGCATCAGCCCCACTGCCCCATCCTCGGATATCCGATCTTGTCTGAGCCCTGACTCCTGGAAGGCCTGGGCCGCCACAAGAAGCCAGTCCAGACCAAACTTGCGGCCGTACTTTTGAAACAGCTCCCGATAACCTGCAAACCGATTCTGATGCTGGAGTGTCAGGCAATCCTGAAGGCAGAGCCCTTTTTCAAAGTATTTTTTGAAGTAGATGTTTCCGATTTTCGTCCCTTTTTTGTGATCTCCGATAAACTCGTCCAGGCTTCGCTTCAGTTCGGGATTCTCGGCCCGGACCAGCCAGCCGACCTCCCTGGGGTTCCCGGCGATCACGTCTTCATGCACCCTGAGGCTGGAAAAGCTTCTGGCCCAGAGCCTGGCCAAATGGCTGTCCACCACGGTCAGCTCGTACACTCCGGCATTGACCAGATCCAGAAGGTCTTCCACAGCCAGGCCAGGATCGGCAACCTCGACCTGGATATGGGCCAGCCCCTTCATGGCCAGATTGTGATTCAGCCGGCTGAGCACTTTTCGATAACCATGGTGCGCGGCAACGAGCACTCTTTTGCCGCTCACATCCTGGATGGACTTCAGGGGCTTGACTTTTCGATGGCTGACCAGACAAGCCTTGATACCGCCGAGGTAGGGGGCGCTGAAAACCACCTGCTCACCATCAGTCTCTTCGATGTGCATATCGTTGGCCACAATGTCCCCCTGACCCTGGAGCAGGGCCGGGACGAGCTCCTCTGGGAGCATCGGAATGAACTGGACGATGAAGGGGAGGGAGCTGTCCTCCCGCTCATCCTCCAGAATCCTGGCAAAATACTTGAGCAGCTGATACTCGAAACCCTGTGGCCGGCCATCCAGGATAAAGTAATTGGTGGGGGAATAGGTGGTCAAAACCCGGAGCACGCCCCGCTCCCGGATCCCGGAGAGGTCCTCGGTGTGCGCTTCTGTGACCCTGGGAATCCCCATAACCAGATCGTCGCCTCCATTCACAGGCAACGGGGATGCAGCCCGGGCTGACGAACAAACGGCCAGGATCAGGACTGCTGCAAGAGAGATTGTCAATTGTCTCCAAGGCATGGGCATGCTCAAAGTCAGCTTTGCCGCTGGCAAAGCTGACTCATATTTTACACTTATTCCATTTTGCGACCACCATGACCCTCATCTTTATCAATAGCCTGTTGACCGTTACGCAGAGCAAAAGTTGTGATCACTTTGATTGCAAAATGGAATTATATCATTTCAAAAGGATACGTCGGTGTCAACTGTCAGCCCAGCCTCCGGCCACCGTGAGCCGGTTTGATCAGGGCAGAAACTTTCGGGGTTGCTCCTCTTACTGCTCCCCTAGCTGCTCCCCTTTCCAAGGGGAGCTGGCCAAAGGCCTGAGGGGTAGGGGGAGCTGCCCGCAGGGCTGAGGGGTTCTTCCTCATGAAGTTTCATACGAGCGCAGCCTCTGGCTGCGCTGACAGTTTTGTGTTGACACGCGAGCCCTCCTGGCCCACCATCAAGCCCGCACAGGCCCTGTGAAATCTTCTGAATCAACTTCTGCGACACGTTGTGATGTATGGATGCAAGCAGCACCCGGCTGAGTTACGGCCGAATCCTCCTCTTTTGGCTCCCCCTGGCCGCCACGTGGCTGATGATGTCTCTGGAAGGACCCTTCATCAGTGCCGTGATCGCCAGGCTGGCAGCTCCGAAAAGCAACCTGGCCGCCTATGGAGTGGCCTTTTCTCTGGCCCTGATGGCCGAAGCCCCCATCATCATGATCATGTCCGCCTCCACGGCCCTGGTCAGAAACCAGCAGTCCTTTCAGACCATGAAGCGCTTTGTTTTCTGGATGAACACCATCATCACCGCGGCCATGGTCCTCATCCTGATCAAGCCGGTCTTTCATGTCATCGTCGGGCGGATGATCGGCCTGCCGCCCCATTTGGAGCACCTGACCTGGATCGGGTGCCTGGTCATGCTTCCCTGGCCTGCAGCCATCGGCTATCGCAGGTTCTACCAGGGAGTGCTGATCAGGCACAACAGGACTCGCTTCGTGGCCTACGGGACTGTGGTCAGACTTCTGACCATGGGGTCTACAGCCCTGGTCCTGGCCCTGGCCACCTCTCTGCAAGGTGCCATCATCGGCGGGGCGGCCCTGGCGGCCGGAGTGGTGGCTGAAGCCGTCGTCAGCCGGCTGATGGCCTCGGAAGTGATCAGGGAAAAGCTGTCCAGCTCAGATCAGGGCCAATATTCTCTGACCATGTGGAAAATTTGGACATTCTACTATCCCCTGGCCTTGACCACCATCCTGGCTTTGGGTGTCAGGCCCATGGTGACCTTTTTCATGGGCCAGAGCCCGATGGCCCTGGACTCCCTGGCCGTGTTCCCGGTGGTCCATGCCCTGACCTTCATGTTCATCTGCCTTGGCCTCTCGTTCCAGGAGGTGGTCATTGCCCTGGTGGGTGACTCGCATGACAATTACCTGCCACTGCGCAATTTTGCCCTGGTCCTGGCCGCAGCCACCAGCCTTGGCCTGGGGCTGATCACTTTCACCCCACTCAGCCAGGTGTGGTTCATGACCGTGTCCGGGCTCTCCCCGGACCTGGCCGCCTTTTCCAACCTCCCGGCCAGAATCCTGACACTGATCCCGGCCCTGTGGGTCCTGCTCAGTTTTCAGAGGGGGATCCTGGTCAACGAAGCCAAGACCGGACCCATCACCCAGGGAACTGCAGCCCAGGTCCTGACCATCATCCTGGTGCTGGGAGTGACCGTTCATGTCCTGGAATGGGTCGGCATCGTGTCCGCGGCTCTGGCCCTCTTGAGCGGCGGGCTGGTCAGCTGCGCCTACCTCTTTCCCTGGTTCCTGTGGGTCAGGAACCGGAACAGGCAAGCAGCCGCAAGCACTCATCCGAACACAGCCACCTGTTGAAGGAGACCTCCATGCCGCGTCACGACCTGCAGATCTCCACTGCTGACCTCAATGGCCAGGGAGCCAAGGTCCGACCTGACGATTTCATTCAGCAGGCCTTGAGCATAGGCGCTCACGATGCTGCTGTTCTGAAACCCGACCGGATTTTGATCGAAGATCACCTGGCTGCCATGTGCGCGGACCTGAAATGTGAGGGCTATGGGCAGTCCATGAGCTGCCCGCCGCAGGTCTCAGGTCCGAAGTGGATCAGATCTCAGCTGGCAAAAGCCAGCCTGGTTCTGGCCTTCAAATACGACGTGCCCACCAAGATTCTGCACTCCAGTCAACGCTGGGATCTCTTCGGGCTGCTGCACGAAACAGCGGCCAGCCTGGAGCGGTACGCCCGGGAACAGGGGTTTGACGCCTCATTCGGACTGGCCGGCGGTTCCTGCAAGACCATCTTTTGTTCTACCCACTACCAGTGCCGGGTGGTCTATGAAGGCATGCCCTGCCGAAACCCCGACTCGGCCCGGCCTTCCATGTCCGGGTACGGGGTCAACGTCAAGGACCTCTGCCGCACGCTTGGCTGGCCCATGGAATCCACAACGAGCGATGCCGACTCCAGCACCGTGGCCACAGCCCTTCTGGCCGGCATGGTTGTGGTGCTGTGATGCTTGAACATCTCCTGATGGGCCTGGGCCGATTCCTGCCCGAAGAGGCGATTGCCGTGCCCACAATTCATGTGCAGGAGCGGGATTGCAGACCTCGAGGCTCTGGCGTATGCTAGAGCAGAATCAGCGCAGCCACAAGCTGCGCTGACACCTCAATGTGAGAGGCAACACATCTTGCAAGAAAGCACCCCTTCCGGACCCACACTCTTTGACGCCTTTCTGAACAGCTACAACGCCTTCAAGCATCAGCCAGCCTTCATCTATCGGGCTGACGGCCAAGAGTTCACAGCCGATTATGAAAAGCTCTTTGAAGATGTCCTCCTTTTGGCCAAGGCCTTTCGAGACCATGGCATTGACGAGGGAACCAAAGTCTTTGTGCTCTCTGACAACCGCTATGCCTGGATCGTGACCGACCTGGCCCTGATGTCCATCGGTGCGGTGAGCATCCCCAGGGGCAGCGAGACTCCGGCTCAGGAGTTTGCCTACATTCTTGACCACTCTGAATGCACTTTTTTGATCGCTGAGAATGACCACCTCCTGGATGTGCACTGGCCTCTGATCAGCGAGAAGAATCTGGATGCAGTCTTTCTGATCACCTCTGAACAAAAGCTCAATGGCCGCCCTGTCCTGCCCTACAACGACCTTCTGGCCGACCGGGTCATCACCCAGGAAGACCTGGATGCTTTTTTGAGCCAGGGGCAGGCCCTGCACAGCGAGGCTGTGATGACCATCATCTACACCTCTGGGACCACAGGCCTGCCCAAAGGGGTCATGCTGACTCACGCCAACATCATGCACAACGTGGCCAACCTGCCCAAGCTGATCCATTTGAGCCCCAACGACCGCCTGCTCTCCATTCTGCCCTCATGGCACATCTTTGAGCGCACCGTGGAATACATGGCCATGGCCAATGGGTGCTGTCAGGTCTACTCCTCGCTGCGGACTTTTGCATCTGACCTGGAAAAGTATCAGCCGACCATGGTGGCAACTGTGCCCAGGCTGTGGGAATCCCTCTATTCCCGGATCAATGCGGCCCTGAAAAAGGAAAGCCCCAGAAAGAAACGCATCTTTGCCATCCTGGTCAGCCTGTCAGCAGCCTATCGCCGGCATCTTCGCCTGGTCCGGGGCCATCTGCCGGAGTTTGCTCCGCAGCCCTTTCTCTTCCGCTGGGCCGGAAAAATCCGGTCCTGTCTCGCTGTCATCGCCCTGTGGCCGCTGTCCCGACTTGCTGATCGCAAGCTGAAACTGGTCCGGGAGAAGTTCGGCGGTCGATTGCGTCTGGCTGTGAGCGGCGGCGGGAGCCTCCCCCCATACCTCGACCAGTGGATCGACGCCATTGGGATCCGAATCGTCAACGCTTACGGCATGACCGAATGCTCACCCGGCATAGCGGGACGGGGCTTGGACTGTCCTGTCTTTGGGACCATAGGTCCGCCCTTTCCCTACACTGACGTCAGGATTGCCGGTGAAGACGGCACCGAAGTCCCAGCGGGACACGAGGGGGAAATCCAGGTCCGCGGGCCGCAGGTCTTCAAGGGGTACTTGAACAATGAGCAGGCCAATCAGGAGGCCTTCACCCTTGACGGTTTTTTCAAGACCGGCGACCTGGGGCGCAAGACCCTGAGCGGCGAACTGGTCATCACCGGACGGGCCAAGGACATCATTGTCCTGGCCAGCGGCGAGAACATCGACCCCACGAATATCGAATCGACCATCACCCGTTTTCCATTTGTCCAGGATGCGGTCCTGGTCGGGCAGGACAAGAAAGGCCTGGGTGCCCTCATTGTTCCTGACCTGACTCAAATGAGCGAGCTCCTTGCTGACATGGATGCCGCGCCCTCGCAGGACCCTGAAGACCTCCTGGAAAACGGGCAGCTTTTGGAAAGGGCCCGGCACAAAATCAACACCTTGCTGAATGAAAGAACCGGGTTCAAGCCCTATGAAAAGCTCCAGTCGATTTATTTCCTGAAAAACGAGTTCACGTTGGGAGAGGAGCTGACCAACACCCTGAAAAAGAAGCGCCATGTGATCGAAAGGAAGTATCAGCAGATCATCAACTCGATCTTGAAATAGCCAGGCTTCACATTTAAGGTTTTCTGGAATCGTCGCTAGAGAGGCCAACCCATGGGATGTGAAAACTGCGGGCTCAGAGCCCGGTACGACCGTAAACCCGGCTCTTTTCTGGGTCGGCTGTGGCGATGGCATGCCAACTGGTGCCCGGGATGGCGGGCCTACATGAAATCCCTGCCGGAAGACCAGCGCAGGGCCCTGGCCCAGAGGTACGGCTTGACCAAGTTCCTCGGGCAGGAGCCCTCATCCCGGGAACAGCAATCATGAAACATCCAGGGCTCATTTTCTGTCTGGCCCTGGGCCTGATCTGTCTCCTGGCCGCTGCCTCCAGCGGCACGGAGTCCATCCGGCACAAAGGTCGGCTGGTGACTGTCGGCGATTCCAAGCTGCAGCTGCTTCGGGTGCTTGGTGAACCGGACTTCAAGGAAGTTCTCAGCCATGCCCTGGACATCGGCCGAGACCCTCCCGATCATGAATCTCAAAACAGACCGAAAAAAGTCGAGCTCTGGTACTACTTTGACCTGAACTCCCTGGACTGGGAAATCCGTTTGGAGAACAGCCGGATCACGGACATCGACTGGGAGAGGTGAAAAGATCAAGACCACCCTGGGTCAGGAAGGGATCACCATCCCCTTTCCCCAGATGGACGTGCACATGAAATCGCAAGCTTAAGGAACCGCTTCATGAACTCCCTGCAGCACACGCCTCTCTACCCCAGACACCAGGCC
The DNA here is from genome assembly GCA_964403955.1 of uncultured Desulfohalobiaceae bacterium. Taxonomy (GTDB): domain Bacteria; phylum Desulfobacterota; class Desulfovibrionia; order Desulfovibrionales; family Desulfothermaceae; genus CAYOID01. The sequence continues at coordinate 107,502 of CAYOID010000001.1, read as the reverse complement.
CTCAATGCCAGAATCGTCCCCTTTGGCGGCTACGCCATGCCGGTCATGTACTCCAAAGGGATCATCGAGGAGCACCTGGCGACCAGGAAACAGGCCGGCCTGTTTGACGTCTCGCACATGGGCAGATTCATCATCCGGGGCCCTGACAGGATAGCCTTTCTGCAGCACGTGCTGAGCAACAATGTCCTGGCCCTGGACGGACCGGAAAGAGGAGCCCAGTACACCTTCATCCCCGACCTCAACGGCGGGGCCCTTGATGACGCCTACCTGTACCGTTTCAACGATCAGGAACACATGCTGGTGGTCAACGCCTCCAACCGGCCCCGGGACTGGGAACATCTCCAGGACCAGGTCCGCTCATTTTCTGACGTGGAGCTTCTTGACCTGAGCGGGGAAAGGGCCATGCTGGCCCTGCAGGGTCCGGCGTCCAGAGACATCCTGGAAAAGCTCATCGATTCCGGAAACCTGCCGGAACCAATGCGCAACGCCCTGAGCACGGTCTCCATCCAGGGTAGGGAGGTCCAGGTGGCCAGAACCGGATACACCGGCGAACCCCTGGGCTTCGAGCTGTTTTTGGACAACGACTGCACCCCGGCGCTGTGGGACGCGCTCCTCGAGCACGGGGCCGAACCTGTTGGCCTGGGGGCCAGGGACACCCTGCGCCTGGAGGCCGGGCTGCCTCTGTACGGACACGAACTGGGGCAGGATCCTGAGGGTGGCCAGATCCCCATCTTTGCCATCCCCATGGCCAACGTCGGAGTCAGCTTCCATGCCGGCAAGGGCGACTTCATCGGCCGCCAGGCCCTGAGCCGGCAGCATGAGGCCAGAAAGCGGCTCCTGTTCAACGACTTTTCCCGCATCAAGGACCTCCCTCGTCGGATCGTACCCCTGGCCCTTCTCGACAGGGGCATCGCCAGGGAAGGCAGCCGGGTCTTCTCCGGTCAGACTCATGTCGGCTGGATCACCAGCGGGACCATGGTCCCGTACTGGATCTTCGAGGGTCAGGGCCTCTACTCCAGGCCCACTGACCAGACCGGGAAACGATCCATCTGCCTGGCCTATGTGAACAGCGATCTTGCCGAAGGCAGCCGGGTCGGGGTCGAGGTCCGCTCCAAAATGGTCGAAGGCCTCGTGGTCCCGTATCATCTGCGCTCAGAGTCCCCTCCCTATGCCCGGCCGATCCTTCCGCACGAGACCGGGTCCGGGTCAGAGCCAGCTCCAGGGGACAAGAGATCCAGGGCCGGGGAGCTCCTCAAACGAGCCTCAACCAATACAGCCTGGCGGCAGTCAGAGTGCATCAACCTCATCCCCTCGGAGATGACCGTTTCCCCCGCAGTCCGCCTGCTGCAGATCATGGACCCCAGCTTCCGGTATGCTGAGCATCGAAAAATCAAGGCCTACAACGAGGCTGACGTCTTTTACTATCAGGGCACGGACTTCATCCACGAGGTAGAGAGGCAGCTGGTCCACGAGCTCAAGGAGTTTTTGGGCTGTGCCGAGGTCGAAACCAGGCTCATCAGCGGGCAGATGGCCAACACCGCCGTGTTCAGCGCCATGCTCGACCACCTCAACCAGGGGGACCGAAAAACAGAGCCGCGCCGGATGCGCAAGGTCATGAACAACCACATCGGCAAAGGCGGGCACCTCAGCGCCCAGCCCATGGGAGCCTTGAAGGACTTCGTGGGGCGGGACCCGGCCACGGAAAGGCCTGCGGTGGTCCACTTTCCGGTCCTTGAGGACAACCCTTACAGAATCGACATCCCGGCCACTCTGGAGCTCATCCAGCGTCACCGACCGGAGCTGATCGTCTTTGGCAAATCCATGGTCCTGACCAGGGAACCGGTCCGGGAAGTGAGAGAATTTGTCGACGAGCAGGGGATCGACACCATCATCATGTACGACATGGCCCACGTCCTGGGCCTGGCCGGACCTCACTTTCAGGAGCCGTTCAGGGACGGAGCCGACCTGGTCACGGCGTCCACCCACAAGACCTTTTTCGGGCCCCAGAGGGGGTTGGCCGCCTCCAGGTTCCACACTCACGAGCAGGGGCACAGCCTCTGGGAGGCCATTGAACGCAGGACCTTCCCCGGCTCGGTCTCCAACCACCACCTGGGGACCATGCTGGCCTGCCTCATGGCCGCCTTTGAGATGAACCACTTTCGTGATGCCTATCAGCAAGCCGTGATCGGCAACGCCCAGAGCTTTGCCCGGTCCCTGGCCGACAACGGCCTGTCAGTGGCCGGTGATCCGGAGTCCGGATTCACCCAAACCCACCAGGTCATTCTGGAAATCGGCCACGGCCAGGGCCCCGATCTGGCCAGGCGTCTGGAAGCCAACAACATCATTTGCAACTACCAGGCCGGCCCCTATGATGAGAGCTTCTCTGCAGCCGGCGCCCTGCGCATGGGCGTGGCCGAGATGACCCGTTTCGGCATGGGGCCGCAAGACTTTGCCGAGCTGGCCGCTTTGATCAGGGAGGTGGTTCAAGAGGGCAAAGAGGTCAAGGACCAGGTCATCCGCCTTCGCCGGAAGCATCTCCAGCTGCAGTACTGTTTTGCGGACCTGGACACCAGGGACCTGCTCTCGGCCGCCCTCCTGGGGGGCTGCCAGAAACCATGAAAACAGGCTCGTTCAGACCATTGGGAAGGTGATGCGTCGTTTCTCGTCCGTGGTCATCCTGCTGGTCTTCTTGAGCTGCTGTGCCCCTTTCCAGCCCCAGCCAAGGCCCCTGCAGCCACTCCCCCTCCCCAAGAGCTACCTCGTTTCCCTGGAGGCCACAACAGCCCGGGAGAGATGGTGGGAGGCCTTTGAGAGCCCGGAGCTGAACAGGCTGATCTCTGACGCCCTGGACGACAATCTGGACATCAGGGCGGCCAGGGCCAGACTGCGCCAGGCCAGGGCCCAGGCCAGAAAAGCCGGAGCCCCTCTCATCCCGGGTCTGAATCTCAACGGTGAGGCCAGCAAAAGCCAGTCCTACAGGAATCACGACCTCGTGTCCGACAGCACAGAGGTCAATGCCGGCCTGGCCGCCTCCTACGAGCTGGATCTGTGGGGCAGGATCAGGGCCGGACAGCAGGCCGCCCGGCGCAACGCCGACGCCGCCCTCAAGGACGTTCAGGCCGCTGCCGTCAGTGTGGCCGGTGAAGTGGCCGCAACCTGGGTGGACCTGCTGGCCGCCCGTCAGGAAATATCGATTCTGGAACAACAGATCGAGCTGAACACCACCAGGCTCGAGCTGCAGCTCAACCGCTTTGAAAAGGGCCTGGCCACTGCCCTGGACGTTTCCCAGCAACAGGAGATCCTGGCCGCCACCAGGTCCGAACTGCCTCAGCTCAGGGCCCGAGAACAGATCCTGACCCATCGTTTGGCCCTGCTGCTGGGCCGGAGCGATCCCAGGCGCATCGAACTGAACAGGACAGCGCTTCCCCAGCCGATCCCCCTGCCTGACACAGGGCTGCCGGCGGACCTTCTCTGGTCCAGACCCGATGTCCAGGCAGCCTACCTGCGACTGCTCTCAGCTGACTGGGACACCTCTGTTGCCCGGGCGGACCGTTTTCCGGCCATCTCCCTTTCAGCCTCGGCCGCCCTGACCAGCGACTCTTTCGGCCTGTCCTGGGCAGACTGGCTCTCCAGACTGAGCTCCAGCCTGACCGCCCCTCTGCTGGACGGAGGATCCAGGTCGGCCGAAGTGGACCGGACCCGGGCAGTTGCCGATCAGCTCCTGGCCGACTATGCTGCAGCCCTGCTCGAGGCCATCAAGGAGGTCCACGACGCCCTGGTCCGGGAAGCCGCCCAACGGGAGACCATCGATCGCAGGATCGAAGAGCTGGGAGCCGCGAAGCAGTCCCGAACCCAGGCCAGGCTGAGATACCTCAAGGGTCAGAGCAGTTATCTCAACTTTCTGGATGCCCTGCGAAACGTCCAATCCCTGGAACGGAGCGTGCTCAAGGCCAGGGCAGAGCTGCTCACATACAGGATCGCCCTCTACCGATCCCTGGGACGCCGGTGGAGCCGGGAGGACACAGCCTCTGACCCGGCCTTGGAACTCAACTGACCGGGGCTCCTTGTGCATACCAGCAGAAGCGGCCCCCACAAAGCCTTGTGCATCAACCCCTGGACAGTCAATCAATGACCCAGCACAAACGTCAGCTTGCTCGTCGTCTGGCCAAAGGGCTTGCTCCTCTGCTCATCCTGGGACTCGGCATCCTGGTCGCAATGTATTTCATCAAGACCCGGCCAGTGATCACCAAATCCAGCCCCAAACCCCGCCCGGTCCCTGTTCAGGTCAGCACGGCCCGGCTGCAGAATGCCACTGTGGAGGTCGTCTCCATGGGCACGGTGATTCCCTCCAGAAAAATCACCCTCCAGGCCCAGGTCAGCGGACAGGTTGTGTCCATGGCTGAAACTTTTTTGCCTGGGGGCAGGGTTGAGCATCAGACTCAGCTTTTGGTTATCGATCCCAGCGATTACGACATTGCGGTCCAGAAGCAGGAAAGCGCTGTTGCCAGAGCCAGGGCCGACCTCAGGCTGGAACAGGGCCAGCAGGAGGTGGCCCGGCAAGAGTATCGGCTCTTGCGAGAGTCCACCGGCACTCCATTGGAAGAGAGCGATCTGGCCCTGCGCAAGCCCCAGCTCCTCCAGGCCAGGGCAAACCTGGCCTCGGCCCAGGCTGATTTGGATCAGGCCCGGCTCAACCTGTCCAGGACCAGAGTCACTGCACCATTCAAGGCCCTGATCACTGAACGTAATGTCAACCTGGGCTCACTGGTCAATGCCCAGGACAATCTGGCCACTCTGGTCAGCAGTGATGAATACTGGATCGAGGTCCTGATTCCCTTGAGCCGGCTGGAATTCCTGGACCTGGGGCAGCCGGATGGCTGTGCCGTGCAGATAACGTCCCAGACCGGCCCCGGGCGATGGTCGGGACAGACCATCGGGCTGACCGGCACCGTGGACGAGGAATCCAGAATGGCCGCTGTGCTCATTGCGGTCAGCGACCCTTTGGAAGGCCCCCAGCCGCTGATGCTCGGGGATTACGTGACTGCTGTCATCCAGGGAAGATCCCTGAGCCAGGTCATGGTTCTGCCCAGATCGGCCCTGCGCCAGGATGACACCGTCTGGCTGCACGACAAGGGCCGTCTCAGGATGCACAAGGTCGAGGTGGCCTGGAAAGATCCAGAAAGGATCTATCTGAGCGCAGGCCTCGAACCTGGGCAGCAGGTGATCCTCAGCGACATCTCCACTCCGGTGCAGGGCATGCGCATCTCTGTTCAGTCCGAACCCAAGACCGGCTCACCGTCCAAGCCCGCCTCGCCCTCGCAATGGCGTGAACCCGTCACCGCCGGGCAAAACGCGACCCGGAGCCAGACCTCAAGCGGCTCAGGATCTGATTCATGACCGGCCGGCAGGAGCGCAGGGGCCCTATCGCCTGGATGGCCGGAAATTCTGTGGCCGCCAACCTGATCATGCTCGTCTTCCTTGTCGGCGGCCTGATCATGGCCAAGAACGTAAAACAGGAGGTCTTCCCCGAGTTCTCGACCGATACGGTCAGTGTCAGGATTCCCTATCCCGGGGCCAGCCCTGAGGAGGTCGAGGAAGGCATCGTCCTGGCCGTTGAAGAGGCTGTCCAGGGCCTGGAAGGGATCAAGGAGATCAGCTCCACGGCAGCGGAGGGCCTGGCCCAGGTCACTGTGGAAGCCCTGGAGGGGGCGGATCTGTCCAGACTCTGGCAGGATGTGGAGAGCGAGGTCAACCGCATCACCACTTTCCCGGACGAGGCCGAAGACCCCCAGGTCAGCATCGGCTCCCACAAGAGATGGGTTCTGACCCTGGCCTTGTTCGGGGCCCGCGATGAGCTCGTGCTCCGGGAAGCTGCAGACATGGTCCGGGACGAGCTCCTCCAGGATGAAGGGGTGACCCAGGTCGATCTGAGCGGGGTCCGGGACTTTGAAATCCAGATCGAGATCAGCCAGACCACCCTGCGCCGGTACGGTCTTACTCTGGAGCAGGTGGCAGCCATCATTGCCAGGTCCTCAGTGGACCTGGGGGGCGGGACCCTGAAAACCGAGGGCGGGGACATCCTGGTCCGGGTCAGGGATCGTCGCAACTCGGCCCGGGAGTACGAAAACATCCCGGTCATCAGCAAAGAGAACGGCAGCCGGGTCCTGCTCAAGGATATCGCCGAGGTCAGGACCGGGTTTGAGGAGATCGACTCCTGGTCCAGGGTCAATGGCTGGGACGCGGTCATGATCGAGGTGTTCCGGGTTGGAGACCAGACCCCGATGCAGGTCTCCAAAGCGGCCAGGGCGGTGATCGAACGGCTCAATCAGACCATGCCCGGCAATCTGACCCTGGAGGTGCTCCGGGACAGGTCGGAGATCTTTGCCCAGCGGGCTGACCTGCTGCTCAAAAACGCTCTCCTGGGCCTGGGCCTGGTGTTCATCCTCCTGGCCCTGTTCCTGGAGACCAGGCTGGCCTTCTGGGTCAGCCTGGGCATCCCGATCTCCTTTCTGGGGTCGTTCATTTTCCTGTCCGCAACCCCTTTCAGCGTGAACATGATCACCATGTTCGCCTTTATCGTCACCCTGGGCATCGTGGTTGACGACGCCATCGTGGTCGGGGAAAACATCTATCACCATCGCCGGGCTGGCAAGTCCATGCGCGAAGCAGCTGTTTTCGGCGCCCGGGAAGTGGCCATGCCGGTGATCTTCAGCGTTCTGACCAACATGGTCGCCTTCACCCCCATGTTCTTCATTCCCGGGGTGATGGGCAAGATCTTCAAGTTCATCCCCGTGGTCGTGGTCTGCGTCTTTGCTGTCTCCCTGATCGAGAGCCTTTTTGTCCTTCCGTCCCATTTGGCCCACATTGGAGAAAAACGCCAGACCGGCCCCCTGGAGACCCTCTCCCGCTGGCAGCAGGGCTTCAGCACCCTGGTGGAGAGGCTGATCACCCACGGCTACGGTCCTGTCCTGGCCAGGGCCCTGACCCATCGCTACCTCGTCCTGGCCCTGGGGATCGCGGTCTTGACCGCCACCCTGGGCTTTGTCCGCTCCGGCCGAATGGGCTTTGTCCTCTTCCCCACTGTGGAGTCAGACCATGCCTTTGCCCAGGCCACCCTGCCCTCAGGACCTTCCAGGAACCAGCTCCTGGAAGTGGAGTCAAGGCTGACAGACTCGGCCCGGGAGGTGATCGCAGGGCTCGGCGGTGAAAAACTGGCCACGGCCCTGCTGACCGTGGTCAATGAAAACTCGGTTGAGGCCAGAATCTACCTGACCGACCCAGAGATCCGGCCGGCGGGGACATCGGAAGTCACCAGGCAGTGGCGGGAAGCCACCGGCCAGATCCCGGGCCTGGAAGCAATCACCTTTGAGGCTGACCGGGGGGGGCCGGGGGGAGGCAAAGGGCTGACCATCCGCCTCAGCCACCGGGACCGGGACATCCTGGAACAGGCGGGCCGGGACCTGGCAGCTGAGCTGAGCCGCTTCAACGGGGTCTCGGACATTGATGACGGCTCGGCCAGCGGCAAGGACCAGTTCGACATTCATCTCTCGCCACTGGGCGAACGACTGGGGCTGACCTCACGGGACCTGGCCAATCAGGTCAGGCATGCCTTTTACGGGGCCGAAGCCAAGAAGCAGCAGCAGGGGAGAAACGAAGTCACCGTTCGGGTCCGCTATCTGGAAAGCGAACGGGGAAACCCGGACACCTTGCAAAACATGATCCTCCAGACTCAAAACGGCGAGGTCCTGCTTCGGGATGCGGCCCGGATCGTGCCAGGCCAGGCCTACACTTCCATCAACCGGATCAACGGCCGGAGGGTGGTCAACGTGACCGCCAACGTCACCCCGAGGCCCAGGACGGAGCAGATCATTGCCAGCCTCCGGGCCAGCGTCCTCCCCGAGCTGAAGACCGCTGTGCCCGGGCTGAGCTTCAGCTTCGAGGGGAGGCAGGCCGACATCCAGGAGAGCGTCTCCAGCCTGATCCAGGGCCTGCTCCTGGCCCTGCTTGGCCTATACGGCCTGCTGGCCGTCCCGTTTCGCAGCTACATCCAGCCCATGATCATCATGATCTGCATCCCCTTCGGCATGGTCGGAGCGGTTTTCGGACACCTGCTCATGGGCTACTCACTGAGCGTCATGAGCCTGTTCGGCATTGTGGCCCTGACCGGCGTGGTCATCAACGACTCCCTGATCCTGATTCACTTCGCCAACCTGCTTCGAAAGAAGGAGCATTCCATTTTCAAGGCCGTTCAGCTGGCTGGCATGCAGCGTTTCAGACCCATCCTGCTGACCACCCTGACCACGTTCGGCGGGCTGTCTCCGATGATCCTGGAAACCTCCAGGCAGGCCAGGTTCCTGATTCCCATGGCCTTGTCCCTGGGGTTCGGACTGCTCTTTGCCACATTGATCATCCTCTTCCTGATCCCCTGTGTCTACCTGATGATGGAGGATTTCATCACTCTTCTCGGGCGAGGACCCATCGAGGGGTCATCCTGAGACCTCAAGTTTGCATTGGCTCAAGCTTGAAGAAGATTTGATCTTTGCCTGCAGCTCTGCAAAACTGTTTTTTTCACCGCTCAGTGCCCGATCTCGGGCAAACATACCCAAGAAGGCACTGACAAACCTCAGCAAAGGCTGTATCACACCATGACAGAACTCAAGAACCCAATGGACGTTTTCAAGCTCCTGGACCGGTCCAACTGCGGGGAGTGCGGGGAAAAGACCTGTATGTCCTTTGCAGCCGCCGTGTTTCGGGGACAGAAGGATCTCGGTGACTGCACCCATCTGGACAGGGAAACAGTTGAAAAGTACAGGGGAGCGACCCAGACCAGGGAGGCCACGGACAGGGAGATGGAAGAGGCCCTGGAGGCCCTGAAGCAGCAGATCCCCCAGGTTGATTTGGCCGAGGCGGCGGAACGGATCGGGGGGAGGTACTCGAACCAGACCCTGACCGTCAAGGTCCTGGGCAAGGATTTCCATGTCCGGGCTGACGGGTCCCTGTCCGCTGAGATCCACATCAACCCCTGGGTGACCATCCCGGTCCTCAACGCCATCCTGGAGGGTCGGGGGGATCCGGTGTCCGGAAAATGGGTCCCTTTCAGGGAGCTCAAGGAAGGCAAGCCCTGGACAGGCCTCTTTGAGCAGCGGGTCGAAAAACCCTTGAAGCAGGTCGCCGACACCACACCCGAGCTGTTTGAGGACATGCTGGACATTTTCAGCGGGCATGAAATCGAACACCACCATGACGCGGATGTGTCCATCGTCCTGCACCCCCTGCCCAAGGCCCCGATCCTGATCTGCTACTGGAAGCCGGAAGACGAGCTGGATTCGAGCCTGCACCTCTTTTTTGACGCCAATGTCCTGGGCAACATCAACCTCCAGTCCATCTTTGCCCTGGGCTCGGGTTTTGTGCAGATGTTTGAAAAGCTTGCCCGCAGGCACAGCCAGCCTCCGGTGAGCAAGGTGGCGAACTCGTATGAAGCTTAATCTCGTGAAAGACCAGGCCGCTTCCAGCCCAGAGCCAGTGACAGTATGAATGCACTTTTATCTCTTTAAATCAAAAAGATAGGTTTCAGCGCTGCCAGCGGCAGGGCTGAAAATGGAGAACACCATGTCAGATGAACAGCAGGAAAAGAGTTTTGCCGAACTTTTTGAAGACAGTGAGATGAGCCTGGGCCAGGAGCTCAAAGTCGGGGCCAGGGTCCAGGGCAAGATCCTCCAGGTGGGCAAGGAGCAGGTCTACGTGGATACCGGCACCAAAACTGACGGGGTGGCCGACCTCAAGGAGCTCCTGGACGACGAGGGGCGCTTTCCCTACCAGGAGGGCGACCAGGTGGACCTGTTCGTGGTGTCCAAAAAAGGGAACGAGATCCGCCTGGCCAGGTCCATGGGCCGGGAGGGGGGGCTGGAAGAGCTGGAGCAGGCCCAGGCCGAAAGCATCCCGGTTGAAGGCAGGGTCAAGGAAACCTGCAAAGGCGGCTTCCGGATTCAGATCTCTGGCCGGACTGCCTTCTGCCCATTGAGCCAGATCGATGTCCGGCCTGTGGACGATCCCGAATCCATGGTCGGCCAGACCCTGACCTTTCTGATCAACCGCATTGAGGAGCGGGGCCGGAACATTGTGGTCTCCAGGCGATCCCTTTTGGAAAAGGAGCAGGCCCAGGCCCTGGAATCCTTCACCGCCCAGACCAGCCTGGGCGATGTTGTCCAGGGCACCGTGACCCGCCTGGCACCTTTCGGGGCCTTTGTCCAGGTCGCCCCTGGACTGGAGGGCCTCGTGCACATCAGTGAAATGAGCTGGTCCAGAAGCCTCTCGCCAGAAGAGATCGTGTCCCCGGGGGATGTGGTGACCGTGAAGCTCCTCAGTCTCGAAGACCAGGGCAAGGGCAAGGTGCGTATGGAGCTCTCCATGAAGCAGACCCAGGCCGACCCCTGGGACCAGGTGTCCGCGCTGTTCACTCCCGGGACCCTGGTCACCGGCACCGTGACCCGGACCGCCCCGTTCGGGGCCTTTGTGGAAATCGAGCCCGGAATTGAGGGGCTGGTGCACATCAGTGAGATGAGCTACCTCAAAAGGGTCCACAAGCCAGAGGATGAGGTCTCCCCAGGGGACGAGGTGTCCGTGGTCATCAAGGACATCGACCAGGACAAGAAACGAATCGGACTGAGCATGCGCGATGCCGAGGGCGATCCCTGGGTCGGGCTCGAAAACCGCTACTCCAAGGGGCAGACGGTGCAGGGGGTTGCAGAAAAGCGCGAGCCTTTCGGCCTGTTCGTCAAGCTCGAACCAGGAGTGGTCGGCCTGCTCCCGAAATCAAAGATGGACCAGGCCCCGGATAACACGCTGCAGTCCATCAAGGCGGGTGAGCCTGTCCCGGTCTCCATCGAGTCCATCGATCATGAGCGACGGCGAATCTCCCTGGCCCCGGCGGAGGGAGCCCCTTCTGAAGACTGGACATCCTACACAGCACCGGACCAGGGACTGACCTCCCTCGGGGACAAGCTCAAGCAGGCCCTGAACGACAAAGAGCGTTCCTGAGACGTGAACCGCTCCGCACTCCCTCCACTCAGAACTGCCTGGCTGATCTGGGGCCTGGCAGCCCTTTTCTATCTGATGGGCTTTTTCCAGCGGGTGGCCCCAGCCGTGATGACCGAGGAGCTGATGCGGGATTTCAAGATCGGGGGCGCAGCCCTGGGCAACCTCTCCGGGCTGTACTTTTACAGCTATGTGGCCATGCAGATCCCCACCGGGATCCTGGCCGATTCCTGGGGCCCGCGCCGCCTCCTGTCCCTCGGTGCCCTGGTGGCCGGGATCGGGACCATCCTCTTTGCCCTGGCCCCAAGCCTGCCCTGGGCCGGAGCCGGACGATTCCTCATCGGCGGATCGGTGGCCGTAGCCTTTGTGGGCATGCTCCAGCTGGCCACCCAGTGGTTTCCGCCCAGGCTCTTCGCCCTGGTCACCGGGATGGCTCTGTGCTTCGGCCTCATCGGGGCAGTTGGGGCCGGTCCGCCATTGCGGCTGCTCATGGACCTCTTCAGCTGGCGGAGCGTCATCTTCGCCTCCGCCCTGGTCACCCTGGCCCTTGCCCTTGGGATCTGGACCTTTGTCCGCGATCACCCCCATGAAAAAGGCTATGCCGACCTCTTTCCCCGGGCAAAGAGCTCCCGCAGAATGTCCCTGGGCAGCATCCTCCTTGGAGTGCTCAAGGTCTTCAGCTACCGGAACACTGGTCTGCTCTTCATCATCCCGGGGGGTATCGTCGGCTGCGTGCTGACCTTTTCCGGACTTTGGGGAGTGCCGTATCTGACCACCCATCACGGATTCACACCCGCCCAGGCCTCCAGCCTGACCTCCGCCCTGCTCGTGGCCTGGGGCTTTGGGGGGCCGTTTTTCGGATGGCTGTCCGACCGTCTCGGGCACCGCAAACCCCTCTTCATCCTGGGGGCGTGCTTCGTGCTCATCGGCTGGGGGCTCATCCTCTATGTCCCGTCCCTGACTGTTCCGGTCCTGACCGGGACCCTGATCGTGACCGGCTTTTTTTCTGGGTGCATGATCGTATCCTTTGCCTATGCCAAGGAATCCGTGCCGGCCCATCTCTCCGGCACCGTGGCCGGGGTCATCAACATGGGGGTCATGATCGGCCCGACGATCCTCCAGCCGGCTGTGGGCTGGCTTCTGGACCGCAACTGGAACGGCGAAATCGTCAATCAGGTCAGGGTCTACAGCCTGGACGCCTACCAGACCGGCTTCTCCCTGATGATCGCCTGGGCCGCCCTGTCCCTGGTCCTGCTCTTCTTCACCCGGGAGACCCGCTGCAGGCAGCAGACGTGAAATCAGGCTGCACAAACCAATAAGGATTGAGTCGCCCTCAGAAGGTCGACTCAATCCTTATTGGTTACATGCAGTAACCCTACAGAGAAACATCTAGTCGGTATCTCATACCGGTGACTGTCTTTTTCCGTCATTCCTGCGAAGGCAGGAATGCAGACAAAGAACTGGATCCCGTATCAAGTACGGGATGACTGACAAGAGTAAGAAGTATCGAATGAACTTTCGCTGTAGTGGTAATTGACGGCTGGAAACCGCTGCACGGACTTTTTACACCGGCGACTCCTATGGAAGAGATGTACGTTGTCGCCCTTGAACTGCTTGCAGCCCTGGCAATTGGCCTTTTGATCGGCATCGAACGGGGTTGGAGCGGCAGGAGGGAGGACGAAGGCCAGAGGGTGGCCGGCATCCGCACCTTCAGTCTCATCGGTTTGCTGGGGGGTGTCGTCGCCCTGCTCTCCCAGGAGATCAGCCCCTGGCTGATCATAGCCGGGTTTTTGTCGGTGTCCGCCCTGGTCATCGCAGCGCATATTCTGGATGTAGCCAAGAGCGACGACGTTGGGACCACCACGGCTTTCAGCATGATGCTGACCTTTGCCCTGGCAGCCTGGGCAGCTTATGGCAATCAGATCCCGGCGATGGCGGTCACGGTCATCGCCATCTTCCTCCTCGGCCACAAACCGGGCCTGCACAGATGGCTGACCAAGGTCACCCAGGAGGACTTCTTTGCAGGCGTCAAGCTCTTGATCATCTCCGTGGTCTTGCTCCCGCTTTTGCCGGACAAGGGCTATGGACCCTGGGAGGCATTGAACCCTTACTGGACATGGTGGATGGTGGTCCTGATTTCGGGGCTGTCCTTCCTGGGCTACGTCGTCATCCAGATCGCAGGAGAGAGGATGGGGATGATCGTCACAGCCATTGCCGGCGGGCTGGTATCGTCCACCGCGGTCACCTTCAGCCTGGCCAGATTTGCCAGAGAAAAGAAGACCACCATCATCTTCTCTGGCGGGGTCCTGGTGGCGTCGTCCATCATGTTCTTCAGGGTCATGGTTGAGGTCTTTGTTGTCCATGCCGCTTTGATGCATCTTTTGTGGCTGCCTTTGATCCTCATGCTGCTCGGCCTGCTGGGCAGCCTTGTCTGGGTCTTGCGCCAACAAGATAAGGATGCGCAAGGCCAGGGACAAAAGATCGAGCTCAGGAATCCCCTCCAGCTGGGCATGGCTCTGCAGTTTGGCGCCCTGCTGTCCGTCATTCTCCTCTTGTCAGAAGCTGTGAAGGAGTGGTTCGGCACTCAAGGGGTGTACGTCCTTTCAATTCTTTCAGGCTTGATGGATGTGGACGCCATCACCCTTTCGCTTTCCAAGTCCGCACATTCAGGCCTGGCTGCTGAGGTCGCAATCACGGGCATTGTCCTTGCCTGTGCAGCCAACACCCTTTTCAAGGGTCTGATTTTCGCCTTTATCGCCGGATTTCGAAAAAACATCCATGTGCCCTTGTTCATGCTTGCCGCCATGGTGCCGGGTTTGCTCATTGCATTGGCTTACGTGTGACAATTTGCCCTTGGCGCAGTGAGTAGCCCCTCCTTTTCCAATCCTTGAAATCTTTTCCCGACTATGGACATTGCAGATTGGAGTCTTACGTAAGGTTCCAAGCCAGGGCTTCGGGTCTGGCTTTTCTTTTGTTTGATCACCTTTAATCTGGTGGAGGTGGATCATGAAAAAGTGGATGGTTCTGATTGCGTGTATTGTATTGGTGTGTGCTGGCTGCGGCCGCCAGGAGGTCATGGTGGACTCTGGAACATACGAAGGGTCAATTCTGAAGGTCAATCCCGATGAAACCGAAATCTACGTCTCACTTGACGAGAAGCGCGTGCTCGAGCTCTATTTCTCGGAGAAGACAACGGTATCGCGCGGAGAGCGAAAGACCACGTTCGATGCTTTAGAGAAAGGACAGTCAGTCAGCGTAGAAGTCGAACGAACCGATGAGGGAATGGTTCCGCTGAGTGTTACCATCCTGAAATAACACACGCTCCCGTGGCAACGATAGAGCCAAGTAAGGCAGGAACTAGCGTGACTGCGCCGTTGCTGCTCCGGTCAAGATCATGGAGAAATCCCGGCGCAAGCGCAATGGCGGTATATGGTATGCCATTGATGATGCTGCGGGATGCCTTATTGGCGGCTTCTGGTTGCTGCTTGGGTTTGCCCTCGCAGAGCACAACGCCACCAGCAGCCAAAAGCTACCCAAAGCATCCACCGGCCGGCTTCCAGCCGCCGGTGATGCTCACGTTACGCGAGTGGACTATATGCCTATGGCCTGACAGAAGTCCGTCCACCCGCCAGTAAAGCCAAATCTATTCTTGCCCGGGGACAGGTCATTTGATCCGCCCCGGGCTTTCTCTTTCCCCACCCTCTTCAGCTTCCCCCTGAGAACTAACCTGTCCAAGCTGGACTAGCTCCAGAAACGAGTAGCATTACAGGGCCTTGGGTATTCTGTCGGTCCTGGCACGTAGTCCTTTGGTTTTTGATGGAATATTATGCAACATCCAAAAAGACTTCCAATTCACCCCCCCATCCCTAACACTGAAGGGCGCTCAGTCCTGAGCATCTGCCAAACATCATCAGAGCAGCAGCTATAGAAGCCGTGTCAAGAAGCCGGTCAGCCTCTCACTCGCTTCGTCATACTCTCGAAAGGGGAGCACCGATTCATATTGTACAGGCGCAGCAGGGTCATGCGGACCTGAGCACGACAGGACGCTACACTCACTGTCGGCCTGGGGAGGTAAGCGGGCGGTATCTGGCGTCATTGGAAAATAAGAGCAGTTGTTAAAGCCCTTCATTCCGACCAGGGGGCTGCAGATCCCTCAGGAGCACTCAGGCATTGTCATCGAGCTCCTGGGAGTCCATGTCGTCCACCACTAGGCTGCAGGACCCATCCCTGGAGCAAAGACCGGTTCTGGTATATGATGGCTCCCTGTGACGAGGAGATGGCGAGCGGGACCTTTCTCTCACTGCGCTGCAGCAGGCTGATCATGATCATGAGGCAGACCGGGCGGTTGTCAATGACGGAGAGGCTGGGGTTGAGGGGTGAAGTCAACGTTGACTTGAGCAAAAAATTTAATAGGATAAAAAGAGCTTGACATTGTTTTTCAAATTTTGTTGACTTCTTTCCGGTCACTGTTAATATATATATAAACAATGCCGAAAAAAATATTAGCAGAAAGCAGGGATTCGTCGAGAAAGGTCTCTTTTTGGGCCAAAAGAGAGCAAGACTTGAGAGGACCTTTTTGTCAATGCCCTGCTATCAGCAAAAGGGAACTCTCAAAATTAGTATCAATCTTTTTAAAATACTACCTACCGACAGGATATTTTTCTGGCAAATTTCCAGAAAATCGAGAGAAATTCAGGAAAGTTCAAGACGGACTTTATGAGATAAAGTCTCATCAACTCAGATTGCTAGGCTTTTTTAATCAAAACGACTTCATAATCGTTCTCTGTGTAAGAAAAAAACGAGACGACCTTAAACCAAAGGACATCTCTAAGGCCCTGAAAAATATTGACGAATGCCAAAAGGAGATGGGGGTATGAAGAAAGAACTGAATGGCGTTATTTTTTATGATGAATTGGCAGAGATTGTTGATAAACTGAGTGAAGAAGAAGTTCAATACTATGATTTGATTGAAAATATCTCTGATCAACTTTATGAATTCATGAGAAAAAAAGGAATGAAAAAATCAGAACTGGCAGAAATACTCTCAGTCTCCAGGTCTTATGTTACCCAAGTTCTTAGAGGAAGAAATCTTTCTTTGAAAACCTTGAACCGCATTACGTATGCTATGAATGGAAAAATCAACATTAAAGTGACGAGAAAAAATGATAGAATTGATTGGTTTGGCTTGGTCAGAAATGATGCCCAGAAGAAACAACACGTTGAAGAATATTATATTCCTAATGGCGAGAACAAAGGCGAAGAATTTCTTGTGAATAATGGTAATATTATGCAAGTAGCTTAGAGATAAGATATGAACAACGAAGGAAATAAATCTTTTAACATACCTCCAGTTACTTTAGATTATCATTTTTTTCCTTATATTCAGGTAGGTGCAAATGAAAACTTGAGTTCAGAGGATTTGAAAAATGAGGATATTTTCACTGACTACTGTATAAAGACTGAAGTTGAATCCTTACATCACAAAGAAGATCCTTTGAAATTTCAAGTAACACTTACTATTGAGTACGATAATAATAAACTTGACAAGGCTTATGATTTTAAAATAAAAGTAGTAGGGTTTTTTACATGTGACGAAAAATTAGATGAAACTCAAATCAAAAAAGTAAGAGATATACTTGCACCATCAATGCTTTATGGCGCCTCGCGTGACTTCTTAATGACTTTGACTTTTAGAGGGCCATTTCAACCTGTTTATCTTCCCACTGTTTCATTTGTACCTATAGAAGAGCAAACGCATAAAGAAAATACTAAAGATTAATCGTTTCTCATTATGAAAATTGAAAAGCCAGGGTTACCTTCTCCTGGCTTTTTTGTTATATTTGCAATAAAGCATAAGTCGTTCTTTTTTTAAAATCAACCACTCTCCTCTCCGCCTACCTGCCTGAACGGCAACATGTTTTCTTTTGGCATCCAAACCGGCCACCGAAACATCAGCCTTAGTGGCATGAGACTTATCCAAGTTTCGAGGAGGTCAGGAGGGCTGTTTTTTTCTTGAACTTCAGTGGCAGAAGTTGCAATTTTCGTTCAAATTTCGATTCATGCCTCTGCTCTTGCCCAGTATTTGCCCATGCTTGCCTGTTTTTTGCGTGCAGCTACATTTTGAGAGTTTTTTTGAGGTCATTCTAGTGCAAATGCAGGCTTCGTCATAAAGTTGCAGATCGGCGTGGTCTCCGATGCAGACTTTGGCTATGACCTGACAGAAGTCCGGCATCCCATCCGCCAGGAATGGTGAACCTATTCTTGCCCGGGGCAGGTGATCTGATCTGCCTCGGGCTTTCTCTTTTCCCACCCTCTTCTGCTTTCCCCTCAGAACTAAACTGTCCAAGCCGGACTTACTCCTGAAACGGGCAGCATTCCAGTGTATTGGGAATGCTGTCAATCCTGGCACGAAGTCTACACCTTTGACTTGATTCTTTTAAGATCAAAAAACCCCTTTCTACTCTATTCCTACTAAAAAGGTATGGATAAATATTTAAGGATGGTAATGAAGTTTAATAAGTTCTATACTACCAATATGAAATTGTTGAGAAAGCCAAACCATTGGAGACCATGTGACGGAAAGCTATGGATCTTCAATAGAAGTTAGCCGATTATTCTAGCATATTTTGAAGAGACACTTTATGCAAATCGGGAAGTTCTGACATCAAGAGTACATGACGTATGAGTTCTCATGATAAATCAAAACACGAACTGAAGAGGCGTATCCAGGAGCTGGAAACCGAGAACCAGAAGCTGAAGGCCGAAAAAACCGCTATGCAGGAGAAGGCCAACCATCTGGAAACCGTTTTGGACAGCATCCCGGACATTGTCGGCATCCAATTCCCTGATCAGACAGTGCATCGCTTCAATCAGGCCGGATACGACTTCCTGGGCCAGGGGCCTGACAAGATCAATGGCAGGAAATGTTACCACCTGATCGGCAGGGATAAGCCCTGCGATGAGTGCGCCTCCCAAGAAGCGATTGCCACAACACATATCGTCGAGAAGGAGAAATACTTCCCTGAACTGGACAAGCATATCAAATGCTGTTCAGTCCCGGTCCTCAACCAGTCAGGGAACATCTCCTACGTGGTTGAGATCCTGCGGGACGTGACGGGCCGTCGGAAGTTGGAACAGGCCCTGGTGGAAAGCGAAGAGCGACACCGGCTGGCCATGCAGGCCAGCCGGGACGGCATCTGGGACTGGGACATCATCACTGACAGGGTTTATTTCAACCCGGCCTATGCACATATTCTTGGGTACTCAGAAGAGGACGTCACCCATGGCGCTGCATTCTGGAAGAACCTGGTCCATCCCGAAGACAAGGACCGTGTGTTCCAGATCAACATGGACTGCATTGAAAACCGGTTGGAGCATTTCGAGGTTTCTTTTCGGATGCAGGCCAGTGAGGGTCACTGGGTCTGGATACAGGGCCGGGGCGAGGCCGTGGCAAGGGACGAATCGGGCCGGGCGACCCGCTTGGTAGGGACCCACACCGACATCACCCAACAGAAGCTGTCCGAAGAAGCCCTCAGGGAGAACGAAAAGAGGTACCGGACCATTTTTGAAAACGCGCCGCTCGGCATCTTTCGCTCCACTCCCGAGGGCCGATTTATCGAAGTCAATCAGGCCCTGGCAACTATGCTGGGATACGACAGCCCTGATACCGTCCTGCAGGAGGTCCACAGCATTGCCGATCAGATCTATGTCGAACCTGAAGACAGGAGTGAAATCGTCAGCCACCAGCTCCATTCCTCAGACATCACCCAGCACCTAAACCGTTATCGTCGCAGGGACGGAAAGGAGTTCAGCGCCAACCTCTACCTCAAAACAATTCGCGACGACGACGGGCAGATCCTCTATTTAGAGGGGATCGTGAAGGACATCACCGAACGAAGAATGATTGAAAAGGATTTGAAGGATAAGGAAGAAATATATCGCAGGGTCCTCGAAACTGCCATAGATGGATTTTGGATCGTCAATTCAGGGGGCTGGATTGAAGAGGTCAATCAAGCCTATGCCGATATGAGCGGTTATAGCGTGGGCGAGTTGGTCGGCATGCATGTCAGTCACTTGGAAGCTGTGGAAGATGAAAATGGTGTTGAACAGCATGTCCTGATAGTCATTAAGAAAGGCTCCGATCGCTTTGAAAGCCGTCATAGCCGAAAAGACGGCAGCGTTTTTGATGTTGAAGTCAGTACAACCTTCTATCCCAAAAACAATGGTGTTTTTACCGTCTTCGTCAGAAACATCACCGAGCGGAAACAAAATGAAGAAGCCCTGAGACAGAGTGAAATAAAGTTTCGCAATATATTCAATACGTCAAATGATGCCATTTTCATCCACGCCATGGATGGGCGTTTTCTTGAAGTCAATGCCATTGCTTGTAAAAGGCTGGGCTTTAGCAGGGAAGAATTCCTGCACATGAATGTCGTGGATATTGTATCTCCTGATTCGACACAAAGTGTCCCTGGGCGAATTCAGTCTGTCAATCAAAAGGGCCAGATGATTTTTGAATCAATTCACCGGCACAAAGATGGGTCGGAGTCTCCTGTGGAGGTCAGCAGCCGGACCATCCAATTTGAAGGGAGTCGCTGTGTTCTCAGCCTTGTCCGGGATATCTCAGAACGTAAGCAGGCAGAAAAGAAACTGCAGAAAAGCGAACATAAATTCAGAAAGCTCCTGGACCTCGTCCCGGACATGATTTCCATTCAAGACCCTGAATTGAACATCGTCTACAGCAACTGGAACGGGTTCGGGGCTGTTCCTGAAGAATGTCGCCTGACCGGCGATAAATGTTACCGGGTCTATCGGGGCCGCGATGAGATATGTCCTGACTGCCTGGCCAAAAGGGTCATGGAAACCAAGGAGGCCTTGCAGAAAGAAACGATCATTTCCGAGGGTATTTGGCTTGATTTGCGTGTCATTCCATTGCTGGATGATCAGGGCCAGGTTGAATACTTCCTGGAGTGGGTCAGGGATATCACCGAGCGCAAGCAGGCCGAGTTCGCCTTGGCAGAGTCCAAGCGGGAATTCGAAAGCATCTTTGAAAACTCGCAAGTCGGCATCGGGCTCTTGCGAGGAGGCCGCGTTTTGCATCGGGGCAATCAACGATTGGCCGATATCCTTGGCTACCATTCCCCTGAAGAGATGGCCGGCATCAACATGCGCGAGCTTCATTTGGATGAAGATCACTACGAAGACTTTGGACGGCGCTTCTATTCAACATTGATCAGGGAAGAACAGATACAAGTCGAGTATCAGCTGAAAAGAAAAGATGGAACTCCAATTTGGTGCTCCCTGTCAGGTAAGGCTTTGGACCCGTCCGATCTGGAACAGGGAGTGATATGGGTTCTTGACGAACTCGAATCACGCAAGTCCCTTGAAAATGATCTCATTCAAGCGATTGAACTCTCTGAAGCCGCCAACAGGGCCAAATCTGAGTTCTTGGCCAATATGAGCCACGAAATTCGCACGCCCTTGAACGGGATCATGGGGATGCTGCAAGTGATGCAGGCCACGGATTTGGACCAGGAACAACAGGAATATGTCGAGATGGCCACAAAGTCGTCAAAACGGCTGGCCAGATTGCTCAATGATATCCTTGACTTGACCAAGATCGAGGCCGAGAAGCTGGAGATCAGCGAGGATGTTTTTTCGCTGCCAGAGGCCATGCAGTCCATCAAGGACATCTTTGTCCATGTGGCCAGTGATAATGGGAACTCACTGGAAATACACCATGAGCCGGTCTTGCCGGAGAAACTTATCGGCGATTCAACTCGATTGACCCAAATTCTGTTCAACCTCGTCGGCAATGCCGCCAAATACACGCATCAAGGTCGGATCGAGGTTCAAGCCGCTGAGCTACCAAGGGTGCAAGACAACACCTGCAGGGTCCTCTTTACCATATCCGATACCGGAGCCGGCATTCCCGATGACAAGGTCGACAAGATCTTCGAAACCTTCACTCAAGCCGGCAATAATCTTTCACCCTATACCAGGCAGCATGAGGGCGCCGGACTGGGTCTGCCCCTGGTCAAGAGGTTGGTCAAGCTGATGGGGGGGACTCTGGCCTTCGACAGCCGGGAAGGGGTCGGCACGAGCGTCTATGTCAGTTTACCTTTTCAAGTCATAGACGTTGCAGAACCAAACGGGGATGGCGATAGTGCCGAAAGACGCCATGACCATGCCAGGGGGCTGAAAATCCTGGTGGTTGAAAACGATCGTATGACCCAGTTTTATCTTCGAAAAGTCCTGGAAAAATCTGGGGTACATGTCGAGATCGCAGAAAATGGTCAAGAGGCTCTTGGAATGTTGAACCGAAGCCATTTCGACTGCATCCTCATGGATATCCAAATGCCGATTCTGGATGGGGTTGCAGCCACGAAGAAAATACGTGCCATGGAAGGAAACATCAAAGACATTCCTATTATCGCCATGACAGCTTACGCCATGTCCGGCGACAAGGAGAAGTTCCTGGATTCAGGGATGAATGACTACATCGCTAAGCCTGTGGATCATGAAGATTTGATGCTGGTCTTGAAAAGGAACCTTTCTGTTTAGAAGAAAGTGCACAATGTGGCTATGAGTCCTTCCATAGACCAGATCTGATTTGCGAGAGACTTGCAGTCATAGTGTGCGTCTCACCCTCGCCTTTGTCGGCAGCAGAGCTGTGGTTCAGACCGACTTTGGAATTCAATTTCAACCTCAGCCCTTCTGAGCCCTCATCTGCACCAGGGCCCCAAAACGCGGGCTCTTTTGCTGAGTTTCCTGAACCCGCCTCCAGTGGGCCTCGATCTCCCGGGGGATATCCAGGAAGAACAGGCCGGGGCGCATGAAGAGCTGCTCCGGTCCCCCCTGTTCGTCCATGGAGCCGTAGCGCTCTGTGCTGTCCAAAATGAACGGAGACTCATAGAACTGGCCCGTTCCAAGAAATATTCTGAAGTTGATGTGCCTCATGGGCAGGTTCAAACAGTTCATCAAAGCTCCTGGATTGGTGATGCAGATCACGGCCGGCGGTCTCTGGTTGGGTGAGCGCCAGTAGCCGGTGGACCCCAGATACATGCCCTCCTTGAGCAGGTGCAGGACATGGATCTGATAGGCGTTGGTCAAGAGATCGTCCAGGGCTTCATGCCTGATCACTTTGATCCCCAGCCGATCAAGGCGCATCAGAAACTCAAGAAACTTCTCGATGTAGAGCAGAAAGCCCATGGTGTGGCCAGCATCACTGGGGATCATTCCTTTGAGCTGACAGACCTCGTTGAACAGCTCCTGAGAGGTCTCCGGCAAGGGCCAGATCTCAAACAGATGCTGCAGCCCGTAGATCTCCAGGTTGGTCCTGGTCTTCGCCCCCAGCGCATGCTCCTGCCTGCGGCCAAGGACCGGAGTGGAAAGCCCTTTTCCCGGCTCGCCGGACATGATCCTCTCCATGTCCCTCCTGAAATGGGAAATCCGGGCAAAGGTCCCCTTGATCCGAACCTGGGCCTGCTTTTTCTGAATGCAGATCATCCTGTAGTCCTGCATGATGTCAAAAACAAACCTGTAGACCTCCATGATCAGGTCCGGGCCGGCTTGATCACCCCCCATGCCCTGCAGGGACTCATGCAGGCCCCGGATGAGGTCCTCGTTGTTCGTGGTCAAAACCAGGGCTCTGCCCAGGTCCAGCGCATTGTCTTGGTCGTTGTCCGCAATGGCTTTGACATACCGCTGAATAAATGTTGACAGCTCAAACACGTCAAAAGGGGCCCGACCA
The DNA here is from genome assembly GCA_964403955.1 of uncultured Desulfohalobiaceae bacterium. Classification (GTDB taxonomy): domain Bacteria; phylum Desulfobacterota; class Desulfovibrionia; order Desulfovibrionales; family Desulfothermaceae; genus CAYOID01. The sequence continues at coordinate 84,716 of CAYOID010000001.1, read as the reverse complement.
GATTTGCGCAGCGCTGTCAGGGTGCTCTCGAACCACTTCTCACCCACTGTGACCTTTTCCGCTTTTTGATCGTAGATCACAGACTCCAGCCTGCGGTAGAGCTTCTGGTAGGCGGTCAGCCAGGAAAAAACGTACTGTTTTTCCGGTTCAGTAAAGATCGGGCTCAGAGCGGCAAAGATCAGGATCTGCTCGATATTGAAACTGTTGACCAGGGCCCGGCTGGCCCGGCCCCTTTCAATGATGGCAAAGCGTTGATCAGCCACTATCTTCAGCAGAGGCTCGATGACCAGGAGGAACTCCGGGCGGTGCTCCGAGTACAAGCTCAAGAGGTCCCGAAGCTGCTTGGGGTGACGCTCCCTGTTGTCGCGAAGCTCCTGCACGAGCCTGGTCAGCCAGACTGCAAGGAACAGGTCCTGAACCACATTGTCCGATTCAACCCCGGCTGGTCCTTCCAGTTGCTCGAAATCTCCGATCACGGGCACTTCGCCGAAAATCTGGGCAGAATCGCTCCAGGGCGGTTCTGAAGAGTCGGAGTCGGCAGACCATGAATGCCCAGTCTTGCAGGTCTCCAGAATCTGATTCAGGACGAGCTCCGGATCCTCGAGCAGATTGTCCAGAGCTCCGGCCAGCTCGGCGAACCCCGGCTCAGCGATGCGGGCTGCAAAACCCATGGAGATCTGCTTCAGGTTGCGGGTGACCTTGTCCCGGCTCAAGTCGCACAGAAACTGCACCTTCCAACTCCTGCTCCCGGCAATCAGGTCCTGGGCCTGGCGGACAAAGACGGAATCCGGGGACTGCTGAATGTGATCTCTGGTCATCAGGAGCTTCCTTTTCAGCGCAGCCCCTGGCTGCGCTGAACTATTTGGATGAGAAATGAAAAACAACTCCAGCTTCTGGCCGCTCTGGAAGATCAAGGCTTCATGAGACTGCCCCCAACGGCCATCATCTGGACACCACTCTATTCCAAGCTGCCCTCAGCCTGGCCGGAAGTCAATTCCCCTGCTTCCAGCCCCGGAGGCAGCCTCTCTGCACCAGCAGGAAGCCCTTTCCGGCGTGAGTTGACAGCGCAACCAGACTGTTTACACTCAACAGCCATGATCCAAAGCAGAGCCGTTGCCGGGATCATGGCGACCCTGCACCCCAACAAAGGGAGACAGCATGAATCGTTTTGATACTCGATGGGGAATCATCATCCTGCTCGTCCTTCTCCTGTTCGGATGGCAGTATTACCTGCACTCGTTCCAGGTTCAGCAGATCTCATACACCACATTTGTTCAGCACCTGAAAAACGACAACGTCCAGGAGGTCACTGTCCAGGGCGAGGAGATCAAAGGCAGTCTCAAGGAGCCGGCCCAGACGGAGGATCAGCCCAGGGCCGCCGGAGAGTTCACCTCGTTCGTGACCTATCTGCCCTCCTTCGGCGACCCTGACCTGTGGACAACCCTCCAGGAGAAAGGGGTCGAGGTCCAGACCCGGCCCGAAAGGGACCGGTCCATGTGGACCTCGATCATTCTCCTGCTCCCTTTCCTCTTTCTGATCTTTGTCGGGTACATGCAGTACAAGCGCATGCAGGGCCAGAGCGGCGGACTGTTTTCCATCGGCAAGAGCCAGGCCAAAAAGTACGACCGCAGCCAGGAGGACACCACTTTTGACGATGTGGCCGGGGCCCAGGGGGCCAAGACCGAGCTCCAGGAAGTGGTCTCTTTTCTCAAGGAGCCGGAACGGATCCGCAGCCTGGGGGGCAAGGTGCCCAAAGGGGTCATGCTGGTCGGCCCGCCCGGGACTGGAAAGACTTTGCTGGCCAGGGCCGTGGCTGGGGAAGCCGACGTGCCCTTTTTTTCCATCACCGGGTCCGACTTCATGGAGATGTTTGTCGGCGTTGGGGCCAAGAGGGTTCGCAGCCTGTTCGAGGACGCCAAAAAGAATGCCCCGAGCATCATCTTCATTGATGAGATCGACGCCATCGGCCGCCGCCGGGGGGCTGGGCTCGGCGGAGGCCATGACGAACGGGAGCAGACCCTGAATCAGCTTTTGTCAGAGCTTGACGGCTTTGAAGCCACTCAGGACGTCATCGTCATGTGCGCCACAAATCGACCGGACATCCTGGACCAGGCCCTGATGCGCCCGGGCCGGTTCGACCGGCGGATCGTGGTCGACCTGCCCAACACCCAGGACCGCCGGGAAATCCTGTCCATCTACGCCAGGAACAAGGAGTTCGACCAGGATGTGGATCTGGACAGCCTGGCCAGGGGAACTCCGGGATTTTCAGGAGCCGATCTGGAGAACATGCTCAATGAGGCGGCCCTGCTGGCGGCCCGGAATCAAGAGGAAACCATCAGCAACAAGGACATCGAAGAGGCCAGGGACAAGATCCTCATGGGCCTTGTCCGCCAGGGTCTGTCCATGACCGAGGACGAAAAGAGGATCGTGGCCTATCACGAGTCCGGGCATGCCGTTGTCGGGGCCCAGCTCAAAAGGGCCGACCCCATCCACAAGGTGTCCATTGTCCCCAGGACGCAGTCCATGGGCGTCACCCAGCAGCTTCCGGAAAACGAGAAGTACATTTTCGATCGCAGCTATCTCCTGGACCGCCTGGCCGTGATGATGGGCGGCCGGGCTGCAGAGGTCCTGGTCTTCGACACTGCCACCAGCGGGGCCGGGAACGACCTGCAGCAGGCCACCCAGCTGGCCAGGCGCATGGTTCTGGAATGGGGCATGTCCGGCCGCTTCGAGCATATGGCCCTTGGCAGCAGGGGCGAACAGGTCTTTCTGGGCGAAGAGCTGGGCAAACCCAGGGAGTACAGCGAAAGCACGGCCCATGAAGTGGACAACGAGGTCGAGTCGCTACTCAATGAGGCCTACACCAAGGCTGAAAAGCTTTTGTCAGACAGGCGGGAGGTTATGGACCGATTGGCTGAAAGGCTCATGGCCGATGATGAAGTCCCGGGGGAGGAGGTCTACGCCCTGCTCAGCCAGAAACAGGAATCGTCCTCGCCTGAAAAGTGATCCCGGGGCGGATTCGAGATTGTTTGTCTCGAGTTAGGCAGATGAAGACCCCACCCCTGGCCCCTCACTTGCGCCTCGAATGAAACTCAGTTGCTGGGGAAGGCCAAACCGCTTCTCTTCGGCTTCAAATGGTGCGGGGCCTTGGTGTGACACGCAGCTTGGCCAGCCTGGAGAGATGAACCGGCTCTGGAGATAATGACTCCACTGGGTGCACCTCTGTTCACTCATCGGGTCTTGAAGCCTTCGTTCAGCGGCCCGGCCTTCCCCGCCCGGCACATTCGTCGAATCAGGTCCGGTCATGTCAGTTTCTCTTTTGATCAAACTGGCAGATTGAACCCCAAAGCTCTCAATCATTGAAACCAGATTTTATGAATTAAAATCAAAAAGATATGGGTCAGCCCTGCCAGAGGCAGGGCTGACGACAGGCGGCAAGGAGGGGAGCCAGAGACGGGGCGCTAGCCTTGGGCATCGGCCTTGAGGATGATCCTGCAGTCGGCCACTGTGGCCCCCTGACCTTGTGAGTGGACCAGGAGGGGGTTGATGTCCATCTCTTCGATCTGCGGATGCCGCAGGGCCATATCCGAAAGCCCCACCAGGAGCTTTTCCAGCTGTTCGATATCCGCCTTGGGCTGGCCCCGAAAACCTTTCAGGAGCTTGTAGCCCTGGATGCCTCGGACCATGCTCCTGGCTTCGTTCCTGCCCAGGGGAGCCAGCCTGAACTCCACGTCCTGAAAGACCTCCACAAAGATTCCGCCGAGCCCGAAGACAATCAGCGGCCCAAAGTAGGGATAGCGGTTCAGGCCCATGATCACTTCATGGCCTGATCCGGCCATCTTCTGAACCAGGACCCCTTCCAGGACAGCCTCGGGGTCGTAGGTTCGGGCCTTGCTCATGATGGACTCAAATGCCTCCCGGGCCTGGTCCTGGTCCTCGATATTGACCACCACACCTCCGGCATCGGATTTGTGCAGGATCTGCTCGGACACGATCTTCATGACCACGGGAAAACCCATCTCCGAAGCGATCTTCACGGCCTGATCCGCATCAGTGGCCAGTTCGGTGGGCAGAACGTCAAAGCCGTAGCATTCCAGGAGGCCCAGGCCATCCAGTTCGCCAAGCCTGGTCTTGCCCTTCTTCAGGCAGTCCTGGATGATCCCATCGGCCTTTTGAAAATCGTGCTTCAGGTTGAACTCCGCCAACTGCTGCCGATTGAGCCAGCTGGAGTAGCGATACAGGACGCCGAAGGCCCGGGCGGCGTTCTCCGGAAACCGGAAGACGGGATATCCGTACTTTTGAAGGTACTGGACCCCCTGGGAGACGTCCACCACTCCCATGAAGCAGCACAGGATCGGCTTGTTGGAGTCCTTGGCCACCTTGACCACGGCTTCGGCCGTAGCCAGGGCATTGGTCATGGACTGAGGGGTCAGAATGACCACGGCCCCGTCCACGCCCTCATCCCTGATCACGGCCCGCAGGGCGTGCTCATAGCGCTCCTGGGCGGCGTCCCCGATGATGTCCACTGGATTGTTCAGGTTGGCGGTGGCCGGCAGGTGGCTGGCCAGCGTTTCCATTGTCTCTTCATTGAACTCGGCCAGCTTCAGCCCGGAGGAGACAGTCATGTCCGTAGCCACGATTCCGGGCCCCCCGGCATTAGTCACAATAGCCACCCTGTTCCCGGCCGGGAGCTTGCGGGTCGCCTTTCCGAGCTGGCTCTCCTGCTTGTAGGTGAAGACCCCGGCAAAATCGAACAAATCGTTGATGCTGTCCACCCGAATGATCCCGGACTGGTTGAAGATGGCGTCGTAGACCCCTTCAGAGCCGGCCAGAGAACCAGTGTGCGAGGACGCAGCCTTGGCTCCGGCAGTGGTCCTCCCGGACTTGATAGCCAGGATGGGCGTCCGGCGGGGACCGGAGGTGATCTTTTTCACGGCTTCGATGAATTCTGGACCACGGCGCAGCTCTTCGATGTACATCATGATCACTTCGGTATCCGGGTCCCGATGCAGATATTGCAGCAGGTCGAGCTCATCCACATCAGCCTTGTTGCCGATGGAGATGAACTTGGAAAACCCGAATTGCCGGTCTGCGGCCACATCGAGGACCGAGGTGCACAGGGCCCCGCTCTGGGAGATGAATGAGATGTTGCCGACATCGGGCATCCGGGTTGAGAAGCTGGCGTTCAGCCGCACCGAGTCAACCGGATTGATCACCCCCAGGCAGTTGGGGCCGATCAACCGCACCCCTGCTTCCCGGCAGAGCTCAACGATCTTGTTTTCTACATCCAGGCCCTCGCCTCCGACCTCGCGAAACCCGGCCGAAACGATGACGATTCCCCCCACGCCTTTGTCGATGGAATCTTCCACTGCTTTCAAGGCCAGCCTGGGCGGCAGAATGATCATGGCCAGGTCCACTTCGCCGGGGATATCCTTGACCGACGGGTAGGCCTTGACGCTCAGAATGGAGTTGGCTTTGGGATTCACCGGGTAGAGGACGCCGGTGTACTCCCCCCTGAGGATGTTCTTGAAGATATCGTATCCCACCTTGCCCGGAGAGGTGGAGGCTCCGATCACAGCCACTGAATGGGGCGAAAAAATATAATCAAGTTCTTGCATGGACTTTCGACTCCGTTGTAATGAAGTTTCATACGAGCCTAAATCTTATTTGAATTCGACGCAGACATCAAGGACAGTCTGAGTCAGGGTCGAGATGCAAAGGGAACCAGAAGGCTGAGCCCAAGGGCCATGATCAACCCTCCCGAGACCAGGGGCAGGATTGAGGCCGCCTTGTGCCTGGCTTGCAGCCAGAGTCCGATGCTTCCGGCAGACAATCCCAGGATGGTCAGAAAGATGACAGTCATCAGGGCGAACATCAACCCCAGGCCGATCATGGCCAGAGTCTGACTGGGAGCGTCAGGCCGCACGAATTGAGGAAGAAAGGCCACAAAGAACAAGGCCACTTTGGGATTGAGCACATTGGTCACAAACCCCTGAACACAGCACCTCTTCAACCCTCCATTGTGTGCAGCGCCTTTGAGATCAATCCCCTTCCTGCTGGTGATCAGCTGCCATCCCAGGTAGATGAGGTAGAGTCCTCCAGCGAGCTTGATCCCCACAAAAGCTGTCCTGGAGGTGCTCAAAAGCACTGCCAGCCCAAGAGATGCCGCCAAGGTGTGTACAAAAATGCCGCAGGTTACCCCCCAGGCAGACATCACCCCTGCCCACCTCCCTTGAGCAATCCCCCGGCTGAGGACGTACAGGATGTCCGGACCAGGGGTGACGATCAGGGCGACTGAGGCTGCCAGAAAAAGGGGGAGAGATTCCATCTTCGGCTCATTTCAACCCAAATGTTCAGCTTTGCCAGAGGCTAAGCCGACATGTTGAAGCCGCTGCGAAGCGGTCTGATTCCTTCAAGCGGCCGAAGCTGCAGCCGCTTGATCAGCTTGACATCCCTTCGGGTTGCGCTTATCCCCGCTATAGGTGAAACTCTGTCTGGTTTCTGCACCAACCCCTGATAAACACGAGCCTGTCATGTCCCGAAACAATGTCATACCCATCGATCACAAAAAGCTGGTCAAGAGCAGACTCGTCTCTGCAGTCGGCCCGGTCCTGGCCAAGACCGGTTTTGTCCGCCTTGACGAGGCTCTGGTGGCTCAGGAAGCCGGGGTCCACAAGAGCAACATCACCCGTTTTTTCGGCGGCATGCCAGGCCTGATGTCCGCTTTTGGGGAATCGGGGGTCTTCTGGCCCACCGTGGAGGAGCTCATGCAGGAAACACCCCGGGATTTTCCTGCCCTCCTCCCGGAGCAACAGGTGGCTGCATTCTTCAAGAGCATGCTGGCCTGCCTCAGGCACAGGCCAGTGAGTCTTGACATCCTGGCCTGGGCCGCCCTGGAACGAAACGAGCTGACCAGGCGTCTGGAAGACGTGCAGGTCCGAACAGCCCTGGAGTACTTCGAGCACCTGCACGGCGAAATTTCGGACGACATCGATCTTTCAGCCATTGTGGCCCTGCTGGCCGGGGCCGTCCATTTTCTGGCCATCCGGTCGCGCAACTCCAGGACCTTCGGAGGGATCGATCTGGAATCTGATGCCGGCTGGCGGAGGATCGAAAAGGCCATCGAGGTCCTGATGCACGGTTCGCTGTCCGATGAGCAGAAATGACCGATCAAACTGGCCGAGTCCTGGCCCGACTCGACAAGCCGGAAATCTATTCTTCCCTCAACCGTCCACCCTCAACCCTCGACCACTTCACAGCGCACACTCGATGGTCGTTCCCTGATCCAGGTCATAGACCTTGTCCCTGACCTGGACCTGAACTGGGTGGGCACCACTCTTCAGGGCCTCTATCTTCAGCCTGTCCGCGTGGAGATCCAGATCGAGCCAGTGCCCCCGGTACCTGAGGTGAAATTTGACCCGGCGAAGCTCATCCGGAAACGACGGGTTGAACCGAAGAATGTTTCCCCTGGCTTCCAGGCCGGTATAGCCGCGCTGGACAATGTCCACGCATCCGGACATGGCCCCCAGGTGGACCCCTTCAGCCGTTGTTCCGCCCTGAATGTCGGAGACGTCTGTCTTCAGGGCCTCTTCAAAGAGCTCCCAGGAATGCTTCCTGTCCCGCCTGGCCGCAACCCAGGAATGAATGACATAGCTCAAGGACGAGCCGTTGGACGTGCGCTGCAGGTAGTAGTCGATGTTTTTGGGAATGAGGTCCGCCTCAAAGGCATAGCCGAGCTGGGTGAACATGCTCTCCAGGTGACCGGCGCTGAAGAGGTAGAAGAGCATGAGCACGTCGGCCTGCTTCGAAGCCTTGTACCGGTTGGCGGTGTCCCCTTCGGATTCCAGGATCCGGTCCAGGCGCTGTATGTTGCCGTACTTTCTCTGATACCCTTCCCAGTCGAACTCCTCCAGCTGGTCATAGCCCTCGAACTGGCTGATGATGCCGTCGCCATGGAAGGGAATGAGCATCCTGCAGCTGATGTCGCGCCATTTATCGATTTCAGCCTTCTTGACCTCCAGCTTTTCGCACAGCTGATACCACTCCTCCCGGGTGAGCATGTCAGCCAGCTCCAGGGCCCGGTTCATGACAAACACGACCATCACGTTGGTGTAGGCATTGTTGTTCAATCCCGGCCTGTCGGCATCAGGATAGGCCTCATGGTACTCGTCCGGCCCCATGACCCCATGGATTTCGAACCTGTCCCGGGCTTCGTTGTAGATGGTGATGGAGGCAAAGAACCTGGCGATCTCCAGAATCATTTCCGCCCCGTAAAAGGACAGGAAGTCAAAATCACCGCTGATCTGGTAGTACTGCCAGATGTTGTAGACAATGGAGACGTTGACGTGGCGCTGGAGATGGGAATGATCAGGCAGCCAGCGCCCGGACTTGGGATTGAGATGCATCTGCTGGGTCTCTTCCCTGCCGCTGCTCCCGCTCTGCCAGGGGTACATGGCCCCCTTGAAGCCCAGCTCCCGGGCCATTCTCCGGGCCTGATTGAGTCGCCGGTAGCGGTACATGAGCAGGGTCTGGGTGATCTGCGGGGCCCGGTAATTGAGATAGGGAAAAATGATCAGCTCGTCCCAGAAGATGTGTCCGCGATAGCCTTCGCCGTGCCACCCCCTGGCCGGCATGCCCACATCGATGTCCAGGGAATGCATGGACGCGCTCTGCAGGAGATGGAAACAATAGATATGCAGGGTTCTCTGGACAAAATGGTAATGATCGTAATCTGATTCCGGGCCGGCCGGCGAGCCGTTGATGTTCAGCTCCACCTCGACGGCAAACCTTCGCCACAGATGTTTCCAGGCTATGCTGTGCGTTCTGAGCAGATTTTCAAACCTTCCTGACTGCACAACAGTGTCGCAGGCCTCCAGGAATGGCTCGGAGATCGAGTTGTCCCTGGACGTGAACATGGCCATGACCTTTTCTATGGCCAGACCCATACCCTGATTCAGGGCAACCTTGAATTCCTGACCAATGTATCCGGGTTCCTGGACGCATTCCCGGCTGAGCGTCAGCGGGTGCCTGTGCTCGAAGACCTCGGTCCTGGCGGCCTGGGCCACAAAGATGTTGGACTGGTTGGTCCTGACCATCAGCCCTATGATGTGGTCGTCGACCTGGGCTGTCCGAACCGGTTCCAAATGCTGGCTGTTCAAGGACTGATATCGCTTGACCCCGGCATTGATGACCTGCCCGTCCAGAGCGGTGCGGATCTCCAGCTCCCCGGACCAGTTGATAGGCACAATGCTGATCTCCAGGGCTGCCCGGTGCATGCGGTCCATGCACACGATCCTGCGATGAAAGAGCTTGGTCTCTCTGCCGCAGTCGTCCTGAAAGTGGACCGTGCGATAGAGCACCCCGTTCTTGAAATCCAGCTCCTGGCGATAGGCCAGGATATCGGTGTCATCCAGGCTGAACCAGGCTTCGCCGGGAAAACGAAAGGTCAGACAGAGCCAGTTGGGCATGTTGACCAAATCTTCGTTTTCAATGATCCGGCCGGCAACCTCGCTCTTGAGGCGATTGTACCCTCCTGCTAGATACGTTCCTGGATAATGGATCACGTCAGCCTCTGACTCCGGCCCAGCCCCCCGAGTGGCAAAATACCCGTTTCCAAGGGTGCACAAGGCCTCCCGCAAGCCCTCCTCACCGGGTTCATATCCCTGATAGACCAGAGACCAAGTCCTCCAGTTCCTCAGATAGACCTGCAGCATGAACAGGAAGCTCTGGACCTCTTCTACAGATTCCAGCCGATACTTGGCCTTGGTGATTCGGGGCTCGTCACCGACGATGAGCGTCACGCCCTTTTTGGAAAAGGCTTCAAAAGCATCTTCATCCGTGACATCGTCGCCGATGTAGATCGGAGCCACCCGCATCTGATCCAGCTCCAGCTTCTCCAGCAGCCACTGCACGGCCCGGCCCTTGTGCCAATGCAGATCGGGCTTGAGCTCAAAAACCTTCTTTCCCGTCCCCTTCTTGAGCTTCCCGTGTCTGGCCAGGGTCTGATCGACAATGGCTTCGACCTCGGGGGCCTGTTCGTCACTGACATTGCGGTAGTGAACCGCTATAGAAAACTTCTTTCTTTCCACCAGGGAACCCTGAATCCCTTCCAGCTCCTTGCTCAGCTCCTGCTCCACCTCATCGAGCAGAGGGAGCATCTGCCTAGCCATATCCAGTTCAAAAAACACTTCATTGGGGCCTTCGATTTCATAGCCGTGACTGCCGGCAAAATAGAGACCGTCGATGTTCACCAGCTGTCTGGCGTCAGCCAGTCCCCTGCCGCTGATGATGGCCACCGTGCACTTTGTGGTCAGGCCGATCAGGGTCGTGCGCATCTCATCGGACAGAACGGCATCCTCCGGCCTTGAAACGATGGGGGTCAGGGTCCCATCGTAGTCCAGAAAGACCACGACCCTTTTTTCCTTGATCTGCTGTCTGATTTCCTCAAAAAAGACCAGTCCGTGGGGCAGGTCTGTGAGATCGTCGTTGAGGTCCATTTCCGAGAGATCCTTGACCACCAGATCAGCTCCGGCCTGTTTGAGCTCCCTCTCGCTGTCCCCCCGATTGACCCCGATCACCAGCCCGAAACCGCCTTTCCGGCCGGCCTGAATGCCGGAGATGGCATCCTCGGCCATCACACACCGGTCCGGTTCGATATTCAGGAGGCGGGCGGCCTCCAGAAAGGAATCCGGCTCTGGCTTGCCTTTGAGGTCCAGATGTTCGATGTCGATGCCGTCCACCTGGACATCGAAGAGCTGGGCAATATTGGCTGCATCCAGGACAGCTGAACAATTCTTGCTCGAAGAGACCACTCCTGTCTTGAATCCGCGGCTCCTGAGCTGGAAAATCAAATCCAGGCTGGAATCAAAGACATCAACCCCCCTCTCTTTGAGCAGCTTGTGGAAAAATTCGTTCTTCTTGTTGCCCAACCCGCAGACAGTCTCATCCCCTGGGGGATCATCCACATTCCCGAATGGGAGCTCGATGCCCCTGGACTGCAGAAAGCTCTGCACCCCGCTGTAGCGGGGTTTGCCATCCACGTAGGTCAGGTAATCCGACTGGATGTCAAAGGGGGTAAAGTCCCCGCCCTGGCTTGCCTTTTCCAGAAAACCATCAAAGAGCTCTTTCCAGGATTGGGCATGGACATCGGCTGTCCGGGTGATCACCCCGTCAAGGTCAAATACGAAGGCGCTGAACCTGGACCTGGAAATCCTGTATTGTGATTTCTGCATACCATGCTCCTTTTTCTCTTTGATGGACGTCCCTCGACCCCACATTCAACAAGGGGAAGTGGATCAGGTTTTTCCCCCTTGATGATTGATTGCTGAAAAACCGCTGACTGGAGCCTAATCAAGAGTTATCATTCATGCAAACCCCCATATGAAAATCATTCCCGGGTCTGTTCTCTTTTGATCAATCTGGCCCCAGGGCCGGCCGCTTGGAAAGCGGCGGCCTCCTTGAAGACAGCCCCACTTTCACCATACAAGGGCGGCTCTGCACCAGAGCCAGCCCCTTTTATAAACTCCCAGCAGCGGCTCTGGTCACAGCTCGTTTGCTTTTTTCAACAGAACTTGCTATACGTTTACTATGGTTGCAAGGAGATTGACCTGTATGAACGGACTGAGGCTCTTTGAGTCCATATTGAACTCTCCATCCACGCCTGGACGATCTGTAAGACACAGACCAGCAGCAACTCTGTTCAACTCTCTTTCCACACCAACTCTTTTTCCCGCTGATGATTCAATGGCTGTTCAAGGAGTATTCACCACCGTATTCTCTTTCTGTGTCCCTTCGACGACGCATTCTTGACGGGGTAGGGGGAACTCCCTTCACTCAGTTCTCTCAAGACATCGGAGGAATTTCAGGCATCCTATCTGCACTCAACCACAATCAGGAGGAAAGACCATGCGCATGATCAACACGTTGAAAACCGTCTCTCTGGCCACCCTTTTGGTTGCCTTTTTCGCCGCCTCAGCTTGGGGCTCCAATCAAATGCCGGGCAAAGGAACGGTCGTCAAGCCCGCCCGGGCCACCTGGACAACCGGTTTCTTCCTGGAGGCCCTGTACAGCCGGGCTCTGGAGGAGCTTGGCTATACAGTGTCCAAGGCCAGGGATCTGAGCAACCCCATTTTCTACCAGGCCGTGACCTATGGAGACGTGGACTTCTGGGCCAACGGCTGGTTCCCGATCCACAATGCCCAGCTCCCGGACAACTTTGACCAGCATGCCAAGATCGCAGGCTACATTGTCAAGGCCGGAGCCCTGCAGGGATATCTGGCCTCGAAAGATGAGGTGGAAAAGCTGGGAATCAAGGACCTGAAAGACTTCAAGCGCCCCGAAGTCAAAAAAGCCTTTGACGCCAACGGCGACGGCAAAGCCGACCTGGTGGCCTGTCCCCCGGGCTGGGGATGCGAAAAGGTCATCTCCCACCACATGAAGGTCTATGACCTGGAAGATCACGTCAACACCATTCAGGCCGGGTACTCGGCCGGGATGGCCGATGCCGTGGGCCGGGCCAGGAACGGTCAGCCGGTCTTCTTCTACACCTGGACCCCGAACTGGACCGTTTTCACCTTCAAGCCCGGGGAAGATGTGATGTGGCTCAACGTGCCGGAGATTATCCCTTCTCCGGCCCAGGAAGGGCTCGAGGACGTCCTGGTGGCGTCAGGCGTTGAAGGGGCTGTGACCGACCCGATCAAGCTCGGCTTTGCCTTGAACGACATTGTGGTCGTGGCCAACAAAGGGTTTCTCAAGAACAACCCGCCCGCAGAAAAAATCTTCGAGGTCATGTCCGTATCACTGGAGGACATCGCCAACCAGAACTACCGCATGTATCAGGGCGAAGACTCCCAGCGGGACATCGAACGCCACGTGGACGAGTGGATTGCCGACAACCAGGCCAAATGGGACAGTTGGCTGGAACAGGCCAGGCAGGCGGCTGACTAGACACGTCAAGCCTGCATTTCCTCAACTCGTCTTCTGATCCCCACCTTTCCGCCTGTTTGCACATCGAAACCCGGCCCCTGCGCGACTTCACGCAGGGGCCTCTTGATTTCGGGGGCTACGGGAAAGAGAGTCGGGCGATCGCCCCCAGCTGATTCTGCAGATCCTGAAACTGCTCTGGATACAGAGACTGGGCCCCGTCGCTCAAGGCATCTTCCGGGGCGTGGTGCACCTCGACCATGATTCCGTGGGCGCCCACCACCATGGAGGCCCGGCTCAAAGGAATGACCTGGTCTCTGCGGCCGGCCGCATGGCTGGGATCGACCAGAATCGGAAGGTGGCTCTCTTTGCGAACCACCGGGACAGCCGACAGGTCCAGGGTATTGCGGCTGTGCCGGACGAATGTCCGCACCCCCCGTTCACACAGGACAACCTGGGTGTTTCCCTCTTCCATGAGGTACTCTGCCGCCATGAGCCATTCGTCAATGGTGGCTGACATACCCCGTTTGAGCATGACCGGTTTCCTGGCCTTACCGGCCTTGCGCAGCAGACTGAAGTTCTGCATGTTCCTGGTCCCGATCTGGATCATGTCCGCATGCTCCTCGATCATGTCCAGGGACTCATGGTCCACTGCCTCTGTGACCACAGGCAGTCCGGTCTCCTCCCGCACCCGGACCAGGATCTTGAGCCCTTCCAGCCCGAGCCCCTGGAAGGTGTAGGGCGAGGTTCTGGGCTTGAAGGCCCCGCCACGAAAGATGGTCGCCCCGGCCTGTTTGACCGCCCGTCCGATGGTCAGGGCCTGCTCCTCGCTCTCCACTGCGCAGGGCCCGGCAATGGTGGTGAAGCTGCTGTTGCCGATCACGGCGCTGCCGACCCTGACCTCAGTGTCCTCGGCCTGAGTCTCCCGACTGACCAGCTTGTAGGGCTTGGTCACGGCGATGGCCTCCTTGACCCCCGGCAGCTCCAGAAAAGCCGATTCCTCCACAGTCCCGGTATTGTAGAGAACAGCCACTGCAACCCGTTCCCCTCCGGGAATGGGGCGGGCGGTCATTCCCCTGGCCTCGATTCTGGCCACCACTGCATCAACCTGCTCCTGGCTCGCTCCTCTTTTCATGACGATCAACATGATGCTTTCTCCCTGTGCTGCTGTTTGACCATTCCGCGTCCTGGCTGTTGAAAGCCGGTCGGGATGTGAGGTGCAGCTCACGGGACCAAAAAAAAAGGACCGTGAGCTGGTATGCCCGCGGTCCTTGTAACGTCTGCCTGATGGCGTTGGTCTCAGGTTAAAGAGTTGAGCCGGCATACCCCGAGCGTGCGGTCATCCGCCACCAAAGCCACACATTGCTGACTGTCTTCGCATCACGAGGCATTCTGAACTCCCTGATTCACAACATTTCCTATGAAACTCAACTGCTGTGAAAGGCCAAACCGCTTCTCTGCGGCTTCAATCAGTTTCTTTCTTGATCAAACCGGCAGAATGAGGATCATCATTTGCCAAAGTTGAGGATCTTTTCTTCCCTCAACCCTCAACCATCAACCCTCGACCCTCGACCTGTCAGCGCAGCCAGAGGCTGAGCTGGCTCATGAATCATTAGGTACCCGCAGGTCTGGTTCCTGTCAAGCCTTCAGCGCAGCCCCCTGGCTGTACTGATAAGGATCAGGATTCAAGGTTGAGGAGAGAAAAGATCCCTGACGTTCGGTTTTTTGTCTCTGCGTCAATCAGGCCCGTAATGAATTTGTTGCCCCGGCTGCAGCCGGGGCAACAAATTCATTCCAGCTGGCCCTTCTTCAGCCCGGGGATGGACAGCCTGGCTTCAGCATAGTCCAGCAGGGCTGAGACAAGAGTCACTGCCGCCAGGTAGATCATGGCCGCTGCAAAAAAGGTGGGGAAAATCTTGAAGGTCCTGTAGCCAATCATCTTGGAGACTCCGAGCAGCTCTTCCACCCCGATGGTGAAGGACAGGCTGGCAAACTTGAGAATGCCTATGCATTCATTGGACCAGGGGGCGATGACCACACGCACGGCTTGGGGAATGATCACCTTCCTGATGATCTGCAGCTTGTTCATGCCCAGGGATTCAGCCGCCACGATCTGCTCCCCCCGGACGGTCTGAATGGCCCCGCGAAAATACTGGGCCTGATATCCGGAGGAGTTCAGGGTCAGGGTCAGGGCCGCAGCCGGAAACGAGGGCAGATCGATCCCTATGCTCGGGAGTCCGAAATAGACCAGAAAGAGCTGGACCAGCAGGGGGGTCCCCCGAAAGAACTCCGAGTAGGCGATGCAGGCCATGGAGATCGGCTTGCTGCCGTAGACCTGGCCCAGGGCCAGGAGCAGCCCGAACACGATTCCCAGCCCGATGGCGATGCCCCAGAGCTGGAGTGTGACCGTAAAAGCCAGGAGCAGCTCAGGAAGGATGCTGATGATATAGTCCATGCTCGAAAAGCCTACTGCTCCTCGATCTTGTGCAGGAACTGCCTGGTGCGTTCGTGAATGGGATCAGCAAACTGCTCCGGAGGCCCCTGTTCGATGATCCTGCCGTGTTCGATAAAAATGATTTCATTGGACACAGCCTGGGCAAACCCCATCTCGTGGGTGACGATGAGCATGGTCATCCCTTCTCTGGCCAGTTCCTTCATGATCATCAGAACCTCTCCGATCAGCTCCGGATCCAGGGCAGAGGTGGGTTCGTCAAAGAGGATCAGCTTGGGCTTCATGCCCAGGGCCCTGGCAATGCCCAGCCTCTGCTTCTGGCCGCCTGAGAGCTCGGCCGGATAGTTGAACATCTTGTCCTTGAGCCCGACCTTCTCCAGGAGCTCCCGGGCGTTCTCCCTGGCCTGCTTCAGGGGGACCCCCTTGACTGTGGTCGGCCCCAGGGTCACGTTGTCCAAAGCTGTCAGATGAGCGAAGAGATTGAAGTGTTGAAACACATACCCGATGTCCTGTCGGCAGCGATTCTTGGTCTTTTCCAGAACCTGGACGCCGTCAAGAAAAATTTTGCCCCTATCGAAGGGAGTCAGGAGGTTGATGCACTGCAGCAGAGTGCTCTTGCCGCCTCCGGACGAACCGATGACCACCTTGACCTCATTGGGATTGAGGTGAAACGAGATGCCGTCCAGGACCTTTCCGTGCCCCTTGTAGCTCTTTTCCAGATCCTGAACCAGCAGAAGAGGTTGTGTGCTGCTCATTGAAAGCCCTTTGTGGTCACGCCGGGAATGGCCAGTTTGTCTTCCAGGTACCGCAAAAACTTGTTCCCGCTGGCTGTGATGGCCAGATAGAACAGGGCCACGGTCAGAAAAATGGGAATGGCCATGCCGGTCCTGTCCACGACCATCTTGGCCCTGGTCATCATTTCCACAACACCCAGGACATAGACGAGTGATGAGTCCTTGACCATGGTCGACCACTCGTTGGACCAGGCCGGGATAGCCCGGCGCAGGGCCTGGGGCAGGACCACCCTGGATATGATCTTCAGCTTGCCCATGCCCAGGGATTCTGCAGCATCGAGCTGGTCTTTGCCCACCGATTGGATCGAGCCCCTGAAAATCTGGGACTGGTAGGCCGAGCTGCGCAGGCTCAGAGCCAGCACCCCGGACAGGAAGGCATTGAGCTCCACCCCGAGAAAGGGCGCCCCAAAGTAGATCAGAAAAATGGTGAACATCACCGGAATGCCCCGGATAATCCGCTCATAGACAAACATGAGCATGGCCAGAGGACGCCAGCTGTAGACCTGGATCGAAGCAATCGGGATGCCCAGGACAAAACCGGCGCTTAAGGTGATGAAGATGATCTCCAGGGTCAGAGAGAGACCTTTGAGGATGGACGGAATGCTGTTCCAGGTCACGGCTGCTGTGGTCAAAAGCTCCTGAATGGTGCCACTCCTTATTGAAAAACCGCCCGTTCTCTGTTCTCGAACCTCAACCTGTCAGCGCAGCCAGAGGCTGCGCTGACAGGAAAACCAGTCGCCATCCGGATCAGTCCCCACGACCTCATTCCTGTTCAGGCCCGGCCGGAGGGACGGAAGGGGGCAACCCCCATTTCGAGTAGATCTCGGCCAGCTTCCCGGATTCGATCATTGTGTTCAGCCCGGCATTGAGAATCGGCAGCAACCCTTTGGGATCGCCTTCCGGGACAGCCCAGGCCAGGTACTCATTGCTGGAGACAGTGCCGATGATCTTCAAGGGCATTTCACTGACATAGCTCTCTGCTGTGGGTGCATCCACGAACACGGAATCGATCTTTCCCTTGATCACAGCCTGCAAGGCTGCAACATAGCTGTCGAAAATTTTGAGCTTGGTATCAAAACCCTTTTC
The DNA here is from genome assembly GCA_964403955.1 of uncultured Desulfohalobiaceae bacterium. Classification (GTDB taxonomy): domain Bacteria; phylum Desulfobacterota; class Desulfovibrionia; order Desulfovibrionales; family Desulfothermaceae; genus CAYOID01. Next base: position 67,463 of record CAYOID010000001.1, on the reverse strand, counting down.
AACAAGGTTTTCCCGGACCCAGGTGGCCCCGGTAGTCCCGCTGTTGGCCGAAGTCACAGCCCCATGGGTCAGGGCTGTGATCGGGTTGAGGTCGGAATCTTCATGAACAACGATGGCAAAGTCAACCCTGTAAATGGGCCGGGTGTAGTCCATGACCCTCTTGCGTTCCTCAGTGATGGACATCCCTCCGAACATCCCGTCGACCTTGCCCTGTGAGGTGCTGGCAATGCAGGCGTCCCAGGGCATGTTCAGGACCTCGATCTCAATGTTCTCTGAGGCCTCTATGGCTTTGATCATGTCGATCTCTATCCCGGCGAAGTCACCTTTCTCATCCATGAATTCCCATGGCTTGTATGCAGCATGGGTGGCCAGCTTATAGGTTTTCTTTTCGGCCAGAGCCTGGGATTGCAGGCCGAAAAAAGCCAGGACTGCCACAACGAGCATCAGCAGTGCATGGTGTCTTCTCATGATCGCAAAACCTCCTGTTAAGGGTGAAGGGGAGCGTATGGTACAACTGGTCGAAGCCGCTCAGTGCTGCATAGACATCACCTCCTCAAAAGCCTACAAAGCAGGAGCGGCTGCACAAGCTCATGATGCAGCCGCTAAAATTCAAAATCCAGCACACTCAGCCTGATGCACTCTTTGATTCTCACCCGGGATCTGGTACTCCGGCTTTGTGCAGTGACCTCTCAAGTGCCCGATCCCTGCATGACCACCAGGGCACAGCAACAATAAAGGATTTCACATGTTCAACAAAAGCCACACCCTGTTCCCAGTCAAAGATCACTTTGCTTACCTGTCCCATTGTAGCATATCCCCTCTCTATGGCAATGCTCGGGACCAGGGGGTTGAGGCCCTGACAGCCCAAAGCCGACGCGGTATCCTGGGCAATATGGAGTTCAGCTCTGCCCTGGACAGCCTGCACACTCACCTGTCTTCAATCCTGCAGACCGATCCGGACAACCTGGCCTTCGTCAAGAACACCTCTGAAGGCATGGGCATGATCGCCAACGGCTATCCCTTTCAGCCCGGGGATGAGATCATCAGCTACGTTCATGAATACCCGTCCAATCACTATCCATGGAGACTGCAGGATCAACGCGGCGTCTTTCTGCGCCTGCTGCCGAACCGGGACATGACCGGGGGAACCAGCGGGCCCAGGCCCTGCGGCTGGTCCATGGACGATCTGGAAGGCCTGATCACCCCTGAGACCAGAATGGTGGCCATCAGCCATGTCCAGTTTTCCAGCGGCTTTGCCGCCGATCTGAAAGAGCTGGGGGAGCTCTGCCGCAACAAGGGTATCGATCTGGTGGTGGATGCCGCCCAGAGCCTGGGCTGCCTGCCCATTTTCCCTGAGGAGTGGAATATTTCAGCTGTGGTCGCCTCGGGCTGGAAATGGCTCCTTGGACCGGTGGGCACCGGGGTCATGTTCACCACCCCGGCCTTCAGGGACAAGCTGGGCCATATCCTGACCGGAGCCGAGCTCATGCGCCAGGACGCAGATTATCTGAATCACACCTGGGACCCGCACACCGGCGGCAGGAGATTCGAGTACAGCACCTCACATGTGGCCCTGGCTGCAGCCCTGGGGACATGCCTGCGGGAGATCCATGCCCGCTACGGGGTGGAAGCCATCCAGGCCGAGACTTTCAGACTGCAGGACATGCTCCTGCAGGAGCTGGACCGGGACAGGTACACTCCGCTGGTCTTTCCAGACCCCTGCCGCTCCGGGATCCTGGCCCTGATCTGCAATCAGCGGGAGCCGGAAACCGTCCAGGACCTGCTCAAAGAACGGGGGGTGATCGCCTCGGCCCGAAGCGGCGTCCTCAGACTGGCCCCGTTCTTTTACAACACGGAAGAGGAGATCGAAAAGGCGGTATCGGTCCTGAACAGCCTCTAGCAGGATGCGGCTGCAAAAACTCAAGATGCAGCCGCAGAAGTCAGAATACAGAATTCAGAACACCGAAGAATTAAAGAGTCACATGCAGCAATTCACGGCGGGAAACCGCTGCATGGACTTTTTGCACTAGCGTCTAGCAGGCTGTTCAGGGAGAGGGGCCCTGCTGCTTCAAAAACAAGCCAAACGCAAGCACTGCACGGCCTCAAATCCCTTATCTCCGGAACATCCCAGGATTGAAAAGTGACTGAGAAGAAAGCCGTCAATACGAATGACCCTCCACACCTGACCTGCGACCACCTCCTGCAGGAACACATCAGAGCCGGTCTGGTCCTTTTTCAGGTCCGGAACCAAGAGACAAGATTGCAGCACCATGCAGCCGTTGCCCTGACCATTGTGGAGCTGGGTTATGGGGCAGATGTCTATGGGCTGCCGGCTCACAGCACATGGAGCCGGGAGGCAGCCCTTGTCCTGACCAGAAGGGCTGCAGGACTCGAGAATCACGCCGGGCAGTGGGCCCTGCCGGGCGGACGGCTGGAACTGGGCGAAAGCCCTGAGCAGGCGGCCTTGCGCGAGCTGGAAGAGGAAGTGGACCTCAGGCTCGACCCCGGAAGAATTCTGGGCAGGCTGGACGACTTCGTCACCCGGTCAGGCTTTTTGATCACCCCGGTGATCGTCTGGGGTGGACCCAGGCAGCCCCTCACCCCCAACCCAGAGGAAGTGAGCTCCATTCACCGCATCCCCATCTCCGAGCTGCTGCGCCCGGACGCCCCTATCCTGGATCGCATCCCGGAGAGCGACAACCCTGTCCTGCTCATGCCGGTGGGAAGCAGCTGGATCGCCGCCCCCACGGCCGCCCTGCTCTACCAGTTCAGAGAGGTGGCTCTTCTTGGGAAACAGACCAGGGTGGCTCATTTCGAGCAGCCGTACTTTGCCTGGAAATGAACGCCCTGTTCTCACCTCTCGAAACCCGGCCTCCGCTTTGGCTGAACCGCCCTCAGCCGGACCTGGGCTCGGCCGGGAACTTTCCTGGGAATGCGCGTATGAAACTCAGCTGCTGGGAAAGGCCAAACCGCTTCTCTTCGGCTTCAATCAGTTTCTTTCTCGATCAACACCCCATGCACTTGCACTCAGTGTTTTTTCTGTTCTCTGTCTTCTGTCAGCTGCCCTCTGCACCTCCCCAGGGCCGGTCGCTTGGAAAGCGGCGGCCACCTCGAAGACAGCCTCAGGCTCTTCCCAGTAGGGCGGCTCTGTCCCAGAGCCAGCCCCTTTTCGAAACTCCCGGCAGTGGCTCTGTTCACAGCACGTGATAGGGGCATCCTTTTCAGGAGTTCATCAAGATGGGCTTCATCCTGGAATGGAGTTGACAACCCTGATGATCATGACCATGTCAGCTTTGCCGGCGGCGCGGCTCGTATGAAACTTCGAAAGAAAGAATCCCTCACTCAGTTCCGTGAAGAGTGTTGTTCATGAACGATGTGCCCATGTACTTGGGTTTTTGAAGCTCGAACTGATCAACCTCACTGAACTGAGTGAGGGGAGCAGTAAGAGGAGCATCCTCAAAAGTTTCTGCCCTGATCAAACTGGCTGCATCAAGGTGACACATCCTGCGCAAAAGAGAGATTCCTTCTTCAGTTCAAACCCAAATATTCAGCGCAGCCAGAGTCTGCGCTGACTTCTTTGTTGAAGAGTTTGAACACTGGAAACATATATTCATATTTTTTAAGAGGTTACATATACAAGAAAGTCAAGGCTCAAAACGTGTCATGGAGGATTGACATGGAATACACACCCATTCCCGGCATTGAAGAACAGGCCTCTCGAGTGGCCCTTGGGACCTGGGCCATCGGGGGCTGGATGTGGGGAGGCACTGATGAAGAGCTGTCCATCCGGACCATTCACGCCGCCCTGGACAAAGGGGTCAATGTCGTGGATACCGCCCCGGTATACGGATTCGGCCGCTCTGAAGAGATCGTGGGCAAGGCTTTGGCCCAGGGCAGCAAACGGCAGCAGGTCCTTCTGGCCACCAAAGCCGGTCTGGAGTGGGATGAAGCAGCCGGGCGCGTCTGGCGCAACAGCTCCAGGGAACGAATCCGGAAAGAGGTCGAAGACTCATTGCGCCGGCTGCAGACTGAGGTCATCGACATCTACCAGATCCACTGGCCGGACCCTGCAGTTCCGTTCGAAGAGACAGCAGAGGAGTGCGAACGCCTCCGCCAGGAAGGCAAGATCAGGACAATCGGGGTCAGCAACTACTCCCCGGACCAGATGACTGAGTTCCAGAAAGGCGGGCCTTTGGCCGTGTGTCAGCCGCCGTTCAACATTTTTGAACGGGCCATTGAAAAGGATCTGCTGCCCTTTTGCCTGGATCACAACATGGCCACTCTGACCTATGGAGCCCTGTGCAGAGGTCTGCTGAGCGGCAAAATGTCCAGAGACCAGGAGTTCACCGGGGACGACCTGCGTCAGGTCGACCCCAAGTTCAAGCAGCCCCGCTTTGATCAATACCTGGCTGCAGTCTCCAGGCTCCAGGACCTGGCCAGGGACAGGCACGGCAAGGAAGTCATTCATCTGGCCCTGCGTTTCATCCTGGACAAAGGATGCAGCGTCGCCCTCTGGGGCGGACGCAGACCAGAGCAGATGGATCCCTTGCCCGAGGTCTTTGGCTGGTCCCTATCTGCTCAGGACATGCAGGACATCGACCACGTCCTGCAAAACACGGTCAACGATCCTGTGGGGCCGGAGTTCATGGCTCCCCCGGCCAGGAAAAAGGGCTGACCTGCCGGTGCGGAGCTCCCATGAAAGCGCTGCTGAGTGCTGAAAACCCAGGCCTCAAGGGTTTGCCCTTGACGCAACATCTGATTTTGGCAAGAATCAAAACAGATACAGGGTTCTTGTCACTGATTTGAAAGGTGAAGCTCAAGGCACATCTCCCAGGGCGAGTGGCGTGAAACCCCGTGAGGCTGATTGTTTCAAAGCCTGCACATGAACAGGAGGGACACATGGTCAAGGCATTCATCAAGCGAGTCGTCCCCAGGGACAAAGAAAAAGAGATCATTCAGCTCTTCAGGGAGATGCGTGAGCTGGCCATGAAGCAGCCGGGCTACATCTCCGGGGAGACCATGAAAAACGTGAACCAGCCTGATGAGTACCTGGTCATCAGCACCTGGACCTCATCAGCTGACTGGCAGCAATGGCTGGACAGTTCTGAGCGGCAGAAAATCCAGAACGAAATCGATAAGATTCTGGGTGGCAAAACTGAGTACTCTCTGTACCATTACGGCTTTTCCGAATAGATGTTTCAGTTTTGCCAGCGGCAAAACTGAAATCTGAGTGCTTGCGGCTGCACAGTGCAGCTTGTGCAGCCGCATCGCTCCAAGAGATGAGCAGCTGCACCTCATGCGCCTGACCCGGATTTTTTGCCTGCCTTGGCCTTTGCTTTCCCACCCGGACCGGGATTTGCCTCAGCAGCCGCCCCGGAGTCCTGATTGGACTTTTCTTTCTGGGCTTCCAAGCCTTCCTTGACACTGGCCCGCTCCTCCTTGGTCTTGGGAACCAGCTTCAGCTGCGGGACCAGGATCTTGGTAATGGGGTAAACTTCTTGGACATCCTGGAGCAGGGCCTGATCCGGATTTTTTTCATCAAAATCTTCGATGAGTTCAAGAGTCCCGTCGTACTTTTTAAGAATATGCATTTTGGGTCTCCTCTGAGGCTTGAGATCGGTGACTGTCCTGTTCAAAAAAGGGGAGGTCAGGAGCATGAGCATGTCGGTCCGGCTGAGGTTGCGGCAAGGAAAATGCCGGCATTCCGGACAGCGCAGAAAGGTGGAGAACCTTTGCCGAATCTGACAGAAAAAGCTCCTGTTGTAGACGCTGAGTGGGTCAGTCTGGTCGTATGTGAAGAGTTTGTCTGAGTCCATTCCAATTGCTGCCCGTTGGCGACCAAGGCTAACACACAATGATAGCGAGGTCATCCGGGTCATATCCGGCCAATTTTGTCGCCTTGCAAATATTGGGTCAGAGGATTGCAATGTCTGCTCCTCTTCACTACTCTTCCCCTGAAGCAGTCAACCCTACCGGCGGCTGCGCTGGTATGAACCCGAAAGCGCCCTGAAGGGCTTGCCTTGTGAGGATCATCATGGCTGACACCGACAGAGACACCCGTCTGCAAGACATTTTCCAGACAGCGGAAGTCCCAAAGGTGACAGAAGAACACCTCAGATTTTTTTGCAACCATCTCAAAGAAAACATGGAATACCCTTGCTTCATGTTTCTGAGTCAGGAAGACGGCTCCATGTTCGAGTCTCTGGAGCTTGTGGACATCCTGGAGGATCTGGATCCTGACCTGGGCATCTTTGTGAAGGTCAGACGGACCTCGGACCACCAGACCTTCGCCATTCCCCTGGTCGAGCTCGAATGCACTTCCAACGACCACAACAACTCTCAGCTGCTCGATGATTACTGTGCCTGGTTTCTCCGGTCCATGTTCCGCCCCTTCGACCTTTGAGCTTTGCCACAAGCAGCGCTCGTATGAAAATCATTTCCGGGGTCTGTTCTCTTTTCAAACCCAAAGAGTCAGCGCAGCCGGAGGCTGCGCTGACATTGGAGCTCATCTGATATGGCTTTCGAAAATCAGGACAACCTCCGCAAGGCCCTCTGCACTCATTTTGATGAACAGGAAGCGGACTGTCTGGCCAGCATCTTTCTGATCTGTCTGGATAAAGAAATCACAGCTTATGAGGATCTGACCTCTGCCTGCCCGGATGTGGACGATGGGCTCCTGACCGCCTTTGAAGAGAGAGTCTTGCTCCCTGTTTCCGGCGCACCAGCTTCAGCCTGGGAGGAAAAAAGCCTGCTCCTCGGCCCAGGTCAGCTTTTCTTTATGCCTTCAGTGGCCAGATTTCTGCTGCGCCACGCCCTCTGGTCCGGACGCCTGGATACGGACCAGGCCTTGAGCGGGGTCTTCAGCTTCTGTCCCGCAGTGGACATCCAGCCCCTGATCCGACTCGTTCGCCAGACCATGCTCCATGCCAGGTCCCGCCATTTTGAGGCCGGGCTGATGCTCCCGCTGGCCAAGGGCATGAACCTCCAGGCCGATCTTCACGAAACCGTGGATTTTTTTGTCTCCGCCGGGGTGATCAGCCCATGCAAACGGGCCACTCTGACTTCAGGGCTGGCCTGGTACGAGATCAATCCCTGTCTGTACTGGGAAGGATAGTATTTCAGTCCACCAGGTCCTGAACTGCCGTGATCGTCTTGTGCAGCTCCTGCCTGCACTCATTCAGCTTGTCCATGTGCCTGCCCTGATCCGATGCCCAGTGCTCAAAGAGCTGCTCTGCAAGGGCCTGGGCATAAACCTGCACCTCCTGGTCCATAACGGTCCTGAACTTTCTGAAAAACCTGGCCCCGGCCAGGCTGCACAGCAGACCGAAGCTCAGCAGCGACGCCAAACCGGTCACGCTGAACAGGGTGTTGATCAGGGCAAAGAAGAGGTCCATCCCAGTGGACAGCCCAGGGGCCTTCAGCACACCCAGCCAGGCATCCCTCCCCCCCAGGGCCAGCAGCAGAAGTAGGGTCAACAGGGCGTACACCCCGCGCTGGCCAAGCAGAAAGACACTTCGGGACCGGGGCCTGAACTCCCGGACCGCTGTCCGGACAAAGTCCTGCCACTGAGCCTTGATGTGATCGTCGACGTCCGGGTCGAGCTTGTGCTCGATGCGCTCTCTGATCAGGTCCGGGAGCTGATGCTGGAGGAGAATAGTGCTGACTCTGGTACTGATGTGCTTCCGGCAGTCCTTGAGCAGGGACAGGACATGGTTTGGAATGTGGAGCCTCTCGGTCTGGCCGGGCTCGGACCGCCTGGTGTTCCAGGCATTGACCAGGGAACATATCCAGCGCCCCGGCCCGACGAGGAGTCTCTCCCCTCCAGGGCTCCGGGCCAGCACAGGCTTGATGTCCTGCTCAACCCAGTCTGCGAGGACATCGTGGATCCTGTCCTCCCACTCCCGGACATCCTGATGCAGCTCAGCAGCCGCATGCTCCAGCACCGTTTCCGCTCTTGAGCTCTCTTCCATTTCCCGCTGCAGGACCTGAAAGGACTGGCGGAGCTCCTGCTCAAGGTTGGCTCCCTTGATTGTGGCCACCTGCTTCAGGTTCCGCCGGGCAAAGAGGTGGTCCTGGAAGAGCTCGAACTGATTCCAGCCAGGACCGGTCAAAGTGGCAGACAGGACATACAGTTTGGAGCCTGCACTGAACTCTGTCTCGCCCCGCTCCGCCAGAACCGAGTCCAGGTGCTGGGCAAAGCTGCGGCCGACCTTTTGCAGCTGCTCGACACCCTGGGCATGATCCTGTGCCATGAGTTGATCGGCCTTGTTCAGGACAAAGACGAAATTTGACCCGGCCTTGGGAACCTGACGCATCAGGGTGTACATCCGTCTGTCCGCGTATTTTTCCGGGGAGGTCACCCACACCAGCAGGTCAAGGTGCCTGAGAAAGGCGTTCACGGTCTCACTGTGCTCGGCCACCAGGCTGTCAAAATCCGGGAGGTCGCAGAGCAGGACCTGCTTGATGGATCCGGCCTGGTGCTCGATCACCCTCAGCGGCAGGGACGGCTGCTCGATGAACTCCGGGCGGGGAGCGTCCTGATGAGCATAGACCAGCACCCTGTCCGTGTGCGGCCGCCTGAAGCCGGCAGAAGCGATATCGCTCCCGGCCAGCCTGTTCATCAGGGTCGACTTGCCCACCCCGGTTCCTCCCAGAAGACCGACAACGAGGAGCTCGTCCTCCACTGCCTGGAGACGCTCCCGGACCCTGTCCAGCCCCTGCATCAGATCCCGCCGATCAGTCTCCGACAGAGTGAACAGCTGGATCTGGTTCACAGCACTGCTCAGGCGCTGCACATCTGTTTTCAGCCGGTGCTTCAAAGACTGTCCCATGGTGGCTATCCTCTCCTCAGGCCCTGAAACGCCTCTTTGAGCTCAATCGCTCCAACTCGAGGACAACTTCTTTCGGGGTCAGATGATTGTCAACACAGGCGGCAAAACGATCCCTCTGCTCAGTCAGGACAGACATCAGCCCATCCTGATACCGTCGGGCCAGCTCCCTGGCTATGGACTGCACTTCACGGTAGGCAAAGAGCTCCACAGCACCCTTGGTCAGAAACGGGGCCACCGCAGAATCGATCAAGGCCTCGATCAGGGTGATCCCGCCACCGATGGCCGTCTCAAAGCTGAGCAGGAGGACCCCCCACAGGACCGAAGTGGTGTACATTCCGAACACCCGGCTCTTGGGCACGTTCTGGGCCAACGCCTCGAAACGGTCTTCGAGCCAGCGGGCCAGTTCGGCCTGCGCCTGTTCCATCCGCTCCCGGGCCTCGTCTTGAGAGAGCAGCGTCCCTTCCCGCCTCAGATCCCTGGAAACAGGCGAGGCTCGATTTGCTGGAGACAGCCTTTCCAGGGTCATTTTCTGAAACATGTTCAGGGACTCGAAAACAGGAGTTGTGGCTGCCTTATGCCGGGCCTGCTTCAACGCTTCCCGCCGGGACCCCTTGGATTTGGCCCTGGTCAGGCCAAGAAGCCGGACCGGGGCCAGGACGGTTGTGGTCACCAGTCTGCGCGGTCCGGCCAACAGGTCGTATCGGCTGAACAGCTTTCTGATCTCGGCCTGGATATGGGCTCGGTTGGTGTGTTCAAAGGTCTTTTCCGCCTGAGCCAAAAGCTGGTCCCGGGCCTGATCGAGAAGGGAGTCCAGCTTTTCTTTCCAGATTTCTGCCGCCTCTGTTTCAGCCTGCAGCACCTCGACGACCTGTTTGATCTCCTGGCGGGCCTGGTCCCATTGCATTTTTGCCTGGGAGCTCAGGAACCCGGAAAGGCCCTCTCCAGGAACAAGCCTGGACACGGCCTGGGACAATGCTGTCCGGGCCTCAGAGAACTGAACGTCAGCCTGGCTTTTCGAGCTGAAAAAAGGCAGGGTCACTATGGCTGAAGCCTGAAGCCGCCTGCTTTCAGGATCCAGGGTCTGCAGGACGTCCTCAAACAGAACCTGGCGGTCTTCCAGGGGGACATCCACCCTGTTCAGGACCACCAGGACCGGTTTTCCGGACTCGCAGAGCGTATTCAGGGCCTGAACCAGGACCTGATCAGCATACTTTTCCTGAGAGACAACAAAAATGACCACATCGGCCAGCAGGGCGATGTCCTCGGCCATTTCCCGGTTGTGCTCCTGCAGGCTGTCCAGATCAGGGGTGTCCACAAAGGCCAGATGAGTGAAGTCGGGATTGTGATGGGCCAGGGTCTGGATACGGTCCGAACGGCCGGCAGCCGGCTCGCCGGATGCACGCATCTCCAGGTCAGGCAGGAACCAGGGCATGAAAGGGGCTGGGTCCACTGTGCCGGGCACAGCCATGACCGGACCTGAGGTCATGGGCCGCTCCACTCCGGTTTGGCTGATCTCTGCCTGGCAGAGCAGATTGAAAACCGTGGACTTCCCGGTTCCGGTCCCACCCAGCAAAACCGCCCAGGCAAAAGGCTTTTCAGCCATACATTCCAGCACGGCCATCCTTCTGGGGATGTTCTGCACCTGCCGATCCAGGCTGGAATCCGTCAGTCCCGGAGTGACCACCTGTCGCCAGAAATCAGGTTTTGCCGGGGAAGTGTCCTTGTCCTGCTGTTTCACGCCGCTCCCTGGTCAGCACAGCCAAAGGCTGGGCATGCATGAAGCTTGATCGAGCTGAACTTCATATCCTCCCCATCCTCTTCCTCAAGTGACCCTGCACCTACTTTTTTTGATACGCCTTTGAAAATGTTCAAGCGGCAAACTTTTCACATCTGCCTCGGTAAGCTCCTTGAAAGATGCAAAGGTGGTGCAGGGGAACGGGCGGTTCAAGACTCTTTTCCCTCTGTGTCAAGTGTGTGCGAAGCTCATGCCAGAGGCAGGGCTGGACTTTGTCGGGTACAAGCCCTTGGCCGCTGGCGCAGCAGTGTATTCGAGTTGTTCCCATCAGACAACCGCAGCCGAATTACCGGGGGTGCAGCGCTCAGCTGCTCATATCAGAAAAATTCTCATCCCGACTCGATTGCGCCGCCTCAAGCTCTGCCTTATCCTGGATCAGGGGTCCACTCTCATGCGATTCGTGTCGTGTCTTTTTTCGGACAAGGCCTCCGGCAAACAGATACGAAACCCAATCTTGAGCCATGAGACTCCATTGCCCATTCGCGGGCCAAACTCAAAACTCAGAGGAACCCCATGACACAACGCCCAGGAACACGACTGCTTCAACTGACCATGATTCTGGCTGGAATGCTCATGTTCATCGGTTTGAACGTTGCAGCCGCAGCTGACAAGGACCTGGCCCCGGTCAAAGACTTTCTCATCTCTCAGGGTATCGACAGTGATGCGATCCAACAAGCGTTTTCCTCAGAACCGGAGCTCATGCTGCAAACAGTGGCCTCGGCCATGCGCATCAGGGAAGGGGAGCTCAATTACGATCAATATTTGCAGCCCTGGGCCCTGAAAAGGTCCCGGGAATTTCTCCGGGACAATGAAGATCTTTTGCAGCGCATGGAGAAAACCTTTCAGGTCGACCGGTACACAGTGACCGCCATTCTCCTGGTGGAGACCCGCATCGGAGGCTATACCGGCAGAACCCCGACCCTGAAAATCCTGGCCACACTGGCCCTCATGGATCAGCCATCATTCCAGGACGCCATCTGGGCCATGCTCCCGGAAAAGGACAGATCCGAGCGGGACCGCTCACGCTTCAACGCCCGTCTCGAACAAAGGGCCAAGCGCGCCCGCAAGGACCTGGCAGCCCTTTTCAAGTGGTATGCAGACAAGCCGTCGGAAATTTCGTCCCTCAAGGGGTCGATCATGGGGGCCGTGGGCTGGCCCCAGTTCCTGCCCGACAATGTTCTCCATTACGGAGTGGATGCTGACCAGGACGGGCGGATCGATCTCTTTGACCCCGCAGATGCGGCCTTCAGCGTAGCCAAGTACCTCAGGGCGGCAGGCTGGCGGGCCGACTCTGACACGACCCAGAAAAAAGCCCTCCTGCGCTACAACCGCAGCCGACCCTACATGCAGACCATCCTGGACCTGGCGCAGAAGTTGAAGAATGGCTGAGGTTGAATGCAATTGGAATTCATTCAGCTTCGAACGAATCTCATGTAAACCTTTTCCCTGACTGGTGCGTCTAAGAGAGTACAGTGCAGGCAACTCTTCTCACATCCGACACGAACCGCGGATGTTGGGAGGCGCATCTCAACACCAGGAGGGACATCATGAACAGGGCTCAAATGACTGTGGCGTGTGTCGCATGCTTTCTGACCATGATCTGGGCTTTCCCGGCCATGGCTGATGGCAAGTCCGTCATCTCAGTGGGCAGACATCACCGCAGCCATATCCACGTCCCGGAAAGGGGCGTGCACTGCACAGGCAGGCAACACTCTCAGCATTCCTATGGGCCCAGAGTCATCATTCTGCAACGCCAGGCTCGATATGACAAACACTGGAACCATCGTTACAGGCATGACAGGCGCTGGAAGCCGGACTGCAGACGCAGCGTCCGTCCGATGCGGCCCTGGGGATTCAGCTTGGGTTTTTCCTTCTGATCCAAAACGCAAGGCTGAATTGTGACAGGATCCGGCCCAACCCTGAAGGCTGGCTGCATCCCATCGGCAGGCGCAGATGAGAGGGGAGCCCCGCATGAGCCCTGCAGCGGAGCAGAGGCCAGGCTCGTAGCCAAGGCCCAGGAGGACGACAGCCAGGCCCTGGAAATGCTCCTCAGGGCCCACAAGGACAAGATCTTTGCCCTGGCCTACCGTCTTGCCCTGGCTGATCGGGATGCAGCCCTGGATCTCTCTCAGGAGATCCTGATCCGGGTAGCTCGAAACATCAAGAGGTTCAAAAGGAAGAGCGCATTTTCAACCTGGGTGCACCGGATTGCCATCAACACATGGCTGAGCACCCAAAGGCGTGAAGGTCGCTGGAGCAGGATGATTCGCTCCTTTCAACCCGGCAAGAGGGCAAAGGATGCGCATCAAGAGGCGGAAATACCGGACCGGGCCGGTGACCCGGCTCGCATTGTCAGCAAGCGCCTGTTCCTGCGCGATCTACACAACACGGTCCAGAGCCTGCCCCAAAAGCAGCGGCTGGTCTTTCAGCTCAAGGCCCTTCAAGGCATGAGCATCCCTGAAATTGCCGAGCTGACTGGAATGGCCCAGGGGACGGTCAAGTCCCATCTGTTCAGGGCCACGCGCACAGTCAGAGAGCACATGGACGACTGGATGGAAAAATGACAAGGAGGATGGTCGTGATCTCCTGTTCAAAGGCTCAAGAACTCCTCATCAAGCAGACGGTTGATGTCCTGGAGGAGCCGGAAAGCCTGGCTGTCCAAGCCCATCTCAAGGTTTGCCCTGAGTGCAGGCTCGAAAAAAAACAGCTTCACGGCCTGCTCACCAGGGCCAGGGAGCAGGCCAGGCCTAAGATGCTGAACCGGGCTGAAGCTGAGGGCCTCATGGATTCGGTGAGGGCAGGCCTGGCCAAGGACAGCCGGTCGGCAAAAGCATCGCCGCGGTTACTGAGAAGGCCCATGATCCTGATCCCGGCTGCTGCCGCCTGTGCCAGCCTGGCTGCGGTTCTGATCTTGACATTCCAGGTCAACAGGACCAATGTCCATGATGGCATCATCTCGAAGCAGTCCGCCCAGCTCCAGGAGCAGGACCTGGAAGTGATCCAGAACCTGGACCTGCTCCAGGACCTGGAAACCATACAAAAACTGGTCTCGATCACTCATGATGAGCAGTCCGACACCTCAAAAAGTCACAGCCGGGTCAGACCGGATTTCGATGAAAACCCGATTTTGGCCTGAACAGCTCGTGACCCTGGGCACCAGCGCGGTCTTACTGGGATTGACCCTTGTGTTCAGCAGCCTTGCTTGGGCCAGCCCGGAACCACAAGCGCAAGCAGGGCTTATGAGCACTGCCTCTTCACCAGCCCAAGGACGGCCTCCGGCTCTTTTGGCTCGGAAACAGGGCCGAGGCACTGAAAATCACTTTCAGCAGTGGCAGCAGCTTTCGCCGCAGGAGCGAAAAAAACTCAGGGAAAAATACCGAAAATGGCAGGACATGAGCCCCCGGGAAAGAGAGCTGTTCAAGCATCGACATGAGCAGTGGGAACGGTTGTCCCCGGAAGAGCAGCTGGAGCTGAAGCACAAGCTCAAAAACTGGGACAGTTTGCCAGCCTGGGAGCAAGAGCAGATTCGCCGCCGGTTCAGGCAATAAGATTGCTCAGGTCTTGGAAGCCTTGGACAGGTCAGCACCCTTTTTGCAAAAATAGTGAAAGTTGAAGGGGTCGTCTGTCATCTCCTGGACCTCCACTCTGGAAAAACCGGCCTGTTTGAGCATTTCCACGGCCTTGTCCCGACCCCACATCATGCCCAGCCCTGTTCCGCCGTTCACCAGCCCCACAGGCATGCAGTGCATCAAGCTGACAGTGTACAGGAACGGCCCCATGGGGTGATCACGATTTTCGGCCATCCGGCTGCTGGCGGCAATGTCCACCATGGAAAAGCTGCCGCCCTGCTTCAGCATGGCCACCACGCCCTTGAGCGCCTCCAGGGGATGGGTCTGGTCGTGAATGGCATCAAAAGCTGTCACGTAATCGAACCGCTCGGCCCAGGCTTCGGAGGAGTTGATTTCAGCCGCATCCTGAACCTCAAAGCTGACGTTGCCGAGCCGGCCTGCCCTTGACCTGGCTGCCTCGATTTCGCTTTCCGAGATGTCGATGCCCACAAACTCGCTGTGGGGAAAGGCCTCAGCCATGAGCAGCAGGGCAGTTCCCTGGGCACAGCCAATATCGCAGACCCTGATTCCGGCTTGCAGCCGCTTGAGCATCTGTCCGCCTTCAACAACCGGCAGGAACGAGTCCAGCAGGACTTCCCTGTGCTTGGCCTCGGCCAGCTGGCCCATGAACTCATAAAACCGGGGATACATGTCATAGCTGACGCCTTCTCCAGTCTGGAAACTGTTCAGGACATCCTGGAACACCAAGTGGGTCAAAAGCGGGATCTCCTGGGTGTAGACCCCCATGTTGGCGCTGCCGGCCCGGGTGGTGATCACATCGGCGTGCTCCCTGGGCAGGGCGAACAACTCCCTCCCATCCTGCCCTGTCGTGATCTCCACCACCTCTCCGCAGGCCATGACCCCCAGCCACTCCCGCACGTATCGTTCGCTCAGACTCGCCCTGGCTGCAATGTCATCTGCTCCGGCCGGCTGGCCAAGCTCGTCCATGGCTTCAAACAGACCGAGCCGATACCCGATGCCCATGGCCAGATTCAAGGCCCCCGAATTGAGGATCGCCCCCAGCTTGCGGACAAAGGCTTCTTTTTTTTCATGATTTGAACTCGGCATCACAGCTTCCCCTTTTGTTGCATTATCAACTGAAAGACGATAGTGTTCGGCGTGAATGTGGTGGCATGAAACTTCACGATGCGCAAGATCCACTCACCCCACTCAGATCACTGCGATCGGCAAGGTTGAGCTCCAAACCCAGATATTCAGCGCAGCTAGAGGCTGCGCTCGTATGAAACTTCATGAGGAAGAACCCCTCAGCCCTGCGGGCAGCTCCCCTTGGAAAAGGGGAGCAGTAAGAGGAGCCATCCCGAAAGTTTCTGCCCTGATCAAACCGGCTCATGAGAGCCGGCGGCAGGGCTGACATCGAACATATGTTCAAGAAGGAGTCATGAGTATGAACACAGAAATGGATTCGAATTTTGAAGACATCATCCAAGGCGGGCCTTTTCCTATTCGATTCCCCAAAAAGAAAGATCTGGATCAGGACGAAGAGTGGTGTCAAGTTAAAGTTGACGACCAGTGGCAACAGATCCGCTTTCACGATTATGACCACGTCTACAACATACCGGGGCTCTATGAGACCATCTTCTATCGCACCCTGCGCTGCAACTCTCCGAACAAGGTGGTTGGTCTCCTGGAAGAGACCCTGCAGGAGCACTCGGCTTCTGCAGAAGACCTGTGCGTGCTTGATGTGGGGGCAGGCAACGGCATGGTCGGCGAGGTCATTCAGACCCTGGGGTCGAGAAAGATCGTGGGCGTCGACATCATCCCGGAAGCCAAAGAAGCCGCTCAAAGAGACCGCTCGTGGGTCTACAACGACTACTTCGTGGCCGACCTGACCGCACTCACCCCAGAGGAGGATCAGGCCCTGCGGGAGTGGAACTTCAACACCCTGACCGTGGTGGCTGCCCTTGGCTATGGGGATATCCCGCCTGAAGCCTTTTTTACAGCCTTCAACCTCGTTCAGGATGGAGGCTGGATCGCCTTCAACATCAAGGAGGATTTCCTCAAAGATGAGGGCGTCAGCGGGTTTTCAGGGCTGATGAACCGCCTGACCAGGAAGAACATCGTCCAGATGGAAGCCTACAAGCGCTACTGCCACCGCTTGAATATTGCAGGCGAACCTCTGTATTACATTGCCGCAGTCGCCCAAAAGATGAGCGATATTCCAAGAAACATGATCGAACAGTCATGAAAATTGCCCCAAAAGAAAAGGCCTCCATTCTGTAACCAGAATGGAGGCCTGTACATTGAAGGCCAATCGCTCTCACCGTGTTTCCATGCAGCCCTGCAGAGCTTCCGCCCGGAAATGCGGCTACACTTTTCTGATCCGGTACGTGACCGGCTTAACCCCTTTCAAGGACAAACTCTTTGGTGACTGAAGCAAGTACTGGCCCCTTTCCATCAGCCGATCCACGATGTTCCTGTCGCCTTTTGAATACTTTTCTGAATGCACAACATTTGTGTTTCCATCCAACAAATCCAATACAAAGCCTTTCATAGATACCCCCTGAATCCTATTTTTTCACCCCATCAGCAGAGTGACTGCTGCCATCCAAAGTCCGTCTCAGGACGAAGAGAAGATAAGGATTGGGACAGATTTTGTCAATACAAAAACGCTCCATGGCAGCAAAATCCATTCCCCTTACCAATGAACTTCGATGAAACAATCACTTACACATGCCCCTCTTAACTTTATACTCTCTTTGTAGCAAACTTAATGCCACACTGGAGAGTAAGCCCTGCAAAGGATTGCACGGCAGCAAAGCTCTAAAAAAAGACGATACATGTCTATTTCACATGAAATACAAAATCAAAGATAGTAATGAACATTCTCATCTTTTCAAAAAAATAATTTATTTCATAAAAAAGCAAGAAAAAAACAAATGAAAGCAACATGGGTGCAAAATAATCAATGCTGTCCCCTGTGCAAGAAAACAAGAACCCTGATTCAAAGCTTGATTTTCTTTCAAAGACTCTTTTTTGGACCCACTCACCCTGAACCAAAAATAAAATGCGCCATCGTCCCGGCTACAAAAGGGACAAAAAAGACAGTCGTCACTCGAACAAGCGTAAACCTCGGCCCGATCAGGCTGACCTCGAACGGGAACTGCCCCAGCCCAAGCATGGCCCAGCCGCTGATCAGGGCCACTGTGGTCCCCACGCCGGCCCCGGATTCAAAGATGGCTGCAATGATTGGAAATGACACATAAGGGCCGCCGGTGATCAAGGCCCCGGCCACTGTCCCGACCACGATCCCTCTGAAGCCGGATTTTTCCCCCAGCCAGGAGGTGATCAGCTCCGGGGGCAACGCGACCTGGATCAGCCCGGCCAGGACAAAGGCCAGCACCAGCAGGGGGACCAGGCTGAGGAACATCCGGGCCGCCCCGGCCACACCCCGGCCTAGCGCCCCTTCGCCTTTGCGGTAGGCGGCCACGCCAAGCCCCAGGGCCATAAGCAGAAGAATGACAAAAGCTGAGATCACGGCTGACTCTCCAATTCCTCAATTCCTTCTCTGATCCACTCCGATCGCCTTGAAAACAGCATATTGGCCCACAGACCGAGAATGACGGGAAAGACAAAAGTGACCACGTACCTGATGACTGTGATCTTTGGTCCCAGCAGGGCCACCTCCATGGGCAGGCGGCTCAGGGTCCAGAGGTTCTTGGCGGTCACAAATGCGATGGCCGTGCCGATCTCCGCCCCGGAGAGCATCAGGGTGGCTGCCAGGGGGAAGTAGACGTAGGGTCCGCCTGGAACCAAGGCCCCGGCAAGCCCCCCAAGGAGCAAGCCCTTCAGCCCCGCTTCCCGGCCCAGCCACCTGGTCACGGTCTCCTTTTGGACCAAAACCGGGATCAGACCGGCCACGAGCATGGCCACCAGCAGCAAAGGCAACACCGTGACCGCCATCGTCCCGCCTCTCTGCAGGCCATCGAGCAGCAGCCCCGCCCCGCCTCTCTGC
Organism: uncultured Desulfohalobiaceae bacterium; assembly: GCA_964403955.1. GTDB lineage: Bacteria > Desulfobacterota > Desulfovibrionia > Desulfovibrionales > Desulfothermaceae > CAYOID01. The sequence goes on along the minus strand of CAYOID010000001.1, from coordinate 49,256 downwards.
AGGGCAACCACAGCAAGCAGGATCACTGCCGCCCCCATTCCGATGAGTGTTTTGTTCATGGTGTTTTCGCTCTCAATGCGTCGTCAGGGGATACAACCTCTGCCTGCGTTTTCAATTTTTCATTGATCTCAGCTTAAAGCAAGAATAACATTCAGGTTACATTGATGTCCCGTCCAGCCGGCGATGCGTGGGCCAACCTCTTTCAGCCATTTTGGGCAATTCCTCTGAAGGGTAACACAGGAATCAAGGCACGGCATATGTTTGGCTCCTGCATAACGATGCTCTTTGCCCTGTTTTCGTGCCTTGCAAATGCCGCGGCTGCCTTAGAATGCATATTCTTGGAGGTGCCATGCCTGAATGCAGAGTCCACGACTTGAAAATTCACTATCAAACATCCCCCTTAGGCCTGGAAGGCACTCTACCTGTCATTTTCATCCACGGTTCAGGCGGATCTCTCCATGTTTGGGCAAACCAGCTCCAGCTCAGCATTCCAGGATTTTGTCAGCTCGCCCTGGACCTGCCAGGCCATGCACGCTCTCAGGGCAAAGGCGAAGAGCATATCCAGGATTACGTTGACTGGATCGTTGAATTTCTTCATTGCATGGGGTTCAAGCAATGCATCCTGGCCGGACATTCCATGGGCGGGGCTATCGCCCAACTGGCGGCATTGGACAGGCCCGATCTCCTGCGGGGAGTCATCCTTGTAGGCACGGGGGCCAGACTCAGGGTGGCTGAAGATGTCTTGACCAGGGCCAGACAGGGAGAATCCTTTGCAGAATACGCGTATGCTCCAGATACAGCCCCCAAACTGCAGCAGGAGGCGGAAAAGGAGTTCCCTTTGATTCCTCCCGGGGTGAGGTATCATGATTTCCTGGCCTGCGACCGTTTTGACATTATGGACAGAGTTCAGGAGATCAAACCCGCGGCTTTGATCATCTGCGGCAAAGACGACGCCTTGACCCCGGTCAAGTACTCTCGGTTTCTCCATGAGCATATATCGGATTCCAGGCTGGAGATCATTCCCAAGGCAGGGCATATGGTCATGTGGGAGCAAGCAGAGGCATTCAACAAGACCCTGAAAAACTTTCTCCTGTCTCTGGTGTGATGTCCGCTCACTTCACTTGAATTGAGCGGATCTTTTCATGCGCCGCCTGCAACGGATCAATGCCAAGTTTACTCGAGATGAGCACATACACCGCAGAGACCTCAAGGAGGATCGGATGCCTCTCTATACATGGTTGCGTCCTCATTCTGAGGACAGCCCCGAAACAATAAAGACCAAGCAGCGGGCTACGCGGAAAATCAAGGAGCTGCGCCATGCGCTGCAGGTGCATATCGACTCAGCAGTCCTGCCGGAGGAGACCAAGCCGCCCTCTGACCGGTCAAAGTTCGTCCGCATTGCAACGTGGAACCTGCGTGAGTTTGATTCGGCCAGCTATGGATACAGGAGCCAGGAGGCAAAAGCATATATTGTGGAGATCCTCTCTCACTTTGACTTGATTGCCCTGCAGGAGATCCGCCGCGACCTTGGAGCCCTGGAAGATCTCAAGCGCTTGCTGGGGCCGGAATGGGATTACGTGGCTACAGACGTTACAGAAGGTGCATCTGGAAACAAGGAGCGAATGGCTTTTTTGTTCAACTGCGACAAGGTCTTTTTCAGAAATGTTGCCGGAGAGCTGACCCTTCCCAAAGGCCAGAAAGTCACCGACCCATTCGGGGACCGCTTCAGGGTCGAGGGGGGAGCACAACTTGACCTCCCCACCGGGCAGTTCCTGAAGTCCCCGACAAAGCTCAAAACCGCCAAGCTGGCCAATGGGCAGACCAAAATCAGGGAAGACGTGGAAATTCCACTCCCTGATGGAGCTAAGCTGGTCCTGCCGAGCGGATCTTCGGTTCGCTTTGCCAAGAACTCACGAGTGCAGGTCACGGCAGAAAAGGGCATCGACATTGAAGCGACCCGCACACCGAAGCTTCCTGAAGTTGCGGAGATCGTACTCCCCCCGAACTCGCTCCTTGGAGGACCGCAGCAGTTCGCTCGAACCCCCTTTATCGCATCTTTTCAAGCCGGGTGGCTGAAGATCAACCTGGCCACTGTGCACATCTACTACGGCCAGGGCCCTGCAGGAATGGACAGGCGAACAGAGGAGATCCAGCGTTTGACAAAGCTGCTGGCCGAACGGGCAAAGAGCGACAGTGATTCGGACGCCGATTCATATTTCATCGCCCTTGGCGACTTCAACATTGTCGGCCCTGGTCATGCCACCATGGAAGCCCTCCGAACGAACGACTTCATGATCCCCAAGTCGCTGCAGAACATCCCAGGTTCCAATGTCAAGCAGGACAAGTTCTACGACCAGATTGCGCTCTGGACCGGAAAGTCGCGCCGCCGCAAAACATACACGCGAATCATTTCATATCGCGCCGGGGTCTTCGACTTCTTCGATGTCGTCTTTCGAACTGACGAAGAAGCCATCTATCGCCCTTTCATGGGCAAACCCGGGTCAGAGGACACGTACTCCAGCTACGCCAGGTGGCGAACCTATCAGATGTCTGACCACTTGCCGATGTGGCTGGAATTGCACATTGACTTCACGCAGGAATACCTGGACACGATCGAAACCGACATCCAGGCCCATTTGAAGGGCTGACACCACCCGACTGCTGCCCATGACCGTGCTGAACATCCGCTACCTGCCACTCTGGCCTGGTCCAATGAACTCAGCTGCTGGGGAAGGCCAAACCGCTTCCCTTCGGCTTCAATCAGTGACTTTCTTGATCAAACTGGCTATATGAAGCGACACATGGGGCTTAAAAAAGTCTGTTTCTTCAGGTCAAACCCAATGGAAGTCAGCTTTGCCAGCGGCAAAGCTGACTTCAGACAACGGCCGTGACCTCACGCGCCCGCTGTTCATCTGGCTGCATCCTTTGCGGAATCGAGCCAGTTTTCGTATTTCTGACTGTTCATTTCAATCCACTGGTCAACATGGTTTTCGATGTCCTTCTGTGAGTTCTCACCCTCGAACATCTTGTTGTTCTGCAAGGCGATGTCTTCCAGAGGCACGGACATGATTCCAAACAGCCTTTGGATCGCCGGGTTCTTCTTCAAAAACTCAAGGTTCGCCACAACGCTGATGTCATTTGCGACAAAGCCCATCTTGATCGGATCTGTCACAGCCCCGGAAACTCCGGTTTGGACCATGGCCTCTTCAAAACCTTTCTGTCCCGGGGTGGGAATGATCTCGGGGACGTTGATCCACATCACGTCTTCTCCGGGCTTCAGCTTGAAAACGGTCCAGTTCGGCGTCCAGGTATAGAAAATGATGGGCTCGCCGTTCTGGTATCTGGCCAGGGCGTCGGCCATGCTGGCCGAGTATCCGGCTTTGATGGGGTTGATATGCTGATCGAGGTCATAGACCTTGAGGTGGTGGGTGATGACCTTTTCACACCCCCAGCCCGGAGGGCAGGCCACAAGATCGGCCTTGCCGTCGTCGTTGGCGTCAAAGGCCTTCTTGACCTCCTCCCGCTTGAAATCATCCAGAGAGTCGATGTCGTACTTCTGGACTTCCTTCCTTGAAACCAGATAGCCCTGGACGGCCCCGGCCCTGACTATTGTTCCGGCTATCTTCGCTTTCTGCTCAAAATTCTCCGGCAGCTGCTCGTTGTGCAGAGGAAACCACCCGTTGGCCCAGAAATCAACGTCCCCTTGACAAACCGCCTGATAAAAAACCGGATTGGACAGATCTTTTGCAGTGTGGACTGTATAACCCAGATCTTTCAAAGCCCGACTGTACAGGGCTTCCAGAAAAAACCCCGTGGTCCATGTCGCCCTGGCTGGCTGGACATCGATACCCTCGCCCGGCAAGTTGGCCGCCGGGACACTGGTCAGGAAAGACAGAGACAACAAGGCTCCACCCAGGAACAGAAACACCTTTTTGCACGCATTGCGTCGTTTCATAAACCGCCTCCTTTGGTTTTCAGCTTGAAAGAAGCCTGGCACAACCCTTTTGCGATTTGCTCCATAGGCACCTCCTGGCAAGGCATGGTTCGACTCTCAAAGGGATCAGAAAGCAGACAAGACCTGCCATGGACCACGATTTTCCTCTTGCACAGAGGATGAAAAAAAGCCGGGCTGCCCAAACGATAGACTCGCTGGCAACCCGGCTATCCTGAGAAATTATGTGCTTGAGCCGCTGGAGGTGGAAGGTGCTGGAGAGGACTTAGAAACCAAGCTTATGAGCTCGAGCTCGAACATCGGCCACTGTGAGGATCCGTGGCTTTCCGTCCCTTGATCTCTCAAGGTTTGGCTTTCTCAATGTATTGATCTCAAGACTTCGCAAACATGTCAAGAGAGCTTGCTCAGATTTTTATCAGTAGGGCGGGAAAATTCGATCTCACTTCTTGGCGATGGACAGGACTCGATCCCTGAGCACCCTTTCATCGTAGGCTTTGAGCAGATCGTCTTTGAGCATGATGCCCTGCACCTTTTTCGAATCCCAGCCGACAACAGGAACCATGGAAAAACGATGCTCTTCAAAGAGCTGCAGGGCCTTCTCCATTGTGTCCCAGGCCGTGAGAGTGACCACACTGGTGGACATCATGTCCTGAACAGTGGTCGTGGACTTGAGCTCGTCGTACCTCACCAGGAATCTTCGCAAATCCCTGAGGGAGAGAATCCCGGCCAGGGCCCTCTGGTCATCAAGGACCACAAAATGAGGAAAAGACGATTTCAGGACCCGCTCCATGACCTCCTCGAGAGTGCTGGAGGCTGCAACAGTATCCATATTCTTTCGCATCACATCTTTGACCTGGATGTTCCTGAGAATGGCCACATCATGGCCTCGGACCAGATTGACACCCCTTTTCAAGAGCTTGAGCTCATAGGCTGAATACCCGAACAGGAACCGGACCACCAGGGTTGCAGTGATGCAGGCGGCCATCAACGGCAGAATGACCTGATAGTGCAGGGTGAGTTCAAAAATGGTCACAATGGCTGTGATCGGGGCCAGCGTGGTTCCGGAGACCACGGCCCCCATCCCGGCCAGGGCATAAAAGGCCGGGTTGCCGGCGAACTCGGGCCACACCGCCTCGGCCCCAAAGCCCACTGCCGTCCCCAGGACAGCCCCGAGAAAGAGAGATGGGGCAAAAATCCCTCCGCTCATGCCCGATCCGATACAGACTGCAGTGGCCACCAGCTTGGCCGCCAGAAGGATCACGGCCATCTTCAGGGTCAGATTGTCGGTCAGAGCGGCATTGACCGTCTCATACCCCACCCCCAGCACCTGGGGAAGTGCCAGGGCCAGGCAGCCCAAAACAGCTCCCCCCAGGGCCGGAGTCAGCCAGTCAGGCACGGGGCTGCGGCTGAACAGACCGTCGATGCTGAACAGGAGCCGAACAAAGCCTATGGACAGAAGCCCGGCACTGATTCCGAGCAGGAGGTACACCGAAAGCTCCCAGTAGCTCTCCATGGCAAAAGGGATGACCATGAAGGCCGGAAGGTCCCCCCAAAAGATCCTGGACAGCACCGAGCCGGTGATGGCCGCAATCACGATGTAGCTCATGTAGGAGACCTCGACATTCATGAGGATGATCTCCATGGCGAACATCGAGCCGGCGATGGGGGCGTTGAAGGTGGCCGAAATACCGGCTGCAGCCCCGCAGGCCAGGCACAGTCGGCGCAGCTCGGGATTGAGATTGAAGACCTGGGCCAGGGAAGAACCCACTGAAGACCCGATTTGGACGATCGGCCCTTCCCGGCCCACCGAGGCCCCTGTTCCCAGGAGCAGGCTGGTCACCAAAGCCTTGAGAAAGGTGACCCGGTGCCTGATGACGCTCTGTCTGGCACTCACGGCCATGATCACTTCAGGGACCCCCGGGCCCCTGGCCTCTGGCACCAGAAAAGTGATGATGGGGCCGGCAATGAGCCCTCCCAAAACAGGGATCGACACAACAAGCCACCAGGGGGTGTTCGCCACCTGGTCCATGAAGGAATGCCCCTGAAACCAGAACAGCCCTTGAAACAGCTCGATCAGGGTCCGAAACAGGAGCGCTCCCCCGGCAGCCAGCACCCCGATCCCGATGGCAAAGCTCAGCAGGGACAGGTCCTGAACCCTCAATCGCCTTAAGGTGCCCAGGAACGTGGAAGCGGCTTTTTTCAGCAGGTGCACACACTTCATACGGACTCCGCCAAAAGGAACACGTCTCTTGCATTCTCAAGGTGGCAACCTCAATGGTCAACCACAAGGCGAAACACCCGAAAGCCGGATCTTCAATTCAAACGGCTCTGCGTCAGCCTTGCCGGAGGCAGGGCTGACTTCTTGAAAAGGTCCTTCGCATCAGCTAGAGTCATCGCCATTCGCGTTTTCACTCAACTTGAGAAGGGCACAAGGATACTGTCGTGCGCAGCTACCTGATTGACGAACTCCACCCGGAAGCAGTGCAAAAAGTGACTGAACACCTGGACCAGGAAGGCCTGAAAGGCTCCCTGGACGGCATTTACTGGGTGGAAATCCCCCAAGACCTGCTCACTCCGGTTCAGGCTGAGCACCACTCTGAATGCGGTCCCTACGTCTTCAGCCTGGAAGTGGGCACAACCTGGATCAAGCTCGAGCTCCTGGTTCGGACCAGAGGGACTTTTCGCTGTCATTGCAGCCAATATGCACTCCCAGAGCAAAGAGACTTTGTCATGGGGTACATGGACCGGCTCTTTGACTCACTCGACATTCAGACCTGAGGCCTGGTTCCAACACGGCCCAAACCGGCTCTGAATCCAGCTTGGCCCCTGGCAAAGCTGGACTGTACTCTTGTGGCTCATACAAGGTCCTCCAGATGACCATTCCTTCAAGACTCCAGGACCTCCCGCCCAAATGGGCCCGCTTCTGCCTGTCCATCGATCATTTTCTGACCCGGGATCTCAGGCTCGACCTCCAGGGAAAAACCCTGCTCATCGCCCTCTCCGGGGGGCTGGACTCCACAGCGCTGCTTTTGACCGCTCACCTGCTCAAGCACCGCTGGCAGGCCTCGCTCTGTGCCGCACACCTCAACCACAATCTCCGGCCTGAAGCAGAGAAGGAAGCCGTTTCCGTCAACGCCCTCTGCGCTACCCTGGGCATTCCCTGCCTCAGCGGGCGCAGCACTGTGGCCGTGTATGCCCGCCGCTTGAACCTCGGCCTGGAGGAGGCCGGACGCATTCTGCGCTACCGGTTCCTGCACGGGATCAGGCGTAAGATCGGAGCCGATTTTGTGCTTGTCGGGCATCACCTCAATGACCTGGCCGAAGATGTGCTCCTTCGATTCTTGCGGGGCACGGGCTGGCCGAGCCTGGCCGGGATGGAGGCCCTGGACCCCTCTTCCGGGCTCGTTCGCCCCCTGCTCATGACTCCGAAGCAGGAGCTGCAGGGCTTTGTCTGTTCTGCAGGCCTGACCTGGCACGAGGATCTCTCCAACCAGGACACGGCCTTTACCAGGAACCGGGTCCGGCAGGCCATCATGCCTCTGCTTCTGCAGGAAAACACGAACTTTCTCCAAGCCGTGAAGCAGCTCTGGCGCCAGGCGCGGATCGATGCCTCCTATTTTTCAGACAGGCTTGAGACTCTGAAGTGCTCTGAAATCCAAGATCGCAATGCAATCTTCATCCCCAAGCAGGCTTTGATCTCTGCTCATCCTGCCCTGCGCCTTCGCTGGTACCGGGATGTTCTGAACAGGATCGGTCCTGGCCAGGTTGTGTCGACAAACCTCTTCACCCTCGACGGACTGCTGAACACGACCGGTACCGTTCAGTTTCCGGGGAACAAGCAGGCTGTTGTGGGCAAGGACTGGGTCAGCTTTGCCAGAGACCGGGCTGGCATGAAACGTCAAACGCAATGAAGAACCCCTCACCCAGAAGGTCCCTGCTGTGCTCAAACTGGCTGCATCAGGCTGGCACTTTCTGCATGCGAGGCATGATGTTCCTTATAGCAGGTCAACCCAACCATTCAGAGCAGCCAGAGGCTGCGCTGTAACCTGCCATTGTCCGGCTTCAGACAGCCCTTCTGCTCCCTCTTTCATTCCTTTACAATGTGTGCTATCCATTGAAGAACTGAAGTCCAGCCAGCCCCTCTGCCGAACTCTCAGACAGGCACGATGGCCTCGGTCGTGCCAAACGTTGATGTGGTACCATTTCTGTCCTTTTCCAGACAAAGACTGCAGGGTATGGGGCCGGTTTGGAAATCTCCAGCCCGAAACACAAGTGTAACACAGGCCACGTACAAGGGTGACCATCACAGGGGACTGAATGAAACAGGAGCATGGGTATGCAGGTCATCGTCCTCAACGCCGATTACACCTATCTTCACACCATCAACTGGAAGCGGGGGATCAAGCTTGTCTTGAAAGGCAAGGTCGAAGTCCTGAAATATGCTGAAAAGGCTGTTCAGGGCATCAACCAAACCATCGTGATCCCTTTGATCGTCAGACTGATCACCTTTGTGCGCAGGGTCTACAGATCCATGGTCCCCATGAGCCGCCGCAACGTCTTCATCCGGGATGAATTCATCTGCCAATACTGTGGCCGATCATGCAAAAAAACACCAACTCTGGACCACATCATTCCCAGGTCCAGAGGCGGCACCAATGCCTGGGAGAATTCAGTCACCGCCTGCTCCCGGTGCAACCAGCGCAAAGGAAGCCAAACTCCGAGTGAAGCCAGGATGAGGCTCAAGCGGCAACCGGTCAGGCCGACGATCAACGAGTTCGCCCAGAAAAAGATGAAGGTCATGGGGGTCCAGGCCATGCTTCAGGAAATGTTCGCTGCCCAGGTATGAACCCTTCTGCATCCCGATCCACTCCACATCTCCTGGCCTTTGGAGACAGTCTGACCGCAGGGTTCGGACTGCCTCCCCACTCTTCGTTCACAGCTCAACTCCAGAACAGGCTGGACACCCTGGGCCACAGGGTGCACATCGTCAACCGGGGCATCTCGGGGGACACGACTGCAGGCGGACTGGCCCGTCTTGGCAGAGCTCTGCAGGACAAGCCCGACTGTGTGCTTCTGGAGCTTGGAACCAACGACGCCCTGATGGGCATCCCCCTGTCCGGCATTGAAACGAATCTGGATCGCTTGATCCAGCGCTGCCTGAGCTCACAATGCAGGGTCCTCCTGGCCGGTGTTGACCTCTCTGCCTTGTTGGGGCATGAATACGGCTCGTCTCTGAACAGGGTCTATGCCGGCCTGGCTGAACGGTACGGCTTGAGTCTGCATCCTGACTTTCTAGCCGGCGTTGTCGGCAATCCTGAACTGACCCTGATGGACGGAGTCCATCCCAGCCAGCAGGGTGTGGCCCGGATGGTCGAGGCCATCCTGGACCGGGTCATCAGGCTCATCAGTCCAAACCCCAATATTCAGCGCAGCCAGAGGCTGCGCTGACCGGAACCATAGATGAAAACAGCCATTTTCGGATTTGCCGGAAGCGGAAAGACAGAACTCTTCCAGGCCCTGGCCGGACCAGGGTCTGAACACAACGACAGGGCTATGATCAAAGTCCCGGAACCCCGGCTGACTCCGCTGGTGGACCTCTTCAAGCCCAAAAAGGTCACATTCACCGAGATCGAGTATCTGGACCTGCCAGGAGGGAGCACCAAAGGTGAAGGCCTGGGTCAGAGAGTCCTGAATGCGGTTCGACCTTACGACTGCCTCCTAGCGGTTCTGGACCACTTTTCCGGCCTGAGCGACCCGGACAGCCAGCATCAGTCCATTGAGACCGACATGATCATTGCCGATCTCGCCGTGGTTGAAAAACGGCTGGAACGCATAGCCCAGGACAGAAAAAAAGCCAAGAACCTGGTGGACCCCAAGGAAGAGAGTCTGCTCGAGCAGGTTCAGGCCGTCCTGGAGGACGAAAAACCGCTCCGCAGCGACCCCGACCTGAGATCCAGACCCGAGCTGCGCGGTTTCAGCTTTCTTTCGGCCAAGCCGATCCTCTATATCTGGAACGTGACCGAGGACAACCTTGAAGCCGAAGTGAGAGAAGAGCACAAAAGCGAAGCCCATCTGGCCATCTGCGCCAAGCTGGAAAGAGAGCTGGCTGAGCTCGAGGACCAGGAGGAGAGGGGAGCCTTCCTGCAAGATCTGGGGCTGAAAGGCTCAGCTCTGGACATCATCATCAGCACCACCTACCACCTCCTGGATTTGATCACCTTTTTGACGGCCGGGGAAAAAGAGGTCCGGGCCTGGGCCATACCCAGAGACTCACGGGCCTCTGAAGCGGCCGGGGCCATCCATTCCGATATCCAGAAGGGGTTCATCCGGGCCGAAACCCTTAGCTGGAAGGACTTCCAGGCTGTCAAGACCTTCAAGGCAGCCAAGGAAAAAGGGGTCCTTCGACTGGAAGGCAAAGACTATGTGGTCCAGAACGGGGACATCATCACTTTTCGGTTCAATGTCTGAATGTTCGGGCATGGAATGCCCGAAACTTCAGTTTTAACTCCTATGAAGCCTCAGAAGAAGGAACCCCTCAGCCCTCGACCTCCAGCCCGGCCGTCCCGGTAGAGGCGGGCACCTTTGGGCGTGTCCTCCACCCGGTAGCCGAGATCTCCGAGCTCGTTTCTGAGCCGGTCAGCTGTTGCGAAGTCTTTGGATCTTTTGGCTGCATCCCTGGCCCTGACCTTGTCGGCAACCCCCTCGGGCCAGTCTTTGGGCGCCTGGGGCAGCTGCTCCCAGTCGATGATCCCTAAAGTCCGGTCAATAGCTCCCAGCCTTTCCACGATAAGCTCGGCCTCCACCCTGTTGAGCCGATCGGCATCGAGCATCTTATTCACCGTTCGGCAGAAGTCGAAGAGCACCGGCCAGAAACGATACAGCCTCAGATCGTCTTCCAGGGCCTCGGTCAGCCCCTTTTTGAGATCGAACAGCTGCTGCTCCACTCTGCTGTCCACGCTGCTTCCCCTTGCATCGACATGGATCAGCCCGGCCATCAAGTTCTGAACCCTTTTCCAGTTGTGCTCCCACATCTTCAGGGCATCAGCGGAATAGCCCAAAGGTTTTTTGTAGGAAATGGACATCAGCCACAAGCGGAGCACAAAGGGGCTGCTGACCTCCGAGGCCAGCTCGGAGAGGTCCAGCCGTTCCCTGGAATCGTCCGCCGCCCAGACTGTCTGCATGAGCATCCAGACATCCGGATCCCCATGGCCCGACTTGGACCAGATGGCCCGGAGGTTCTCCAGATGAGGAAACCTGTGGGTCCGTCCTCCTATGACCACCTGGACGTCCCGGTTCAGATCAAGGCCTGCACCGGCCATTTGCAGGGTCCAGCTGGGGCGGACATTGCCCCATTCGGTCTTGATGAACTCACCCAGCTTGAGATCCTGCAGGGTGGCCCTTTTGAGCAGGGTGAAATCCCTGGGGTTGTCCTTGGAGTAGTCCTCCATGTCCACGGTCTTTCCCAGGTTGAGCTTGGACAGGTCGGCCCGGACCAGTTCGCCGTAATCCGGGCTGCGGAAGACATCGAAATAGACCGAGCGCAAGCGTTCATAGGCCCTGCCCTTGCCCAGCAGGTTTCTGCACATGGTGAGCATGGCATTTTCCATGGACGATGCCGGCACGAATCGAACCGCCGTGATCCCCAGCCAGGAGGCTTTGCGGACCAACGAAGACACAAAGGAGGCTGAAAACTGCTGCTGGGTCTGTCCCCTGGCCCGGGCCTGCCCGAGGGCCTGGTCGTCAAAGTCGGCCACCCCTGTACCTGCAGCCACATTGACCCCTTTGCTCTGCAGGTACCTGCTCAGGATGTCCATGAAGACCAGTCTGCGCCATGACTCCGGATCATCCGGATGTTCTGGGGAAGGCCCCGGAGTGAAGACAGAAACCGGATCCCTCTGCAGATTGAGGACTTCCTGGGATCTGGACTTGATGCTGGTCAGGGCCAGGCCCTGTTTGGAGGGAGGAACGAACAGTGGGGTGCTCAAATACCGCTCCCCGCCGTCGGGAAAAATGACCACGATCAGGCCCTCATCCAGCTCCCGGGCCAATTTCAGGGCCCCTCCCAGGGCAGCCCCGGAGCTCATTCCGGCAAAAATGCCTTCAGCACTGGCCAGCTCCCGGCACAGGGAAAAGGCTTCTTCATCATCCACGCGCAGGATCCTGCCCAGCTGATGCTTGTCATAGATCCCTGGGGGGTAGGAAGCCTGCATGTTTTTCAGACCCTGAATTTTGTGGCCCACATAGGGCTCGACAGTCACCACCTCAGGCCTGGGATCGGCCTCCCTCATTCTCCTGGCCAGCCCCATAACCGTACCTGAAGTGCCAAGAGAGGCGACCACATGAGTCAGCCTGCCCCTGGTCTGGGTCAGAATCTCCTCAGCGGTGCCTCGGTAATGGGCCTCGATGCTGGCCTCATTGTTGAACTGGTCCATGAGCACATAGCTCTCAGGCTCTTCTCTGGCCAATCGGTAGGCCTCTTCAATGGCCCCATCCGTGCTCAAATGTCCCGGTGTGAGGTGAATTTCGGCCCCAAAAGCGATCATGATCCGCTTGCGCTCCTCAGAGGCTGACTCAGGCATGAGCAGCATCAGCCGATAGCCTTTGACTGCACAGACCATGGCCAGCCCGATGCCGGTATTGCCGGAAGTGGCTTCGATGATCACCTTGTCCGGGCTCAATTCTCCGCGCCTCTCAGCCGCCTCGACCATGGCCAGGGCCACCCGATCCTTGATCGATCCACCCGGATTGACCCCCTCCAGCTTGGCATAGATCTGAACTGCTGGATTGGGGTTCAGCTTGGATATTTTGACCAGAGGCGTGTTCCCGATCAAATCAAGGACTGAGTCATGCATGATTGGCTACCATCGTATGAATCCGAAAGATGTATTGCTCTTTCATAAAAATCAGAGAAACAGAATTCAGCTTTGCCTCTGGCAAAGCTGAATTCTGGATTCTGAACTCCTGGGGCTGCTCCTTGAGTTTGGGCAGCTGCGCCATATCAGGCAAAATCCGGATTGATGGCTGCCTTGCCCTCATCGAGCATCACCTTGATGAATTGAATGGAGCGTTGATCAGCAGGAACCACAGGGAACTGCTTGCTGCAGGAATCACATTGGGCCATGCTCGCCTGCAGCGGGGCCACCAGGGGCACTTTCCGCCCGCAATGCGGACAGGGATAGAAGAGCACGACCTCCATGCCCACTGGCTTGACCGGTAACAGGGGTTTTTTTTCAGTCATTCAAAGCTCCTTTCAGCGCAGCCCTTGGCTGCGCTGAACACTTGGATTGAAGATGAAGAAACAACCTGACTCGTTGCAGAATGAGGGCAAATAGTTTTGAGTTTTTGCAGCCGCACCTGGCGGCCCCGGCCCTTCCAGTCAGTTCTAGCCCTTGTGTTCGACAACCAGGCTCTGTCCGTTCATCTCCCGGGGAATGTCCATTTCCCAGAGACCCAAAATGGTCGGGGCGATGTCCCCGAGAATCCCTTCCCTGCGCAGGCCTCGATGATCCTTGTTTTTCTCGGCCCGGACGCAGTAGACCGGGTTTGTACTGTGCGCGGTGTGGATGCCCTTGTCCTTGTCCAGCATGACATCGGCGTTTCCATGGTCAGCTGTGACCAACAGGCGGCCCCCGGCCTCAATGACCATGGCCATGACTCGGCCCAGGGCCCGATCGACAGCTTCACAAGCTGCAACAGCGGCCTCAAAGTTTCCGGTATGCCCGACCATGTCCAGATTGGCAAAATTGCAGACCGTCAAATCATAACCGCCCTGGGGCCAGATCTTTTCCAGGGTCTCGGTCAGCTCCGGCAGTGACATCTCCGGTTTCTGGTCATAGGTGGAGACCTCTTTCGGGGAGGGGATCATCACCCGCTCCTCGCCGGCATAGGGCTCTTCCCGCCCGCCGTTGAAAAAATAGGTCACGTGGGCATATTTTTCGGTCTCGGCAATCCGCAGCTGCTTGAGCCCCTCCCGGGCGCAGACTTCACCCAGGATATTGGTCAACTGGACTGGCGGGAAAGCCGCTTTGATTGGAAACGTGGCATCGTACTCGGTCATGGTGGCCAGACCGGAAAGCTCAGGGACCGGGCTCCGCTCGAACTCATCGAACTCCTTGTCAAAAAAGCTCCTGGTCAATTGCCTGGCCCGATCGGCCCGGAAATTGAAGAAGACCGCCCCATCACCATCCCTAATCAGGCCTTTGGGGGATCCCTGGGCATCAACCATCACCGATGGCAGGACAAACTCATCCGTCTCGCCATCGGCATAGGCCTGCTGGACGCACTCAAGGGGGTCCCGGGCTGTTCTGCCCCGGCCATGGACCAGGGCTTCATAGGCCAGCGCGGTCCGGTCCCAGCGCTTGTCGCGATCCATGGCATAGTATCGTCCGCACACTGTGCCGATGGTCCCGATCTCAAGGGAGGCCATAGCCCGGCTCAAGTCCCGAAGATAGGTCAACCCGCTGTGGGGCGGCGTGTCCCGGCCATCGAGAAAGGCATGGACAACCACCTGCTCCAGTCCCTTCGAAGCCGCCATCTTGAGCAAGCCCACGATGTGGTTCATATGACTGTGCACCCCGCCGTCGGAAACCAGCCCCAGAAGGTGCAGAGTCGAGGGCGCAGCCCGGACCCGGTCCATGACTTCAGCCAGGGTCTCATTGCGATACAGAGAGCCGTCTTCCAGGGCCTTGTCAATACGGACAATGTCCTGATTCACAACCCGACCGGCCCCGATGTTCAAATGCCCGACCTCCGAGTTCCCCATCTGACCTTTTGGAAGCCCGACTGCTTCCCCGGTGCACTGCAGCAGGCTGTGCGGCCAGGAATCCAGCAGATGATCCAGATTCGGGGTTTGAGCTGCAGACACTGCGTTTCCCGGACCAGGAGCCCCGGCTCCCCATCCATCGAGTATGAGCAAAAAAGTGGGTATCATGGCAATCCTCTGGTCTTCACAGGGATGTCGGTTCGGGATCAAAGCTCCAGACGCGGGGCCTTGCTCCACAACCCTTCCAGGTTGTAGAAGCCGCGTTCACCCTCCTGAAAAATGTGCACCACCACATCGTTGCAGTCGATCAGAATCCATGTTCCGGGACGATATCCCTCCATACCAAGCACTTCAAGAGCCTGCTCGGAAAACATCTCCATGAGCATGTCCGCCAGGGCCTGGGCATGTCGAATGCTGGTGGCTGAAGCGATGACCACGCTATCAGTGATGGAATTGATAGCCTTGACGTCCAGGGCGAGAATATCCCTGGCCTGCTTGTTATTGAGCCAGGACACGATCCTGGATGTCTTGTCCCTGTAGTCGAGTTGGGCCTGCGTGTTCATTCTTTCTCCTCGCTGAGCCTGCCTCTTCAAGGCATGCTTTGCTTCCTGCCTTGACCTGTTCTTATGCCGGGCCCTGCGTCCCTGGAGAGACTCCAGGGAGGTTCCTAATGTGCCGGGCGGGGAAGGCCGGGCCGCTGAACGAAGGCTTCAAGACCCGATGAGTGAACAGAGGTGCACCCAGTGGAGTCATTATCTCCAGAGCCGGTTCATCTCTCCAGGCTGGCCAAGCTGCGTGTCACACCAAGGCCCCGCACCATTTGAAGCCGAAGAGAAGCGGTTTGGCCTTCCCCAGCAACTGAGTTTCATACGAGGGCACCGGCTGTGATATATGATTTCCTGAAATCCCTCAAGCTGACAGTCGTGATGGTCAAACGCATGGTGGACCCTCCGGGAGTTGAAAACCCTCCTTTTCAAGCCAGCAAGTCAGCTTTGCCTCTGGATGCGCTCGTATGAAAATTATTCCAGGATGATTCAGCGCAGCCAAAGGCTGCGCTGACTTGACTTCACTCTCCAAATTCTGAAAAATGAATAATCTGTTCTCTTTAACGCCGACAACCATCCCTCACCCAGCAGCAGGAGACTTGTCATGATGTATGACGTTGACCAGGAAACCCTTCCCAGAGAAGACCTTGAACAACTGCAGCTCAAGCGATTGAAGGATCTCATCCAGAGAGTCTATCACAATGTCCCGTTTTACAAGCAAAAGCTCGACGAGCTCGACCTCAAACCCGAGCATATCCGAAAACTGTCCGACCTGAAATACCTCCCCCTGACCGAAAAACAGGACCTGCGCAACAACTACCCCTATGGCCTGTTTGCCGTTCCGGCGGAGAATGTGGTCCGCATCCATGCGTCCTCAGGAACGACAGGCAAAGCGACCGTGGTCGGCTACACCAAACGGGACGTCAAGAACTGGGCCGTGCTCATGGCCCGGTCATTCATGGCCGCCGGGGTCACCCGCCGGGACACGGTCCACAATGCCTATGGCTACGGTCTGTTCACTGGCGGACTCGGGGCCCATTACGGGGCAGAGCAGCTTGGCGCGACCATCCTCCCTGTTTCCGGAGGGGGAACCAAACGCCAGGTCATGCTCCTGCACGACTTCAAGCCCACGGTGCTCTGCTGCACCCCTTCCTATGCCCTGCATCTCTTTGATGTGGCCCAGGCCTCCGGCATCGACTTCAAGACCCTGAGCCTGCACACCGGCATTTTCGGAGCCGAGCCATGGACAGAGGGGATGCGCACGGAGATCGAGTCCAAGCTCCAGCTCAAGGCTCTGGACATCTATGGTCTCTCAGAGATCATGGGTCCAGGTGTGGCCATGGAGTGCAAGGCCGCTCAAAACGGGCTGCACATCTGGGAAGATCATTTCCTGCCTGAAATCATCGACCCGGAGACCAAGGAACCGCTTCCTCCGGGGGAAATCGGTGAGCTGGTCATCACGACCCTGACCAAGGAGGCTCAGCCCCTGATCCGCTATCGGACCAGGGACCTGAGCAGACTGGAATACGTTCCCTGTCGCTGCGGCAGGACTCATGTCAGGATGGCCAAGGTGATGGGACGCTCCGACGATATGCTCATCATTCGAGGAGTCAATGTCTTCCCATCCCAGATCGAGTCCATCCTGCTGGAGACCGAAGGGCTGACCCCGCATTACCAGCTCCTCCTGCACAGGGAGCAGTCCATGGACACGCTCGAGGTCCAGGTTGAAGTGGACGAAAAAATCTTCTCTGATGAGATCAAACACCTGCAGCTCATTGAACGCAAGCTCAAGAAAAACATCAAGGAATTCCTCGGAGTGACCGCAAACATCAAGCTTGTGGAACCAAAAAGCATTGCCAGATCAGAGGGCAAGGCGCAGCGCATCATCGACCTGAGACAGGAAAAAGGGTAACAGAGCCTGCTGCCCAGACCCTGAACACCACCATGCGACGACCATTGGAGGACCAAGCATGAAAGTCGAACAGATCTCAATATTTTTGGAAAACAGGGCCGGACGGCTCTCAGATGTCACCCAGACCCTCTCTCAGGCTGGAATCAACATCAGAGCCCTGTCCCTGGCCGACACCTCAGACTTCGGCATTTTGCGATTGATCGTCTCAGACAATGAAAAGGCAAAAAAGGTCCTCAAGGAGCAAGGGTTCACTGTGGGCCGGACCACAGTGGTCCCGGTTGAAGTCACGGACGAGCCGGGTGGACTGAACTCCATCCTGCAGATCCTGACCAAGCACAACATCAATGTCGAGTACATGTACGCCTTTGTCCAGCAGAGCGGCAAGAACGCAGTGCTCATCTTCCGCTTCGACCGGACTGACCAGGCCATTGAGCTCCTCCTGGAAAACAAGGTCAAAGTCCTGACTGGCGAGGAGCTCTATCACATCTGAGCCTGATCAGTTTTCAGGCCATGTCTCTGACGGGCTCCCCCAGCATGCGGGGAGCCCACATGAAACTGTCCGGCTGACCGGCTGCCAGGGCCTGATGCAAACGCTGCAGGAACTCCCGGCGCGAAACCTCGAAGGCATTGAAACGCAGCATGTGCGCCGTGGTCTGCTGACAGTCGAACAGGCCGAATCCGTTTTCCGCCAAGAGCCGGGTCAGGTGGATCAGGGCCACTTTCGACCCATTGGTGACAGTGGTGAACATGGACTCCCCAAAAAAAGCTCGTCCCAATGCCACTCCATAAATGCCCCCCCCAAGAGACTCAGCCGACCAGACCTCCACAGAATGGGCAAAGCCCAGCTCATGCAGCTGGATATAGGCCGCCTCCATCTCCGGAGTGATCCATGTGCCGCCAGGGCCCTTTCGACGGGTCCGGGCACAGCCTTGAATGACCTGGACAAAGGCCGTGTTCACACTGACCGCGAAGCGGCCCTGCCTGATCACCCGGGCCAGCCGCCTGGGGACATGGACGTTGTCCGGCTCGAGGATGAGCCTGGGATCAGGCGACCACCAGAGGATCGGCCCTCCAGGGCCGTACCAGGGGAAAATCCCTTTGCTGTAGGCGGTTATCAGCCGCTGCGAGCTCAGGTCTCCGCCCACAGCCAGAAGATCGCCCAGGTCGTCTCTCCAGGGGTCGGGAAAATCATTTACAAATTCAGAAGAGTGTTCCATGCTGCACTCCATGCTTCTTCACGTATCAAACTGGCCGAGTTGAGGGCCATCACTTGAAAGGCCGGAGAGCTTTTCTTCCCTCGACCTTCAGCCAGAGGTCGGGCTTGTATGAACCCAAATAGTCAGCCCAGCCAGGGGCTGCGCTGACCTCTCCGGAGATGCAAAGACCCTCATGTGCAGGTCCCCTCTTCTGAGCACTGCCTGTCTGCTCTGCGCAGTCGGCCTGATCCTGATTCTGCCCTTATCCGGACAGGCTGCGGAGTCTTTCAGCCCTCTGGATCTCTCGACCCTGAAGCGCAATGCCCGGGAGGGTTCAGCACCTGACCAGTTCATTCTGGGCCGGAAGCTCCTTCGGGAATCCCAGGACAACGCGGACAGTACAAGGGCTTTGAAGTGGCTCAAGCGTTCAGCAGAGCAGGGCTACCCCCCGGCTTTGCTCGCCCTGGCCGAAGTGTACGAACAGGGTCGAAAGGTCGACCAGGATTTCATCCAGGCTCATCACTGGTATGCCCTGGCGGCTGAGCAGGGCATCGTTGCGGCCCAGGACAAGCTGGCCCCTCTTCAAGGCATCGACCCCGACCAGGAATGTGTCCTCTTCCAGATCCCTGTCCACAGGGCGAGCCGCTTCATCCTGCGCTACGCTGTGCACAAAAGGGGAGCCCAGCTTCTCAAGACAACAGTCCATGGGTTCTGTGACCGCTTCCAGTCGTCGGAACTAGTGGAAGGGACCGATCAGCTTCAGGCCTGCTACACTCAGGAGCAACAGATTGCCCAGCTCACCTACCGCTTTCCCGCCCCGTCAAACGGCCAGGATACAGGTTACCTGGACATCTTCGAGCACCTCGAGGCCAAATACGGCCCGGCCGGGACCAGCTCGGATCAGAATGCCCCGCTCTTCACCTGGCATTGCCATCAAGTTCGGATCAAGTTCTGGCTCCAACCTGGAACCAAGACCGCCTTCCTGCGCTACCTGGTCCCGGAAAAGGCCGCTCGCTTCCAGCAGAGACTCAAGGCTGAACAGTCTTCAGAGGAGAGCGCACCTGAGGATAACTTATAAAGGTACGGCTGCAGAAGATCGCATCACCCGTCCTGGGCAGCCTCAAGATTCAGCTTGCTCCATCTGCGCACCGGATTGGCCAGGAAGTCGGCCGAGAAACCCGACCTCTGCGCCGGCACAAAAATCCGCAGCTTGCTGGGTGGGGCAAAAGGGTCGCTCTTGACATGATCGATATGCAGCACCCAGTCTCCAAAATCGTACGTTCCCTGCAGATCCCTGTAGGCCTTGTAGCCTTTGCCGTCGATCCGATTCAGTTTCTTGTGCACGTCCTGTTTGCTGAACATCATCAGCTCCATGGCATCATAGATCTTCGAATACTGCCCATTGCCCCCGCAGGCCAATTTCTGAGCAGGCGTCTGTGGCCATCCGCATCACCTGTTGTCAAGCGGCTCGATTCAGGGTAATGAGGTCCCTCTTCGGCGCTGCCACTGGCTGCGCTGAAGAGTTGTGTTCGACCTGAAGAATCAGACTCTTTTTGAAAGGACATCGCCATTGCCTTTCAGCCAAGACGGAAAGATCGCTGCCACAGGAGCCCATCGCCCGGGTGACTTCACAGTCCTGTCCATGGACGGCTCTGCCCGCAGAGGACGGCTGGACACTGCCCACGGCCCTGTGGAGACCCCGGTCTTCATGCCAGTCGGCACCCAGGGCTGCGTCAAGGGCCTCAGCCCCCATGACCTTGTGGACCTGGGGGCAGAGATCATCCTCGGCAACACCTACCACCTCCATCTGCGGCCGGGGGAAGATCTCGTCGCCGGCCTGGGGGGGCTGCACAGCTTCACCCGCTGGGACAGGCCGATTTTGACGGACAGCGGAGGATACCAGGTCTTCAGCCTGTCTGCCCTGAGAAGTCTCGGGGAAAACGGGGTTGAGTTCCGGTCCCACATCGACGGCTCCAGACACGTCTTCACCCCTGAGGGGGTCATCGGCATCCAGAGGGCTTTGGACTCGGACATCATGATGGTCCTTGATGAATGCGTGTCCTTCGGGTCTGACTTTGCCTACACCCGGAAATCCGTCCAGCTGACCACTGAATGGGCCAGAAGATCACGAGCGGCCTACCCGAAGGCCACGGCCCACAACCTCCTTTTCGGGATTGTCCAGGGCGGCTTTGAACCCAGCCTTCGCACCCAGAGCGCCAGAGAGATCTGCGACATCCCTTTTGACGGGTATGCCCTGGGCGGCCTCAGCGTTGGCGAACCCAAAGAGGTCATGCTGGATATCCTGCATCACAGCGCCCCCCTTTTACCCCCGTCCCATCCCAGATACCTCATGGGCGTAGGCACGCCACTGGACATCCTGGACGGCATCCAGGCCGGCATTGACATGTTTGACTGCGTCCTGCCCACCCGGAACGCCCGCAACGGGACCCTGTACACCAGTCAGGGCAAGGTGAACATCAAGAGGGCCCAGTACAGGGATGACGACCTCCCGCTGGATCCACAGTGCCAGTGCTATACCTGCCGCAACTTTTCCAGGGCCTACCTCCGGCACCTTTACGTGGCCAGGGAGCTCCTGGCCTACCGCCTGAACACCATCCACAACCTGGCCTTTTTCATTCAAACCATCAAAGGGGCTCGCGCGGCCATCGAGGCCGGGAAATTCGAGAGCTACCGCAATGATTACGTCCAGGCCTTCACCCTGCCCTCTTCCTGAAGCTCATTGTCGACCCGCCAAAAAAGGAGGGCAAAAAGCCTGCGACTTTTTGCCCTCATATGGCCCGCCAATCTCGAACTCATGTTTGAGCCTTGGCTCCGGCTAGGCTCAAACATCAGTGGGTCTGCCGGTATTCCTCTTTGCGCAGACTCTGCACCAGGGGCAGGACCCCGTCGTTGCCGCAGAAGATCTCATCAGGCTGGACATCCACCAGGGCCAGGGGGAGCACCTCATCAACATGCTCGACCGGGATGATCTCCATGTCTTTGAGGATGGCCTGGGGGACGTCTTTCAAATCTTTGTTGTTTTCCTTGGGTATGATCACCTTGGAGATCAGTCCCCGATGCGCAGCCAGCAACTTCTCCCGCAGACCGCCGATAGGCAGCACCCTGCCCCTGAGAGTGATCTCGCCGGTCATAGCGATATTGTTGTTCACCGGCATGTTCATCAGGGCCGAGATCAGGGCTGTGCTCATGGTGATGCCGGCTGAGGGGCCGTCTTTGGGGGTCGCGCCTTCCGGAATGTGGATATGGATGTCCACCTCTTTATAGAAGTCGGGCCGCAACCCGAACAGAGCTGACCTGGAACGGACATAGCTCAGAGCCGCCTTGGCCGACTCCTGCATCACATCCCCGATGGTCCCGGTGACTTCAATCTTACCGCTCCCGGACATCAAGGCCACCTCGATCATCAGCAGCTCACCGCCCAGCTCAGTCCAGGCCAGTCCAGTGCTCAAGCCGACCTGGGCCTTGTCTTCCCGCTCTCCGTAACGGTACCTGGGAACACCGAGCAGGTTGCCGACGCTCTTGCGGTTCACGTGCACGGTGTCCTGGGCTTGCTTGCCCTGAACCAGCTTCTTGGCCACTTTCCTGCAGATCGAAGCCAGCTCCCGTTCCAGATTGCGGACTCCAGCCTCCCGGGTGTACTTGCGGATCACTTCCAGAATAGCCTGATCAGAGACCTGGATATTCTTCTCATCCAACCCGTGGCGAGTGATCTGCTTGGGCAGGAGAAAGGACTTGGCAATTCTCATCTTCTCTGTTTCCAGGTACCCGGGGATGGTGATGACCTCCATCCTGTCCCGCAGAGCCCAGGGGATGGACTGAAGGGTGTTGGCCGTGGTGATGAAGAAAATGTTGGACAGATCGTAGTCCATGTCCAGGTAGTGGTCGTTGAAGGCAAAATTCTGCTCAGGGTCCAGAACCTCAAGCAGGGCGGCTGAAGGATCCCCCCTGAAATCCGTGCTCATCTTATCCACTTCGTCCAGGCACATGACCGGGTTGTTGAACTCCTTGCGCTTCAGGGACTGCAGGATCTTGCCTGGCAATGCCCCAACATAGGTCCTTCTGTGGCCTCGAATTTCTGCCTCGTCACGGACCCCACCCAGGGAGAGTCTGACAAAGTCCCGTTCCGTGGCCCTGGCGATGGACTTGGCCAGGGAGGTCTTGCCCACCCCGGGCGGCCCGACAAAGCAGAGGATCTGTCCCTGCATCTTCTTGACCAGCTTCTGGACCGCCAGATATTCGAGGATCCTCTCTTTGGGTTTTTCCAGACCGTAATGATCCTCGTCCAGGGTCTTCTCAGCCTGCTCAATGTTCAGCTCGGTGTCTTTGATCCTGTCCCAGGGCAGATCGAGAATACAGTCCACGTAGTTCCTGACTACGGTGTACTCGGCAGAAGAGGGGGGCATTTGCCTCAGCTTGTTGGCCTCCCTCTTGGCCTTCTCCCTGGCCTCTTCAGGCATCTCTTTTTCGTCGAGCTTCTGCAGGAGGTCTTCCGCCTCGGAACCGGGATCCTGCTCCACTCCCATTTCCTTGTGGATGGCCTTGAGCTGCTCATTCAGATAGTAATTTTTCTGATTGGCCTCGATCTGCTCCTTGACCCGGGAATTGATCTTCTGTTCCGTCTCCTGATATTCGATCTGGCTGATCAGCAGCCCATAGACTTCTTCCAGCCGGGCCACGGGATCGAGCTTTTCCAGGACGGCCTGCTTTTTGGAAAAGTCGACTTTCAGGTGGGGAATGACCACATCCGCCAAATGTCCCGGGTCTTCAACAGATGAGATGGTCTTGACGGTCTCTTCGGACAATTTCTTGTTCGAAGCCGCAAAGGACTTCACATTGTCATGGACCATCTGGACAAGGGCCTTGGCCTGATTGTGGTCATAGGGCTCATCCTCGACGGTCGTGACTTCGACGACCGGGTATTTCGCATCCCCTTCAAACAGAGGGTCTTCGCCCTTCCAGGCAGCCCGGTGCAAACCTTCAAACAGAACCTTGACTGTGCCGTCCGGCAGGCGAAGCAGCTGCAGAATCTTGCAGAGCACCCCAATTTCAAAGAGGTCCTTGGTCTCTGGAACCTCGACCTCGGGGTTGCTCTGGGCAACCAGGAAGATCAGCTTTTCATGGTCGGCCAGAGCATTTTCCACAGCCTTGATCGAAGCTTCCCGCCCGACATAAAGGGGGATGATGGCCTTTGGGAACATGACAACGTCCCGCAAGGTCATGAGCGGCAGGTTGAACGTCCCCTTGTGTTTATGACTGCTGGTGATGAACTCACTCATAATGGTCTTTTCTTGCCTTCACATAGCAGTGTCTTTTCAGCGCAGCCTCTGGCAGCGCTGAATATTTGAGTTTGGACTGAAGAGGGAACCTTTCTTTTGAGCAGGGTGTGTCACCTTGTCTTTCAAGCGGATTTGGCCTGCTGCTGATAGAAGAGCATGGGCTCTGCCTCTTCTTCGACCACGGCCTTGTTGATCACGCACTCCTGCACCCCTTCCATGGACGGCAGCTTGTACATGATATCCAGCATGATGGACTCCAGGACGCTTCGGAGTCCCCTGGCCCCTGTCTTTCTGGCCATTGCCCGGTGGGCGATGGACCGCAGGGCATTCTTGGTGAACCTGAGTCGGACATGATCAAGCTCGAAGAGCTTCTGATACTGCTTGACCAGAGCATTCTTGGGCTCCTGCAGAATGTGGATCAAATCGTCTTCCTCGAGTTCATCCAAAGCGGCCACAACTGGAATCCGGCCCACAAACTCAGGGATGAGACCGAACTTGATCAGATCTTCGGGCTGATTGGCCTTGAGAATTTCTCCAAGCTTCTTTTCCTTGGTCTTGCCCAGCTCAGCGCCAAACCCCATGGCTGATCCCTTGGTCCGCTGCTGGATGATCTTGTCCAGTCCGATAAAAGCCCCACCCATGATAAAGAGGATGTTCGACGTGTTCAGCCGGATGTATTCCTGCTGGGGGTGCTTCCGCCCCCCTTTGGGGGGAATGTTGGCTTCTGTGCCCTCGATGATCTTCAACAGGGCCTGCTGGACGCCTTCCCCGGACACGTCCCTGGTGATGGAGGCACTGTCGGATTTCTTCGAGATCTTGTCGATCTCGTCAATGTAGACAATACCTTTGGCCGCGGATTCCAGATCGTAGTCGGCATTCTGGAGCAGCTGGACCAGGATGTTCTCCACATCTTCGCCCACGTAGCCGGCTTCAGTCAGGGTGGTCGCGTCAGCCAGGGCAAAAGGGACCTTGAGGACTCTGGCCAGAGTCTGAGCCATCAATGTCTTTCCGCATCCAGTGGGCCCAACGAGCAGAATGTTGCTCTTGTCCAGCTGGACATCCTTGGAGTGCGAATCCTGGTAATAGACTCGCTTGTAGTGGTTGTACACGGCAACGGACAAGACCCTCTTGGCCTGTTCCTGCCCAACCACATACTCGTCAAGGGCTTTCTTCAAATCTGAGGGCGGCAGCAGGCCTCCCTCTCCAGTCTGCTCCTCGATTTTGTCCTGGGTCAAAATATCGTTGCACAGGTCCACGCATTCATCGCAGATGTAAACATCAGGGCCAGCAATGAGCCGTTGCACCTTGTCCTGTGACTTGCCGCAGAAAGAGCAGCACAACTCTGAAGTCTCATTGTTTTTTTCTTTGCTCATAAAGTCTCTCTTACTCCTCGACCTCCTTACGGGAGGAAAGAACCTGATCGATAACTCCGTAGTCACAGGCCTCATGAGCTCCCATAAAGTAGTCTCTGTCAGTGTCCTGCTCAACTTTTTCCAGGTTTTGGCCTGTGTGGTCAGCCAGAATTTGATTCAGGCTCTCTTTCAATCGAATAATTTCTCTGGCCTGAATGTCAATATCGGTAGCCTGTCCTTGGAAGCCTCCCATAGGCTGGTGCAGGAGAATCCGGCTGTGGGGGAGGGCATAGCGCATTCCCGGTGTCCCGGCAGCCAGCAAAACTGCTGCCATGCTGGCGGCCTGACCAAGGCACAGGGTCGCTACTGGAGCGGAAATGTACTGGATCGTGTCGTACACGGCCAATCCAGCCGTGACAGACCCGCCAGGACTGTTGAGGTAGAAGTTGATCTCTTTGTCCGGATCTTCTGATTCCAGAAAGAGAAGCTGGGCACAGAGCAAATTGGCCACGTAGTCGTCGATCGGGGTCCCCAACAGGATAATCCGATCCCGCAGCAGTCTGGAATAGATGTCATAAGCCCGCTCGCCCCGGCCAGAGGTCTCAATCACTATCGGAATATTGGCCATCAGTCATCACCTCG
Organism: uncultured Desulfohalobiaceae bacterium; assembly: GCA_964403955.1. Taxonomy (GTDB): domain Bacteria; phylum Desulfobacterota; class Desulfovibrionia; order Desulfovibrionales; family Desulfothermaceae; genus CAYOID01. The sequence goes on along the minus strand of CAYOID010000001.1, from coordinate 23,598 downwards.
CTTTATTCCTCCAGCTGCCTCAATCCCGATTCTGGAGACGAATCACCCCAGGGACCAGAAATGAGGAAATCTGGCAATAATAATCATACATGTCTTGAACAATGTTCGCAAGGGAGAAGGCAAAAGCTTCAGCCTGCACTCCCTTCCCGACTGCTGTACCCTTCGGATTGCTCCACGGTTTCCGGGCTCTTGTGCCCTTCAAAGCCGGGATCGACTTCATCGACCCGGGCATTCTCGTAGACCAGCTCCATGGCCCGGTCAGCCAGAAGGCTGTCCCGGAGCGCAAACATCATGTTGTTGTCTTCATAGTATTTTTTGAGCTGCTGAGGATCCTGGCCGGACATGATCGCCCTTCTGAACAGATGCTGCTCCACTTCCTGGTTGGTCACGCTCAAATCTTCCTTCTTGGCAATAGCCATGAGCACAATATGCCCTTTGACCATCTCTTCTGCCTCGGATTGCAGCTCTTCGCGCAGCACCTCTTCTCCGCCTGCGGAATCCAGGTTCTTGCCCTGCTGTTCCAATTTGGCCTTTCTGTTTTCAACCATGCTGTCCAGCTGTGATTTGACCAGGCTCTCAGGAAGCGTGATCTCGACCTGGGAGACAATCTGATCCAAAAGCCGCTTCTGGGCGGCTGATTTCTCCATCCCATCAAAATGGTTATAAAAGTTTTCTTCAATTTTTTTCTTCATCTCTTCAACCGAGGAGTATCCCCCGACCTTCTCGGCCAGGTCTTCGTCGAGCTCAGGCAACTGGCGTTCCTTGATGGCATTCAGGGTGACCTGCATGTTCACTGTCTTGCCGGCCAGATCGGGATTGATGAAGTCCTCAGGAAAGGTGACGTCGCCCTCACCCGTGGCACCAGGCAAAAGCTCCTTGACGATCGTCTCAAAATCCTGCAGGGACTGCCCCTCGCCAAGGGTCAGTTCAAACTTGTCCGCTTTGATGTTCTCCAGGGGCTGGCCGTCTTCAAAGGCCTGAAAATCAATCACCGCCACATCCCCGCTTTGCGGAGTGCGCTCTTCAGTCACAGGAACGAGCTTGCTGTTTTCCCGCTGGACTCTCTTCAAGGCGGTCTCCACCAGTTCGGGTTGAACCGTGACCTTGTTTTTGGTTGTTGAGAGGCCGTGATACTCGGGCAACTCGATTTCCGGAAGGATCTCGAAAGTGAAAGTGTAGTTCAGATCCTGATCCTTTTCCAACTGCCCTGCATCCAGATCAATGCCTGACAAGGGCTCGACCTTCATCTCTCCCAATATCTGGTTGAAATGGACGTTCAGCAGGTCCCGGCTGGCCTGATCCTGGATGTCCTTTTTGAACTTGCTTTCCACAACGGAGATCGGGACCTTGCCCTTGCGAAAGCCATCCAGTTTGAGATCCTTGCGAAAAAAAGCCGCAGTCGAACCCAGGGCTGCGTTGACCTCTTCAGCTGGTACCTTGACCTTGACCTGACGCTTGACCGGGGACATTTCTTCGACCTGATATTCCATCTGCTCTCTCCTTTATGAATGGATACAATGAATAGAATGGATGCGGCTGAACATGCTCATGATGCAGCCGCAGGGATACAGGAGCTAGGAGTCAGCCCCGCCGCCGGCTCTTATGAACCGGTTTGATCAGGGCAGAAACTTTCGAGGAGGCTCCTCTTACTGCTCCCCTGTACTCAGGGAAGCTGCCCGTAGGGCTGAGGGATTCTTTCTTACGAGAACACATCAAGAGTTCCACCACCCAACTGACGCCCGGAAACTTCTTTCTCGACTTTGTGCCCCACTGTCTCTATGGATAGTGTGGAACTCCATTGCCCCTCTGGTGGTGAAGAGCTGAAAATAATAAAGCCTGGAAAGCTGACTCCAGGCTGATTCGTCAGTTCTGGTGCGAGAGGGGAGACTCGAACTCCCACGGGAATCCCGCTGGATCCTAAGTCCAGTGCGTCTGCCAGTTCCGCCACTCTCGCCTTCCATTAAGTTGATTAACGTAAACACCCGATCACGGGTTGTCAATACCGTGAGCCTGCTCAAAGCCCAGCTTTCAAGGCCCGAACTCCTCCTGCAGCCTGTGTTTGAGGTGGGTGTAACGCTTGTCTCCGCCCACCCGGTTGATACCGATGGCCAGGGCCTTTTTGCTGCCAATGAGCACAGCCAGGCGGGTCGCCCTGGTCAGAGCCGTATAGATAAGGTTGCGCTGCAGGAGAAGAAAATGCTGGGTCACCACTGGAACGAGCACCGCTGGATACTCGCTGCCCTGGGATTTGTGGACGCTGATGCAGTAGGCCAGCTGGAGCTCCTCCAGCTCCGGGTTCGGGTAGTTGACCCTGTGGCCATCAAAGTCGACCATGATCTCTCCTGACTCCTGATCCATCCGGGCGATCCACCCCAGATCGCCGTTGAAGACATCCTTTTCATAGTTGTTCCTGGTCTGCAGGACCCTGTCCCCCACCCTGAAGACCCTGAACCCGCTGCGAATCTCCCGTCCCTCGGGGTTGAGCCGCTCCTGGAGCAGCTTGTTCAATTCCGAGGTCCCCACCAGGCCTTTGTGCATCGGAGTCAGGACCTGCACCTCTTTGAGGGGATCAAACCCATAGACCTCGGGGATCCGCTCGCAGACCATATTCAAGATCAGGTCCTGGACCTTCTGGGGATCATCCTGCTCGACCCAGAAAAAGTCGGCAGCCGGAGGGTGCTTGGGGCTGGCCACAGGAAACTGGCCCTGATTGATGCGGTGGGCATTGACCACCACCGTGCTTTCCCGGGCCTGGCGAAAAATCTGGGTCAGGATCATGTGCGGGATTGTCCCGCTCTCCAAAAGATCGGAGAGCACATTGCCCGGCCCAACTGACGGCAGCTGGTTCACGTCTCCGACCAGGACCAGCTTGCAGGTCAACGGCAGGGCCCGGAGAAGGCTGACAAAGAGCTGGCAGTCCAGCATCGAGGCTTCATCCACCAGGAGGACGTCGGCCTTGAGCTTTTTGTCTTCGCTGAAGGTGAACCCCCCGCCCGGTTCAAAACCCAGGAGTCGATGCAGTGTCGAGGCATGACAGCGCGTGGCCTCTGAAAGGCGCTTTGAGGCCCGGCCGGTCGGGGCGGCCAGTTTGATTTTCAGACCAAGCTTGCGCAAGGTGTTGACCACAATCCGGGTGATGGTGGTCTTGCCGGTCCCCGGACCTCCAGTGATGATCGAGACCTTGTTCCGGCAGGCCTGCCGGACGGCTTCCTCCTGTTCCTGCGAGAGCTTCAAACCCGCGGTTTCGTACATGGATTCCAGAGCCTGGCCGACCCGCTCTGACGACAGTGTACCGGGGTGAGAGACCAGGCTGAGCAACCTGGAGGCGATCTCCATCTCCCACTTGTAAAAGTGACGCAGGAAAACAGCCTGTTCGATACCCTGCTCCGGAAGATCCAGAACCACGACCCGCTTGCGTTCCTGAAGACGGGCCAGAGCCCCTTCCAGACCTCCCCTGAGGTCGCTGCCCAGCACTTCTGTGGCCCTGTGAAAGAGGTCTTCAAGGGGCAAAAAGACGTGCCCCTGTTCACTGCCCTGAAAGAGGAGAAAGACCAGCAGTGCCTCCAGCCGTTCCGGACTGTCCTCGGAAAAACCCAGCTTCAAGGCCATGGCGTCTGCGGTCTTGAAGCCGATTCCCCGAATTTCATAGGCCAGGTCGTAGGGGTTTTCCTGCAGTTTCTGCACTGCCCCGGCTCCATAGCGCTGGAATATTCGCCCGGCAAAAGTCGGGGGGACCTCATAGGTCTGCAGGAAAATGAGCAAAGACCTGATCTCACGCTGCTCAGCCCAGGACTGTTGAATCGTGTCCAGCTTTTTGGGACCGATGCCTTCAACTTTCAACAGCCGCTTGGGATACCTGTCCAGGATGTCCAGAACCTCCTGGCCAAAGGCATCGATCATTTTTTCAGCCAGGGCCGGTCCCACGCCCTTGATCATTCCAGACCCCAGATAACGCTGAATGCCGTTGATGGTGGCCGGAAGGCTCTGGACGCAGCTCTCGGCCTGATACTGCCTGCCGAACTTGGGATGCTCGACCCACTTTCCAGTCAGGGAGACAGACTCTCCAGGCACCACCTGCCCCATGTTGCCGACCACGGTCACCTGGCCGGGCTCATCCGGCGATTTGAGCCTGAAGACAGAATAATTGGTGTCTGGATTGTGGAAGACGACGGAAAGGACTTCACCTGTCAGCGCAGCCTCTGGTTGCGCTGAATGTTTGGATTGGGAGTGAAGAACCACATTTCCTCACTTTTGAGCAGGGAAAAAAGATTCAGCGCAGCCGGAAGCTGCCCTGAATCAGAGCTGCTGCCGAAAGTTCAGGGACTGTTTCAGGGTCTCCCGATCGACAAACTTGAGTTCGGAACCGATGGGGATGCCCTGGGCCAGCCTGGAGATCATGACTCCGGGAAACTCTTCGGCAATCATGTTTCGGATGTACGACTCTGTGGCCTCGCTCTTCCGGGTCGTTCCCAGGGCCAGGATGAGCTCACTGACCGTGGAGCTTTCAAGCCGGTCCTTGAGCCTCTGCAGATCCAGGCTCCCGGCATGAACTCCGTCCAGGGGCGAGATCAGTCCACCGAGGACCAGGTACTTGCCCCGATAAAACCCAGCCTCGTCAATGGTCAACAGGGAATCCCAATCTGCGACCACGCAGACCAGATCGTCCCGCCTGGCCGGATCAGAGCAGATCGCGCAGGGATCGGCATCGGAGAGGCTTCCGCACTGGCTGCACAGGCAGAGGGCCTCCCTGAGCTCGAGGATGGACTGTCCCAGGCTTCTGACTCTTTCTTCAGGCCATTGCAGAAGGGTGAGTCCCATACGCAGGGCCGACTTGCGGCCGACACCGGGCAGCTCTCCCAGGCGGTTGACCACGGCCTGCAGGGACTGCGGCAGTCTGTCCAGCATTGGTATCCGCTCCTGCCTCAGAAGAGGCCTGGGATTTTCAAGCCCCCGGTGAGCTTGGACATCTCGGACTCCACCATTTCCTTGGCCTTCTTCAGGGCCTCATTGGTGGCGGCTACAACCAGATCCTGGAGCATGGCCACATCCTCGGGATCGACCACAGCAGGATCGATCCGGATCTCGGTGATGTTCTGGGACCCATTGGCGGTCACCGTGACCATCCCCCCCCCGGCAGAGGCCTCAACAGTCTTGTGCCCCATCTCTTCCTGAACCTGGGCCATTTTCTTCTGCAACTGCTGCGCCTGGCGCATCATCTCCTGCATGCTCATATCCATGACCTCCTTGCAGGTCTCTTTACGGTCGTGTGCGTCAGCTCAAAGCCCTGCCCGCATTGGACGGTCAATGACGGCCGCGGCTCGGCTGTTCCTGATCTGGAGAGTCTCCGGCTTTTCGAGGGCTGATGTCCACAACCTTGGCCTGAAAGGTCTCCATTGCCCCTTTGACTGCTGTGTCGTTGAGCACCCTCTGCTTCAGCTCTGATCTCCCATTGGGCTGCCTGGCCTGCCCGCAGACGATCTCCACTCTGAGGGGCTGTCCAAAAAACTCCTGGACCAGGCTCTTCAAGGTCTGGAGCTTGGCCTGGTCCTGCAGCCGCTGGCCCATGAACGGCGAGCAGTGCAGCTCCAGGACATCGTCTTTGAGCTGCCCTGAGATCATGCTCAGATTGGGCAGGCCCTGGCCTTGACGACTGGACTGGACATGGTCCACAAATCCCTGCCAGTTTCTGGCCTTTGGCCTGTCCGCCTGCAGCTCCTGAGAACTCCCTTGGGCATTGCCGGCAGTTTTTTCAGCTCTGCGGGGTCCGGAAGGTGCTTGCCGGGCTGGCCGCTCGGCCTGTTGCCCGGCTGGCCTGCCCTGTCCCCGTCCCTGCTGTCCCAGGGTCGCAGAGGTGATCTCCGTCAGATCGGGCTGAAAAGCGATGTTCAAGAGCAGAAGCTCCAGGGCCAGGCTCGGCTCAAGGCTGGACATGACCCGTTTTTGCCCTTCCAGAGTCATCTGCCAGGCGCCGTGAACCCGGCTCAAGGTGAACATTTCGGCACACTCAAGCCAGTGCCTGGACTCTTCTTCAGGCATCTCCAAGAGTTCAAGGCCGTTCTCACCTGTCTGCTTGAGGAGAAACAGGTTACGCCACAGCCCTGCCAGTTCCTGCAGAAAAAAGCCCAGATCCAATCCCTGGTCGAAGAGGGAGCGCACAGTCGCGATCAAGGCCTGAACATCCTGGTCGGCAAAGGCCTGGACAAGAGACCGCATCATCTCGTGACCGGCCATGCCCAGGATGTCCCGGACCGCATCGGTCTTGACCGTGTCCTCGCCAAGGGCCAGAACTTGAGACAAGAGGGACATGCAGTCCCTGACACTCCCCGCACCTTTGCGGGCCAAAAGGCTCAGGGCCTCGGGCTCGTACCCAACGCCTTCCCTGTCCAGAATCGAGGCCAGATACGCATCCAGGCTCTTCTGCGGAATCCGTTGGAACACAAAGTGCTGACAGCGACTGACGATCGTGGGCGGGAACTTGTGCGGCTCAGTGGTGGCCAGAATGAAGCAGGCATGTCGGGGCGGCTCTTCCAGGGTCTTGAGCAGGGCGTTGAAGGCGGACCTGGAGAGCATGTGCGCTTCATCGATGATCACGACCTTGTATCGGCACTCCAGAGGAGCGTACCCAACGTCCTCATTCAGCTTGCGCACATGGTCCACCCCGGTGTGCGAAGCCCCGTCGATCTCAACCACATCCAGGCTGGTTCCCTGTGTGATCTGCCTGCAATAGCGACACTCGTTGCAGGGCTCCCTGGCCGGTCCATGCTCACAGTTCATGGCCTTGGCCATGATCCTGGCAATGGTGGTCTTGCCCACCCCGCGGGTGCCGCTGAACATGTAGGCTGGAGCTATCTTGTCCTCAGCAGCCGACTTGGAGAGGATCTGACGGACCTGTTCCTGGCCCAGAACCTGCTCGAAGGATTGGGGCCGATATGAAGTGGTCAGGTGTTTCTGACTCAGAGCCATGGTCGTTCGCTCACCGTGTTCAGATATGGGTCAGCCAGCCGGCGTACTTCAGGTTGTCGCCGTGGACCACCCGGAAAAATTCCTGCTGGAGCAGCTTGGCTATGGCTCCGGCCTCTCCGCTTCCAACAGGTCGGTTGTCAAGCTCCCTGATCGGGGTGACCTCGGCAGCTGTGCCGGTGAAGAAGGCCTCATCCGCTGTATAGACTTCGTCCCTGGTGAAGCGCTGTTCAAGGACCTGATACCCCATGTCCATGGCCAGAGTCATGATGGAATCCCGAGTGATGCCCGGCAGCACCGGTCCCAGCGGAGAGGTCTTGAGCACGCTCTTCTTGACGATGAACAGATTCTCGCCGGTCGCCTCGGCCACGTAGCCGTCCACATCGAGCATCAGGGCCTCGTCATACCCGTCAGCCAGGACCTCTCTCTTGGCCAGGACAGAGTTGACATAGTTCCCGCAGACCTTGGCCTTGGTCATCATCACATTCACATGATGGCGGGTAAAGCTGGAAGTCCTGACCCGAATGCCCTTCAGCAGGGCATCTTCGCCCAGATAGGCTCCCCAGGGCCAGACCGCGATGATCAGATGGATGGGATTGTCCCCGGGATACACCCCCATGGCCCCGTCGCCGATGAAGACCAGGGGCCTGATGTAGCCGTGCTTGAGCCCATTGACCTGAAGGGTGTCCACAATAGCCTGGCACACCTCCTCATGAGTGAAGGGAATCTCTATCTGGACGATCTTGGCCGACTCAAAGAGACGAGTCACGTGTTCATTGAGCCGGAACACGGCTGACGAACCGTCTGAACACTCATAACAGCGGATTCCTTCGAAAACGCCGGCCCCATAATGCAGGGTGTGCGTCAAGACATGGACGTTGGCCTCGTCCCAGGGGACAAACTGTCCATTGAACCAGATCTTTTTCGTCTTCTCCATCGCGCTGGACTCCTTTGACCTTTTGATGCCTCGTGGTTCAGTTCAGGGCATTTCCGATCATGCCTCGACCTCGTTCAATAAATTGAAAGCTTCTGCTTGTAAACCTCATCCAAGCCCGACGGCTGGCAAAGCCGACACATCAGGTGTGCACCAAGCGGTTCTGCCCGTCCTCATCCCTGGCTCGTCCTGAAAACCATCTGCACCGGGGCCATGCTGAAGCCGAAGGACTTGCGGATCTGTTTTTCCAGATATCGTTTGTAGGCCGGTTGAAGCAGAGAGTGGTCGTTCATGAAGAAGACAAAGGTCGGCGGGGTGGTCTCAGCCTGGGTCATGTAATAGAATTTCGGCCGCCGCCTCTTGACCACCGGCGGCTGGTGCCGGGTGGTCGCTCTGGTCAGGACCCTGTTCAGCTCCCCGGTTCCCACCCTGAGGTTGCATTCCCCCCAGACTTTCTCAGCCAGGGGCAAAATCCCCCCCAGCCCGGCCTTGGTCACTGTGGACGTGTAGACGATGGGCACATGGGAACAAAAATCGATCGCCCGCTGATAGTGTTCCTTCAGCTTGGGCCTGTCCTGCCTGGGAATGAGGTCGACCTTGTTCACGGCCATGATCATGGGGGTCTTCTCCCGATCGAGGTAGGCCAGAAGCTTTTTGTCCTGCGTGCTCAGGGGCTGCAGCCCGTCCACAACCAGAATGGTGACCTGAGCCCGCTTGCTGGTTCGCAGGGCCCGAAGCACGCTGAAGCGCTCCAGTTCGTCCCTGACCTTTGTCCGTCGTCTGATGCCGGCCGTGTCCACAAAGACGTAGCCCTTACCCTCCTTTTCCAGGACAACATCCACCGAATCCCTGGTGGTTCCGGCTTCGGAGTCCACAATGAGCCTCTTCTCTCCTACCAGGCTGTTGATCATGGACGATTTGCCCACATTGGGCCTTCCCAACAGGGCCAGGCGCAGACCGGCAACCGTCTCTGCAGATGTTTCAGCTTGCCCTTCAACTGAAGGAAGAAGGCTGAGCACAGTGTCCATCAAGGCCGATATCCCGTGGCCATGGGCTGCTGAGACAGGGCTCATGCTCACCCCCAGGGCATGGAACTCGGCCATGAGCTCATGCTCTCTTTCTTCCCCATCGACCTTGTTCACCACCAGGTGCACAGGCTTGTTCGATTTGCGGATGAAGTCCAGCAGCTGGCTGTCCATCGGGGTCAATCCCGCCCGTCCGTCCACCACCAGCAGGATGGCTTCCGATTCGCTGATGGCCTCCCTGGCCTGATAGAACACGGCTTCATCCAACCCGGAGGACGCTTCGGGATCGATGCCTCCAGTGTCCACAAGGGCGAAAGCCCGGTCTTCAACCAGGACCTCTTCATAGATCCTGTCCCGGGTCACCCCGGGACGATCATGGGTCAGGGCCCTGTTCTTTTTGATCAGCCTGTTGAAAAGGGTCGATTTGCCGACATTGGTCCGGCCGACGATGGCAACGATGGGCAGCATGGGTTGTGGTCCTTGCAGAGCGTGTGGCGTGGGGAACAGGGATTGTCAGTCCAGAAGACTCCTACGTTGTCCCTCCGTGTCCAAGATGTGCGGCCAGGGTTTCTGCAAAAGGAGGACTGAGCAAGCCCTTCTCAGTGAAGAACCCCGTGATCAGCTCAGCCGGGGTGACGTCAAAGGCGAAGTTATACACCGGCACGTCTCTGGGAGTGATCCGGACTTTGTTGATGTGGGTGACCTCGCTGGCAGGCCGCTCTTCTATGGGGATGTCCCTGCCGCTTGGGATTTGAAGGTCAAAGGTTGTCGAAGGTGCAGCCACATAAAAGGGAATCTTGTTTTCTCTGGCCAGCAGGGCCAGGTTCCAGGTGCCGATCTTGTTGGCCGTATCTCCGTTGGCAGCGATTCTGTCCGCTCCGACAACCACCCCGTTGACCAGTCCTTTGGCCATCAACAGCGCGGCGGCATTGTCGCAGGCCACGGAAACCTGAATATTGTCCTGCTGCAGCTCATAGGCGGTCAGCCTGGCTCCTTGAAGAAAGGGCCTGGTCTCATTGGCAATGACCTGAATCTCTTTGCCCGCCGACTTGGCCGCCCGGAAGACGCCCAGAGCCGTACCGTACCCTCCTGTTGCCAGAGCTCCGGCGTTGCAGTGGGTCATGACCCGGTCCCCGTCCTGAAAGAGCTCCATCCCAACCTTGCCAATGGCCTTGTTGGCAGCCACGTCTTCAGCGTGGATGTCCTTGGCCAGTCTGGTCCAGACCCAGCGCAGATCGCTCAAGCCGATATCGGCATCCGCTTTCCAGGCATTACGCATCCGGTCCACGGCATACTGAAGATTGACTGCGGTTGGTCTGGCCCGGGCCAGGCGCTGCAGCTTTTCATTCAGGTTCTTCTGCCATTCCGGATCGCCCTCGTCCTGACCCAAGGCCCCCAGACAGCAGCAGTAGGCTGCGGTCACGCCAATGGCCGGAGCACCCCGGATGACCATCTTCTGCAGGGCCTCGATCCCATCAGCGACCCTGCGGCACACAAACCACTTCTCTTCATTGGGCAGGTACCGCTGATCCAAAAGAAGAAGGGCTCCCTCTTGTTCAGAAAAGCGGATATGTCGTTTCATGGTCTGCCCTCGCGCTGTTTTGAGGCTTGACACTGAGTCTCATCCAGGAGTTCGATTCTCACATCTTCGAAGCCAAACTGCGTGTCACTTCAAGGTCCCGCACCATTTGAAGCCGAAGAGACGCGTTTTGGCCATCCCCAGCAGCTGAGTTTCATACGAGCCCAGCCGTCACCCATCGTTCTGCAGCTGCCTGGTCAGGATTTCATTGACCAGCTTGGGATGAGCCTGTCCTTTGGTCTTCTTCATCACCTGGCCCATGAAAAAGCTGACCAGCTTTTTCTTGCCTCCTTTGAAGGCCTGGACTTCATCGGGGTTTTCAGCCAGGACCTCGGCAACCACGCTCTCCAGCTCAGTCTGATCCGAAATCTGGACAAAACCTTTGTCCTGCACATAGGCTTCAGGATCCCTGCCTTCCTTGAAAACCTCAGGGAAGATCTGCTTTCCGATCTTGGTACTGATCGTACCTTCCTGGATGAGTTTAAGCAAGGCGGCAAAGTGTTGTGCAGGCATTGGGCACTCTGCTGCACTGACCTGCATCTCCCGGAGCTCCCGAAGCATCTCCGAGCTCATCCAGTGGGCCGCTGTCTTGGGTTGATCGCAATGCGCGACCACGTCTTCGAAGTAATCAGCCAGGTCCCGTTCCTCAGTCAGGATTCTGGCCTGCTCAGCAGGCAGCCCGTAATCCTGGGCAAAACGCTGCAGTCTGGCCAGAGGGAGCTCCGGCAGGTCCGCTTCCCACTGTCTGATGTCGTCTGGACTGACCTGGAGGGGGACCAGATCGGGATCGGGAAAGTACCTGTAGTCATGGGCCTCCTCTTTCCCTCTCATGGCCCTGGTGACGCCTTTTTCATCGTCATAGAGCCTGGTCTCCTGGACCACGGCCTCGCCGTCCTGCAGCTGGTCTTCCTGTCTCTGGATTTCATAGCTCAGGGCCCGATGGACATGGCGGAACGAGTTCATGTTCTTCAGCTCGGTCCTGGTCCCGAACTCAGCTTCTCCCCGGGGTCTGATGGACACATTGGCATCGCAGCGGAAATTGCCCTCTTCCATGTTTCCGTCGCAAATTCCAAGATAGATCAGAATGTTCCGCAATGCCTTGAGATAGGCCACAGCCTCGTCAGGGGAACGAAGGTCAGGGCTGCTCACGATCTCGATCAAGGGGACCCCTGTTCGGTTCAAATCCACAAAGCTCATGTTCTCCTGGGATGAGTGAATGGACTTGCCGGCATCGTCTTCCATATGGATCCGAATGATCCCGATGGTCTTGGACTCTTCCCCGACCTGCATCGTGAGCTCGCCGTGCTCGGCTAGGGGTGCTTCGTACTGGGAGATCTGGTACCCCTTGGGCAGGTCGGGGTAGAAGTAGTTCTTCCGGGCAAAGACCGATTGATCGTTCACTGTACAGCCAACAGCCAGGGCCATTTTGACCGCAAACTCCACGGCCCGTTTGTTGACCACCGGAAGTGCACCGGGCATGCCGGTACAGACCGGACAGATATTGGTATTGGGCTCCCGGCCGAAAGCTGTGGAGCAGGAACAAAAAAGCTTGGACCGGGTCTTCAGCTGGGCATGAACCTCAAGTCCGATCACGGCTTCATACATCATTGTCTCCTTGATCACTGCGGGCCTGGACAGCCCGGTCCCTGGCCAGAAGCAGGTAGACCTTGCCCTGGTTCTTGAGGTGCCCGGCCCAGTACCTGGCCTGACGGCCGGAACCGAAGAACAGGTCCAGATGATGATTCTTGACTGCCCCGCCCACATCCTGGACACATCCCACCCCGTTGACTTTGAGGGCTGCTGTTGCATTGGCCTGTTCGGCCTGAACCCCAAAGGCCAGCACAGAGCCCAGCGGAAAGACCTTTGGATCAGCCGCCAGACTGACCATCGGGGTCAGCTCTCGGCCCATGGCTCCGTAGGGCCCTCCGTCGCGGTGCCGGAAAAAGACATAGCTGGGGTTGGTGTGCAGGATGTCAGGCAAGAGATCGGGGTTCTCCCGCAGATAGTTTCTGATGGACTGCATGCTCAAGCCTTCAAACTCCATATGGTCACGGTCCACCAGGACCCGGCCCAGGGAGGTGTAGCGCAGACCGTTCTTTCCGGCATAGCCGACATGCTGGACTCGCCCGTCAGGGAGGATGAGCCGGCCCGATCCCTGGATCTGCAGGAAGAACACATCCACCAGGTCCTTGGCCCAGGCTATGATCTCTGATTTATCCTCCAGGACTCCCTGATCGATCTGAGCCCGGTCATGGTAGGGCTCGATCCGGCCGTCCTCGATTCTGTAGACCAGGGTCTCCCCCTTCCAGCGGGGATGAAACCGGCCCAGATTCACGGTCTTGAGATCCCTTGGGACCGAGTACAGCGGATAGGGGTACTCTGGTCCTGCTTCCAGGCTGGCCTCGATCTGTGGTTCAAAGTAGCCGGTGAACAGTGGTCCCGGCATGAGCTCATAGAGCTGGAAATGGGAGGCCAGGAGCCCTGGATCGTTGTCCAGCTCTGGCAGCAGCTCCAGCAAAAGCTCAAGCGTGACCCTGAAATCGGCCCAGGTGAACCCTCCGGCAGAAGTCTGAACCGCCACTCTTGGCCCTGGTTTTCCGGCCACAAAATCCAGGCTTCGCTGCAAGGGCGTTCTGAGCTCCTCCCAGGAGCCCAGGCCCTGGCTGCCGGGATCCAAGGCCTGAACCACCTTCTCGGCTTCCCTGCTGTCCAGCTTGCGCAGTCCCTTTTCCATCTCAACCTTGGGAGCGCAGCCCTGCAGGCCGAACAGGAGCAGGGCCGCTCCGCAGCAGATCAGAACGCCTGTTTGAATCGCTCGTTTCATGCTCACTGTCCTCTCATCCGTTCTCGGATGAAACTTCAAAAGAAAAAAACCCCTCAGCCTTCGGCAGCTCCCCGGACCCCTCAGTCCTGCGGACAGCTCCCCTTAGTAGATGCGGCTGCAAAAACTCAAGATACAGCCGCAGAAGTCAGAATACAGAAGCCAGGAGTCAGTAGAATCAGAGAGTTACAAGTTTCAATTGGAGTAAAATAATCGCCTTTTGGACTTTTTGCACTCCTGAGTCAAGGGGAGCAGCCAGGGGAGCAGTAAGAGGAGCCCCCCCCGAAAGTTTCTGGCCTGACCAAACGGGCCAGATTGAGTGTCATTTCTCGACACGTCGGGGATCTTTTCTTCCCTCAACCGTCCACCCTCGACCCTCGACCTGTCAGCCCGGCCAGAGGCTGCGCTGACTTCGTGCCGGTCCATCTCATGTCCGATCGATTCCAGCGTCAAAGAACTTGCCCACACCGTACTCCCGTCTGCGGAAGAACCTTTCCGGATCAGGACCGATGATCTGAAGCTCTGGATAACGTTTCTGAAGATCCAGGGCGATATTCATCTCCTTGGTGCATCCCGTGGAGTAGGTGGCATCTTTGCCCACCCAGACCGGAGGCATCTTCATTCCCAGGAGATCGAACCCAGTCTCGATATCCTCCACGCTCTGAAAGCGCCAGACATCGATCAAACCGCTGCGCTGGACGATCTCCCACATGTACATGAGATCATCACCGTCCATGCCTGGTTCAAAATGCTCGGCCGGGTTGATGATGAATGTGTTGGCCAGCCTCTCCCGCAAATGGCGCACGCAGGTGTTCAAGAGCGAGATGGCCATCTGGGTCTGGCCTGGAATGCTGCCGATGATGGCACTGTAAAACATGACCTTTTGACCGCCGGCCTTGGCCTCGCGCATGTCCTGGATGATCGATTCAGCCTTGGTGCGCAGCTGCATTTCGGTGAACTTGAACACCCCTTCGGCTTTGGGCTTGTGAATGACCTCGAGCTGTCCGTCCTGGCCGCGGCAAAAACAGAGAACGTCCCGGGTGAACTCATGGCTGTTCAGGATGAGCTGCCGATGGCTGTCCTTGCCTTTGGCCAGAATGATGTCCGATTCTTTCCAGGCCCTGGCGAATGTCACGCTGGTCCGGTACAGGTTCAGTCTCTCCCGGGTCCCGTCAGAAATGACAATGAGGGGATTGGACCGCTGCCTGGTCAGGAGCTCGTTTTTGGAAATCTGGCTCTCCGTGATCACATCGGCCCCGTTGAGCCCTTCCGCCAGGACAGGATCGGTCTCCAGATCCCACAGAGTCGGGGCCTGAAAGTAAAAGCCCTCTTTCAAGGCCAGAATGACTTTGTGCCCCTGCCTGAGCAGGGCCTTGATGATCAGCAGATCAAAAGTGATCCCTCCGCTGGTATCCGGAATGAAGAGCACCTTTTGCCGCCCCTGCCGCTCTGGGCAGAAGGCCCGGGTCAGGACCCGGGACACCTCCGGGGAGGTGTTCAGGACATCTCCCTTGGCCCGGGCAGCAACGTCCTCTGCTTCATCCTGCCAGAGCTCGGGCCATGTTGACAGGCACAGGGTCCGGATCAGCTCCTCCAGATTCAGCTGCCAGCGCATGTCCTGAATGCGCCCGCAGGAGGCGATCTCTTTGGGGCAGGCGGAGAGGATGTCCTGCACTGTCTGCGAATCCATGCTTGCCTTGGCCAGTTGATTGGCCCGCTTCTTTTCCGATCTGAGGGGATCGTCGATGCTGGTCTGGGTCAGAAAGATATTCAAGAACCTCTTCATCAGCCGTCCGGGGATGATGAAAGGCGAACTCAGGACCAAGCGATACTTATGCCGGCACAGGGCAATGATCCGACGCCACAGGTACCTGTCCTTGACATTGTCGTGCACAAAGACAGCCAGTCTCCGCCATTGCCGGTTATAAGCCTCCTGAAGCTCAGGAGACATCCTGGAGCGCAGGAGCTGTTTCAACTCCTGATCCGAACACGGGGCAAAGACCTGATCCTCGTCCAGCGCGACCATGAATCGCAGATGTTCGGGAGAGGCGTTGATGTCCGGATTCAAGGTATGCTCAAGGTTGTTCTCGGTCATGAAATGCAGAATCCAGGCATCCGTGTAAGGATCAAGCCCGAATCGCAAATCCAGGACCGAATCGAAATCTCGGATATCAGACAAGGCTCATCTCCTGCCCATCACATGTAGCCCTTGTCCCTCAATCTGGTGAAGTAGGTCATGCATTCCGGTTGCACGAAAAACAGCCTTTCTCCGGCTTGTCTGATCCGGACCAGATCACCGGGCAGGAGCTTCCAGCCGGACTGCCCGTCCTGAGTCAAAAAGGCCTCTTTGAAAGTGGGCTCGAGCCTGATGCTGATTTCCCAGGAACTGGGAACGATCATCGGCTTGACATTGCTCATGAAAGGACAGACCGGGCAGATCTCGAAAACCTCCAGCTCGGGGTGAACCAGGGCTCCCCCCGCGGCCACAGCATAGGCTGAAGATCCCATTGGGGTGGAGATCACCAGGCCGTCGGCCCTGAAACTGCCGATGAGCTGGTCTTCGTGCTGCAGGGTCAACCCGATCAGTCGGGCCATGCCCCCGCGGCCGACAACCAGGTCGTTGACCACCCGGCCGGAGTTGAGCAGCTCCTGGTCCCGAAAGGTCTCAAAATGGAGCATGACTCTGGGTGAGAGATGATAGCTGCCTTCCAGAACCGTGGTCAGGATCGAGGTCCAGTTCTGGGGGGTGAGGTCTGTCAAAAAGCCCACCCGGCCGAGATTCAGGCCGAGCAGAGGGCGCTGCAGCCACCCAAGCTGCCTGGCCACGCTGATGATGGTCCCGTCCCCGCCGATGACCAGAATCAGGTCCGGCCCTGGATGCCCGAGGTCGAAATCTTTGCTCCGCTCTTCATTGGTGAAGACATCAGAGTCGACTCCCTGGCCGGAGAGCCATTCCTGGATTTCCACGCCAAGCTCGAATGCCGGCTGGTTATCGGCCTTGGTCATGATGGCGATTCGTGAAAGAGGCTCCTGCATGGCCATCCCTATTTAGTCCAATCTCTTGCCCGGTTCAAGTAGAGTTTTTCCGCCCCATGGCCCTAAAGTTTTTCCGCCCGCTGTCGATGAGGGGATAAAGTGGGTGAAATTCTCCTGTCCCGAGCGAGTTCGATCGTGATGCGCCTTATCAAAAACAGTGACCTACAGCGCAGACCTGGGAGACCAGGATGCGACAGATCCCCGAGGATCGGTTCCCCATCCGGGCTCCGGCAACAGGACACTCACGACTCCGAACTGGTCAGCTCATACGTCGCAGAGATCATGTACAACCTCATCCCCTCAAAGAGCTCGAACCCTCTGGTTCAGGAAATCCGCGAAGAGTTGGACTCAGAGTTCCAGGCCAGACTGAGCTTCAGGTACAGGCCTGAATACGGCACTCTCGACGTGGCAACCAGAGGCCGAGCCCTGAATGAAAAACAAAAAAACCATGTTATCAAGAGATTATGGCAATTGACCTGGAACAGGATCAATGTCATACTGACCCATGAAGAGTGCTGCTTTCAGGATTGACAGCAGTCAGCCGACAGGCAAAGCCGATCCCTTGGAAGGAGGGACACCATGACCATCTCCAGTATCGTACACCAGAACAGGCTCGATCAATACACGCAAAACAAGATCGAAAAAAATGGGGACGCACCCCAGGACCGGCCATCGGCTGCCCATGGCCCTGAACAGGACAAGGTCAACCTGTCTGAACAGGCCAAAGGCCTGATGCAGACTCAAAGCGCCGTCAAATCAAGCACCGATGTCCGCAGCGACAAGGTGGCCGAACTCAAGGCCAAGGTCTCCAGCGGTGAGTATCAGCCGGACAGCAGGACAATTGCTGAAAACATGGTCCAGATGGAAAAAGACATTTTCAGTGGCTTGGTCTGATTGATTGCTTTTGGCCCCTGAGACTGCAAATCCGGGCAGCGCCATGTGCGCCGCCCGGATTTTTCTTTGCCTGCTGATCCAGCCTGTGCAGCTCAGACGTAATTGACCAGGCTCATCTTCATGATCATGGACGAGGACTTGAGGATGGCCTGGTAGACGGTCTGCTGCTGGGTGAGCTGGCTCATGAGCTCGGCGAAATCCACGTCCTCGATCCTCCCTTTGCGTTCCTTGTCGTTGAGCTCCAGGCCTTCCAGCATGGTCTGGGTCACCTGGAGCCGATTCTCCCTGGCTCCGATGTCGGCCTGCATGTTCCCCACCAGGACCATGGCCTTGTCCAGGTAGCCAAGGGACGCCTGCACCCCTTCCTGATCGTTGGTCTCCAGGGCGGCGATCAGTTTGCCCACCCCCAGAAAGAGGTTCTTCTGCTCGTCCTCTTCAAAGGCCGTCTCCATGCCTGCCTCGTTCTGATAGTGCCCCCCGAAGATGTCCGGCCCGACATTGTTCATGGGCATGTTCACGTCCTGGGAGATCTCGGTGGAGATGTCGGCACTTCGGGGCTGGATCAGGAACTGGTCGCCGGAGGAAAGACCTGTATCTGGCTCATATGCTGCAAGCTTTAATACTCCTCCGGCATCAAGTATAGCCAGAGTTGCATATTCTCCACTTCCCACATTCTCGGTTGAATTCCCTGCCTTCCAGGTCTGACCGCCGTTAAGACTGTATGAGTATGAAATCTCTGACCCCGGCCCATCACCTAAGGTAACATCTTCATCAATTCGGACCAGTACATTTTGATCAAAATCACCCTGGGCAAAAGAATGGACATCAGTATTCAAATTTTGAACTTTAGTGCCATGGATGACAAACTCAAGATTTGCAACGTCATTATTGCCAGCACCTCCGACAAGCCCTAATTCAACCTCCCCACCAGGCAAGTTGAGTTTTACCGGGGAATCTGAATTTCCAGCAGTCAAGGTATCAGACCAGGTGGATCCGTCATCAAGGCTGTATTGAAACTCGATTTCATCTCCCGAGTCTTCCATTCGAGTTGTACTTGTATTCAAGATCTTAACCCTGACATCTCCATCAAAGCTTCCACTCTTAGGAGTGACTGAAAAATTAAAATTCGACAGCATTTCAGCAGCAGGAAGATTCTTGTTATCACCGTTGTAGATGGCTGTAGGGCTGAGATTGAGCTTAGTAGCTGGCCTGATTGTAAAGAGATCTTCATCCGAAACCTCTCCTCCGTTCAACGTCAAGGTCTTGCCGTCACCAAGCTCGAGAGTTGCCCTGTTTGACTCAATGGGACTCGAATATCCATCCTCAAATGTTTTCCCACCATCCTTGCTGATAGCATATTGAACTTCTGTATCCGAAGGATCATCAAGTTGAGAATCCCCATCAATTCGGACAATAATCTTTTTGCCAAACTCTCCAGTTGTTGAAACGTTCGGATCTCCTGCTCCTGACAGATCAGCCTGTATGAATGGATTGTTTTCAGAGAATTGATCTGAGAGCACCACCTCATGGTTGTCTCTCAAATCCACCTGAACTCCTCCCAAGTCAAGAGTATTATCACCGACAGCTAAGGTTTTTGTTCCCCAGTTTTCTCCTCCATCAGAGGTATAGTGATATCTGACTTCATCAATTCCAATTCTGGCTGTCTGTTCTGTTTCGCCATCAACATTGAGGAATTGAACCTGAAGGGTCTTGTCACTGTCCCCTTTCACACTCCCCACAAAGGGCTTCACATCCATATTATTACTGGAAACGGCCATCCCTTTTCTATAGGCCGGCTCCCCAGTCTTGTGCCCGGCAAAGATGGACTTTCCTTCATACGTCGTGTTGGCCAGGGAGATGAGCTGGTCGAACTGCTGCCGAACCTCCAGGGCGATGGACTGCCTGTTCTCGGCAGTCATGGGGGCGTTGGCCCCCTGGACAGCCAGCTCGTTGATCCTGGCCATGATGTCCTGAACCTGCATCAGGGTGCTGTCCGCCAGCCCCAGCCACCCGGTGGCCGTGTTGATGTTGGCCTGATACTGCTGATTGGCCTGGATGGAGTCCCGATAATTCAGAATCCTGGCCATACCCACCGGGTTATCCGAAGGCCGGTTGACCTTTTTCTGGGTCGAGGCCTGCAGGGAGAGCTCCTGCAGCCTGGTGGTGGACTGGTTCAGGTACTTGACGAAGTTATCGTACAGCATGTTCTGCGAGACACGCATGGCATGACTCCTGTGTCAGACCGCCCTCCGGCCGTGCTGACAGGTCGATGATTGAGGGTCGGGGGCAGAAAAGTACGATCATTGGTCTTGTATGAAGCTTCATGAGGAAGAACCCCTCAGCCCTACGGGCAGCTCCCCTTGGAAAAGGGGAGCAGTAAGAGGAGCATCCTCAAAAGTTTCTGCCCTGATCAAACTGGCTGCATCAAAGTGACACATCATGCTCACAAGTAATGAAAAAATCAAAATCTGCCAGGTCCGCCTGGCAGATTTTGATCACATCTTCATCCGCATCAGGGTCTGCATCATTTCTTCGGCCGTGGTGATGAGCTTGGCCGCAGCCGTGTAGGCCTGCTGGTACTTGATCAGGTTGCTCATCTCCTCGTCCAGGTTGACCCCGGAGACCTCCTTCTGACGCTCGTCCAGGTCGTCGGCCAGGGTCTTGAAGAAGTCGGCGTTGTATTGCGCCTCGGCCGTTCTGGAGCCCACTGTGGAGGTCAGGGAGCTGTAGTACTCCTGCAGGGTCTGGGTAGTCGCGCCCTCGCTCTTGGTGGTCAGCTCAACCTCGGTGTACTGCAGGTCCCCGATGGCCAGGGCTGTGGTGTTGTCCCCCTGGTTGACCTCGCCGGCCCCGTTGACGTGACCGGCGTTGATGAAGTTGAGATTGTTGTTGACCGTGCTGTTCAGGGAAATGTCCTCGGAGTCCGACCCCTGAAAAAAAGTGTTCACTCCCAGGGCGGCCAGCACGCCTGTGCTGTCGTGGCCGATGGCGAATTCATAGTTGTCTCGTGCTGAGATTTGCAGAGAACCATTGACCTCAGAAGCCGAAATATACGAGTCCAAGTCAGATGCCCCAATGGCTGTAATGAGATCATCAAGAGAACATTGCACTGGATCTGTGGGATCGAAAACAAGAGGTATTGAATCCTCTACAAGTTCTCCAGTCGATCTGTCATAAATGGCAAAGCTCATGCTTCCATTTTCAAGCCTGCTTGAAAATGGAAGGCCCGAGCTGTGCCCCCCCAAAGCCTCTCCAGGGTTGTCCACCCGATAGGTCCCGGTGACCTCGGCCAGCTTTTCCAGCCCGGCTCCCTGGGAGTGGATCCGGTTCACCTCCCAGACCAGCCCCTTGGTAAAGGCGTCCAGCTTTTCCCGGTACTCCCCGATGGCCGCGTCCCGGAACATGAACTCCCCGGCCAGGGTTCCCCCGACCACCCTGCGCTCGTTGTCCTGGCCGTTGCCCTGGACCATGGGGGTGACGTTCATCTTGGAGGAGGAGTTCTCGTACCAGTACAAGCCGCTCTTGGGCATGACCGTGAAAGTGTCCCCGGAGCGAAGCTGATTCGAGGAATCTGCAAACCAGATCTTGACCTCGCTGTTGGGCACAGTGATTTTGCTGTCCTCTCCATGAGCCGAGAGGGTCAAGTCGCTGCCGTCGTCATCCTTGAGCCAGGTCTGGCCTCCGTCGATGGAGACCTTCAGCTCAGCCGCGTTTGCTCCCCCTACATCTCCGCCTGTTGTGACTTCAAAGGTGAACTCATACTCCGACCTCCCGCTGAAATTGATCTGACCATCAAAATCCGAATCGGCGCTTAGGGACTGAAAAGCCTGGGGGCCTTCCTGGGCGATGCGGAAGTGTTCCGGACCATCAACCAGGGTGTGCCCGGCCTTGGTGGTGATGATCAGGTCCCCGACCCCATTGTCGATGACCTTGGTGTCCATTTTGTGCGAAAGCTCCCGAATCAACCTGTTGCGGTCGTCCAGGAGCTTGTTGGGGTTGTTCCGCCCCTCCACCGTGTTGGCCGTGATCTTGGCATTAAGGTCGGCGATCTGACCCAGGATGTCATTGACCTCGCTCACGTCCTGACCGATGAAGTCGTCCATCTGGCGCTGCAGCCGGGTCATGTCCTGGTCCGCAATGTGGATGGTGTTCAGCAGGTTCCGGGTCTGGCCCAGCAGGGCGGTCCTGGTGCTCTCGTCCTCCGGGCGCTGGCCCACGTCCTGCCACAAGCCCCAGAACTTGGAGAGGGCCTTGTTCAGGCCGGAATCGTCCGAGTCGTTGAAGACCGACTCCACTGTCTTCAGATTCTCCGACAAGGTCTCCCAGCGCTTTTGATCCGAGAGCTTGCTGGTGTACTGCTCTTCGATGAAAGCATTGAAATGCCGGATGACCTGTGTGGCCCGAACGCCTGTTCCCAGCTGGCCCGGAGCATAGTTGATGGACGGGGCCTCCTCAAGGAGGACCTCCCGCCTGCTGTAGCCTTCGGTGTTGACGTTGGAGATGTTGTTTCCCGTGGTCTCGATGGCGGACTGGGAGCTGAACAGAGCCCAGCGACCGATATTCAGGACCGAGGTGATCCCTCCCATCAGAGCCTCCCCTGGAGCAGCCTCGGTTCAGAACAGTCATCGGCAAAATCCCCTCTCCGGCTGTACACGTCTTCGTTTCGAGGCCGGACCTGGTCGTGCATGAAGCTGAGCATGTCCTGGCTCTGCTTGACCAGGGCCATGACCAGATCCGCGTTCACCGTGGCCTGCCTGGAGCATTGTCTTTCCAGCAGCTCCATGTCCGCGACCAGTTTCTTGAGGCTTGAGTCCGGAGCCTGGCGGTCAATGAACTGGCTCAAACCCTGACCGCCGGGCATGGCCTTGCCCAGCGCCGCTTTCAGATCATCCCGCTCCCTGGCCAGCTGGCGAATGAGCTCCTGGACCGCCAGCTCCATGTCCACAAGCCCTGACTTGTCCCTGGCGGTCAAGGCGGAAAATTCTTCCTTGAGCAGTGAGGAAAGAACCTTCAGCCCTTCCCGCTGCCTGATCAGACTCTCCACGATCTGTTTGTGCTTCATGGTCCCCTCCCGGGAGTCCAGCTGATAACGGCTTCATCGGCAGAAACCTGAAAATCTTAATCTCAGCCCGGCATCTGCCTTCGCTGACTCAGGCCATTGTGCCGATCTGCAGTCCGGCCAAAATACGGCGCTGAATGTGCATCGGATCCCAGGCCATCTGGCCCTGCCTGAGTTCAAAGTGCAGGTGCGGGCCGGTGGATCGGCCTGAACTGCCGGACCTGGCGATCTCCTGCCCGGCACTGACCACATCCCCTGCCTGGGCCAGATTCTCGCTGTTGTGCCCGTAGTAGCTCTGCCAGCCATTGTGGTGCTCGACTATGACCAGATTCCCATATCCTTGCCTGGGACCGGAAAAGACGACCCGCCCCGGCCAGCAGGATGCGATCGGGGTACCGGGCTCTACAGCGATATCGACCCCGCTGTGCCAGGCCCTTTCCCCGGTAAAAGGATCCTCTCTCCATCCAAAGTCAGAGCTGATCTCTCCCTGAACCGGCATGAGCAGTTGCTGAGACTCTTCAAAAGGGCTCGAGCTCTGAACTGATCCGGCCTTCAGGCTTTCGGTGCCGGAATGGGGGGGCAGGCTTTCATTGATGACCGGGGCCTGGCGCTTTTCGATTTCAGCAGCCAGAGATTCGACCTGCTGCATGATTTCCGGCTGATGAGCTTTGCCCTGGAAGAGCACCTCCTGCCTGCCAGGGTCATCCAGGGAAGCCTCCTCAGCTCGCTCTTCACCGGGAAAGGCATGGGTGCTGCTGGCTTCAAGGCGGCTCTGAAGCTGCTGCAGCAAAACCTCACTCAGCCCTATCCCCCCGTTCCGGGACATCTCCCGGGCAAAGGCCTGATCAAACAGGGACATGTACCGCTCTTCAGCCTTGCTGTGCAGCAGCTCGTTCTTGGGCACAGTCTTGCGCATATTGGCCCACAGCTTCTGAATGAACAGGGACTCGAACTCCTGACAGGTCTTTTTCAGTTCCTGGGAGTCCTCCGAACCCTGCCTGGCCCGCAGGCTCTGCTCCATCCTCTTGAGTTCGGCCTGTTGACCCATATCTTGTATGCTGGCCTGAAGGGTCTTCATGTCTGAGACTCGCATGTCATTCTCTTGAGGTTTCAGCTTTGCCTCTGACAAAGCTGAATATTTGGGTTTGAGCTGAAGAAATATCCTTGCTTTTGAGCAGAGCGCGTCGTCTTCATACAGCCGGTTTGATCATGTCAGAAACTTTCACAGGATCACGTGCTGTGACCAGAGCCTCTGCTGGGAGTTTCGAAAATGGGCTGGCTCTGGGACAG